>CADBCC010000007.1:0-54479 GCA_902793125.1 uncultured Ruminococcus sp.
AAGACCAAAACGGAAAGGTGTTCTACGCGCCTTATACAAATTCCGTGGGAACAACTTTCAACAGCTGTTCGGCGGATTGGAACGCGCTTAACGTATAAAAATAGGCAGTTCGTTTTCGGACTGCCTTTTTCTTTGATAATCTTCAACAAAATTATAATAATATGAGCAAAAATATTGACATTAAATTATAATAAATGTATAATTAATACATCATTTTTGAAAGGACGGAGATTAAATGAAATTTTTCTCAAAAGCAGCTAAAGACTCTCTCAGTTTGCTTTTAGCGTTTGTAATGCTGATGAGTGTATTTTCCGTAGGCGCGCCGTTAGTTTTCGCGGCGGAAAGTAAAAAGGCGCCTGTAGGAGACGCTACTCCCGACGAGTTAGCGCCCGATAATATTCTGGGTTTCGAGCTTAAACCCATAACTGTTTATAAGTATTCCGAAGATGAGGACTACCAATACGATGACGATGAAAAGTGGTATTACTATTCTTATACTGAAAAACTCAAAGGTTCGCTGAATACTAAGGACGGCAAGAGTTATCCGATTAGCTACGGATGTATAGAATTCGACGAAGAAGATGACAGATATTTTGACCTGGAAGTCAAGGATGATCAGAGCCCGACCAACGAATGGGGCGCGGGTAAACACGAAGCCGAGGTTTCCTTTAACGGCTATAAACAGAAAATCGAGGTTGAGGTCGTTGAATTGGAAATCGAAAAAGTTGAAATCGAGGATACAGAGGCGACTGTCGGAGTTGATTCAAAGACTGAATTTACATATGATGACGATGAAATAATCGACAGTTACAGCTACATTAATTATTCTGTAAATTATAAAATAACATTTAAAAACGGCGATGTTGTTAGAGATGAGTTTTCTCGTGAGTTTTACGACTCTTTCAGATACAAAAATACTGATTTTAGAATTTATGTTAATGACGGCCAGTTCAGCAATCCCTGGGGACCGGGAGTTCACGAGGTGTCTTTAGAGATTTTTGGAAAAGAATATAAGTTTAACGTAAATGTAAAAGAAAGTAAGATTAAAAAAATAGAGGTTGAGGACATCGACCTTTATGAGGATATCGACAAGGAAGACGATGTATTCTACGAGTATACTCCCAAGTTTACGGTTACTCTTAATGACGGAACCGTTAAAAAGAGCTCAAACGGTTACACTAATATTGACAATAAATTTGTTGAATTAGAGTATGATGATGACCAGTCTTACGATAACCCGTGGGGTGTCGGAGCTCATAAAGTTACGGGTTATATACTCGGAATGAAAGTCGAGTTTACCGTTAATATTAAAAAGTTACCGATTAAGTCCTTAAAGGTTGAGGATTGCGTTGTTTTCAAAAACAGCGATTATTCAGAGCTTAATCCCGACTTTACAATTACACTTGAAAACGGCGAGGAATATAAATTTGTTAACAACTACAGCGAAAAGATGAACAGGTATTTATTCCCGCAATTCTCAGAAGACGTCGAAGATTTATCCGAAGGTCAGCATACCGTAAAAGCGAGCCTTGCGGGCAAAAAAACCGAATTTACCGTTACTGTATATGATAGTCTTGTAAAGAAAATGGAAGCCGAAGATATTACAGTTACCCAGGGCATTGATGTTTCTTTCAGATCCAATCTTGAAATTGAAACGAAAGTTAAACTTACTCTTTCTGACGATACCGTTATTACGACTTCCAAAACAGGAAGTTTCGAAATAGATGATTATTATGATGAGGTTAAGTTTGAACTTGACCTGGGCGGCGCGGATTACCTGAAGCCCGGAACATATAAAGCCATAGCTAAATACGGCGATGTTTCAACTGAATATAACGTTACCGTATTGCCCTCAAAGTTCAAGAAGGTTGTTTTCGATAATGTTATAATGTATAAAGATATTGACAACAAACCTTTGGAATCTTCTTTCGATGAAGATGCTCCCGCGGGAGTTAAAAAGAAATACCATTACGACCCCTCGTTTAAGGTTATCGCCGAAGACGGTTCGGTTTACAGAAGCGAGGATTATCTTTACGGAGAGGAAAGCCTTTACGGTAAATATGTTAAGTATGAAGGCAATAACTATATGCCCGCGTTCTTCGACGACCAGTATACAAACGCATGGGATGTCGGCGTACATAAGGTAAGAGGTTATATTTTAGGTGTAGAAGCTGAGTTTACTGTAGAGATTAAGCCAAACCCGATAAAATCAATAACGTGTGATGATATATATATAATTGCTCCTGATAATGAATACGACTCAGGCAGCGGTTATATTGAGGATGCTCTTCTCAATTTAAATCTTAACGACGGAAAAACCGAAAAAGTAAAAGTTAGGGACAGCATGTTTAAATATAACGGCGCTTGGTATAATGTTGACTTCGACCATGTTGATGTTTACGAATTAGAAAACGGCGACGTTGTAGAAGTTAACGGTGAAGCTATGGGAATAGAATTTAAAGCGAAAGTGCATTACGTCTCCACTCCTGTAAAAAGTGTATCTGTAAATCCGCTGACAGTTATTAACGGCTGGGATAGTTATTTCGAAGATGGTGATAACTACTACAGAATTAATAGAAGTAATCTCAGATATACCGTTACTCTAAAAGACGGAACAGTTCTTCAGAGTGATGAAAACGGCGAAGTAGAATATAAGAATACTTATTATCGTTTTGATGAAATATATAGCGCGTCTACGTGGGAATGGAAAACCGGCAACACTTATAAGGGTTATGGTGATATTCTTGGATTCACAACAGAGTTTGACATTAATGTAATTGAGTGCCCCGTTAAATCAGCGCAGATTGAAGATGTTAATATTCAGGAAAGCGATTATTATAAATACTATGATTACGATGCGCAAGAGTATTATAAATGCTACAGATATTCTCCCGATAAATTCACCTTAACTCTTAAAGACGGAACGGTTCTTAAGGGCGAAAACGGCAGCGTTGAGTACAACGGAATAAATTATCAAATCAATTATTGGGAGCATTGCGAGCAGAATCAGTCGTTTGAAAATCAATGGAGCGTTGGTAATTCGTACAATGTTACCGTTAATGTGCTCGGATACGAAGCGTCCGCTAAGGTTAACATTGTTAAAGACGCCGAAAGGGAAAAGGAGGCTTTCGATCCCGATACGCCCGTGATTGCACCGACTCTTCCAGTTAACAATAACAACAGCGCGCCTAAAGCGTCTGTCGCTAAACCGGCTAAGAAGAAAAACCCCGTAAAGGTTTCGACGATGAAAAATGCATTAAAAGCAAAGAAGCTTAAAAAGAAAGCTCAGAAGGTTAAAGCTATTAAAATTAGTAAGAACAAGGGCGCGGTTACCGTAACCAAGGTTAAAAGCGGTACAACCAAGGCGATTTACAAGAAAATCAAAGTCAATAAAAAGACAGGTGTGATTACCTTTAAGAAAGGTAAGTACGCTAAAAAGACTTATAAGATTAAACTGAAAATCGCGGTTAAGGGCAACTCAGGCTACAAGCCCGCGACAATCACAAAAACAGTTAAGGTTAAAATTAAATAACTAAAACAACAAAACGGTCGGGAAGAAATTCCCGACCGTTTTAAAATCAATCCTTTAATATTGTATTAGCAATTATTCTTTAGATTCATTAGGGCAGAGCATAGAACCGACAATATTACCTATAGATGTTTTAGAAAGGTGAGGTCCGTAATTTTGGTTGTTTAAATCCCAGAGTGCTTCATATGTGTTTTTATCACAGTCTAAAGGGTTTTCAATTATCTTGCCTGTTATTAAAAGCGTGTCGCCTATACAAGATGAACCGAAAGTACAGTCGTAAGTCTGCATACCGTTATTTGTACTGAAAACCACAAGATAATTTTCGCCATCTTTTAATTTACATGCTGTAGATTTCTCGAGTACGGAAATATCATAAATGTAAATTCCGTTCCCCGCGTCAACGCATTTTTCGCTATCGCTTTGCCATACAAAGAAACTGTTTCCGTTCAAATTCCATATGTGACAGTATACTTCGGAAAAACCGCTCCATTTGGCGGTGTTGATACTAATATATTTTTTAAAATATCCGAGGTTAATGAATCTGATTCCGTTTTTTACCGCGTATTCATAAGCGGCAGTATCGGAATAACCGCTGATAGTGATAATATCTGATGGGTTAAATGCGCTACGCTCTATTGTCTGAATCCCTTTACCTATTTTAACATTAGATAATTTTTTGCAATTAGCGAAAGCTCCTTTTTCTATTTTTGTTACATTATCGGGAATATCAATTTTTTTTATTGCTGTTGTTCTAAACGCTCCTCTGCCGATTGAAAGTAACGTGTTCGGAAGCTTAACGGAAGAAAGGTTTTTACATCCGTAAAAAGCTTTTTCGTTTATTGAATTAACTCCCTCGGGGATGCTAATGTCTGTAATATTGTTTTGGCAAGTAAACGCCCAGCCATCTATACAAGTAATCTTATAATTGTCTATTTTATCGGGAATATTTACTTTTTCTTCATTACCTGAATATCCGACTATTTTAGCTGTTGAAGCGCTAATCGGTAAGTAGATGTAGTCGTTCTTTATGAGTTCCTCCTTGTTTTGTGTTTCCGATATTTTGTTTTCAGATGACGAAATAATTTTATCTTTTGTTTTTTTATCGGGTGACTCAATATTTTTATTTTGGATGGTTTTATAATTGCTTGTTTTGTTTGCGACCGATTCGATTGCGGCGGGAGGATAGCGTTTTTTTACAGAATTTAAAAGAATTCTTTCGGATGTGTTTTTATTTTGAAATGCTTTTGCATCTTTTTTCTTGCCTATTTGTGTTGAGACGGGAGATGTAGTATGCGCGACGGATAATTTTGTTTTTCTATCCGAAATTTTAGAGCTGATATGGATATTGTTTTTTCCGAGAAGTATAGCACTTATATTTTCAAACAACATTCCGCCTGAAAAAGCGTTAATTGTGAACGTCGAAAAAACAGCGATAGTTGAGATTATAGCGGCTATAAGAAGTATTTTCTTGGCTGATCTATTGTTATTGCTCTTTTTGTTTGAAATATTATTCCAGGCTTTTTGCTTTTGGCTTTCATTTGGGTTTAGTTTATCAAACAAGCTTTTAATTTCTTTTTCTGTCATTTATATTCCCTCCGTTTCAAGAATATTTTTTAGTCTTTTTCGTCCGTCATAAAGACGAGTTTGCACAGTGCTTTCTTTTATATCTAAAAGCTTCGATATTTCTTTTGTTTTATAGCCTTCGTAGTAGTATAAATAAAGCACCTCGCTGTACTTATCAGGTAAATTAAGGATAACAGGAATCAGACTTTCGGTATTGTTTTTGTTTTGAGAATCAGGAATTTCACCCAGCTTGACATTTCGGTTCCAAAAGCTTTTTAAAAAATCTTTGCAATAGTTTTTTGTTGTAGTTATAAACCACGCTGTTTCGTGATCTTGGTTTTTAAAACCGGGCTTTTTTTCAATATATTTTACAAATATTGTTTGTGCGGCGTCTTCAGCATCAACGGTGTTCTTTAAATACAAAAGTGCTATGCGGTATATTCTGTTGTATTGTCTGTCAAATATTTCTTTTGTATCCATTTTTTAACCTCCTTTGCTTAATAAACGATTCTATTCTTAAAAATATCCTATAAAAAAGGAACAAATTAAATATTTGTTCCCTTATTTCCAATCTTCTATTTTATCTTTTTTAACGATAAACGCCTTTTTGCTTATATTTGCGAGCGGGTCGTCGCTATGGCTGTCCGAGTAAAACTCGTCGATTTCTCCGCCGTAAAGCTTATTAAAAAGTCGAACCTTTTCTTCGCCGTTACAATTAATTCCTGTGTAACGCCCTGTATTGACGTCAACCTGTGAAGCGATAAGATTTTTAATCTTCAACCTACCGCAAATCGGCTTAAGGAGAAATTCGGGAGACGCCGAGATTATCAAATCGTCTTTAGCCTGCTGTTTTAAATACCACTTTTTAATATTTTTTTCGTGAGTATCCCAAAACTTCTTTATATCGGTTTCGGGATTTATTTTTGTTAAGAAACGATACATAGTCTGTTTCATTTCGGTTTTACTTCCTTTTTTTAAGGCGTAAAAACGCATTACCGCCTTTAAAAGCGACGGAAGAAATTTAATTATTGACGGGTGATTTTTAAGGCTGAAAAGGTAAAAGTGAGCCGTTGAGTCACCGTTATAAATTGTTTTGTCAAAATCGTAAACATTCATAGTTCTCAGTTCTCAGTTCTCAGTTCTCGGTTTATTATATCCTAAAATTCCTTTATTGTAAACATTTCCGTTTATTTAACCCTTGTTGGAATCTGAGTTTTATGCTATAATCGATTTATAATGGGGTAGTTTCGGGAGAGATTAAAGTGTTCGGATATATTAAAATCTACAAAAATGAATTGCTTGTGCGTGAGTACGAGGCGTATAAATCCGTATACTGCGGTCTGTGCAAAAAAATCGGAAAGGACTATTCCTTTATATCCCGTATGCTGTTAAGCTACGACTGCACCTTTTACGCGGTTTTCCTTATGTCGCTTAAGAGGAGCTGTTCGGGATTTTATACGGGAAGATGCCGTTTTAATCCGTTTAAAAAATGTTCCTATTGCGAATGCGGCGGCGACGCGCTGTCGAAAGCAGCGGCGGTGAACGTGATTTTAGCCTACTATAAACTGCTTGATGATATAAGCGACAGCGGATTTTTTAAAAGAATAGTTTTAAAAATCATAAAGCCGTTTTTCTCGCGTCCGCGTAAAAAGGCTTGTAAAAAATTCCCCGAAATTGACAGACTGGCGAAAGAAATGCTGAACGCCCAGCAAAAAACCGAAAAGAATCCCGACTGCACTCTTGATATGGCGGCTCACCCGACCGCTGAGTTTTTGGCTTCTCTGCTTGAGTCGGAGGGCTGCGGGAACGATGGAAGAATCTACCGCCGTATAGGCTACGGCCTCGGACGGTTTATTTATCTTGCCGACGCCGCGGACGATTACGAAAAGGATATTAAATCGGGTTCGTTTAATCCGTTTAAACCCTACGGCGATAATTTAGCCGAAATAATTAATAACAATCTCTCGTCATCTCTCGCTATGGCGTATGACGCGTATAATCTGCTGAATTTAGTGGATTTTAAGGGAATAATTGACAACGTAATTTTAAAAGGACTTCCGACAGTCCAAAGTGAAATATCAGAAAAATTTGAGGTAAAAAATGAAAAATCCGTATGAGGTGCTCGGCGTATCTCCGAGCGCGAGTGAAGATGAAATAAAGGCGGCATACCGCGAGCTTGCGAAAAAATATCATCCCGATAAATACACCGACAGCCCGCTTGCCGATGTTGCCGAAGAAAAAATGAAAGAAGTAAACGAAGCTTACGATGAGATTATGAACTCGAAAAAAAGCGGTTCGCAGGGTTATTCCTCATCTTCCTACACAAATACTTCTTCCGAGTATTATAACGTGCGTATGCTTATCCAGCAAAACCGTCTTGACGAGGCGGAGCGTATTTTAGACTCCGAAACAGGTCCCGACCATAAGGCGGAGTGGTATTTCCTGCGCGGTATGTGCTATTTCCGCAGGGGATGGATGCAGCAGGCTGTCCAGTATTTCCAGCGTGCGTGCCAGATGGAACCCAATAACGCGGAATACCGCCAGGCGCTCGAAAATATGTCCCGCCGGCAAAGCTACGGTTTCGGCGGTTACAATACCGCGGGCGCGGGTACACAAAGCGACTGCGGTGTTTGCGATATCTGCGCTACAGCTATGTGTTTAAATTGTCTTTGCAATTGCTGCAGGTAAGGGATATGAAAGATTCGTTTCGTGTCGCTTTTTGCGGATTGGTTACGGCGCTTTCCCTTGTGCTTATGATTTCAACCTCGATTATCCCCGTCGCGACTTACGCTTTTCCGTGTTTTGCGGGAATAATGCTTGTCGCTGTTGTAATCGAGTTCGGCGAAAGATGGGCGCTTGCCGCTTACGCCGCGGTGTCGCTTTTGTCGCTTTTCTTGGCGGGTGATAAGGAAGCGGTCGTTTACTTTATAGCGTTTTTGGGATTTTATCCGATCTTAAAAAGCTATATTGAAAAGTTAAGTTCAAAATTATTGCAGATGATTGTAAAATATTCTGTTTTTACTTTTTGTATGATAGGCGCGTTTTTGGTTTGCAAGTTTTTACTCGCGATACCCGACGAGGAATTTAACGTGTTCGGAGTTTACGTTCCGTGGCTGTTTTTGATTGCGGGGGAAATCGTCTTTTTCTTTTACGATAAATGCGTTACGATACTTGTGTACCGATATGTTACCTCATTAAGAAACAAAATTTTTAAAAATACAAAGTAGATATATTAGATTTGAAACAATAATTACATTATTTTAATTTGAAATTATAATTCTTTTATGATAAAATAAATTACGGTTATATTTAAGGACATTTGGAAGTGAGTGAAAATATGAAGTTGCATAAAAAAATAATTGTAATTGCCTTAGCGGCTTTAACGGGATTAAGTTCCGCTGTTCCCGTTTCGGCTCTCGGAGCTTCGGCGTATGTAAAATCGCCGACATTAAATGTCAGAAAGAAACCCTCGACTTCGAGTAAAGTCGTAGCAAACCTGAAAAAGAAAAAAGCCTTAACTGTTTTAAGTACAAAGAAATATAAAAACAAATGGCTTAAGGTTAAGACTAAATCAGGCAAAAAGGGATATGTACATAAAAATTATATTAAAGTAAAATTCAACCAGCTTCTTCTACCTGAAAGCGTTACAGGCTATTCGGGCTATTCTGTTAATGTAAAAAACGCTATTAATACAACTAAAAAGTCAATAAAATGGACAAGCTCTAATAAATCGCTTGCCGAGATTAAAACGAACGGAAAAATAATCTGCAAAAAAACGGGAAAGGTTTCCTTAAAAGCCAAAGCTAAATCCAAAACCGCTTCTTGTAGTTTAATAATTAAAAAAGCGTCGGTTAAGTTTAAAAAGTCTTCTTATTCAACTCCTCTTAACCGAAAACTTAAAGTTAAAGCGCAGTGCAAAAAATCCGTTACCTATAAAAGCAGCAATACTTCAATTGCGACAGTAAGCTCAAGCGGAGTTGTAAAACCCAGGAAGAAGGGAACCGTAAAAATTACCGCTGCGAGCAAATCGGGATGCCGCGCTGTCTGCACAGTAAAAGTAACCAATAACGCTATAAGCGCGTCAATTTCCGATACTTCAATTTACAAAGGCTGCCGCGCCATTATAAAAGCGTCAGGCTCAAGCGGATATTCCTACTCAAGCTCGAATACAAAGGTCGCTACCGTTAACCAGTCCGGATTGATAACGGGAGTAGGCGCGGGAAAAGCTAAAATTACAGTAAAAGCAAACGGAAGCTCAGCTTCAAAAGATATTACGGTAGTAAAAGGTTCGGCTGTAAATATCTCCCTCGATTCCGATACCGTAAATAAAGATATGACTTTAGTTATAAAATCCTCTACAAAGGGTGTAAAATGGAAGTCGACCGATACTTCCGTAGCTACGGTTGAAAACGGATTTGTTTTAGCTAAAAACAAAGGAACGGCTGTTATAAGAGCCTATAAATCGGGCGGAGCCAACGACTGCGTTGTAAAAGTTACGGACGCCGAACCCGTTAAGTTCGTTTATACTTCCGAAAATTCCGCCTTGCTTAACAAGACAATTAAACTTTACGCTATAACCGATAATAAAAGAACTAACGTTAAATTCAGAATAATAGATTCCGCTAATAAAACGAGTTGGGCTACAAGCCATACCAGGGCGGCAAACGGTTCGGGTTATATCTGGACCTTCAGCAAAAAAGTTACCACTCCCGGCTACTGTTCGATAAAAGCCTACACAAAAACTTCCGCGGCAGCCGAATGGAAAAGCTGTGAAAGCGGCGAGGGAAGATTTTTTGTAAATAAAAGCACAAGCCGTACCGCCTGCGCTAAAGGCGAAAGACTTATAACCACAAAAGTAATTAAACATATTGCCGAGTACGAGGGATTCCTTTCTAAAGTCGCCGAGGACGAACTGGTTGCGGATTCTCCGACTGTCGGCTACGGAAGAGTTGTATATTCGGGAACAAAGTTCTATAACGGACTTACTAAAAACGATGCCTTCGCGTATCTTGTACAGACTCTTAACGATTCGCTTTATACAACAAGAACAAACCAGATTCTGAAAAAATATAAAATCAGTTTTAACCAGAATCATTTCGACGCGCTGGTTGATTTAGCTTACAACCTCGGACCTTATATGATTACCAACCATAAAGAAATGCTTTCAACGCTTACATCTACCTACGGAAAAACCTCCTATAAAAACACGGGTTATATTAATAAACCGTCCGTTGTTATGAGAAAAAGCGCGAAAGCAAGCTCTAAAAAAATTAAAAAGATTAAAGCCGGAACAGTAGTAAAACTCGTAAGCAAAAAAGTTTATAAAAAGCAATGGTACCGCATTAAGTACAAAGGTAAAAAGGGTTATATTAAGAAAAACCAGATTACAAAACGCACAACGAAAAAGACGGTAAGAAATCTTAAAAATGTTCCCGTTAAAAAGTACGCGAAAAATTTCCTTAAGTACCATCACGCAAGCCAGAAATGCTACAAGGGACTTCTGTACCGCAGACTCGACGAGCTTGAAATATTCTTTTTTAACGAGTATGACAACGACGCTCGGAAGAATTCGTACAAGATTTCTTTCACCTGTCCGAAAAATTCAAGTTTCCATCTTTGATTTAATATTCTAAAATAAAAGCTCCCGGCATATTCTCAAGTAGGACAAGTATCCGACTTAGAATATGAAAGAGTGATAATATGACGGGAGTAATATTTACCCTTAAAAGAAAAAGATTCAGAATCAGGCTTCCGAAATTGAGAATGCCTGATTTTGAGCGTGTAAAGTCTTTTTTACAGCGAAGGGGAAAACTGATGTTTTTCCTTTTTGCGATGATTGCGGGCTTGATTTTCGGCTCGCTTACCGTTAACAGCCTCAGCAAGAAAACGCTTGACTATTTAGATTTGCTTTTCGCTTTGAATTTTCCCGAAAGGCTGAAAAGCGGATTGGCGGGCGCGTTTTTCGCGGAGTTTTCTTCCGATTTTATTTTTATTTTTGCGGCTGTATTTTTTTCGTTCAGCCTTTTCGGAGCTTTGTTTTTACCGCTTTTGGCGTTTTTTAAGGGCTTCGGAATAGGGATTAGCGCGGCTTATTTAATCTCGGGCTACGGGCTTAAGGGAGCATTGTTTTATTTTCTGATAATTCTCCCGGGGGTATTTCTTTTCGGAATGATACTCTTGTACGAGCTTTCGGCGGGATTATCTATATACAAAAAGATTTTTTATAATATCGCGCGGGGAAGAACTTACCCGCTTAAAGGAGCGCTGTCGGCGTTTTTGAAAAAAAGCGTCAAATTTCTTTTGCTGACGCTCGCGGTATCCGCGGGAGACTCTTTGCTTTGGTTTTTATTCGCGGGACTGTTTAAATTTTAGGAGAAATGAATGGATAAGGCAAAATTAGGTATTACAAGATTTTTTACGGGATATTTTAAGAATATTCACAGGCTTCTGCTTCTGAATATTCTTTTCGCGGTTCCTCTCTTATTTTTCGGTACGGTTTTTTATTTTATAAGTAAATTTACGGGTTTAAATACAGCGTTTATAACTCTTGCTCCGATAATTTTTGTTTATCCTTTTTTTGCGGGAATAACGCTTTGCACCCGTGATATTGTAAAGGAAAAAGAAGAAGTTCCCGTAGTAAGACTTTTCTTTAAAGGGTTTAAGGAAAACTTTTTAAAATTTATTGTACACGGAATTCTGCTTTATTTAGCTGTTTTTTTCTGCTATTCTTCTGTTTCTCTGTACTATAGAATGGCGCTTACAAACGGAATTTTTTATATCGCTTTGGGCGTTGCCGTGCTGATTTCGGTTTTAGTCCTTTTTATATTTTACAATGTTCCCGTTATGACGGTTACGTTTGATTTATCGCTGAAAGATATATATAAAAACTGCGGACTGATTTCATTCGGCGAGGTTAAAAACAATTTCTTCGCGACTTTGGGACTTTTTATCCTTTTCCTTTTCGGAGCGACGATTTTCTTAGTTGCTCCCGACGGATTATCACGCCTTATAACAATAATCGCGGTAAGCGTTCTTATCTTTCCGTCGACGGCTTCCTATATAATCAACTTTTACGTGTATAAGGATATGGAGATTGTTATTTCAAAAGGCGAGGTTAAGTCCGAGGAGATAAAAAGAAAAATATCCGAAAAAGAAAATGAGAATAAAATGGACGAGGAAGCCGAGCCCGACTTTTCCGCGCTCGACCTCGACGAAAGAAAAGACGGGGAAGAGTACCTTTATTTTAACGGAAAAATGATTAAGCGGAAAGTGCTTATCGAAATGAAAAAAGAGAGTGAAAAGAATGAGCAAAAGTAAAAAAAATAAGCGTAAAAAAACTATCCAAAAGAAAAAGAAAAAAAGCTTAAAACCTTTTATTATTTCAGCTGCTGCCGTAGTTTTAATCGCGGCGGTTGTAGTGATATCCTATATTGTTTATGCTAATACATCGCTTTCCGCGCAGGATTTTACCGATAAAACTTTAACCGGTGTAAAAGCGTATAACGCAAGCGGCGACGAAGCGCCGCTCGGCGAGGTTTACAACGTAAGGTATGACAACTACCGGGGAACGCTAAAACTTAACGGTGATTCAACTTTCGAGCTGTGGCTTACTCCGGGCTCAAAGGACGACGGTGTCCACGGCGGAAAGTACACCTACAACAAAGAAAAAGAAGTAATTAACGCGAAATTCGACAACGGAGAGAAAGCACAGTTTAAAGTTGTGCGAAAGAAAGACGGGGCATTTAAGCGTGTAGAAGTTCCTTATCAGGGATACACTGTTTATATGAAATAGATTTAAAACGGCCGGGAATTTTTCCCGGTCTTATTTTTTTGGCGCTTATTAGAAAAAAGTGTTGATAAATATTGTCTTTTAAGTTATAATAGAAAATGATTATAAGTGCGTGAAAACGCCCTGAAAAAAGAAAGGAAGTAAACTTATGAAACTTAACAAGGTTACTGTTGACGACATCAATGTAAAAGGAAAGAAAGTCCTCGTAAGAGTTGACTTTAATGTTCCGCTTAAAGACGGCGTTATTACTAACGATAACAGAATTACCGCCGCTTTACCGACAATTAAAAAGCTTATCGAGGACGGCGGAAAACTTATTTTATGTTCCCACCTCGGAAAACCCAAGAACGGTCCCGAAGAGAAATTCTCTCTCGCTCCCGTAGCAAAAAGACTTTCCGAGCTTCTCGGTAAAGATGTTGTATTCGCTAACGACGATGAAGTTGTAGGCGAAAACGCTAAAAAAGCTGTTGCCGAGATGAAAGACGGCGACGTAGTTCTTCTCCAGAATACACGCTTCAGAAAAGAAGAAACCAAAAACTTAGAGCCGTTCTCAGGCGAATTAGCTTCCTTAGCTGAAGTATTCGTAATGGACGCTTTCGGTTCAGCTCACCGCGCTCACTGTTCAACAGCGGGTGTTACAAACCATATTAAGGATACAGCTGTAGGCTACTTAATGCAGAAAGAAATCGACTACCTCGGCAACGCGGTAGAAAATCCCGTAAGACCTTTCGTAGCTATTTTAGGCGGAGCTAAGGTTGCGGATAAACTAAACGTAATCTCCAACCTCCTCGAGAAGTGTGACACACTTATTATCGGCGGCGGTATGGCGTATACATTCCTTAAGGCTAAAGGCTTTGAAATCGGTAAGTCATTAGTTGACGATACAAAGCTTGACTACTGTAAGGAAATGATGGATAAGGCTGAAAAGCTCGGCAAAAAACTTCTTCTTCCCATCGATACTGTTATTGCCGCTGGTTTCCCCGATCCTATTGACGGACCTATCGACGTTAAAACTGTTGACGCTGACAGCATTCCCGCTGATATGGAAGGTCTCGATATCGGTGAAAAAACTCAGGCTCTCTTCGCGGACGCTGTTAAATCCGCTAAGACTGTTGTTTGGAACGGACCTATGGGAGTATTTGAGAACCCGACTTTAGCTAAAGGTACAATCGCTGTAGCTGAAGCTTTAGCTGAGACAGACGCTACTACAATCATCGGCGGCGGCGACAGCGCGGCAGCGGTTATACAGCTTGGTTATTCCGATAAGATGAGCCATATTTCAACAGGCGGCGGCGCTTCTCTCGAATATTTAGAGGGTAAAGTTCTTCCCGGAATTGATGTAATCGCTGATAAATAATCAGTTAGTTTATGTATTAAAATTTCTGAAAACTCATTATTAAATTTATAATGATGAGTTGAAGATACAATGTTTTGATACGTTTATTGAGTAAAGAAAGGATAAAACCTATGAATAAATCTAAAAGAAAGGCGATAATCGCCGGTAACTGGAAAATGAATAAAACTCCTTCTGAGGCTAAAGCGCTTCTTCAGGAGATTATACCCGTAGCCGAGGGCGCGGGCTGCGAAGTAATCGCATGCGTGCCTTATGTTGATTTAACTGTTGCTGTTGAAACAGTTAAAGGCACAAACGTAAAAGTAGGCGCCGAAAACTGCCACTGGGCTGAAAGCGGAGCTTTCACAGGCGAAATCTCAACAGGTATGCTTAAAGAAGTAGGCGTAGAGTACGTTGTACTCGGCCACAGCGAGCGCCGCCAGTATTTCGGCGAAACTGATGAAACAGTTAATAAGAGAACCAAGGCCGCTTTAGCCGAAGGCTTAAAGCCCATCGTATGCGTAGGCGAGCTTCTTTGGGAGCGTGAGTGCGATATTACCGAAGAAGTAATCGCGCGCCAAATTAAACTCGACCTCTATGATGTTTCCGCCGAGGACGCTAAAAAGTGCGTTATCGCTTACGAACCCGTTTGGGCTATCGGCACAGGAAAAACAGCTACAGCCGATCAGGCTGAGGAAGTGTGCGCGTTTATCCGTAAGGAACTCGCTAAGAAGTACGACGAAGAAACAGCTCAGGCTATTACAATCCAGTACGGCGGTTCTATGAACGATGCTAACGCCGCTGAGCTTCTTTCCAAGGAGAATGTTGACGGCGGACTTATCGGCGGAGCTTCTTTAGTAGCGGCTAAGTTCGGCGCGATTATTGACGCGGCTACAAAAGGATAATAAAAGATTATACTTTTGTAATTGAAAATTGAAATTGAGAATTGAAAATTGCGGTCGTGCAGACAGCCCGACGTTAAATCCTTGTTAGTTTCCCGGCCGGATTTTTAAGCGCGGACGCGTGAATTGTTCTCTTTTAAGAAAGGTATGTTTAATATGAAAAAGCCTTTAATTCTTATGATATTAGACGGATTCGGCATAGCTCCTCCCGAGGGTAACGCTATTGCCGCCGCGAATAAGCCTAACCTTGACAGGCTGTTTAAAAACAACCCGATTACCCAAATCGGCGCATCTGGTATGGATGTAGGTCTTCCCGACGGTCAGATGGGCAACAGTGAGGTCGGCCATACAAATATCGGCGCGGGACGTATAGTTTACCAGGAGCTTACCCGTATTACAAAAACAATCGAGGAAGATAAGCTCAAGGATAACGAGCCGATAGTTAACGCTATTGATTCGGCGCTTAAAAACGGAACTTCCCTGCACCTTATGGGACTTATGTCTCCGGGCGGAGTTCACAGCCATATAACTCACCTTTACGGTATTCTCGAGCTCGCTAAGAAAAAAGGACTTGAGAAGGTTTATGTTCACGCTTTTCTTGACGGACGTGACGTACCTCCCTCATCCGCTAAGGAATATGTAGCTGACGCCGTTGAAAAGATGAAAGAAATCGGCGTCGGAAAAATCGCCACAGTCCACGGACGTTACTACGCTATGGACAGAGATAACCGCTGGGAACGCGTACAGAAAGCGTACAGCGCTTTGGTCTACGGAAAAGGCGTAGAAGCGGATTGTCCTGTTGACGCTATTCAGAAAAGCTACGATGAAGGCGTTACGGATGAATTCGTAGTTCCGATAGTTATAAACGGAGGAGATACAATAAAAGAAAACGACAGCGTTATTTTCTTTAACTTCCGTCCCGACAGAGCCCGTGAAATCACACGAACTTTAGTTGATCCCGATTTCGACGGCTTTGAGCGCGATAAAGGTTTCTTCCCGCTTAATTACGTTTGTATGACTCAGTATGACGCTACAATGCCGAATGTTGAGGTTGCGTTTAAGCCACAGAGCTTAAAGAATACTTTGGGAGAATATATTTCCGACCTCGGTATGAATCAGCTTCGAATTGCCGAAACCGAAAAGTATGCCCATGTTACCTTCTTCTTTAACGGCGGAGTTGAAAAGCAGTACAAAAGCGAGGACAGAATTTTAGTTAAGTCTCCCGCGGTTGCTACGTATGACTTACAGCCCGAAATGAGCGCTCCCGAAGTAACGGAAAAGCTTGTTCCCGCGATTAAATCAGGTAAGTACGATATGATAATCTTAAATTTCGCCAACTGCGATATGGTAGGACACACAGGCGTGTTTGAAGCCGCGGTTAAAGCGGTTGAAGCTGTCGATGAATGTGTAGGAAAAGTTACCGACGCAATTGCCGAAATGGGCGGTGTAGCTATTATTACCGCCGACCACGGTAACGCCGACAAGATGATTGACGAAGACGGTGAACCTTTTACGGCCCATACTACAAACCCTGTTCCGTTCTGTGTAATCGGTTACGACTGTAAACTCAGAGAGGGCGGAGTGCTTGCGGATATAGCTCCCACAATGCTCAAGATTATGAACATTCCTCAGCCCGAGGAAATGACAGGAAAAAGTATCATAGTTTAATTGAAAGCAACCCGGATTTTCCGGGTTGTTTCTGCGTTTTTTACGAAGTCTTACGATAATAAATGTATAGGAGATATAACATTAAATAATATTAAAAGCAGGAATTGATAAAGATAAATAAAATTTTTAAAAAAGTATTGTAAATACCGTAGATATGTGATAAAATAAACTGTAAATTTTTATTCTGTAAAAAAGAAAGGCTGATAAAAATGATAAAGAAAATTATATGCGCGGCAATGATTATTGCTACTGTTGCTGCTTTCGCAAGCTGCGGATGTTCTTCCGCTCCCGAACCGACTAATCCCCCTGAGTCTATCGCAATCACACCGAAGATTCAAACTGCTCAGTACGCGGCTATCGTTACTGATTATAAATGGATTAACGGTAAATCCGGCGATACTATTGCTTTTGATGATAACGGTACATTCAGCGGAAAGATTGATAAGAAAAGCTATAGCGGTACATTTACCCTTAAAGCCGATAAGAAGAATCCCGGTACGGTTTACTCCGACGTTACTTTAAAGGATGCTAAAAAGGCAGTTACCTGGACATTCAAGTTCAAGGACAGCGCACATATGACTCTTACAACAGATCAGAAAGTAAGCGAAGATTACGCTTGCGAGTGGACTTTTGATAAAAAAGAAGATAAATAATAATTTAAGGCTCAAAACTCTAATCGGGTTTTGAGCCTTTTGCTTTTAATTATTTAAATAAATATTGCGCCGTATCTACGAACTGGCCTATAGTATTAATCGCTTTATTGGCTTTTTTCTTCATTTTGGGTTTGCTGTCTATCATAGCTTTTCCCGCCATTCCTACCGCGACGCCCGCAATCATTCCGCCCGCGACTCCTTTTACAATACTCGACATATGACCTTTTTCCATAATTTCACCTCCAGAGAAAGCAAGTTTCTTTACCGCTGATATAAAATTATTGCAAATCACTTGCAAAATTATTATTTGCGGTTAAAATATATTTAGAGGTGATAAGTTTTGGCAACATTAAATATTGTAATGGTTGAGCCGGAAATTCCCGCCAATACGGGAAACGTCGCTCGAACCTGCGCCGCGACAGGCGCGCGTCTGCATCTTGTTAAACCGCTCGGATTTTCCGTAAGCGATAAGCATTTAAAACGCGCAGGTCTCGATTACTGGGATTTGCTCGATATTACATATTACGAAAATTTAGACGATTTTCTTGAAAAAACCAAAGGCGGAAAATATTACTTTTTTTCAACAAAAGCGTTAAACCGCCATACCGACGCGAAATACGAGGATAACTGCTATCTTGTTTTCGGAAAAGAAACCCGCGGTCTGCCCGAAAGTCTGCTTTTAAAAAACAGGGATAACACCGTGCGTATCCCGATGATTGAAGAAGCCCGAAGCCTTAATCTCTCGAACTCGGTCGCAATCGCCGCTTACGAGGTTTTGCGTCAGTGGGATTATCCCGAGCTTTTAACCCACGGCGAACTTCACCGCCATAAATGGAATACTTAATTTTTTCGTCTTTGATGAATGTTCTGTAGAGTTTATGGTTTCAATGTTAATTAATTATACCATAAAGCTGAAAACTACTGCTTATAAATTACGTCTAAATCAACCTCCGCGTTTATACCTTTAACTTTTCCTGTTTTTGAGTATTGCAGAATTTCGTATCCGCTTTCGTAAGGTTTTCCGTAATTTGCGTACCAGATTTTATATTCCTTAAAATCTTCAGCTTTAAGAATACTATCCTCGCCGATATACACCATTGGTGTGTATCCGAGCGAGTTTATTTTTTTTAGAAACGCTTTAGCGTATTTAACGCTGTCTTTATATTTTACGTTATCAATACGCGAAGTATCTCCCTTGATTCTTTCAACATCATACGCTACAGGAAGCTTAATTTTCCTGCCGTTAAGCGTTTTTTTGACGAAAACGGCTTCTTCTTCGGCTTCCTTAACGGAAGCTGCCTGGCTGAAAAAGTAAACTCCGGTATCAATTTTTTGCTTTTCGGCGTTTTTTAAGTTGTATGAAGCGTATTTGTCTTCGTAAATTCCGCCTTCGGCTCCGTAACCGCGTCCGCCGGCTCTTATTATCGCGAATTCTATACCGTCGCTTTTTACTTTTTCCCAGTCGATAACTCCGTTAAAGGAGCTTACGTCAATTCCGTGTACCGTTGTTTTTTTCGGAGCTTCCGTGGTTGAGACGGTTTCGGATTTTTCGGGCATTTTCGCGTTTTCGGATTTGTTTTCCGAACAGGAAGCCGTAAAAATACACAACAGAATCAGTATAGCTGTTATTATTCTTTTCATTTTCCTCACCTATATGGATATTACCACAATTTTTTATATAAGTAAACAAATTATTCGTAATTAACTGTTGATAAAACAGTCGATTTAAAGTATAATGATTTAATAGGTAAGTAGTTTTTGAAAGGAGTGAGGCTATGGAAAAGCAAATGTCAAAATCCGAATTGCTGAAAGCAATCGACAAAAGCAAAACTATAGCCGATCTCTTTAAACTTGTTAAAGAACAGAATATTAATATGCGTATGCATACTTTACCGAGCCCGAGCAACTCTAAGCCTAAACGTCTTGAGCTGAGGACGTTCCCGCCGAACACCTCGCATTTTGACAGACTTAAAGCGGCTGTAAGGCTTACTGTAGAACACACAAAGTAGAAAGGTGGTTTTAAAATGAAAAAATTTTTATCAGTAATTTTATCGGCTTTTTTATTCCTTAGTATAATCCCCGCGGCGGCTTATTCTTCCGGCGGTTTCGGAAACGGCGATGTGAATATGGATAAAGCGCTCTCTATAAAAGACGCTTCGTTAATTCAGCGCTCAATCGCCAAGCTGACCGATTTAGACGAAACCCAGAAAGAATTAGCGGATTTTAACCTCGATGGTTTTGTTAATATAAAGGACGCTACAAAAATCCAGAAAGTAATAGCTGAAATCGATCCGATGCCCGAAGAACCGACAACGGAAACTCAGCCCGCTACGGCCGAAACCGAGGCAGTTACTTCCGGGACCGAACCCGCTACAGCAGCCGAAACCACCGAACCTACCTCTGCTGAGGAAGCTACGGCTCCTAACCCCGAAGTAAGCAGCAAGGTTAAAATATATTTTACAAATAATAAAAACTGGTCAAAGGTTTATTTCTTCCTTTACAATTCTAAAACAGGCGACGGCCCCGCTGAATGGCCGGGAACCCAGATTAAAAATTCGACTTCAAACGGGCAGGGAGAAAAAGTCTTTTCGTCCACGGTTGATGTAAGTAAATACGACAGAATTATCTTTAATGACGGCGCCAATAACCAAACTGTAAACGTTGCGGTTAACCGCGCAAGTTCGGGATTCTTTATCTACGAAAATTCCAATCATACCCAGAAAGAAAAGCTTGTCGGCACTTACGCTTATACAGGCGCCGATAAGGGAAACTTAAAGGAACTCAGCTTCGACTATCCTATGGGATACAAAAAGAAAGTATGGATCTGGACACCCGCTGATTATGATAAAAACTCAAAAGAGCCGTATAAGACGGTTTATATGCCCGACGGCCAGAATATCTTTGACTTTAACAATGTCGCCTGGGGCGGCTGGGAAGTATCCGACGCGGTTGAGTCTTATATGTCTAACGGCGGCCGCGGTATGATTATTGTCGGAATTGAATCTACGGGTACTAAGCGCGATACCGAGCTCACTCCCAACCTCGGCGATATCCAGCCCGGAGTAGGCAACCAGTATAAAAACGGTAAGGGAAAAGAGTTCTCCGACTTCGTTGTAAATACCGTTATGCCTTACGTAAGAGAGAATTATAATTCGTCCTCAGCACGAGTAGATAATATTGTAGCGGGTTCAAGCTCAGGCGGACTTGAAGCGTTCTATATCGGAATGGAACACCACGATAAATTCAGCGCAATCGGCGCGTTCTCGCCCGCCTTTATCCTGTTCGGCGACAAAGTGTGGAACGATTATCTCAGTAAGTTTGATTTTAGTTCCGAAAAAATGCCGAAAATTTATCTCTACGACGGAAAAGTAGGACTTGAAGATACTCTCTATCCGTATATCGAAGATATGAATACCCGTCTTTCGGACGGCGGTTACGACAGCAGCAAGCTTACGTTTGTTGTTGAGGAAAAGGCTGAGCATAACGAAGCCTGGTGGAGAGTTGTATTCCCGGAATTCATTGAATGGGGGATTATTAGTTAATTCGCAATTCGTAATTCGTAATTAAAACGCAGAACCTGTCTTCCATATCCAAAACCTCATAGGACTTTAAAGGTACGGGGGATATGACATCTCAGAGAGGAACTTTCACGTCTGACGTGGAAAAATAAAACGCAGAACCTGTCTTCCATATCCAAAACCTCATAGGGCTTTAAAGGTACGGGGGATATGACATCTCAGAAAGGAACGTCCTCGTTTGACGCGGACTTATAAAAAAATGATATATAATAATGTGCTTGAAGCGGTAGGACAAACTCCGCTGATAAAACTGAACAGAATGGTCGACGAGGACAGCGCCGATATACTCGTAAAATTCGAGGCGCTGAATGTCGGCGGTTCAATAAAAACCCGAACAGCGCTTAATATGATAAACCAGGCTGAAAAACAGGGACTTTTAAATAAGAACAGCATTATTGTTGAACCCACAAGCGGAAACCAGGGAATCGGCCTCGCACTTGTCGGAGCGGTAAAAGGCTATCGTGTTATAATAATAATGCCCGACTCGGTAAGCGAGGAAAGACGCAAGTTAATCCGCCACTACGGAGCCGAGGTTAAGCTTATCCACGACGCGGGCGATATCGGCGCGTGTATAGATGAGTGCCTGAAAATGGCGCTGAGAATGAGAGATAAAGACAAGCGCGTTTTCGTACCTCAGCAGTTTGAGAATATTAATAATGTAAAGGCGCACAAAAAGTACACAGCCCTCGAAATAATGCAGCAATGCGCCGACCCGATAGACGGTTTCTGTTCGGGAATCGGTACGGGCGGAACTATTACTGGTATCGGCGAAGTGCTTAAAGCGCAGTATCCCGATATTGAAATCTGGGCGGTTGAGCCTGAGAACGCCGCGATTTTAGCGGGCGGTACAATCGGAACCCACCTGCAAATGGGAATCGGCGACGGTATTATTCCCGATATTCTTAACCGAGAAATCTACGACGAAATTTATGTCGTAACCGACGAGGAAGCGTTAGACACCGCTAAACGTTTAGCGAGGGAAGAAGGTTTGATGTGCGGAATCTCAGCGGGTACAAATGTCGCGGCAGCTCTTAAATTGGCTAAAAAATTAGGCAAGGGAAAAACAGTTGTTACCGTTCTTCCCGATACCGCCGAAAGATATTTTTCAACTCCGCTGTTTGAAGAATGATTTTTAATTTACAATTAATAATTTGAATTAACAGTTACGGCCGGGAAGATAGCTTGATGAAAAATCAATGCTTTTTCCCGACCGTATTTTACGTGATACTTAAAATTTTAAAAAATAATTCGGTCGGGAGATAATGGTAAATGATTTACCGTTTTATCTGCCTGACCGAAATTTTTAATCTTTAATTATTTTATCTTTCTTGCCTCAATATAGAAGCGTTTATCCGCGGCATGTCCCATCGAGAATGTTTTTCTCGGGAGTGAACCGTCCGCCGCGATAGCGGGGAAGAGCTCGGATTTTTTCATACCGTTAAATAAAAATCCCAAAGTGTTCGGAGCTTTACAGAGAGTTCTTACTGTTTCACTTCCGTGAATGTAATCGACTCTTACGTTCGGGTGTGCCTGAATATAGCGGTCGATATATGCCTGGAGCGTACCTATGGGGAGTTTTGCCGTGGACTTAACCTCTAAAAAGCCGCTTTTCTTAGTGGAAATATACTCAAACCATTGTGTGCTGTTACCGCCCATATGGTCGGTGTAAATCTTAAAGTGTTCTATAAATTCAATGGGGTCAACATTAAACAGAACTCTGTAAATAGGCTCGAATTCAATACTTTTATCATGGATGTTTACAATTTCAACAAGCGCGTATCGCTGTTTCGGGTCTTTTGAAAGGTTGTAGCATTCTTTAGCCGTTGCCAAAGAGTGGTTACCGTCGCCTACAGCGAAAAGCATATTGTCTTTCTTTGTTTTTAAAAGATTATCAAGGGAGCTTTCTACTTTATTAATTGCTTTCTTGTCGAGGAACCAGCCTTTTACAATTCCGCCGCCCTTCATAAGGCGGAAATCATAAGCTTTTTTATAATCGGATTTGTTTTTGCTTAAAGGCTCAATAACCGAAAGCTCGGGGTCGTCCACCAAAAGCATTACGTGAGGCATTTCAAGAGAAGCGTTCTTACGTATTTCGATACGCGGAGGAAGTCTGTCGAGTACGGTTGCCTCTGTAGCTCTTATAAGCGCGTCGGTACCGCTTGTGTATTCGTAATCCTCCAAATCAATAATGCCGACAATACCGCGCCTGACAGTATGGTTTGATTCGCGCTCAACGTAAATCATACTGTCTTTGTACTCGTTGAATACATCGCCGTCGATATATTCTTCCATTGTCTTATTGATTGCGTCAATACGTTCTGTATTATCCTTTTTAAGATAAACTTCGGGAAGAATAATGTTAAGAGCCGAAGGAGAGCCTTCTACCATTCTCTCAACATCCATCCAATAATCTCTTTCAGATGTGTACTGATCGCAGGCAACTACAGCCCATTTCTCGAAATTCTTTTTAGGAAGCAGAATATCCGCGGGAAAAAAATGACTCATATCGCACCCCATAATCATAAATCAAACTTTTACCTATCTTTGTAATTCTATCACAATTCGACATACTTTAGATACTTTTAAGGAATTAAAATTACATTTAACGGCTTAAACAGTAGACTTTTCAAAAAAATAAAGCCTGCAGAAGCAGGCTTTAAAAATTTTTAATATACAATTACAGGCATACCTACATATGCTTTTGAGTAGATTTTCGCAACAGCGGATCTCGGAGTATTAACGCATCCGTGAGAACCTCTGCTTGAAAGCTTATAGAGCTCTCCGCCGAAGTTTGACTGCCAGCTTGCGTCGTGGATACCCTGACCGTCGCCTGTGAATCCAAGCCAGTAGCTTACGGTTACGTTCCATGAGCTTCCGCCGTAGGAACCCGATAAATTAGCCGGTGACTTTTTGCTGAGAACCCTGTGGAATCCGGGAGTTGTTCTTCTTGAGTTATAAGCGTATCCCGTGATAACAGGTGTTGAGCAGTAAAGCTTGTTGTTTACGTACATATACATCTTCTGAGTTTCAAGACAAACTTCAACCCAGGTTCCCGAAACTGTCTTTCCGTAAGCGGTGGCTTTTACGTTAACGTTAAATACCTTTGATTTTCCGTAAACTCTCTGGCCGCCTGAAGTTTTGTAGGATCTGATGCGGTATGTATAAGTCTTGCCGACTTTTAACTTTTTGGTAAGGAAGTTTCTGTACTTTGTAGAACCTTCTGATTTCCATGTGCCGTTGCTCTTCTTAACGGAGATGTTGTATCCGCTTGCGCCTTTAACGGCTTTCCAGCTGAACAGTCCGCGTCTGAGGTAAGTTTTTACAGTAACACCCTTTACGGAGTTAACGGCAGTAGTTGTAGAAAGAGTAGTGTAGCTGCTGTAGTATTTCTTTTTATCAACTTTTCTGTAAGCTCTTACTTTGTACTTGTATTTTTTGCCGACTTTAACTTTTTTGTCTGTGTAGGATGTTGAAGCTGTTGTTTTAATTTTCTTGTATTTAGCTTTACCTGTTTTTCTGTAAAGCTCATATTTTGTAGCCTTAGTTACCTTGCTCCAGGAAATTTTTATGCTTTTTGCGGTAGCTTTTTTATTTACAAGAGTTTTGGGAGCCGCGGGGGATGTAACGGTCTTTACGTTAGCGCCCGAGCTTAAAGCAGAAATAGAGCTCTTGGTTCTTTTAACCTTTACTCTGTACTTGTAAATATAACCGGATTTAAGACCTGTGTTTTTAAGTGATGTTGTAGTATTAGCAGTTGTTTTAATTGTCTTATAGCTTGAGAACTTGCCTTTGTCGTTTTCAACCGAACGCTGAACAACGTAGTTTGAAGCCTGGGAATGTTTGCTCCACTTAATTGTGATATAGTCTTTAGTTCTCTTCGAAACCTTAAGCGAGGAAACATTTGTAGGATTAGTCATAGCTGTAAGAGTAGCGGCTTCACTTGTTGTAATAATTCCGCCTGAGTTTCTTTTAGCTACAATCTTGTACTTGTAGAGCTTGCCTGATTTAACATTGGCTGTATTGTTATAGGAGTTGTACTCCATATTATCGATGGTCTTAATAACGGAATAGTCTCCCATTTTACCGTCTGAACCTTCGTCCGCTCTGCTGATAACGTAGCTTGTAGCGTTTTTAACTTTATCCCATCTTATTGTTACGCTTTTATCGGTAGTTGTTTTTACGATAAAGTTTTTGGGCTTTGCGGGAGTGATTACCGAAATAGAAGTAGGCTGCTGAGTGGGAGCCTGTGTTACGGGTTCTGTCTGGGGCTGAGTCTGAGGCTGTGTTTCGGATACAGGAGAGGCTGTTGCCTGAGCACTTGAACCTGCGGCGCTTGTCTCGGCAGCGCTTGCGGAAATAGCCATCGGAACCATTGAAGCGATAATAACCGCTGAAAGTAAAAGTGAAACGAATTTCTTCATATTATTATCTTCCTTTCTCGATATAGTATACATAGTATTTTTATATACTTGTAACTCAATTTTACCGCTAAATTTCTGGATTTACAAGCCTTTTTATTAATTATTTTTATTTTTATAAATAGTATACAAATAATTATAAAATGAAAGACTATAATTGAGAAGAAAGTGCAATTAAAATCGGAGTTTTGAGTGCAATTTATGTCGAAAAATAATTAGGTTGCTATTTTTTGTAAAATCAATTATAATTAAAAGAGTATATTACTTGGTATCGGAGGAGATTATGGACCTTAAAGCCGGAGATAAAATTGAGCTGAAAAAGCCCCATCCCTGCGGCAATAAGATTTTTACCCTTCTAAGAGTGGGAATGGATTTTAAAATCCGTTGCGAAAACTGCGGCCGCGAGGTTATGGTTCCGAGAAAAAAGATTGAAAAAAATATTAAGAAGGTAATTGACTGATGTTTGAGAAAATTGAGATTTTTGATAAACGTTACAGCGAACTGAATAAAAAAATCTACGAGCCGAGCGTTGCCGCGGATGTTGACGAATACCAGAAAATTATGAAAGAAATCCGTGAGCTCGAACCTGTGGTTCTGAAATACAGAGAATATAAAAACGCACTTTCAACAATTGACGAGAGTATGGAGATTTTAAACGATTCCTCTATGGACGCGGAGATGAAAGACCTTGCCCAGGCGGAACTCGACGAAGCTAAAAAAGCGGTTGAAACAATCTCCGACGAATTAAAAATCCTTTTACTTCCGAAAGATCCGAACGACGAGAGAAATGTTATTGTGGAAATTCGCGGAGGCGCGGGAGGAGAGGAAAGCGCGCTTTTCTCGGCGGTACTTTATCGAATGTACAGTATGTACGCCGAAACAAAAGGTTTTAAAACCGAAATTATAAACGCCAACGAAACCGAACTCGGCGGCTTTAAGGAAATATCGTTTATGATTAACGGCAGCGGAGCGTACAGCCGTTTTAAATACGAAAGCGGAGTTCACCGTGTACAGCGTGTACCCGAAACCGAGAGCCAGGGAAGAATCCACACTTCCACAACAACGGTAGCCGTTTTGCCGGAAGCCGATGAAGTCGAAATGGAGATTAATCCCAAAGATTTAAAAATTGATACGTTCAGAAGTTCGGGCGCGGGAGGACAGCATATCAACAAAACTTCCTCCGCGATTCGAATTACCCATCTTCCTACAGGAATGGTTGTTGAGTGTCAGGATGAAAGAAGCCAGTACAAAAATAAGGATAAGGCGATGAAGGTGCTGAAATCGAGGCTCTTGCAGGAAAAACAGCAGGCTCAGGACAGCGCTATTTCCGCCGAAAGAAAATCCCAGGTCGGAAGCGGAGACCGAAGCGAGCGTATCCGAACTTATAACTATCCCCAGGGACGTCTTACCGACCACCGTATCGGACTTACTTTGTATAAATTGGAAGATATACTCAACGGCGATTTAGACGAGGTAATCGACGCCCTTGTTGCGGCCGACAGAGCCGAAAAACTCAAAGAGAGTATGGAAAGCTGATTTGATGAATACATTATTACTGAATGATAATGAGGAAGATATAAAAAAGGCGGGAGAAATTCTCCGCGAAGGCGGACTTGTGGCTATTCCTACCGAAACCGTTTACGGACTTGCCGCGAACGCGCTCGACGGCGGCGCGGTAAAAAGGATTTTTAAAGCCAAAGGACGTCCCGCAGATAACCCGCTTATTGTGCATATCGCGGACTTTTCGGATATAGAGAAGTATAATCTTGTTTCGGAAATTCCCGAAAAGGTAAAAATTCTTGCCGAAAAATTCTGGAGCGGACCTCTTACAATTATTATGCCGAAAGGAAAGGCTGTGCCCGACGAGGTGAGCGCCGGACTGGATACCGTCGCTATCCGTTTCCCGTCGCATAAGGTTGCTCAGGCGGTTATAAAAGCGGCAGGCTGTCCGCTTGCGGCTCCTTCGGCGAATTTATCAGGCTCGCCGAGCCCGACGGAAGCTAAGCACGTTATGAATGATTTGAACGGACGGATTGACGCTGTAGTCGACGGCGGAGAATGTTCGGTCGGACTTGAAAGCACGGTTATTACGTTAGCTGAAGATAAGCCGAAACTTTTGCGTCCCGGAGAAATAACTGTCGGTGAAATCGAAAAGGTTATCGGAAAAATCGAGGTTGACGACGCTGTGCTGAACCAGCTGAAAGATGATAAAAAGGTATCGTCCCCGGGAATGAAATATAAGCATTATTCTCCGAAAGCAACAGTAATTCTCGTCGATTCGAATGATGAAGAATATATTGATTTTGTGAATAAAAATAACGGAAAAGGCGTTGCCGCGCTGTGCTACTACGGCGACGAAAAAAATATAGAAGCCGAATGTTTTATTCTCGGCGAAAAGAATAATTATAAAAACCAGGCTCAGCGCCTTTTTAAAATGCTGAGAAAAATTGATGAAGAACCCGAGATAAAAACCGTCTACGCCCGATGCCCGAGTGTTGACGGAGTGGGTATGGCGGTTTATAACCGCCTTATCCGCGCGGCGGGATTCGAGGTGATTAAGCTTGAGGATGTATAAGCTTGTCGGGCTTACCGGAAGAACCGGCTCCGGAAAAAGTATCGCGCGCGAAGTTTTCGAGGAGTGCAGATACAAGGTTATCGACGCCGATTCTCTCGCCAGAGAAGCGATAGATTATAAGATTGTAAAGGGCGATATACTTGCCGCGTTCGGAGTAGATTTGCTTAAAGCGGACGGAGAAATAAAACGCGGAGAGCTCGCTAAACGCGCTTTTAAGAACGAAGGCAGCGTGAAAACTCTTAACTCAATTATTCATCCGCATATAGCTTCGGTTTTCTTATCCAGGTTAAAAACGCTGTCTGAAGAGGGAAATAAAAAAATTCTCTTTGACGCGCCGCAGCTTTTTGAGGCGGGACTTGATATTGTCTGCGACTCAATTATTGCGGTCGGAGCGTCCGAAGAACTAAGAATTGCAAGAATAACCGAGCGCGACGGTATTACGGAAGAAATGGCGAAAAGACGTTTAAATATCCAGTTTTCCGACGGCTTTTTTAAAGAAAACTGCGATTACTTTATAGAAAACAATTCATCGGTTGAAAAGCTGAAAGCAGAAGTCAGGGAGATAATTCCCCGCGTTTGAGGTGTGTTTTGGCTAAAAGAAGATACAAAAGAAAATCTCACCGTCTCAGAAATTTTATGATTTTTCTGATTATCATTTCGATAATCGGAGGGGTTGCTTTTTGGTTTTTTTCAGGCAGCAATTTAAAAAATGCCCAGAACGCAATAGGGCGTAAGCTTTATCCGGTTAAATACAGCGAGTACGTCGAAAAAGCGGCTGAGGACTACGGGCTTGACCCGGCGCTGATTTACGCCGTTATACGTACGGAATCCAAGTTTAACCCGAATTGCGAAAGCCATGCCGGAGCTGTAGGCCTTATGCAGATGATGCCCGACAGCTTTAAATGGGTTCAAAAACTTCGAAAAACCTCGCTTGACGATTCCGAACTCGAAAATCCGTCGGTAAATATCGACTACGGGTGTTATCTATTAAAATACTTTTTAAAGCATTATAAAGACGAAAAATGCGCCGTTGCGGCGTATAACGCGGGTTTCGTAGTTTCGGACTGGCTGAAGAATAAAAAATACAGTCCCGACGGAAAAACGCTTGAAAACATACCTTACAAAGAAACCGAAAAGTACGTAAAAAAAGTTGAACAAACGAAAGATATGTATAATAAAATTTATTTCAGTTAAAAATAACGCAGATAAGCGTTTAATAAAAGAAAGGCAAAGGTGATAAATATGGACGAAAAAAGCAAGGCTAAACAGCTTAAAGAAAAACTGTTTATTCCGGCAAAAAAAGGTATTTGTATTGCAAAAGAAAAGGATATAAATAAAGCGGATGAATTTTGCGAAGGCTATAAAAAGTTTTTAGATAATTCTCCCGTTGAGCGCGAGGCGGTTCGGTATTCGCTGAAACTCGCGAAAGAAAACGGTTTTAAAGAATTTGAACAGGATAAAAAGTATAACCCGGGCGATAAGGTTTATTACATTAACCGCGATAAAGCGATAGCTTTGGCGGTAATCGGTAAGAACGGAACCAAAAACGGCGTTAAGCTTTCTATCGCGCATATTGACTCTCCGAGAGTTGATTTAAAACCCAACCCGATGTATGAGGATAATAATTTAGCGTATTTTAAAACTCATTACTACGGCGGAATTAAAAAATATCAGTGGACAGTAATGCCTCTTACGCTTCACGGTACTGTTGTAAAACTTGACGGAACAAAGGTTGATATCTGCGTCGGCGACGACGAGAGCGAGCCATGCTTCTGCATTACGGATCTGCTTCCTCACCTTGCCCGTGAGCAGGCAACTAAAAAAATGAGCCAGGCTATCGACGGCGAAAATCTAAATGTTTTAATCGGTTCGCGTCCGCTTAAAAGCGAAGATGACGAAAGCGACCTCGTTAAGCTTAACGTAATGAAGATTTTAAACGAGAAGTACGGAATTTGCGAGGGCGATTTCCTTTCCGCCGAACTTTGCTTTGTACCCGCCCAGAAAAGCCGTGACGTAGGATTTGACCGCGGACTCATAGGCGGCTACGGCCACGACGATAAGGTTTGCGCATATCCCGCTTTGATGGCGGCGATAAACTGCGGTGTTCCCGAGAATACCTGTATAACTTACCTGACCGATAAAGAAGAAACAGGTTCCGACGGAAATACAGGTATGCAGAGCGACTTTTTAAGATATTTTGTTTATGACCTCGCGAAAGCCGACGGCGAGGAAGGCTACAGGGTTCTTTCCAAGAGCAAGTGCCTTTCCGCTGATGTTAACGCTGCGTTTGATCCGATTTACGCGAGTGTTTACGAGGCTAAAAACGCAAGCTATATTAACCAAGGTGTTATTATTTCGAAGTATACCGGCCACGGCGGAAAGTACGATACTTCCGACGCTTCCGCCGAGTATATGGGCGAAATCCGCTCAATGCTCGAGAATAACAATATTACCTGGCAGGTAGGCGAGCTCGGAAAAGTTGATATCGGCGGCGGCGGAACAATCGCTAAATATGTCGCTAATATGAACGTCGATGTTGTTGATTTGGGCGTTCCCGTGCTTTCAATGCACGCTCCGTTCGAGCTTGTAAGTAAGTTTGATGTTTACGAAACTTACCGTGCGTTCCTGACGTTTTTCGGTTAATAAATGCGTAATGTAAAAAAACACTTGCATTTTTATTTTGAAAGTGTTATTATATACGGGCGGAAAAAATTTCCGCTCGCTATGCGCCGGTAGCTCAGCTGGATAGAGTGCGCGGCTACGAACCGCGAGATCGGGGGTTCGAGTCCCTTCCGGCGTGCCAAAAAAGTAACGAGTCCAATGGACTCGTTATTTTTTTTGGCGAGCCGAGAAGAAGGGACTCGAACAGGCTGTGCCGAGCAAAGCGAGGCAAAAATGCTCCAGTGGAGCATTTTTAGGGAGGAACGTTGCAGAACCTATAGCTCTGCCTAACAAAGCAAGGTTCGAGATGTAAGGCTTTTGAAAGATGAAACGAACTTGCAGCGCGCCACTTCCAATATATCATACCCAAGTGGGTGCCTGTTATTTTATGCGCTGAAAGGGACTCGAAGCCAATCTCGCCCAAATATAGTCGTCCCGTTTCGCTCTGAGGGCGAGCTCACGGTGCTCCTTATTTTGCCGAGCGCTTTTACTCCCTTCATCCGCCACAGGCGGCGGTCGCAACGCTACCGCAAAATGTTAAAATCTAAACAAATAGAGATGTTAGAATGAAATCAATTATATATCGCAAGTGTTGCTTGACAGGCGCAAGTAAAATATTCTTTACTTTTTGTGGGGTGTTAATTATAATTAGCTTATGAATTAAGAGGAGGGAAGACATAATGACAGTTGGCGAAAGGATAAAAACTTACAGGAAAGCCGGCAATATGTCTCAGGAGCAATTAGCTGAAAAAATGATGGTTAGCAGGCAAACAATAAGTCTTTGGGAGAAAAATCAAACGTATCCTACCATTGAAAATTTAATAAGATTAAAGGATGTTTTTGGAGTAAGTGTTGATGATCTATTAGGAGAAAAAAGAAATGAAGATACGAATGAGGAATGTTTAGAAACACTCAAGTTTAATTATTCTCCGGAGGAGTTTAAAAGAATAATAAATCTATCAAGCCGAAGTAGTTTGTTAAGAGATATAGCGGCTATTGTATTATTAACTCTTTTAATTATACTGGTAATCATAACAAAGGCAAACGAAGTTATTAAAGGCATTGCAGTATTAGCTATTGCTTGTATACTAATTGCCTGCATTAAGTACTTGGTTGATTTGAATATAACAAAAAGAAGAGCGGAGGAAAGAATTTCCTCAAATACATTTGAGTATAGAATATACAAGGATTATATGCTTCTCAATATATTAAAAAATAATGAAATTCATCTTAGTAAAAGAATTGCTTATAAGACAATATCAAATGTTAAAGATTTAGGGGATTATATTATTTTTGTTTATGAAGGTCAGCTGTATGTTATAAGAAAATCTCAGTTACAAGATTCTTTGGTTTTAAAAAGTGTCTTTCTTTTTGCTCCGGTTGAACGCGTTAATTCGACAAAGTATAAAACAATCTCAATACTATTTGTGATTTTATCAATAACATCCTTTTTTGTCGGATTAATGGTGTGTATCATGAATGTATCGCCAAGTTCAAAACTTGACAATAATATGTGGATGATGTTGTTGTTTTTACCTGTGCCGATAGGCTCATTTGTATATGGACTGTTTCTGAAAGCGAAGGGATATAAATACATGAAGAATATAGTTGTTGGTTTGGTTATATCATTTTTAATTATGTTGTGCTCAACCTCTGTTATACAAGTTGGATGACTGATATAATATAGCATTTTACGAGTGTTTTCAACGCGAAAAAAATGGAAGCAGTTGAATCAAATGTACAGAAATTTACAGGTAAATAAACAGAACGACTGTAAAAATATGGATTGCTTAAATGTGGCGTATCAAGAATTGTTATACAAAAACTCCCGCGTATTTTAAAATCGGTTCAAATTTTACCGCGGGCAAGTTGCGAGAGCCTTACTCATCGACCGCATAATATTTCGTATCAAAATTGCGGTACAAACCCAAAAAAATAACGAGTCCAATGGACTCGTTATTTTTTTGGCGCGCAGAGAAGAAGGGACTCGAACAGGCTGTGCCGAGCAAAGCGAGGCAAAAATGCTCCAGTGGAGCATTTTTAAGCCGCCGCGTAGATGAACTGATAGCTCCGAACACGCCGCATCAAGCGAGGCAGGTGTTCTCTGATAAAACCCAACATACTTCCGGCATGCCACGATTGTACCGCACCGTTGATACGATTTCAACGGTGCGGTATTTCCCTTTCTTATGCGGTTTTTTACACTACCGCAACTATAATACTACTCGTAAAAAGAACGAAAACCGCACTTTTTTTCTCTGTTTCTTGCCGATTGATACCAAAGCTTTTGCTGAGCGTATACCCTTTGATTATATGGAGAGATTTTTTAACGCAATGTAACATATAATAAGGAAAGTGAAATGTATATATAGATGATTTTTCACACAGATCATGTCGTGTTTATATTGACAAATTCTTTGCCGCGTGATATAATCCAAGTAATTTAATACGCTAAACCGTTGAAGCGGAGATAACGGCAATTATGCCTCTACAGAGAGTTCGGGAAGCTGAAAACCGAGCGTGAAACAGGTTGTCAAATGGACCGCCGAGGGCGCAGTCAAACGGATTTATCCGGAGTATTCTGCGACGTTGCAGGCAGACGTAATTTGCCGGGGATATGATGGTATCCCGCTAAGCGCACGGACAGCCGTGAATTAAGGTGGCACCGCGGATATGATTTATTCGCCCTTAACAAAGTTTTATGATTTTGTTAAGGGCGTTTTTTACGTTATAGGAAATTGATTTATTTTAACCACGCCGTTGAAGGAGTTTCCCGGAAATATCAATCTTTTCCAAAGGCGTGATTGGGAGCGGCGGCCCGCCGTTTAACAGGAGGTACGAAAATGAATATTATTCCCTCATTACAGCAGGTAAGAGAGATTGCGTCTTCGGGGAACTACGATGTTTTTCCGCTTAGCTGCGAGCTTTTCTCGGATTTTACTACACCAATAGAAACTATGAGAATACTGAAATCCGTATCAACTCACTGCTATATGCTTGAGTCGGCTCAGGCAAATGACCGATGGGGACGTTATACCTTTCTTGGATTTGACCCGAAGCTGGAAATTACATGTATCGACGGAGTTATGAAGCTTGGCGATGTAGAAGTTAAAACAGAAAACCCGTCTAAGTATTTAAGACAGATCCTTTCTTCTTACAAAAGTCCGCGCCTCGATTATCTTCCGTCATTTACAGGCGGTCTGGTAGGATATTTTTCATATGATTACCTCGGCTACAGCGAGCCGCGGGTTAGATGTGAGGTTGACGACAGCGAAGAGTTCAAGGACGTTGATTTGATGTTGTTCGATCAGGTTATCGCCTTTGATAATGTACGACAGAAAATAATACTTATAGCTAATATGAAGCTTGATGATATTGAGGTGGGCTATAATAAGGCGTCGGATGAACTGAAGCGGCTTGCGGCGCTTATTACGCGCGGAGTAAAGAAAGAAGAACCCGCGGGCAGGCTGATTGGTGAGGTTAAGCCGTTGTTTAACAGAGAAAAGTATTGCTCTATGGTCGAGAAAGCAAAACGCCGTATCTATGAGGGCGACATTTTTCAGATTGTACTTTCCAACCGTTTAAGCGCTGCATTTGAGGGAAGTCTCCTGAATACCTACCGTGTGCTTCGGACTATTAATCCCTCGCCGTATATGTTCTATTTCTCGGGGACGGACGTTGAGGTCGCGGGAGCTTCTCCCGAAACTCTTGTAAAGCTTGAGGACGGAGTTTTACATACTTTCCCGTTAGCCGGAACAAGACCGCGCGGTAAAACCGAGCAGGAGGACAAGGCTCTCGAAAAAGAACTGCTTGCCGATGAAAAAGAGTTGGCAGAACATAATATGCTTGTTGACCTGGGAAGAAACGACCTCGGTAAAATAAGTAAGTTCGGAACCGTCAGCGTTGAGAAACTTCATTCTATAGAACGATTCTCTCACGTTATGCATATAGGCTCTACGGTACGCGGAGAAATCCGTGATGATAAGGACGCTCTTGACGCTATAGAAGCGGTTTTACCCGCCGGAACACTCTCGGGAGCTCCGAAAATCCGAGCCTGTCAGCTTATAGGCGAGCTCGAGAATAATAAGCGAGGTATTTACGGAGGCGCGATAGGCTATATAGATTTTACCGGGAATATGGATACCTGTATCGCTATTCGTATCGCGTATAAGAAAAACGGTAAGGTGTTTGTAAGAAGCGGAGCGGGAATTGTCGCCGATTCCGATCCCGATAAAGAATTTGAGGAATGTCTTAATAAGGCGAGAGCGTCGCTCAGGGCGCTCGAGCTCGCGCAGGAGGTGGATTTATGATTCTGTTGATTGATAATTACGACAGCTTTTCATATAACCTCTACCAGTATATCGGAGAAATAAATCCCGATATTAAGGTTGTCAAAAATGATGAGCTTAGTGTTGATGAGATAAAAAAACTTAAACCCGACAGGATTATACTTTCACCCGGCCCCGGAAGACCTGAGGACGCGGGAATGATAATCGAAGCGGTAAAAAAACTCGGCGGTGAAATACCGATATTAGGTGTATGTCTCGGACATCAGGCAATATGCGCGGCTTACGGAGCTAAGGTGACATACGCGAAACAGCTTATGCACGGTAAACAGAGCGAAGTGAAGTTCGATAAAAACTGTCTGCTATTTAAGAATTGCCCCGAACGCGCTAAAGTAGCAAGATATCATTCCCTCGCGGCGGATGATACTACCGTGCCCGATTGTTTAGCTGTTACAGCGATTACCGGCGAGGGTGAGATTATGGCGGTACAGCATAAAGCGTACCCTGTATTCGGAGTACAATTCCACCCCGAATCTATAATGACTCCGGACGGAAAAATAATGTTAAATAATTTTATTAAAAATATTTCAATTTAAAGGATGTTGTATTATGATTAAAGAGGCTATTGTAAAAATTGTAAGTAAAGAGGATTTAACCTATAATGAGGCATATGAGGTTATGAATGAAATAATGAGAGGAGAAACAACTCCGACTCAGAACGCCGCGTTTCTCGCGTCATTGTCCACTAAAAGCGCGAAAGCCGAAACTACAAACGAAATAGCGGGATGCGCTGCGGCTATGCGCGACCATGCCACAAAGGTTGATACCAATATGGACGTATTTGAAATCGTCGGTACAGGCGGAGATAACGCCCACAGCTTTAATATTTCGACGACATCGGCTATTATCGCCGCTTCGGGTGGAATGAAGGTCGCTAAGCATGGCAACCGCGCGTCGTCGTCAAGCAGCGGTACAGCGGATTGTCTGGAGGCTCTCGGCGTAAATATTAACCAGAGCCCCGAAAAATGCATTGAGCTGCTCGATAAGGTAGGTATGTGCTTTTTCTTCGCTCAGCAGTACCACAGTTCTATGAAATATGTAGGCTCTATACGCCGCGAGCTCGGCTTCAGAACAGTTTTCAATATTTTAGGCCCGCTTACAAATCCCGCTTCGCCGTCAATGCAGCTTCTCGGCGTATATGACGAGTACCTTGTCGAGCCTCTCGCCCAGGTTCTTATAAATCTCGGCGTGAAGCGCGGTATGGTAGTTTACGGTACAGACAAGCTCGACGAGATTTCTCTTAGCGCTCCGACAAAAATCTGTGAAATACAAAACGGTTGGTTTAAGTCATATATAATCAAGCCCGAAGATTTCGGTTTTGAGCGTTGCGAAAAGACTGACCTTAAGGGCGGAAATCCAGATAAAAACGCGCGGATTACCCGCGATATTCTCTCGGGTAAAAAAGGACATCAGCGAAACGCTACTTTACTTAACGCCGGCGCGGCGCTTTATATCGGCGGAAAAGCCGACAGTATGAAAAACGGTATTAGCTTAGCGTCACAGCTTATTGATAACGGAAGCGCTTATAATACTCTTGAAAAGCTGATTGAAGTCAGTAACGCGTGAGGTAATTATGACCATTTTAGATAAGCTTGCCGATTACGCGCGGGAAAGAGTTAAAACAGCAAAAGAAAATATTTCTTTAGAAGAAATAAAAGAAAGAGCCTATAATCTGCCTAAAGGTGATTTTGCGTTTGAAAAAGCCTTAAAAAAAGACGAGCTTTCGTTTATTTGCGAATGTAAAAAAGCATCCCCGTCCAAAGGGCTTATCGCTCCGGAATTTCCTTATCTTGAAATAGCGAAGGAATACGAAAAAGCGGGAGCTGATTGTATATCCGTTCTGACAGAACCCGGGTGGTTTCTCGGAAGCGACAAATATCTAAGGGAAATAGCCGAAAACGTAACAATTCCCTGTATCAGAAAAGATTTTACGGTAGATGAGTATATGATATACGAAGCGAAGCTTCTCGGCGCTTCGGCGGTACTTTTGATTGCCGCTATACTTTCCTATGCACAGCTAAAAAATTATATTAAAATATGCGATGAGCTCGGCTTATCCGCGCTTGTTGAAGCGCACGATGAACAGGAAGTTAAGAGAGCATTAAACGCGCGCGCTCGTATTGTCGGGGTAAACAACCGCAATCTAAAAGATTTTTCTGTCGATACAAATAACAGTAAGTACCTGAGAGAATTAATACCGTGTGATATACTGTTTGTTTCCGAAAGCGGAGTAAAAACCGCCGAGGACGTAAAGGCGCTTCGCAATATAGGAACGGACGCTGTGCTTATCGGTGAAACGCTGATGAAAGCTCCCGATAAAAAACAAAAGCTGAATGAGCTGAGAGGCGTAATATGACGAGTATTAAGCTTTGCGGGCTTATGCGCGCTGAGGATATTGAAGCTGTAAATATTCTTAAACCTGAATATATAGGCTTTGTATTTGCCGAAAAAAGTAAGCGCTGTGTTACTCCGGAAAAAGCTGCCGAACTTAAAAGGCTTTTAAATCCCGAAGTTAAAGCGGTCGGTGTGTTTGTTGATGAAGATATCGACAATGTTTCAAAGCTTCTTAAAAACGGAACTATAGATATCGCCCAGCTCCACGGAAACGAGGATAACAGCTATATAGAAAAGCTGAAAAAGCGTATAAATACGCCTGTTATTAAAGCGTTTCAGATTAAGAGCGGTGAAGATATAGCCGAAGCGCAAAACAGCGCGGCTGACTATGTTCTGCTCGACAGCGGAAAAGGAAGCGGCCAAATATTTAACTGGGAGCTTATTAAAAGTATAAACCGTCCGTATTTTTTAGCAGGCGGGCTCGATACCGAAAACATACAATCAGCAATAAGGAGCAACCGTCCTTTCGCTGTTGATGTCAGCTCGGGTATAGAAACGGACGGAAAAAAGGATTTAGATAAAATGACCGCGTTTGTAAACGCCGTCAGAAAGGAAGAAGGAAATGAGTAATACGGAAGGACGCTTCGGAGTTCACGGCGGACAGTATATTCCCGAAACGCTGATGAACGCCGTAAACGAGCTGGAGCAAGCATATAATTACTATAAAAACGATCCTGAGTTTAATCGTGAGCTCAGCGAATTATTCAATAATTACGCGGGCAGACCGTCTCGGCTTTACTACGCCGAAAAAATGACGAAAGACCTCGGCGGCGCGAAAATATATCTCAAGCGCGAGGATTTAAATCACACGGGCGCGCATAAAATCAATAACGTACTCGGTCAGGCTTTGCTCGCGAAAAAAATGGGTAAAACCCGCCTTATCGCCGAAACAGGAGCGGGACAGCACGGTGTAGCCACGGCAACAGCCGCCGCTCTTATGGGTATGGAGTGCGTAGTATTTATGGGCGAGGAGGATACAATCCGCCAAGCGCTTAATGTATACCGTATGCGTTTGCTCGGCGCTGAGGTTGTTCCCGTGAAGAGCGGTACAAAAACTCTTAAAGACGCCGTCAGCGAAGCTATGCGCGAGTGGACAACTCGAATTTCCGACACACATTACTGCCTTGGTTCGGTAATGGGACCCCATCCTTTCCCGACTATTGTACGTGATTTCCAGGCGGTGATTTCCAAAGAAACAAAAGAGCAGATGCTCGAAAAAGAAGGAAGACTTCCCGACGCTGTAATCGCCTGCGTCGGAGGCGGCTCAAACGCTATCGGCAGTTTCTATAATTTTATAGAGGACAAAGACGTACGCCTTATAGGATGTGAGGCGGCGGGAAGAGGAATTGATACTTTCGAGACCGCCGCGACAATTTCAACGGGCAGGCTCGGAATTTTCCACGGTATGAAATCATATTTTTGCCAGGATAAAGACGGCCAGATTGCACCCGTATATTCAATTTCCGCGGGGCTTGATTATCCCGGAGTAGGGCCCGAACACGCTTATCTGCACGATATCGGCAGAGGAGAATATGTCGCGATAACAGATGAAGAGGCGGTAAACGCTTTCGAGTATCTTTCAAGAACCGAGGGAATAATTCCCGCGATAGAATCCTCACACGCTTTAGCGTACGCTATGAAAATAGCTCCCGATATGGATAAGGACAAGATAATCGTAGTAACGGTTTCGGGCAGAGGCGATAAGGATGTTGCCGCTATCGCGCGATACAGAGGGGAGGATATTTATGAGTAATATCAAAAAAGCCTTCGAAAACGGAAAAGCGTTTATTCCGTTTATAACCTGCGGCGATCCCGATTTGGAAACAACTGCCGCCGTGGTAAGAGCCGCCGTAAAAAACGGCGCCGACCTTATAGAGCTCGGTATACCGTTTTCCGATCCGACTGCCGAGGGACCTGTTATTCAGGCAGCTAATATCCGCGCGTTAAGCGGAGGAGTTAAGACCGATAAGGTGTTCGATTTAGTGCGCGAGCTTAGAATTGATGTGGAAGTACCAATGGTATTTATGACATACGCGAACGTGGTGTTTTCATACGGCTCGGAAAAGTTTATATCGACCTGCGCGGAAATTGGAATTGACGGCTTGATTCTTCCCGATATCCCGTATGAGGAAAAGGACGAGTTCCTGCCTATATGCCGTAAATACGGCGTTGATTTGATATCGCTTATCGCGCCGACTTCCGAAAACCGAATAGGTATGATAGCGAAAGAAGCAGAGGGCTTTATTTATATAGTATCGAGTCTGGGCGTAACGGGAATGAGAAATGAAATCAACACGGATTTGGAATCTATTGTTTCCAATATCCGTGAAAATACAGATGTTCCCTGTGCGATAGGGTTCGGCATATCAACTCCCGAACAGGCGAAAAAAATGTCAGATCTCAGTGACGGAGTTATTGTCGGATCGGCGATAGTAAAGTTACTCGCCGAGTATGGTAAAGACGCGCCTGATTACGTCGGAGCGTATGTTAGAAAGATGAAAGACGCAATAAGGTAGTTGTAGTTGATGTATTCTCCTATGAGAGGGTGCGTAAGTGTTAATTGTATCAATCATATAGTTAAATGCCAATAAAACAGGACGGTCCAACGGACTGCCCTGTTTTAGTTTATCACGCAAGGCAGAAACTCGAAAGGGCGTTAAGAAAACAGTCTGCCGTGCCGTGTAGTCGCGGACTTTCTCAACCATTCATTAGGCTACGGAAACTTGAGAAATCGTAAATCCAATTGATTTCTTTTAAGCGAGTTTTTATGTTTTGCATTTGTTATATGAATAACTTTAGGTAAAATTGTGCAACTTATACAAAATAAGCGTGTGAACTTTGGACGCAAAGAGCAAAAAAGATGACAAATGTCACTTTTGGCTGATAGTTAAATTTGATAAAATATATTAAATTAAAAGTATAAGTGTAATTATGCGTGTTTTTTCTATACTGAGTAAAGGAGGGCTGGATTATTATGATACATAGATATATGAATTATTTGCGACAGTCTTCCTTGTTCAAGGGCTTTGAGGATTTAGAGATAGAAACCTTCCTTAACGGCGTTGAGAATAGATTCATCGAGGTTAAGGCAAATAATAAATATGAACCGCGTAATAGCCGATATGTTATAGTCCTTTCGGGGTTGTTGACCGTTTGTGTGACAAACATAAAAGGCAGAAAGGACACTATCCAGGGTTTTTATCCCGTTTACAACGAGTTTTTATCTTTTGATGTATCTGATTATAATAACAAGATAAGAACTAACGTTTTTATGTCAAGCATCATAGCGCAGTTCGATTCGCTGTTGCTCGAAGTAGACGCGAGAGATGTTTCGTCAAACAGCATTGAGCAAATTGAACTTCATTACCGTTTTCACCAGAATGCTGTTCGCGCGCTTAATGATACTATGCTTCACCGTGATATCCGCGTGTGGTGCGCGATAGCTCCCTCGGCACGTGAAAAGGTTTTGAGATATCTTCTTTATGTATATGTAAGCCAACAAACCGAGCGTTTGGATATCAGAATTACCCGTGATGAAATCGCGTCTTTACTGTTAATTGACACAAGAACGCTTTTGCGTGAATTGAGAAATTTAAAAAACGACGGAATTATAGACTATAAAGGAAAGAGTATTACGATTTTAAAACCCGAAGAAATAGCAAAGCATTCGGAAACAATTAATAAAGAAGGAGGTAATCAGAATGAGTAAAAAAACTAAATTTCCAAGAGCGCTTACGGCGTTTGTACTTTATTGTGAACCCGAGTACAAGGCGCGGATGAAAGAATTGATATCATAATCCGATTTGTTGGTAAATATTTAAGAAAAGTAATAGCGCGTTCCCGATGCAACGGAAACGCGCTTTATTCTTTATTAGAATTATTTTGTCTCTTATAGCTCTGTTTGAACTAAATCAACTGCTTTTTTTCAGCACGCGCGTAAGGTAAAGTTTTCGGTAAAGTACTGTGGACAATTTCTTGGATTTCTGTTATCATAAATGCAGATGAACTAAGTTTTACAAAGAAGATTATGGATGGTAATTTTGAAACGGAGTTGGGCAGGTTTAAGCGTTTTATAACGATGAATATTTAATTGCACTACTGCTTTTATATAACTTTGGAAATTCCAATCAATTTTTGACGGTAATACAGTGAATCGGAAAGGAACAGAAAATGGTTCGGGAAATTTTACAGCAGAAAGAGAAAAAGGTCGAGTATATCGAGCTGATTTATGACCTGATTTTCGTATATATTATCGGGCGAAACAATCAGCTTCTGCATATTTTTGACAACGGATTTGTAACAATGCCCGCGTTCCTTACTTACGTTATGTCGACGCTCGCGATTATCCAGATATGGAATTACAGTACCTACTATATTAATGCTTACGGCAGGCAAAGTATCCGTGACCATATTTTTATGTTCGTGAATATGTTTCTTATGTATTTTATCGGCGAAGGAACAAGAACAGACTGGCAGGCTTACCATATGCAGTACCACATTGCCTGGGCGCTGATTCTAATCAATATCGGAGCGCAATACCTGATTGAACTGCGAAATCATAAAGGCGAGACGGAAACCCGCAAGCATATTACTCAGATGGGGGTTATTCTGTTTATTCAGGCATTTATGGTTGCGTCGAATATTTTTATATATCAATATTTCGACAATACCTGGATGTCGCTAACGGCAATAATTTTCGGTATTTGCGCGGTTATGATTTTCGGACATAAGAACAGCGCCGATGTTATTGATTTTTCGCATCTGTCCGAACGCGCTATGCTGTATGTTGTCTTTACTTTCGGAGAAATGATTATCGGCGTTTCATCATATTTTGAGGGAGGATTTTCATTAGGCGGCGCCTATTTTGCGCTGATGGCTTTCCTGATTGTAGTCGGGCTGTTTTTAAGCTACGGAATTTTTTATGACCATATAATAGACAGGGAGAAGCGTACTAACGGACTTGCGTATATGCTGATGCATATTTTCCTGGTTTTCGCATTGAACAATATAACAAACGGACTGGAGTTTATGCGGGAAGAGGAAATCAGCCTGATACCAAAGATACTGTTTCTTATCGGTTCGTTCATTCTGTTTTTCGGCTTTCTGTTCGCGCTCGGAAACCGTCACGCGAAGGCAAGGTGCAGTAAGTACAATACCCTGTTTCTTAAATCGGGAGCAATAAGCGCGGTGTTTATAATTTTAATGCTTTTACTGCGCGAGAATATGATGGTTAATATTTTTATAACAGTTGTGTTTGTATTCTCGCTGTTTATTATAATATACAGGTATGGAAAAAGGATTAGAGAAAATAACATAAATAAAAAATCGGAGGAATAAATATGTTAGGAAATTTTAGTTATTACAACCCCACAAAGCTCTATTTCGGAGATGAATCGTTAAAGTATCTTAACGAAGAACTGCCCAAGTACGGAAAAACCGTTCAGCTTATTTATGGCGGAGGTTCGATTAAGAAAATCGGTTTGTATGATGAAATAGTAGAGATTTTAAAATCAAACGGAAAAACAATTGTAGAGGACGCGGGCGTTATGCCGAACCCGACTGTTGAGAAACTTAATGAGGGCGTAAAGCTTGCGCGCGAGAACAATGTTGATTTTTTACTCGCGGTAGGCGGAGGTTCCTGCTGTGACTACGCTAAAGCGGTGTCGGTATCAGTTCACTGTGATGATGACCCGTGGGAGAAGTATTATATTCGCTTTGAAGAACCCGAGTGCAAAATTGTTCCCGTCGGCTGTGTGCTTACGATGACGGGTACAGGCTCCGAGATGAACGGCGGTTCGGTTATCACCAACCACGAGCAAAAGCTTAAAATCGGTCACGTTTTCGGCGACGATGTTATGCCGAAGTTTTCTATTTTAAATCCGAAGTATACTATGTCGCTTCCGAAACGCCAGATGGTAGCGGGTGTTTACGATATATTTAATCATATTTGCGAGCAGTATTTTTCGGGCGAGGACGACAATACTTCCGACTATATTGCTGAGGCGCTTATGAAATCCGTTGTTCACAGCTCTCTTATCGCCGTTGAAAATCCGAATGACTACGAAGCACGCTCCAACATAATGTGGACAGCTACCTGGGCGCTTAACACGCTTATATCGCGCGGAAAAACTACCGACTGGATGGTTCATATGCTCGGCCAGTCCGTCGGCGCTTATACGGACGCGACTCACGGAATGACCTTGGCGGCGGTTTCGCTTCCTTATTACAGAACTATTATGTCTTACGGACTCAAAAAGTTTAAACGCTTCGCTGTGGAAGTCTGGGGCGTTTGCTCCGAGGGCAAAACCGACGAGGAAGTCGCGAATGAAGGCCTTGCTGAGATGGAAAGCTGGATGAAAAAGCTCGGGCTTACGCTCTCTATCAGCGAGCTTGGTGTTACAGATGATATGATCGACGGAATAGCCGAAGGCACGTTTATCCTTGATGGCGGATACAAGGTGCTGACCAAGGAAGAAGTTATAGAAATTTTGAAGCAGAGTATGTAAGATAAAGGAGAAAGATTGGCAGCCTGCTTTTCCGCAAGCGAAAAACCGCTGAAGCCGCGGAAAAGTTTTGGTATAATACAAATGCGCGGTCGATAACGGTATAATGTTTTTAAATAGTTTTTTTGACAGATACACTTTTATTCCCGAAAAGGCCGTGGAATACGGTTTTAGGCGGGAGAACGGTTTTTATGTTATAAGTAAACCTCTTGATGAAAAAGGATTTTACGCGGAATTTAAAATATCCGAAAACTTAATTGAAGCCGATGTTTATGAAGAACCCGACGGCGAACTGTATATGCCATTTAATACAAACAGCGACGGAGCGTTTGTAAGTAAAATACGCGCGTGCGTTGACGAAGCTATGAATCAAATATTAGACAGCTGTTTCGCGCTTGCCGATGTAAAGTCGATTTTACTTGAATATGTAAGGCAAAAGTACGGAACTATTCCCGAGGCGCCGTGGGGATATCTTAAAGAGCACCATACTTTAAATACTCAAAAACGACATAAATGGTACGGGATTTTTATGCTGATTCCATATAATAGTCTCGGGATTGAAAAAGAGGGCAAAATTCACGTTTTAAATCTTAAAGCGGAACCCGAAGAAATAGTTAAACTGATTGATAACGAGCATTATTTCCCTGCTTACCATATGAATAAAAAATACTGGATTTCCATTCTCCTCGACAGGGAAGCGGATGTGGAATTTATTAAAAAGCTGCTTGATAACAGCTACGCGATTGTTGAGTGGAATAAAAAATAAAAAGTAAAAAGGAGTCGATTTAAATGAAAAAGAGTTTAGGAAAAATGCCCGCGCTGTATCCGATGCCTGTGCTTATGATTGCGGCGTATGATGAAAACGGAACCCCCTGCGTTATGAACGCCGCGTGGGGTACAATCTGCGGACAGGATAAAATCGCGCTGATTATCGGCGAACGCCACAAAACCACAAAGAATATCCGCGTAAGCAAGGCGTTTACCGTCGCTTTAGCGGATAAGGAGCATATGGCGGAGGCCGATTTCTTCGGTATTGCTTCGGGAAACGATATGCCCGATAAGTTTGAAAAATCAGGCTGTCACGCCGAAAAGAGCGAGTTTGTTAACGCGCCTGTTATTGAGGAGTTCCCCGTTACAATGGAGTGCGAGCTTGCCGAGATTGTCGAGACGGATAACCTCCACGCTGTAGTCGGCACAATTGTTAATGTTCTCGCCGATGAAAAAGTACTTGACGAAAACGGAAAAGTGAACCCCGAAAAGCTGAACGCTTTGATTTTCGACCAGTTCCAAAGAGGATATTATGTAAGCGGCGACAAAGCGGGCAAAGCCTGGGACGCGGGAATGGATATGATGAAAGCCGCTAAAGAGTAAGATTTTCAGTAAAAGCTATTGTTCCGGAGAAAATAATGATTAGAAAAGCCGAAATAAAAGACATTCAAAAAATTCTTGAACTTCTTGTTCAGGTTGATATGGTTCACCATAACGGAAGACCTGATATTTTTAAAGGTCCCGCGACGAAGTACAATGAAGAACAGCTGAAAAACATCTTGTCCGACGAAAACACCCCTGTTTTTGTGTATACGGATGAAAATGATATTGTGCTCGGCCACGTTTTTTGCGTTTGTAAGCGTACAGAAAACGACGATTTACTGACCAATATTAAAACTTTATATATCGATGATCTCTGCGTAGATGAAAACGCGAGAGGAAATTATATCGGAAAATCGCTTTATGATTATGTGGTCTCTTACGCTAAGAAACGCGGTTACTATAATGTTACTTTAAACGTTTGGACGTTCAACACTTCGGCTTTGAAGTTTTACGAGAAAATGGGTATGAAGCCTCAAAAAATCGGAATGGAAATAATACTGTGAGCATTTGGTTTCTCGCTTGTTTTTTTCCTGCTTATGTGTTATTATTTTCTTGATTGGAAAAGAAAAGAGGATTAATATGAGGTATAGCTTTAAAATAATGTCATCCTTACTAAGCGCGGTGATTCTTATTTCCGCTGTGATATGTATGCCCGTAAACGCTTTGGAGGATACGGAATTAACTGTTCCGAAAATCGTCGTAAATACCGAGAACGGAAACGGATGCGAGCTTGAAAAGAGCGACGGATATGTAAACGCCGAAATAAGTATTACAGATCTTGACGGTTCTTCCTTGGAGGACAGCGTTAGTTTTAAGGTGCGTGGAAATACTACTTCTCTTTCGTGGATTGAGAAAAAGGCTTTTACTTTTAAGTTTTCCAAAAAGAAAGACGTGCTCGGTATGGGTAAGGGTAAAAAATGGGCGCTTATAGCGAACGCCTTTGACCCTACTTTGCTCAGAAATTACTTAGCGTTTGAAACCGCGCGCGAACTCGGACTTGAATATACATCCAACCAGAAATTCGTGGAACTTTGGCTGGACGGAAGCTTCAGAGGAAGCTACGTTCTCTATGAACCTGTTCAGGCAGGCGCCGACAGGGTAGATATCGACGTTGAAAGCAACGACGGAATGAAAGATTTCCTTGTAGAGTATGAAACTGAAACCGCTATGGCGAACGAGGAAGATACATATTTTAAAGCCGAAAATATCCGTTTTATCGCCCAGGAGCCCGAAGATCCGAACGATGCGCAGTTAGAATACCTCCAAAATACTTTAGGTGATATTATAAAAGCGTTAAAAACCGGAGATAAGGAGATTATAGAAGAAAAAGTCGATTTGCCTTCTTTTGTAAAATACTATATTCTTAATGAGTATTTTAAAACTTACGATTTCAGCGTAACCTCGGTATTTTTCTATTATAAAGACGGTAAACTGTACGCGGGACCTCCGTGGGATTACGACTTGTCTATGGGTAATGAAAACGCCAATCTCAGCTCCCAAAGATGTAAGTCCGCAAATTCGCCCGAAGGCGTTTTTGCCGACGTGAATCTGTTAGCTTTTATTGCGAAAAAAGATTGGTTTAAGGATATGGTAAAATCCGAGTACGAAGTTCATTATGATTATTTTTCAAATATCCATACCGAAGGCGGTATTCTTGATACTATCCGATCAACCTACAGCGATACTATTAACCGTAATTATAATGAAGCGGGCTGGCAGCCGAGAAGAGCGTGGATTAATATCCAGCGTACGCCCGATTCTACTTATGACGGAAACTATAATTTCCTTAAAAACTGGCTCAGCGAAAGACATAATTGGTTCGAAGAGTATTTAGAGCCCTTTTCCAGAGAATATATTGTCGGAGATACCGATGGAAACGGTAAGGTTAATATCCGCGACGCTACATATATCCAGCTTATTTTAGCGAAAGTAATGTATAATAAACATTATGAGATAAGAGGAAAAGTAACGGGTGATGAGCTGAATATCAACGATACAACCAGTATTCAAAAATACCTTCTCGGTAAGAATAAAGACAGCGCAGTCGGAGAAACACGAACAGCGCGTTTTGATAAATTAAGTTAATAAAAAGCCGGCTCGTCTGAGCCGGCTTTTTTGTTTATTTTTCGGGAATACCGTATTTTTCGATTACATAATCCATATCCTTGTCGCCTCTGCCCGAGAGATTGATAAGAACTGAACCGTGCTCCATCCTCTCGGCAAGTTTCATACCGTAAGCAACCGCGTGCGAACTTTCTATGGCGGGAATTATTCCCTCAAGTCGTGAGAGTTTATAGAAAGCGTCAATTGTTTCGTTATCGTCGATAACGTCGTATTTTACTCTTCCTATATCGCGCAGGAAAGCGTGTTCGGGGCCGGATGACGGATAATCAAGTCCGCTCGCTACGGAATAAACAGGAGCGGGGTCTCCGTTTTCGTCTTTCAGCATAATGCTGTTGAATCCGTGCATTACGCCCTCGCTTCCGTATTTAAGGCTTGCCGCGTGGTCGCCTAATTTTGCTCCTCTGCCGAGCGGTTCAACTCCGTAAATATCCACAGGGTCGTTTAAAAATCCCGAGAACAATCCCGCCGCGTTGCTTCCGCCGCCTACGCAGGCTACAATAGCGTTGGGTAAGTGTCCCGTCATCTCTGTGAACTGTTCTCTTGCCTCAACGCCGACAACGCTTTGAAAATCTCTTACCATCATCGGGAAGGGGTGGGGCCCAAGTACGGAGCCTATGCAGTAAATCGCGTCGTTGTATTCTTTGCTGTAAGCCTCAAACGCCGCGTCGACAGCTTCCTTTAATGTTTTTAAACCGTGGGTAACCTCTACGACATTCGCGCCCAGGACTTTCATCCTCGCTACATTCGGCGCCTGCTTTTTAATATCAACCGAACCCATATATATGTCGCACTCCAAACCAAAATACGCCGCCGCGGTAGCTAAAGCGACACCGTGCTGACCCGCGCCTGTTTCGGCGATAAGTTTTTTCTTGCCCATATATTTCGCTAAAAGCGCTTCGCCCATACAATGGTTGAGTTTATGCGCGCCCGAGTGGTTTAAGTCCTCGCGCTTGGCGTAAAGTTGTACGCGTCCGCCGAGAGAGTTTGAAAGGCGCTCCAAGTGGGTAACGGGAGTCGGCCGCCCCTGAAACTCCTTTCGGATACGTCTTAATTCGGCGATGAATTTGCGTGACTGACAGATTGAGTAGTACGCCTGGGTGATTTCCGCCATAGCGTCTTTCAGCTTATCGTCCACATATACTCCGCCGTATTTTCCGAAGTATCCGTTTTTGTCGGGATAGTTTTTAAAGTAAGTATCAAAATTAATATCATTTATAATCATTTTTTCCTCCGAGGTATGTAAAATAATACGCTTTTGTGTAAAATGTTGTCTTAATTATAATATCATAACATCCCTGATTTGGCAACATAAATAACGCTTTCGGATTATTATCCCGCGGTGAGGTATAAGCGGGAGGAACTAACAATTATGTTGAAGTGCACAAATATCAATGTAAAAATTACGCGTAAATCTTATCTGGAATGTTTATAACCCCAAAATCATATATTTTTATTGACATATTGACTAAAATTATTGATAGAATGTTAATTGACACAAAATAATTTATTATGATATAATGCTCCCATTCTAAGATTGAAAGGAATGTTATTTATGATTGAGAACAGAAATATTGCCCTTTACATCGTGCTTTCCATCATCACATGCGGTATCTTCGGTTTTTATTGGCTTTATACCCTTAACGAGGATATTAACGCTGTATCAAATGAACCTAATCCGATGTCGAGCGCGCTGGTTATTGTATTAACAATTATTACTTGCGGTATTTTTGGATGGTATTGGTTATACAAACAGGGTGATAACCTCGATAAGGTAGACGGATCTTCCAACAGCGGAATTATTTATCTCGTTATCGGAATTTTCGGACTTTCCATTATAAGCTGGGCTCTTATGCAGGATAGACTTAATAAATTGTCTACAAATACGCCCGCTAATTAATGAGTAAAAGAATCATAAGAATAGTAAAGCCTACAGCTGTAGTTTTAGCTATAGGCTTTATCTATATAGTTTTGCATTACACTACGGGTTTTTCTATTTCATGCCCATTTCATAAGCTTACAGGATTAAACTGCCCCGGATGCGGAGTCAGCCGTATGGCGCTCAATATTCTGAAGCTTAACTTTACCGACGCTTTCAGGTGCAATCCCGTTGTATTTTGTTTACTTCCCGTATTCGGCGGCTTTTTAGCTGTACATCTGTATAAGTATATACGATACGGTGAATGTTCCTTTAAAAAATGGGAGAATGCCGTTTTATACTCAATAGCCGTTATTCTTATAGTTTTCGGCGTAGTACGGAATGTTTTTTCCGATTTGTTTTTGATACCGTAAAATTAAATTCAGCTATATTTCATCGCAGCCTTTACGGCTGCGATTTCTTGTTTATAAAAAAATTTAAAAAATTTTTTAAAAAAGTGTTGACAAACGGAAATATGTGTGTTATATTATATGCACAACAGGTTAATCACTCAGGTAATTAACCAAGAAAACAGTAAAATAAACAACAAGTTAAATAAAGGAGATTGAAAAATGGCTAAAATCACAAGGAGTATTATCGCTTTAGCGATAGCGGCTTTAATCGCAGTTTCATCCGCAATATTAGTTTCAACAGTAAAGGCAGACGCCGCAACAAAGGGTTCCGCTAATTCTCACGCTTCGAACAAAATGGCTTATAAACTTCCCGCAAGCACAGAAAAGACAAATGCATTCGCAAAGTCATATGTTTTAAAAGTTAATGCAAAGTCTTCTAAAAATGTAAAGTGGAGCGCAACCGCTTCCGCTAAAAACATAAAGACAAAGTATTCTTACAACGCTAAAGCAAAAAAACTTACTTTTAAGATGACCGGAAAATCCTACGGCCTTACTAAATTCACTATTAAGTTCAAGCAGGGCAGCGGAAAATGGACAACAAAAAAGATGCAGCTTTTCGTTGACTCCGATAAAAACATTATGAGAATAAAATGACTTCCTCTTTAAAATAAATCCCTCTTTTTTCTTAATTCATTTTTAATATCAGCTCAAGTATTCCTGCTTGGGCTGATATTTTTTGTGCATTGTGCAAGAAAGGCTTTTTGCGCTTGCAAAAGCGCGTGTAATACTGCTTATTTATCGTTTAAAATTGCTTGACTTTTAATATGGTGTATGATAAAATTTTAGTTGATTAGAGCGTGGTTTTTTCACGTTTTTAATCGCTTATAAAATAGCCACTTGAGAAAGGAGAAGCAGGGACTATTAGCGCCAGGACCGATATGGTTGACGAGGGTTGGCAGTTATCGAAAGACTCGGCGGATGCTGCCACGGCTTCAGGTAAGTCGTTAGAGAGGATTTAAAAAGCAGAATTAAAACTGTAACAGAGGTTCTCTTAATACTGAAATTATTAAAAAGTCTTAATCGGCGCAAAGCGCCGTATCGCAAAAATTATTGTCCGAAAATGTTAAGCGGTTAAAGACTTAAACACGGACAGAAAGGTTAAATTATTATGAGAGTTATTATTCAAAACGACTACGATAAAATGTGTAAATGGGCGGCTCAGTATATCGCCGACAAAATCAATAATCACAAAGAGGATCGTCCTTTTGTGCTCGGTCTTCCCACAGGTTCTTCGCCTATCGGCGTTTACAAAGAGCTTTATACAATGAATAAGGAAGGTAAAGTTTCTTTCGCTAATGTTGTAACATTCAATATGGACGAATATCTCGGACTTCCTCATGAGCACGACCAGAGCTATTGGTATTTTATGCATGATAATTTCTTCAACCACCTTGTTGATATGAAGAAGGAAAATATCAATATCTTAAACGGTATGACTGACGATCCCGAAGGCGAGTGCGCAAGATACGAAGAGAAAATTGCTTCTTACGGCGGAATTGATCTCTTTATGGGCGGTATCGGCGTTGACGGCCATATCGCGTTTAACGAGCCTTATACAAGCCTCGCTTCACGTACAGGTGTAAGAAATCTTACAACAGATACAAGAATCGTTAACTCGCGTTTCTTCGGAAATGATCCCGAAGCTGTACCCGCACAGGCTTTATCGGTAGGCGTTGGAACAGTAACCGATTCCAAGGAAGTTTTAATTCTTATCAACGGCCACAATAAAGCAAGAGCTCTTGCCGAGACTGTTGAGGGTTCAGTAAGCCACAAATGGACTTGTTCAGCGCTTCAGATGCACAATGGCGCGATTATCGCCTGCGACGAAGCTGCCTGCGGCGAGCTTACCGTAGATACATATAAATACTTCCTCGATATCGAACAGAAGGAGAGACTTTAATGTATACAATAAAAGATCTTTATGATCTCGACCATACACTCGCGAAAGATTATCTTTCACAGTTTACTTATCCCTGGGAAGCGCTTAAAGGAATTAAGGATTTTATCCTCTCTTTAGGCCCGACTTTAGGTGATGATTATGAACAAAAAGAAGAGGGCGTATGGGTTCACAAAACCGCGAAGGTATTTCCCTCCGCTTATCTCGGAGCTCCGTGCATTATCGGTCCCGAAACCGAAGTAAGACACGGCGCGTTTATAAGAGGATCGGCGCTTGTCGGCGCAAACTGCGTTGTCGGCAACTCCGTAGAACTTAAAAATGTTATCCTCTTCGACAATGTACAAACTCCGCACTACAACTATGTAGGCGATTCTATCCTCGGACATTTCTCCCACATGGGCGCGGGTTCAATTACTTCAAATGTTAAATCCGATAAAAAGCTCGTTGTTGTTCATAACGGAACAGAGAGCATTGAAACAGGTATCAAAAAGTTCGGCGCTATGCTCGGAGACCATGTTGAGGTCGGCTGTAACGCTGTTTGTAATCCCGGTACCGTTATCGGAAGATACTCAAGTGTTTATCCTACATCCTGCGTACGCGGCGTTGTTCCCGAGAATTGTATTTTCAAGAACAGCGGAGAGATTATTGAAAGGAAGTCTTAATAATGGGCAAATATTTTGGTACAGACGGCTTCAGAGGCGAAGCCAATAAGGTTCTTACCTTTGAGCACGCTATAAGCATCGGCCGTTTCTTAGGCTGGTACTACGGCGCTAATATGAATAAAAAAGCAAAAGTTGTTATCGGTAAAGATACACGCCGTTCATCCTATATGTTCGAGTACGCTTTATGCACAGGTCTTATGGCGAGCGGCGCCGACGCATATATTATGCACGTTACAACAACTCCCTCTGTTGCTTATATTACCCGTACAGATGATTTTGACTGTGGTATTATGATTTCCGCTTCGCACAATCCTTTCTATGACAACGGAATTAAAGTTCTTAACAGCAAGGGCGAGAAAATGGAGGAAGAAACCCTCCTTAAAATAGAAGATTATATCGACGGAAAACTCGAGATTCCCGTAGCTGAAAAAGAGGCTATCGGCCGTACCGTTGACTATGTATCGGGCAGAAACCGCTACGTAGGTTACTTAATCTCTATGAGCAAATACAGCTTTAAGGGCGTTAAGGTTGGTCTTGACGTATCCAACGGAGCTTCATGGCAGATTGCCAAGGGCGTATTCGACGCATTAGGCGCTAAAACTTACGTTATAAATAACGCTCCCGACGGCTATAATATCAATACCGACTGCGGTTCAACTCATATTGAACATCTCCAGAAATTCGTTGTAGACAATCAGTTAGACGTCGGCTTCGCTTATGACGGAGACGCTGACCGCTGTCTCGCTGTTGACGAAAAAGGAAATGTTGTTACAGGCGACCATATCATATACATCTACGGACGTTATATGAAGGAAAGAGGAAAGCTCTTAAATAATAAGGTTGTCGCAACAATTATGAGTAACTTCGGACTGTTTAAGGCGCTCGATAAAATCGACATCGGATACGATAAGGTTAACGTCGGCGATAAATACGTTTACGAAAATATGGTTCAGACAGGCAACCGCCTCGGCGGCGAAGAAAGCGGACACATCATCTTCTCCAAGTACGCTACAACAGGCGACGGTATCCTTACTTCACTTAAACTTATGGAAGTTATGCTCGCTAAGGAAAAGCCGATGAGCGAACTTGCCGCTCCTATGGTAATGTATCCCCAGGTTCTTAAGAACGTTAAGGTTAAATCCAAACCCGACGCCAAGAACGATCCCGATGTTCAGAAGGCTGTAGAGGCTGTTTCCGAAGCTTTGGGAGATGAAGGAAGAATCATTCTCAGAGAATCAGGCACAGAGCCCGTTATCAGAGTTATGGTAGAGGCTGATTCCGACGAAACCTGTGAAAAATATGTTGACCAGGTTATCGACGTAATCCGTGAGAAAGGCCATATAATTTAATTATTATGCTTTAAAAGGCTGACTCGGTTTGAGTCGGCCTTTTTCTTTTTCAATAGTAATTCTGTACAATAATAAAATGTGATTTTTGTATAATAGGACGATTAAAATTACAATAGCAGAATATCTATTGTGAAATAAATTCATCTATAATATAATTGAAACATATATGTACTTTTTTACGAAAGGAAGTTTTGAAATGAAAAAAATAATTGCCGTCTCGCTGTGCGTGATAATGCTTTTTGGCTGTATTTTTTCGGTAATACAGGCCGGCGCGGCAACGTCAAAGGAAACAACATCCTATAACCAGAAAACCAAGCTAAAAAACGCCGACGACTTTTCTTGGGATAACGCTTCGGTGTATTTTCTGCTTACCGACCGTTTTAACAACGGAAAAACGTCCAACGACCATTCCTACGGAAGAGCGACCGATTCAAGCGGAAACGCGCTTTCGGGCTGGCAGACTAACCCCGGAACCTTCCACGGCGGAGACTTTGTCGGAATTACGCAGAAAATAAACGAAGGTTATTTTGATAATTTAGGAGTAAACGCTATCTGGCTTTCGGCTCCTTACGAGCAGATTCACGGATACGTTACCCCGGGTGAGCCTAATGATTTCTGTCACTATTCGTACCACGGTTACTACGTTTTGGACTATACCGAATCCGACGCGAACTTCGGTACAAAAGAGGAATTCAAAACTTTGGTTGATACCGCTCATAAACACGGTATCAGGATTGTTATGGATATTGTTATGAACCACGCGGGTTATAATACAATTAAGGATATGCTTACCTATAACTTCGGTTCGTTTAAAGATAAATCCACGGCTCAGTCCT
>CADBCC010000007.1:54495-72538 GCA_902793125.1 uncultured Ruminococcus sp.
ACAAACTCACGGGTGTAAACGGACTGCACGATTATATTGACTATGACGGCGGCTCTGCCGAATGGGGAAGATGGTGGGGAAGCGACTGGATCAGAAGCGGACTCGCAGGTTATTCCGAGGAGGACGGTTCCGATTTAACAAGATGTCTTTCGGGACTTCCCGACTTCAGAACGGAATCCTCCAAGAGCGTAAGTATTCCTCCTGTTCTTAAAACCAAATGGACTCAGGAGGGTACATATAATTCAAAAATCAGCAAATACGGAAGCTCCGATACCGTCAGCAATTATATAACAAAATGGCTTTCCGAATGGGTATCAACATACGGTGTTGACGGTTTCAGATGCGATACCGCGAAGCACGTTGACCTCGGTTCATGGAATAAACTTAAAACTTCCTGCGTATCCGCGCTGAAACAGTGGCGTCAGAAAAACCCGGGAAAAGCGGGAGCTGACTGGAAAGATGATTTCTGGATGACCGGCGAGTGCTGGGACTGGAAAGGTCTTGACGGCGGAGATTACTATACTCAGGGCGGATTCGATTCAATGATTAACTTCGGATTCTCGGGCTCGGGTGTTCCCGGAATTTCGAATATCAACGGAACCTATCAGGGTTACGCTAACGCTTTAAATAAAAAAGAAGGACATAACGTTCTTACTTATATTTCCTCCCACGACTCCAATTTAGCCCGCGGAGACCTTATTTATCAGGGGTCGGCGTTCCAGCTTCTCCCGGGAGCGATACAGATATTCTACGGAGATGAAACCAACCGTCCGACAGTACCCGGTATGTCATTCGACGGACACGGCGGTTCGGGACATTCGCTTAGAAGCGATATGAACTGGAGCAGTATCGACCAAAGTGTTCTTAAACATTGGCAGAAAGTCGGAAAATTCAGGAGCAAGCATGTCGCGGTCGGCGCGGGTGAGCACCAGCAGATTTCTCCGTACTCAGCCGATTCGGGCTATACTTTCTCGAGAAGTTATGATAACGGCGAAATGAGCGACGGTATCATAGCGGTAATCGGAGCTCCGAAAAACAAAAAAATCGCGGTTAACGTCTCCTCGATGTGGGGCAATAAAACAACCGTAACTAACTTCTACGACGGCACAACAGCAGTTGTAACGGGCGGAAAAGCCGAATTTGATTCGGGCGAAAACGGAACAATTCTTATTGAAGGACCGCAGTCCTCAATCCATATGAGCATTAAGGGCGACTACTCATTCTACGACAGCGAGACTGTTTCTGTTTCTCTGCGCGGAGCTGATTACGCAATGGTAAGAGTTAACGGCGGAAGCGAGTTCAGAGTAGTTAACGGCCAGACCTTTGAAATCGGCGACGGAATTGATGTCGGAACTGTATTTGAAGTTGAAATGAAAGCGACAAATTCCGAGGAAACCTTGGAGAAATCGTTTAACTTTAAGAAAAAGGATCCCAACGCCGTGACGAGGGTGTATTTCGACAGCTCCCAGAATAACTGGAGCGACGTAAAGGCGTATATCTACGACGAAAGCGGCAGCGAAGTTAAGGCTAACGCCGCCTGGCCCGGAAAAGAAATGAGATATGATACGAGCTTAAATCTCTGGACGATTGACGTTGACGACGGGCTCGAAAACGGTAAGGTAATTTTTGTCGGTTCGGGCGGACGTTATCCCGAGGGAGAAGGCGCTCCTGGTCTCGATATTTCCGAAACGAATATGGTTTTACTCGCCGGCAATAAGTGGGAACCCTACAGCGGACAGCAGCCCCAGCCTCCGACCGCGCCCGATCCGAACACCTTTACAACGATTTACTTCGATAACTCAAACAACAGATTCGCTAATCCTTACGTTTATTACTGGCGTTCTTCCACAGACTCGAGCGACATAAGCTGGCCGGGAAAAGCGATGACCAAGTATAAAGATAACGTCTATAAGATTTCCTTCCCTAAAGAAAACGATATGTGTATTTTCAGCGACCAGGGCGGAAATAAATCGGGCAATATATCTATCCCCGGCAATAACCAGATTTATAACGGCTCATCCTGGAGCGCTTACGCCGACGCGGAAGTTGATTCCCAGACTCAGGTTTCCGACGGAGATATCCTGATAGGGGATACAAACAGCGATAAACTTATAAATATTAAAGATGTAACGCGTCTGCAAAAGCACTTGGTTTATCTTCTTACAATGTCAAGCAGCGAAATTAAAGCGGCTGACTGCGACGGCAACGGCACTCTTTCAATAAAAGACGCTACAGCTATACAGGAGTATATCGTAAAAAGATTTAACAGATGCGGAAAATGCGGAACCGTTATTTCGGGCGGCTCAGGCACTCCCGCGACTTCGCCTCAGCAGACGACCGACGCTCCTACGGAAGCTTCGAAGAATTACGTCTACTTTAAAAATTTAAACTGGTCAGTTGTAAAGGCTTATTTCTGGTCTGACGAAAATAAACAGATGATGACATGGCCCGGAAACAATATGGAAAAGGTTTCGGACGGAATATACAGAGCCGAGATTCCTAACGGCGCCACATGGGTAATATTCGATACCGACGGCGACAAAACAAAAGATTTACAGATTCCCGGAGTTAATATGGTATTTGACGGAGCGGACTGGACGAAATACAATTAAATAATTATATAAAAGAAACAGGAACGGAAATAATCAAAAATCCGTTCCTGTTTTATTATGCTTTTTATAACATTATTACTTTATGGGGTTAACCGCGTCTATAAGTTCCTGCTCGCTTGCGATATGATTTTCGCCTATATCACTAAGCCATTGATCAACCTCATCGGGGGCGATTTTTTCAGCGTTATTGAATTCATAGGGTTTGGTTATGCAAGTTGAAACCGCGCGGTAAATTTTTGATAAGTGGGAACTTCCGATACCGTAACCCTTATCGGGAGCGTAACCTGAGCCGTTGGATGACCAGTAATAAATTACGGGATCGGGATTTCCTTTCTCGTCCTTGTCGTCTTCCATTTTGAGAAAAACTACTAAGTGTCCGGCTTCGGAATTTTGGTCATCACAGCCGATATATTCATTCCGGAAAATTTTCAGTATATTTCCCGCCTTAACATTTTTCCAGGCGTTATAGTATTCTTCGTAAGAGGAGTAAGAAGTACGGGGTTTTAAGTAAATATTATAACCCGCGTTCAACTGCGATACAAGAGCAGCCATTCCGGGACCGTTAGCGTTCGCTCGTCCCCAGCATCCCGTGCCGACATTCTGATACGGATAATCCATACCGTCAAGGGTGTAAGGTCTGAGATTTAACCATGATTTTTCCGAAATATCACCGTTATCGTCCCAGTTCGACAGAGCTTTAAGCAGAGCCATATAACAAGCCGATGAACAGAAAGAAGGACGAGCCTTGCTCATATCAATTTCCGCTTTTCCGTTTTCAATAGTAAAGGCGCGGTTCATTCCCTCCCAGGCGTTTTGAATAAGCGCGGGCTTTTCCTTTTTGCCTGTATAATATCCGCCGTTTTCTTCAACGTTCTTTGTTACATCAAGCAAAGTCTCGCTGAAAATCTGTTTTCCTATTCCTTTGGGGGCTTTCATTTTAGCAATATATTTTTGAATAAATGTTGCGTCTACAATAGTAACTCTTCCGTTTCCGTCAGAATCAGCCGCTTCGATATTGAAACTGTCGGACACGTTATACTTCGCGAGATATTTCTGAATCAAAGATACGTCGGCAACCGTAATCTTACCGTCTCCGTCGGTATCGCCGAGTAAAGTTTTTTTATCGTTTGTGGTTTTATCGGGATAAGTTAATCCGAATCCGCGTTTATATAAAATCTTGTCGGTTAATTTGTAATCGGTAACCTCGGGGATATTAACAGGAAGTTTTGCCGTAGGCTTTACTCCGCTGTCAAACGCCGTGTAAAGCGCCGCGGGCATATTCGGACCGTAAGCTATAAGATCAGAGTCCTTGGTTCTCGGATCCTCGCTCATAATTTTGGAACCGTACGCAATCATAATGGCGTCGGCTTTCTGGAAGCGTGCCGCGTCATAAGGCAGGTAACAGCTTATTATCGTTACTTTGGAACCGTTTTCGTGCGCTTTTTCAATAATTCCGTCAACAACCGTAAACGTTTCGCCGTCCTCGGTTTTCGGGTCCAGATCATCGGAGCTGAACATTCTTGTGAAAACTACTACATTATCGGCGTCCTTGATTTGCGGTGCAATATCATCCGCGGTTTTATTATTATAAGTATCAATAACAACATCGCTGTCGTCATCAAGCTTTTTATTTTCCTTTAAAAGCCCTACAGCGTAATCCATTGACTTGCATCCATCGGCGTTTGCCGCAAGTACAACAGTTTTGCTGTCTTTATTTATCGGTAGGGTATTATTATCGTTTTTAACGAGAGTCAGCGCGCGTTTGGTGATTTCCCACTCCTTGCTGTGGCTGTCCTTTGAGCCGACTGTCGCCTTGGCGGTTGCGGCTTTTTCATCAATATTTGTTTCGCTGTACTTGTCGAGCAGGCCTTTTTCTTCTTTAAGCCTTAATATTCTTTCTACAGCTTTGTTAACTTTATCAATTTTTATATCTCCGTCATTTGTCATTTTAACAAGCTTGGCGATATAGTTTTCCGTATCTTTAAGCTGAGCGGAACTGTAGGTTCCGGTCGGAACAAGAAGAATATCAACTCCCGCGTTAATGGCTAACTTTGCGGCGTCGTATCTGTCGAAATGTTGCGCTATAGCGTCCATATCCATTGCGTCGGTAATAACAACACCGTTAAAGTTCATATCTTTTCTGAGAATATCGGTTAAAACGGTTTTTGAAAGAGTAGCGGGAAGATTTATATTTTTACCCGTTAATTTTGAAACATAGGTATCTTTCTCGATATTAGGATATTCAATATGGGCGGTCATAATCATTTCCGCGCCCGAATCAATCGCGCTCTTAAAGGGCACTAACTCGCATTTTTTCAATTCTTCATAAGTGCTGTTTACGCAGGGTAGTCCCGTATGGCTGTCGGTATCTGTGTTGCCGTGTCCGGGAAAATGCTTAAGCGAGGAAGCTATATTATTCTTTTTAAGTCCTTTAATAAAGCTGACAGCGTTTTGTGCTACTGTATCGGGATCGTCCGAGAAAGAACGAATACCGATTACGGGGTTCGCGGCATTGTTGTTAACGTCGACTACAGGCGCGAAATCAACGCTGAAACCGATAGAACCGAGTTCCGAACCGATTATCGAGGCGGCAGCTTCCGTATAGTTAAGGTCGCCCGCAGCTCCGAGCGCCATATTTCCGCAAAGCGCCGTACCTGTCGCGAGACGCGCAACGTTTCCGCCCTCCTGATCGACTGCGGTAAGTAACGCGGGCCTTTCGTCTTCCGTAGCGGCGTTGGCCGTTTGCATATCGTCAATAAGTCTGGTTGTCATTTCGGTGTTTTTACAGCTCTGGGCATACATAATTACGCCTGCAAAACCGTATCTCTTTAAAAAAGCTTCGATCTCGGGGTTGATTTGCTCAACTCCTGTTTTTTCTTCGCCTTCTTCCTGCCAGTAACGGAATGACGGCATAAGCATCTGGGTTATTTTCTGCTCCGTAGTCATTTTATTAAGCATCTCCATGACCTTGTCATCATCCGCCGCGGAAGCGGAAAAAGCATTTGCGATTACGCTTAAAACTATAAGCGAAACGAGTAATAAGCCTGTAAATTTTTTCATAAACAATTGCCTCCGTTAAATCGTTTAATCATCATTATTATATATGAGATTCACATCTTTTTCAAGCCGTTTTTTTAACGATTCCGAGTGATTTAATATAAAGAAAAAGCGTGCCCGGAGTTGTGGCGGGCACGCAATAAAATAAAAATATCGTGTTTTTTTATTCGGCTAAAAACTTCGGCGTTTTAAAAATATTCGCGGCAAAAGCCGAAAACAGCATAATCGGAATAAGATGAACGGGGAAAACAATCATCATCAAAAGTACTGCGGCCAAAGGTTTTTTTAACGTATGCGCGATAAGCGCGGTTGTTACTATTCCCGAACAGAACACAGCGTCAATTCCCGTGATAAGGCTGATTGAAAACCCTACGCATATTCCGCAGAATATAACGGGGAAGAAGTGACCGCCTTTTAATCCCGAGGTTATGCAGATATTTGTAAGAATAAGTTTAACCGCCGCTGTGATTAAAAGTACAGCGATTCCGAATGACGGCGCGCTTTCTGCAACCTGTGAAATCTGGTGCTCTCCCGAAAACATCGTTAGAGGCAGAACCGTTCCCGAAATTCCGAGCAATAGTCCGCCGATTGCGCACGTTAAAACTATTTTATCTTTAATCGGCTTAAAGATTATTTGAGTGAGTTTTCGGCTGAGCATAAAGAAATAGCCTAAAAGTATTCCGACAGCGCAAAGCGGAACGGCGTAAAGATAATCGTGCAGCTCAATATTCGCAGGCCCGAGACCTTCAATTCCCGTATGTACTCCGAAAATTTTATTTAAAAGCCAGAATATGCCGAAAGAGCTTAGTATAGCGGTAAAATACAGGACTATCTTGGATTTTTTCGGAAGCACGGTTTTTTTATCTTCTTCCAAAGGCTCCATAAATCCGAACATAGGCGAGTGGAAGATTGTTCCGAGAGTCGCGCTTATTCCGATTTTTGTAAGTTCTTTAAGCTCGTTTGAAAAATGTTTAAGTTTATCTCCTACCCAGGTGCAAAGCCCCGCGATAATTCCCGTAAGCCCTGCCTCCGGGCCGACGCTTGCGCCGAGCAAAAGCGGAAATAATGCCGAGCCTGAGATTGAAAAAACGTTGTTGTAAGGGTATCGTCCCGTCTTTTTGACTTTTCCCAATACTTCGTTTAATTCATCGGGATAATTTCCGAATTTGCGCTTCCAAAGCCCAATTAATAATCCGCCGATAGCGCAAAGCAAAAGCGTGTAAAAAGGAAAATTAAGAGCGCTCGGAACTTTTTCCCAGATTAAGTTAATTCCGAGGTTCATTAATCTTAAAAAAATCCAGATTATAGCTCCGACAATTGCTCCGAGTATAGCTGTATATAGTATGAAAAGAAAGGTGTTTTTTATCTTTGCCATATTTAACTGACTCCCTATAACAATTCGGATTGCCTAAGCAATCCGAAACGTTAATAAAAAAGTGTTTAATCTGTGAATTCGAATTCGTCCTTATGATTATTTTTGAATATTTCGTAAACTTTCTGAACGGTTTCTTCGTCCTCGATACCGATGTAGTTTTCGGTTTCGTCGTCAACGGATTCAATCATAAGAATAATAACACCCTCGGCGTCCTCTTTGTTTTCAATAAGAACAACGTATTCGTCGCCCTCATATCCGATTGTGTCGAGATACTCGAATTCGGTGCTTACGCCGTCTTCGTCGGTAAGCTCAATTATAATAACTTCCTCTTCGGGATTTTCGTAAACAGGTTTATCCATTTAAGTCACTCCTTATAAGTTTTAGTGATAGTTTACAATATTTTAAAATAAAAATCAAGCGTAGACTTTAAAAATGATTTGATTTAGTATATAATATGATTATAATTTTAAAAAAGCTTATAATAAAGGTGGTAATTATGAAAAAACTTATTCCGATTTTTCTTATACTTTTAACGCTTACTCTCTGCGCGTGTTCGTCTACAACCTACAGCGAGGGATTTTACGCTATGAACACCTATATGTCCGTAACGGTAAATTGTCCCGAAAGTAAAAAAGTGGTAAAAGACGCTAAAAATACAATTATGGATCTCGATAAAACGCTTTCCGCTTTTAATAAAAACAGCGACATTTATAAACTCAACAAAAACAGGTCGGCTGATATTTCCGTAGAAACTGCTGATTTATTAAAAGACGCCGTAAATTATAATAAACTTACTAACGGAGCTTTTAACCCCGCTTTATTACAGGTTACAAAGCTTTGGGGATTTCCTGATAATAAATACAGAATCCCTTCCGAAAAAGAAATTAATGAAGCTTTAAAAACAGCCGTTCCCGATAAAATTGAAATCAACGGCTACAAAGTTTCACTTAATCAGGAAGGTGAAGAAGTTGACCTCGGCGGAATAGCGAAGGGTTACGCTTCCCAGAAACTTACGGATAATTTTAAAAATATGGGAGTGGAAAGCGCGCTTATTAATCTCGGAGGAAATGTCCAGACAATCGGTACCAAGGAGGACGGAAATCCCTGGCTTGTCGCTATTAAACACCCCGAACCGGGCAAGCAGTATCTCGGACAGTTAAAAGTCAAAGATTTAGCGGTAGTGTCTTCGGGCGCTTATGAGCGTAATTTCAGGAAAAACGGAAAAACTTACGGCCATATTATAAATCCCGAAACTGGTTATCCCGCCGAAAGCGGATTATTATCGACTACCGTAATTTATAAAGACGCGGTTTTTGCCGACGCTATGTCAACAGCGCTTTACGTTATGGGCGAAAAAGACGCTTTAAAATTCTGGGCAGACTCAAAAAAGAATTTCGATATAATATTATATAACAATAAAGGAGAATTGCTTGTATCCGAAGGAATTGCCGAAAACTTCACCGCCGATATTAAATACAAGGTTGTAAAAAAATCCGATTATGAATAAACGTGATATTATCGCGATAGTACTTGTTACAATATTATCCGCGGCGGGATTTTTATATTTCAGCCTGAATCATACTTCAGGCTCAACGGTAAAGATTACGGTCGGAGGAAAAGAAATTGGAAGTTATCCGCTTGAATCCGATAAAAAAATAAAGGTAAAAACCGAAAACGGATTCAATACCGTCGAAATAAAAAAAGGAAAAGTTTCTGTTAAAGATGCCGACTGCAGGGATAAATACTGCGTGAGCCAAGGTGAAATCGAAAGCGGTTCGATAATCTGCCTGCCGCACAAAGTAGTTGTTGGAATTACGTCCGATAAATCCGCGCCCGACGCGGTTGCTCATTAACGAAAGGGAAAAGATGTCGAAAAGAATTGCGCAAATCGCGGTGTTTACCGCGTTAGCTCTTATATTCAGTTATATTGAGGCAATAATTCCCGTAAATATTTCCGTACCCGGGGTAAAATTAGGTCTCGCGAATATTGTAATTGTTACCGCGCTTTACTTTTTCGGAGCGAAGGAAGCGGTAGGAATTTCGCTTATAAGAGTAGTTATTATCGGATTGCTGTTCGGAAACGTACTCTCGCTTGTGTACAGTTTTACAGGCGCTGTATTAAGTCTTGCGGGAATGATAATCTGCAAAAGGCTTAAACTTACGATAATCGGCGTGAGCGCGGTCGGGGGAGTTTTGCATAATATCGGCCAGCTTTTCGCGGCGGTGGTTATTCTGCAAAGCCCGGAGATAATTAATTACTATCCCGTACTTTTTATTTCGGGACTTTTAACAGGTATTTTAATCGGAATAATTTCTTCTAAAATTGTTAAAGCTATTTCAAAATATAATGAAAAAGAGAAGCCGGAATAACCCGGCTTCTCTTTTTTGAAAATTTATTCTTTTATATATTCTTTAAGGGTTAGGTACATTTCCTCGTCGATTATGGCTTCGATTTCAATTCCCTCGGCGGTGTAATTTTCGCTTATAAGCGTTGCTTTTGTGCGGATTTCGTTCGAAACCGAGCCCTTCGAAAACGGTAAAACCATCTTTACTTTTTTTATTTTAACCGGGAGATTGCTTTCAATCGCGTTCAGAAGATTTTCTATTCCTTTGCCTTCTTTAGCGCTGATGTGCACATTGTTTTCGTTATCCGCTCCGATTTCGAGCGGGCTTAATTTATCGCACTTGTTATAAACGTTAATTATCGGAGTGTCTCCGCACCCGAGTTCGCAAAGCAAGTCTGCGGTAACTTTCATATGTACCGAAGCCTCGCTCGAGCTTGCGTCGCAGACGTTTAAAATAATATCGGACAGCGCCGCTTCCTCAAGAGTGGATTTAAACGCTTCAACAAGTCCGTGCGGAAGCCGTCTTACAAGCCCAACTGTATCTATGAGCATAACCGTTACTCCGCTCGGAAGCTTTAACGCCCTTGAAGTCGGATCCAATGTTGCGAAAAGCTTGTCCTGGGCTAAAACCCCCGCGTCCGTTAAATAGTTCATAAGCGTGCTTTTGCCCGCGTTCGTATATCCGACAATCGAGACGGTAATTACACCGTCTTTGCCGCGCCTTTCGCGGAGCCTTTGGCGGTGGTTCTCAACGTCTTTGAGCTGGGATTTCAGAGTTTCCATACGGCGGTGAATATGCCGTCTGTCGGTTTCTAATTTAGTTTCACCGGGACCTCTTGTGCCGATTCCTCCGCCGAGACGCGAAAGCTCAATACCTTTACCCGTAAGTCTCGGTAAAAGATATTTTAACTGGGCTAATTCAACCTGCAGCTTACCTTCTCTCGATTTTGCCCTTAACGCGAAAATATCTAAGATGAGCGTTGTGCGGTCGATTACCCTCGCGTCGCACTCACGCTCAAGGTTTTTAATCTGAGTCGGGCTGAGTTCGCTGTCGCAGATTATAAGGTCGATTTCATAAGAACGGCAGATTTCTTTTATTTCCTCTAACTTGCCCGAGCCTACGTAAGTCGCGCTTTCGACTTTGTCTAATTTTTGCATAACGGTCAAAACGGGTTCAGCGCCCGCGCTTTCGCAAAGTTCCCACAGCTCGTCCAAGCTCGCCTGAGCGTCAAATTTACCCGTATCTACCGAAATCAGCAGAGCGCGGTCAATTTTTTCTTTTGTTTCTATTAAATCCATAAATTAACCTCTTAAAACTGTTGAATAAAATCATTATTAGTAGTATAATATAATTTAAATTATTTGTAAACCGAATTATGAGGTTAACTATGAATAAAGAATATGATGTTTTAATTATCGGCGCGGGAGTCGCGGGATTGTACGCGGCGCTGAGTTTTGATAATGACGTAAACGTTTTGGTTGTATCAAAACGCGAGCTGACTCTTTCCAATTCATCACTCGCCCAGGGCGGAGTCGCCGCCGTGCTCGATAAAAACCGGGATGATTTCAAACTGCATATTGCCGATACTCTGATTGCGGGAAAGTTTAAAAATAACCTTTCCGCGGTTGAAAAGCTTGTCGAAGAAGGCCCGTCGGATGTATTGAAGCTTAAAGAAATAGGCGTTGATTTCGATACCGAAAAGTCAGGCGAACTTTCCAAAACCCTTGAAGCAGGACATTCAAGAAACCGAATTGTACACCATAAGGACTCAACGGGAAAGGCGATTGTCGATACGCTTATATGTGCGGTAAAAGAAAAGCCGAATGTTAAGGTGGTTGAGAACGCTCTCGTTTTTGAGCTGAATAAGGTTGAAAACGGTTTTTGGGCGGGAATTCTGAAAGACGGAAAAATAAGCCAGGTCGGCGCTAAATACACTCTTATTGCCACGGGCGGTATAGGACGTATTTATCAGTACACAACCAATTCCGCCATCTCAACAGGCGACGGTATTGCGCTTGCCCATATGTTAGGCGCCGAAATAAAACATCTCTCAAGAATCCAGTTCCATCCAACGGCGTTCGCGGCTGAAAACGCCCGAGAAAGATTCCTTATTTCCGAAGCTGTACGAGGCGAGGGCGCGGTATATCTTAACTGTAAGGGAGAAAGATTCGTTTTTAAATACGATGAGCGCGGTGAGCTTGCTCCGAGAGATGTTGTATCTCAGGCAGTTATGCGTGAGGCAGAGGCAACCAAAAGCGAAAAATTCTATCTTGATATAACCGATAAAGATCCTGAGTTTATAAAAGAACGTTTCCCGATGATTTACAGCCGATGCCTTGAAGAAGGTGTTGATATGACCAAGGATAGAATTCCCGTATTTCCGTGCCAGCATTATCTTATGGGAGGAATTCAGGTTAAGACCAACGCCCAGACGACTGTCGAGGGACTTTACGCGGCGGGCGAGTGTACGCATACGGGCGTCCACGGCGCTAACCGCTTGGCGAGCAACTCGCTGTTGGAGGCGCTTGTGTATTCAAGAAGCGCGGCTGAAAATATGACCGAAAAGCTAAAAAAAAGCGGACGCGTTCCATTGGCGAAAGCGCCAAAGCTTCCGAAAATAGAGGGCAAACCGCTTCCCAAGGGAATAAGAACAGAAATCCGAAAGATAATGCAGGATACATATTTTGTGCTTCCTAAACCCGAAAAATTCCAGCAGAGCTTTTCCGAGGTCGACGCGATTGTAAACAGCCTGATTACGGGTAACTACGAGCTTACTGTTGACTTTGTTGAAGCGCGCTCAATCGCAATTGTCGCGGGAATAATACTTGACGAATTAAGAGAGGGAATAAATTTATGATGTTAAATAAAATTTACGTTGACCGCCTTATAGAGAACGCACTGCTCGAAGATATAAACTATGTAGACGCGGCGACCGATTATCTTATACCCGAAACACAGGAAAACACGGCTCAGTTTATCGCTAAATCCGACGGTGTTTTAGCGGGTTTGGAAATCGCGCTTAGAGTGTTCGAAATTATTCAGTCCGATTTAAAAGCGGAAGTGTTTAAAAAGGACGGCGATTCTCTTAAAAAAGGCGATATTATCGCTAAAATCAGCGGGAAAACAAAAACACTCTTAAAAGGGGAGAGAACCGCTTTGAATATTTTACAGCATATGAGCGGAGTAGCTACGGCAACAAATAATGCCGTTAAAATTGTTGAAGGTACAAACGCCTCAATCGCGGATACGCGTAAAACTCTCCCGGGACTAAGACCGCTCGAAAAATATGCGGTAACAATCGGCGGCGGAAAAAACCACCGTTACAATCTTTCCGACTGTGCTATGCTTAAGGATAACCACGTAGACGCCGGCGGCGGAATTACAAAAGCGGTAAATAAGCTAAGAGAAAAGCTCGGTCATACCGTAAAAATTGAACTTGAGGTCAGAAATCTTGACGAACTCAAGGAAGCCCTGAGCGTAGACGTAGATATTATTATGCTCGATAATATGAGCTGTGAGGATATGAAAAAAGCGGTTGAGATCACCGCGGGTAAGGCGAAGCTCGAAGCTTCCGGCGGAATTACCGATGAAACATTAAGAGCCGTTGCCGAAACAGGCGTTGATATTATTTCGATGGGCGCGGTTACTCATTCGGTTAAGGCGTTTGACATATCGTTGAAGATTTTAAAATAGTTTACACTTGACTTTTACAGCAAAAAGATGTACCATATATTTACAATATCACAGGGGTGCTTATGTATAGAGTAGGCTGAGATTATACCCTAAACCTGATTCGGATAATGCCGACGTAGGGAGTATGTTTATAAAGTAAATTTACGCCGCGCGTCAGCGCGGCGATATTTTTTATAAAGGAGAATGATTTATGAACGCGAGTGTAGCGATTCAAACCTTACCGGAATCAAAAAACGACGACGAGTTAATCCGTATTGTTGACGAGGTTATTGACTATATAAAAAGTACGGGATTAAACTATTATGTAGGACCGTTTGAAACAACAATTGAGGGCGATTATGATGAACTCATGGATATTGTAAAAGAATGTCAGCATATAGCTATAAAGGCGGGTGCTCCTTCCGTATCCGCTTATATAAAAGTTGTTTACAAACCCGAGGGAGATGTGCTTACAATTGAAAAGAAAGTTACAAAGCATCACAAATAAGAGTTTGCCCGCTATAGCAGTAGCGGTTATACTAATTGTCTGGCAGATTTTAACCGGAACACGTATTATTCCGCCGTTTCTGCTACCGTCTCCGGTTGATGTGGTAAAAGCGTTTGTAGATGATTTCCCGCTTTTACTTTCAAACAGCGCGGTTACGCTCGCGGAAATGTTTATAGGTCTTGTGACGGGAACAGCTATAGGCTTTTTTATGGCTGTTATTATGGACAGGTTTACAAGCCTTTATAAAGCGTTTTATCCGCTTGTAGTAATTACTCAGACCATCCCCACGGTAGCGATAGCTCCGCTGCTTGTGCTTTGGTTTGGGTACGAAATGCTTCCTAAAATTATACTTATTGTTATTATTGTATTTTTCCCGATAACGGTGAGCTTGCTTGAGGGATTTCGCTCGGCGGATCCTGATATGATAAACCTTATGCGGTCGATGGGAGCTACAAATTTGCAGATTTTCAGACATGTTAAATTTCCCGGCGCGCTTCCTCAGTTTTTCTCAAGCTTAAAAATCGCGGTATCGTACGCTGTAGTCGGCGCGGTAATATCGGAATGGCTCGGAGGATTTAACGGACTGGGAGTTTATATGACGAGAGTAAGAAAAGCTTATGCTTTCGACAAAATGTTCGCGGTTATATTTCTTGTTTCCGCTATAAGCCTGCTGCTTATGTTTATAATAGGTATTTTACAGAAGAAATGTATGCCGTGGAAAGAAAAGGAGAAGAAAATATGAAAAAAGTATTAGCATTGGTTTTAGCTTTAACGCTTATGGTATCCGCTTTAGCGGGTTGTTCGTCAAATGACGGTAATAAAAAGAAGGAAAAGATAACTTTTGTGCTTGATTGGACGCCTAATACAAACCACACGGGACTTTATGTCGCTAAGGAAAAAGGTTACTTCGATAAAGCGGGACTTGACGTAGAAATAGTTCAGCCTCCCGAGGACGGCGCCGAGGCGCTTGTAGGTTCGGGCAAGGCGCAGTTCTGCGTATCGTTCCAGGACAGTATGCTTCCTATGATTACAGGTAAGAATAAGCTTCCTTTAAAAGCCGTAGCCGCGATTGTTCAACATAATACTTCAGGTATTATTTCAAGAAAAGGCGAGGGTATAGACAGACCTAAGGGGCTTGAAGGAAAGAAATACGCCACATGGGATTTGCCTATAGAAAAAGCGACTATAAAACAGGTAATGAAAGACGACGGCGGCGATTTTAGCAAGGTTAATCTGATCCCGAGTACGGTTACAGACGAGGTTTCGGCGCTTAAAAGCAAGTCTGTTGACGCGATATGGATTTTCTACGGCTGGGCCGGAGTTAATGCCGAACTGTCTAAGCTGAAAACAGATTATTTCGCCTTTAAAGATATAAATGAAGTATTTGATTATTATACTCCCGTAGTTTTAGGCAATACCGATTGGATGAAGGATAATCCCGATACGGCTAAGGCGTTCCTTTCGGCGTTAAAGGACGGATATGAGTATTCGATTCAGAATACGGGCGACGCGGTTAATATTCTCTGCAAAGCAGCTCCCGAACTTGATAAAAAGCTTGTTAAAGCCAGCCAGGAATATATGAATAAAGAGTATAAAGCTGAGGTTAAAAAGTGGGGTTATATTGATCCGAAGCGGTGGAACGCTTTTTATAACTGGATTAACGAAAACAAGCTTTCATCCGATACAATACCTGAGAACACAGGATTTACCAACGACTATCTGGAGTAAATATGGCTAAACTCGAAGTAAAAGATGTATCTTTCTCTTACGACGGAAAAACAAATGTAATTGAAAATATAAACATAAAGCTCAACAAAGGAGAAATTGTCAGTCTGTTAGGCGCGAGCGGAGGAGGAAAAACCACTCTGTTTAACGTTATCTCGGGACTGCTTACACCTCAACGGGGCAGTGTTTTTCTGGACGGAGAAGAGATTACGGGTAAGCACGGCAAGATGAGTTATATGCTCCAGAAGGATTTGCTTATGGAGTATAAAACCATAGAGGATAATATTGCTTTGCCGTTAATTATAAAAGGTGAGAAAAAGAGTGACGCGCGAAAAAGGGTTGGAGAACATTTTTCGGAGTTTGGACTTGAAGGTACCGAAAAATGTTACCCCGCGGAGCTTTCGGGCGGAATGAGACAGCGAGCGGCGCTTTTGAGAACATATATGGTATCGAATAATGTCGCGCTTCTTGATGAGCCGTTTTCAGCGCTCGATACTTTGACTAAAGACGATATGCACAAGTGGTTTCTCGGTGTTATGGATAGAATCCGTCTTTCGACAATTCTTATCACCCACGATATAGACGAAGCGATTCTTTTGTCAGACAGGATTTATATACTCGGCGGTAATCCCGGTTCTGTTAAAAATGAAATAGTAATAGACGAGGAAAAACCGAGGAATAAGGATTTTAATTTAACCGAGCGTTTTCTGAATTATAAAAAAGAAATAATATCTATGCTGTGATTTTGTTGCGGGACTGCTCTTTGAGAGCGGTCCCGTTTTCGTCGAAAACAGTACATTTTTACTACCTTATGTGATAATTGGCCCTCGAAATTCGGAACATTTAACCTTGAAATAATTCTTTGAATATAATATAATAGAAAAGATGGTGTGTATAGCCAACATGAATTTGGAAGAATAATTGAAATTAAAAATGATAAGGTTGTGAAAAAATGCATTTTAAAAGAATAGTTTCGGCTTTAATCGCGGCGACGATAATAATGTCCGCTTTTTGCGTTACATCTTTCTCAGCGGTTGAAGAAACCGAAGCTCAGACTTCTCCGGTTGAAACCTCTGCTTTCAGCGAAACCGAAGCGCTTGAGACTCAGCCCGCTGAAACAACTGTTGAACCCGAAACTTCCTGTCCCGCTACAGAGCCCGAAGTTACTCAGCCCGCTACAGAGAAGAAAGCTGAAAAGCCCGATACAAAAACCGCGAAATTTAAGGTTAAGGGTTCTACAATAAAGCTTTATAATAAAAAGCTTTTTAACGCGGTTAATGTTTACAGAAAATCAAAGGGCTTATCAAAACTTAAAAATGATAAGGACTTATCCGCGAAAGCTTATAAAAGAGCTTTAATGTTAGCTGTATACTACAGCGGAAAGCTTTCCGCGAAAACAAATATAGAGTTCCCCGATAATATCGTATACTCTAAAGGCGCGACTTATGTTAATACTTATTTGAAATTCAAAAAATGTGATTTTAAAAAGTCTAAGAACATAAACGCCTGCGGAATAGCTAATGTAAAAGTCGGCAACGTTCGTTTCTGGGTTATTCTTGCCGATAAAAAGAACTCTTCCGATATTAAAAAAGTTACTTCGTATTCCAAAAAGACAAAGTCATATTCCGCTAAGATGAGTTTTTATACAAAGTATCTTAAAGGAAAGAAAAATACAGGCAACTTTAAAAACAAGACCGTAAGATATAAGAGGAATAAAAAATATCCCGGACAGCTTTACCTATCGAACTATAAGTCGTCCGTAAACAGCTTCTTTAAGGTTAGTAACCTTGCTTCGCATACTCCTGTAAAATACTCAACAAAAAATAATTCCGTAGCTACAGTAAGTTCTTACGGAAACGTAAAGGCAAAGCAGGTTTCGGCGTTTAAAGAGCGTAAGCGCTATACGCCTAAGAAGGGTGACTTTATACTCTTCCATTGGTATCCCGGAGACGGATACCTTGCTAACCACGTTGGTATAGTATATAAGGTTACAAAGAAAAACGTAATTACAATTGAAGGAAACACAAAAGCAAACGATTACCGTAAATCCGTTGTTTCCAAAAAGACTTATAAAAAATATAAGAAGAACTCCGAAATAGTAGGTTTTATTGACGTTTCCCAGTTTATGAAACGCGATCAGGCGAAAAAGATGGCTGATCTTGCTAAAAAGCAAATCGGAAAACGCGGACGCAACTATTACAACCACACTAAGGCGTGGAAAGAGTTCAACGGCGAATATATGGCTGCTAACTGGTGCGCTATCTTCTGCGGATGGCTTCTCGAGCAAAACGGTCTTGATCCCTACGACTTTATACGCTGGAGCCCGAGCTGTACTATGTGGATAAGACAGTGCCACAAACGCGCTACAGCTAAAATCACCGCGAAGATTCCGGGTTCCAAAAAATCGTATTCCTATAATGTAACCTTTAAAGTGTAGAGGCTTCTTATGAATAAAAAGCAAAAATTGTTTGTGCGTATCGTAGCTTTGGTATGCGCGGCGTTAATCGCGGGCTCAATTCTTTTGGTCGCGATATACGCGGGAAGATGATAAAAAGACGGCGAAAGCCCAATATCAATAAATTCAGTAACAAGACACTCGCAAAAATGCGGGTGTCTTTTTTAGATTAAAAAAAGCTTAGGCTGTATCGATAATGATGTGAAATTCGGTTATGATAGCAGAAACCCGAACGGTGATAATTTCTTTTGTGCAAATATCACAAAAAGTATATTTAAATTTCTGTAATTTTC
>CADBCC010000008.1 GCA_902793125.1 uncultured Ruminococcus sp.
ATCTTCGCGGCGGGCTAAAAACATTTCCCCGAAATGTTTTTACCGTCGGACTGCGGCGACTTCGCGCCTTGTCCTCGGCACGCCCTGTTCGAGCCTGCCCATAAGCTCTGTTCCGATGTAAAAAAGAGGCACTCCGTGTGGAGTACCTCTTTTCTATGGAGCTGATAGGCAGGCTCGAACTGCCGACCTCATCCTTACCAAACAGTATGGGGCATATTTACGAGGGTTCGCAGTCCGTAATAACCCCTTTTAATCGCCGTTATTATCAGCTTTACGTTTCTTTATCATTCGTAGCTTTCCGCAACCTCAGGTAAAAACAAACATCAAATAAACATCAAAATATAAAGGAAAACAATTACTAACATTATCTGCACTCGTTTTAAAAATTTTAAACTCTATAATAGCGTTGACTTATTCTTCATAACATTATATAATTATTTAAAATCTTTATTATAATTTTTTTGATCAATTGAAGTATAATAAATAGTACAAAGGAGAATTGTTGTGGCCGTAAAGATAATAAAAGCTATTCGATGCATTCAAAATGATAAACTGTTTTATTTAGCTGTAATAAATAGTAGAATTCTAAAAACAATGTGTGTTGTATCTAGAAAAAAAGAAAACAGGGAAAAGGGATTTCAAAGACTACTAAATCCTAAAAGAGCTAAAGAAATTGCAAAATATCTTGATGATGTTCGTGGCGTAATTCCATCTGCAATTATTGTAAGTGCTCAACCAAATACAAAAATACACTATAACGAAGACTCCACCATATCGTTTGATACAGTTGAAAACGGATTTTTAGTTATTGATGGACAACATAGATTATATGGATTAATTGAGTCGAAAAATGAATATGATATTCCGGTAATTATTTTTACGGATTTAAAAAGTTCTGATGAAGTTAAATTATTTATCGATATTAACACAACTCAAAAAGGAGTTCCTGCAGCACTTATTTTGGATATAAAAAATCAAGCAGGAACTGAAACAAAAATTGAAGAAAGACAGCGAATCCTTTTTGACAGAATAAACACTGAGTCTGTTTTAGCTGGTTTTTTATTGCCTAACGAAAGTAAGGTTGGAAAGATATCTCGAACAGTTTTCTATTCATCAACAAAATCTGTTTTTGAAGATAGTATTATTTCAGACAAAGATGATGAAGTCGTGTTCAAGGTTTTAAGCAATTATTATGAAGCAATTGATATAGTTTTCAAAAGAACAAATAATAAAAATGCAAGATTGAGTAAAACAATCCTTTATAAATCTGTAATGGAAATGTTCGATGATATCTCAAAAAATTGTTATACAACTTACAAAAATTTTAAAGTTAATTCGTTCTTAGAGATTGTAGAACCTTTTAAGGAACTAAATTTTGATTCTTATACAGGAACAAATAAAGCTACACAAAAAACTATAGTTGAGGAAATGAAATCATTATTAAGAGATAGCGTAATAATCAATGAGGATATGTTCTAATGGTGGTCTATGATCAAGCCTATAGAGAGATAAAAAAACGATATTTGATTCCACTAACACCATATAGTATTAAATTTAACAGTTTAAGGAAAAACAACATTAAAACTATTCTTTTAAGTTTTAAATCTGTCGAAAAAAACAATAACGATTATTTGTTTTATTATGATAATGATATCCTTTTAAAAGGTCTACTTGGAGATATTGAATTGTTTTTTATCAAAGCATTATTACAAAAGAATGATGCACTAATATGCAACTCGTTGGAATTATCTGCAAATTGGAATATAGTCACATACTATTATTATTCGTTTTTTTATGCATCTCTGTTTTTACGTTTATGTTTTCGTGGTAATATTTTTTTAGAGGATAGTATACGCAAAACTCTTGAGGAATTAATAAAAACAGTATTAAACGAAAGCAACATTTTGCTTGACTCCAATATGTTTTACACAGTCGAAAAGAAAGATAATGAATATGTATTGCGACTGTCTAAAAGTGAGTTAAACACACATGAAGTTGTGTGGAAAAAACTTAACGAATTAATTAAAGAGATAAAAACCTATTCGGACCTAAAAACAGACGAAAACACTATTTTGAATAATATTATTAATATTAATTCAAAAATCGGAGCTACTTATCCATCAAAACTAAGAAACAAAGTTAATTATCAACCGTTATTTGGTTTAGATAGTATAAATAAGAATATACATAATATAAGTCAGACCGAAAACTGGGGACAATTCTTCCTAATGCCTTCGAAAGATTTGACAATAGGAGGTAGTATAGATTCTCATTCAAATGCAATGTACTCATATACAATGTATATAGATTCATTCTGTAATAATCTTATTTGCGAGTATTATGAAATACAAGGCAAAGAAAATGGTATACTAAAAAATATTAATAAAAATAGAGAAAAAAAGATAGTGTTACCTGAATTGAGAATGACATATTAGATACGAAATAAAGCAGTTGCTATCTGAAATATTATAGTAACTGCTTATTATATTTTCTCAATTCCCAGCTCTTTGAGATAGTTATACGTCTCATCATAAAACTCGCGTTTACGAGAGTGGTCGGAATCAGAACCTTCTGGGATGAAGATTACCATACCCTGTCTGGCGCGGGTTAGAAGAACGCGGTAGGCGTTTTTGAGGTAGAGGCGCCGGTCCTCGTTGTTAACGTTCTGCCATTTGTTACCTGAAAAGTTATTGTATGTCCACTTGCCATTTGTCATACGGAAGTCGGCATCCCAAGCGACAATAGTGTAATCAAGCTCCAACCCCTGAATGTCAAACTCCGTGACAACATCTTCCAGAGCATAACTGCTGCGAACATCATCTTTGCCGTTAAGGAACCAGTTTGCAACGTTAATATCATTTTTAACGAAGATGCCATCAGGTTTTAAGCGAATTGCGCCGGAGCTTGCAAGCAGGCCATAACGTGTTGTTCCTTGACCTTTGCTCCGCACCCATTCCTTTGCCACGTTAATATTACGTGTAATATAAATCGGATATTTATCCCTAATATGATCATATAGTTCCTTTGCAGCATCAGTATCAATATCGAGTAAAGCCTTAACAAATGCTGCAAGGTCAGGTGTTCTAAATGATCGCACTGAGGTTGCGAGGTGAAGCTTTTTATTTTCAGTTACATTAAGCCCGCCAATCATATCCTGCCATTCTCTGTCGCGGCGATACTCTTCGTCGTTTAGCTGCGGTGTGATATAGACATCCCAATCAGGGAAAGCCCTGCGAAGTGAATCAAACCATTCCGGCAATCCAGCCTCACCAGTGTTAATTTCTTGACCGCCGCCGACTAAACAAATAATAACCGACCAATCCGCGTGACGGTCCATTGTGCTAATCAAAAACTCGGGCTCGCTGTACTCAAAGTTGGCGACGCCCTTTTTTGTCGCCATAAAACTTGAAATCATCTCGCGGGTCCACGCTCGTTGAGCTTCATCGAAAATCGCGACGCGCTCAGGAGGAACATTATCATTACCAACAAAGGAATCGCGATACTTGTGAATAATCTGAATAAACGCAGAGGTTGAACGCAAGGCGTCCTTCTTAGTAAGCCTTTCGCCATTTTGTTTTGCCTGTTGAACACTATCACGTGCGAGAGCTTCCTGCAAAACCTGTACAAGCGGGAAGTTACCGGAAAGGAAAACTGCGTGTTCACCCTCAGCCGCGTTTGATCGCTGAATTGCGATGTTAAGACCGACCAAGGTTTTTCCTGCTCCGGGAACTCCGGTAACAAAGCAAATGGTTTTTCTATGATAAGCTTTGCTGTACTCTATAATATTGTTAATCTCGTCTGTCGTTACAGTAAGGTTTTCAACTCCAGCGTCACTACGCGTAATATCCTCAACATTGTGTCCGCGGTAGAGCGCTTGCGCAGCCTCAACGATAGTCGGCGTCGGCAAATATTCAGAATTAACCCATTTGTTATAGTCAAAGTCTTGTTCATTATATTTCTCTACAACCTGTAAAATAGAGCTTCCAATGTTGCTCGCGTTGCAGCGCAGCGGCTCAATTATCTTCTCATTTTCTATAATTTGATTGTCAACTGCTGGCGCATTAGTAGAAATCATTATAGGGACAAGCAGCTTATCGTGGCTTTCCTTCTGGAAGTTACGCAAATCAAGTGCGTAATCGTAAACTTGGTCGTATGTAGATGCGCGGTACTCGCGGTCCCCGCACTTGAACTCAAGCAGAAAAACAATATTGCGATACAACACAACGTTGTCGACGCGCTTACCCATTCGCGGAATGCTGTACTCGAAAATCAACTCGCCTTCCTCGAGCTCTGAAAGCTGATCCTTAAGAATCGCAATCTCCTGCTGCCACGTGTTACTCTGCTGGATACGCGTATCGGCCGAGATGTCATTTGAATGGATAATACCGATAATCTCAGCCTCGCTCTGCCGCATAAATTTTTCAGTTTTCGCGTGATAATAACACCTTAAATTGCGCATAATAACTCCTATATTAATTGCATTTTGAAATCTTTAAAGATAAAATATCTATTTGCATTTGAAGTTCAGTGGCGATTGCTTCATCAGTTGCCTTATCAAAAGGAATTGAACTGACAATCAATCTTTCTGTTGTGACTTTACTCACATCCGGATCCGAACTCCGTAGTTCCATAATTTTTTTGATTGCGTCCTCTCTATTTAGATAACCTTTTGCCTTGTATTCTTCAATTAGTTTTTTTCTCTCTGAAATATCTTTTAACATTGATTCTTTATCATAAATGTTTTTTTTATTCAATATTAATCATCTCCATAATTATTTATCACTTATCAAACGAGCAAGTTCTTATGTACTGCTGTATATCAGCGCCTTGTTTCAGGTAGCGCAGGAGTATCTCGGCGCAGGCGCGGCTGTCGCTGTCCGCCTGATGATGGTTCAGGCTGATACCCAAGCGGTCGCAGTCGTCGTTCAACCTGTGGCTTACTCCGGGGTAAAGCCTTCTGCCAAGCTGTACGGTGCAGGTGTAGCGGGTGTATGGCTTCCAGTTTATCCTATAATCGCGCAGGCATTTTTTCAGCACGTTCATATCAAATACGGCATTGTGCGCGACAAGCAACCCGCTCGACATAATCGGCTCTATCTCTTTCCAAAGCTCGGGAAAAGTCGGCGCGTTCGCAACCATTTTCTCGTCGATTCCCGTTAAATCAATATTGAAAGCGTCGAACCGCTGCTCGGGATTTACGAGCGAATAAAACTCGTCGACAATCTCGCCGTCCTCAATGACGGTGATTCCGATAGCGCTCATCCGATTGTTATAGCTATTCGGCGTTTCAACGTCAAGCACAATAAATCGCGACATTCTAAAGTCCCCTGAATCTTCACTTTCCATTGTTTTATAATTCTCTGGAAAATGGTTCTTTCTTTCCGTCAACTTTAACTGTTCCCCAATTTGTTGACAGGAACTGTTCAATTAATTCGTTATATTTTTCATAACGCTTAGGATGAATTGCAAATATATAAGAGCGCTGTGTTCCTCGATGAAAAGTTAGAACTATGATTTTAGCGCCAATCGACTCCAATTCACGCATTTTTGATTCCCATACCGATTGTTTTCTTCGGGCTTTGTGGCAATAATATACAATATCTTTTTTGGCATTATAATAGTCCGCTAACTCACCGATACCTGCGTACTTTTCTCCGTTTTTTCTTGTGAGCTTATTATCCACAGCAGAGCCATTATCGGGATCGGCAAAAACAAGCTCAACACCATTTAATGCTTTCAACGCATTGTTATGCCAAGTATCTCTGATTGATTTTCTTTCTTGGCGAGCTGTTTCTGAAACAGTCGGAATTATATCGTGATAGTAAACCGCGTTAGGAATTATATTATTATCTTCTAATTGTTCGACTTTTTTATCATCCCTGAAAGCGAACCTTTTTAGTATGTCGAAAAGCTCTGGATCATAACATTTGTCGCCATTCTCCCTTTCATTATTAAGATAGTTATTGATATTACCGTCAATAACTATTTTATCGTTTTCACTTAGATACCAGTTAACTCCGATCTTTATACCGTGTTCAGAAAGAAATCGCAGAAGTCCATATTTCCCATAATCGCCGATGTCACCAATATACTGATTTTTCATAATTTGCCTCTTTCTAAATCAATCCCCTCTTACCATCTTGAACATACCGGGACCGTCCCAGTCGCAGGGGCGTTCCTCAAAGCCGTATTTCTGATAGAAACCGACAGTTTCCTTTCATTACCCAAGAGTCCAAAAACCGCATCTGCTCGTCGGTGTGGAACCAGTGCTCGCTGTTCTCCATAACGGTCAAGCTTGCGCCGTGCTTTTCGGAAAACGCGGAAATCGTATCATAGGAAGTCAGCTCGTCACGGCTCCCGTAAAGAATTTCAGTGGGAACAATCCACTCGACAGTGTGCTCCCTGACGTAACACAGATAGTCCCATGACAAGTCCTCCCCGAACGAGGTGGAGATTGTTCCTTGGGATTTGAGCTCGTCCTCGGTGACATTCGCCCATGACATCATATCGGTAATCAGCTTTTCCATATCGACAATCGGCGAAATAAAAAACGCCTTTTTAATCATCGAATCAATACCGGCTTTCATAGAGAAAAACGCGCCGATGCTGTTCGCAATCAGGATTACGCTGTCGTATTCGGTTTTCAGCTTTTCTACGGCGGAGTGTATTTCTTTTCCCGTTTCCCACGGAGTAAAGGTCTTGTAGTCCAGACCGATAACATCGCAGTTGGGGAACAAGGGCTTGTAATGCTCACTCTCGGACGCGCTGCCGCCCTTGCCGTGTATGTAAATAACAGCGGTTTTCATAGCATTATCTCCTAAAATCATTCACCGTTCTGAACACACAATTCTCCGTAAAGCTCTTTGCTTAAGCTGAAGATATCCTTGTCAAATAAAACAATAAATACATTCATTTCGTTTGCTGATAAAAAATTACATATTTCATTTACCGCTATTTGCAGCGCTTGTTTTTTCGGATAACCGTACACTCCTGCCGATATCAGCGGAAAAGCAACCGTACCGCAATGACTCTGCTTTGCGAGTTCAAGAGAGTTTCTGTAGCATGCAATCAGTTTTTCTTCCTCGTGATTGCACCCTCCTCTCCAGATAGGTCCAACCGTATGAATAACATACTTACAGGGGAGATTATACCCGTTTGTGATTTTTGCCCCACCCGTCTTGCAGCCTCCCAGTTCTCTGCATTCTCTCAGCAAATCGGGACCGGCAGCTCTGTGAATAGCTCCGTCAACGCCTCCGCCGCCGAGCAATGTAGTATTCGCGGCGTTTACTATAGCGTCACATTTAATTTTTGTTATATCATTTCGGATAATCTGAACAGGCATAATTTATCTCATCTCCTCGGGGACAGAGTTAATAATATTTATTTTACACTGCGCCAAGCTATATGTCAAAGAAATCTTCGTCATAAAAGTTCGGCTCATTATCCGCATCGTCATTCATAATTTCCTCCATAACGGCAAAGCCTGTGGCTTCTTCCATAAAGTCTGTATGACCGTCGCCGTCAAAGTCAAACATACCGCCGAAAATATCATCAAACATAGTGTACCTCCTTGCAATTCAGGTTGATATTTCTTCTTATACCCATTATATAAAAATCGCTGTCCCATAAAACTCCCTGTGATTTTACAAGCAAGGTTACAAGCAAGAATGCCAGGCACGACATTGCGTCACACCTGACCTGTTTTGTTATATATAATTATTTTGGATAAATCTCCGCCATAATCTTTATGCCGAGCTTGAAACTGGCGAGGAAGGCGTCCTTTTCCGTTAGGGCGATGAGGGTACTTTGATTGTCAATCAGCTTATCCAAAGCGTACCGCTGTAAATCGGAATGAGATAATCCTGAAGTACAGCAAACTTTTTATTATTCTTCTTTATTGCGGTTACGGTTTCTTTACTGTGTTCATACTCATTCAGGGGAGAAAGGTTCCCGTATTGACACTGATAAGTGTGACATGATTTTCGCTTATAATCAGTTTATAAAATGCCGGAAAGACCCTTGCGAGTAAAAACTCAAGCAAGTCATCAAAGTCAAAAGCCGGTAAGACTTTAGCTAATCATAAAAACACTAAGCACAAATAATTAAATTTGCCCTTGATTGTAAATTGCAGTCAGGGGTATTTTTACCGCGGAAAAGTCCTATTCCCTCATAAAAGTGTAGTGAACCGCTGATAATTCACTCATAAAACGTGCTAAATCTTTAAAAATTCGCTCATAAAATGTGATTTAAGTATTGATAATTCGCTCATATTTTGTTATACTATCTGTAAAGGAGTGATTGTATGGCTTATCTAAAGCGCAGAATAGACGTATTTCTTACTGAATGGAAGGAAGATGCGGACAGAAAGCCTCTGATTGTCAAAGGTCCCCGCCAAGTCGGCAAGACCGAGTCCATAAAAAAATTCGCCGACGCCAACTACGAAAGTGTTGTTGAAATAAACTTCTACGAGGAGCCCAAGTACAAGAGCATTATAAACGACGGCTACAGCGCCGCAGATATTATCAAGAACATCTCTCTGCTCGACCCGTCCAAGAGTTTTGTAGAGGGCAAAACCCTGCTCTTCTTCGACGAAATCCAGGAGCTTCCCGAGATTGCCACATCGCTCAAGTTTTTCAAAACCGACGGCCGCTTTGATGTAATCTGCAGCGGTTCTCTGCTCGGAATCCACTACAAGCGTATCGAGAGCAACAGCGTCGGCTACAAGACCGACTACGAGATGTACTCGATGGATTTTGAGGAGTACCTGTGGGCGCTCGGCTACGGCGACAACTTCATTGAGGATATGCTCGCTCACATGAAAGAACTCAAGCCGTTCTCGGATGTCGAGTTCAAGGTTTTCGACAGGCTGTTCCTCGACTACTGCGTTCTCGGCGGTATGCCCGCGGTTGTTCGTGACTTTGTCGAAAAGAAAAGCTTTGAGGGCAGTCTCGCTACTCAGCGTCAGCTTATGCTCGACTATGAGGAGGACATCCGTAAGTATGCCGAGGGGCTTGACCAGGGCAAAATCCTGAGTGTTTTCCGCAGTATTCCCGCGCAGCTCGCTAAGGATAACAAGAAGTTTCAGTTCACAAAAATTTCAAAAGGCGCGAGAGCGAAGGACTACGTGGACTGTATTGAGTGGCTGAATGACGCGGGGCTGATTAACATCTGCTACTGTCTCAACTTCCCCGAGCTGCCGCTCAAGGGCAACTACGACAGCTCTAAGTTCAAGATATATCTCCGCGACACGGGACTGCTGATTTCTATGCTCGACGAAGAGGCGCAGGACGACCTGAGAGCTAATCAGAATCTCGGCGTTTACAAAGGCGCTCTGTACGAGAACATCGTCGGCGAGGCGCTCGTGAAATCGGGCTGTCAGCTTTACTATTACAAGCGGGATAACTCCACCCTGGAGGAGGACTTTTTCGTAAGGACAAAAGACTCGCTCGTCCCGGTAGAGGTCAAGGCGGGCAACAACCGCTCCAAGTCCCTGCAGACGCTGATTTCAGGCAAAAATTACAGTGACATAAACTTCGGAATAAAACTCTGCCGCGCCAATATCGGATATCAGAACGATATCTATACCTTCCCCTACTTCTGTGCGTTCCTGCTGAAACGCTTTTTGAAGGGGAAATAGTTGGTAGAGTCGGAAAAAAATCAAAAGAATGAAAAGGAAACGTCATGGAAGAGAACAGGAAAGCAATTATCAATGGATTTCTCGATATTACCAAACATTGGAATAACCCGAGAAAGTTTCTCAAAGATAATTATGATAAAGCAATCTGGTGTGCAATCGCAGACTTTACTTTTAGAACTACGGATAGAGTGCCTGAGAGTACTGCTGATAAAGTCGGAATGGAAGGCTTGTTCAATGCTTTGTGCCCTGAAAACAGCGAGGATTCGTTGAAAAAGAGATTTATACATTATTTTGAAGAGGAGCAGAGGGAAGAAACGGAATTTGACACATGGCACGATACAACTTGTGGATATGTTTTGGACACTCTTCAAAAAATGTATAATGTACATTATGGGAAAGCACAAAAAATTGTAAATATGACATTTAAATATCTTTATTGTGTTATGGATGATAAAGAGGATTATTTTATGTTCTGTCATGTTCCTCTTGATTCTATCATCCTTGACTGGATATGGAGCATAAAAGATCAGATGAGCGACGCTTATCAATCTATCATAGAAAATAATCCCAACCAAAAGAATCTGCCACAGAAACTACAGCATGGTTACTTTAAATCCTGGAGTAATCTAGATAATGACGGTGGTTTGGTTATAAAGGATAAAAAGCATTATTCATATCTATTTTATCAGAAGTTGCTCAGAGCATATTGCAAAGAGAAAGGAAACAAATACACGCCGCTTCAGCTTGAATTCTGTGCATGGACACAATTCCAATGGGAGCGTGCAGCCACAGAAATGTGTAAATATTCGCACTGGTTGTTGAAAGAAAAGAATTTGGGAAAAAAATATGGGGCAAAAGACTTGAAAAATGTATTAACAGAAGTACTGAATCAAGAATTAAAACTCATAGATTGGAATACACTTTCTTACGAATAATCCCATATTGACGATAAAAATATAATTTGATAAAATTACAGTGTAATATTATTGATAATCAAGCGGACATAGATTATTAATAATTTGCTCCAAACCCACAGATGTTAATATTTGCAGGAGTTGTTTCGAAGTAAAGTGTTCGTGATTCGAAACTTCTGACTTAAAAATGGCTCTCGGTAGCCGGTTATCTCATTGCGGTATTAGTTAGTGAATCCGTGGAGAAAGGAGACAGGCTATGGCTAAAAAGAAAGGCGTATCAGGTAAAACGCATACTCAGAAACAACTTGATGATTACGCTAACCAGAATAACCCTAATAACAAAGCTTACAAAGCCAAAAAGAAAAACCGCAGGGTACAGAAAGAAAAAAAGTACGACTACGGTATTCTTGAAGGCGAAAGCTACGGTTGGTGTGACGACTGATTTCAGGGATTTTTAGTTTAGCAACAAAGAAATAATTCTTTAGCGCCATAGGAAACTATGGCGTTTTCTTTTTCTGCACCTTTTCGCCGTAGAAATACCTTTAGAAGAAAACAGGCTGTACCCCGAAAAGGAGCACAGCCATAATTTATCATTTTACAACATTATAATCATATCGTAGATTATCAATTTTAAAAGTTTTTACAGATGTACATTTGAATAAATCTGGATAGAATACTGCTAAATTATATCCGCCTTGATTTAGTGTGCTTGTATATTCCACCCCTTCAAAAGGTTTTCCTTTTTCATATTCAAGTGTTTTTATAAAATCACATAAATACTGAGTTGGGACATAATCAAGCGGATTATCACTGCTCCTTAATGCTCGACCCATTTCCTGATCGATTTTTTGGAGAACCGGCTTATTAATCAAATATTCCAGAAAATCAAAATCTTCATTAAAAGGACTAAATTGACTAATAAGTTTAAAATCAATAACCGATATATCTTTTTGTAATTTAAATCGTCCAATATTGATAACATCAAATGCACCGGACCGTATTTCATGTATACATGTTTGTTCGCTATCCGCTAGATATAATCTGCTTACTCCACTGGAATTTGCTCTACCTTCTCGAGCAAATTGTACGGGAGGGGCTCCCATTTCTTTCCGAGTATACTTTGTGTTTCCATGTCTCAAACGTCCGCGAAATAGAATTACATTTTTTCTATAATCTTTTCGTAAATACGAAAGATAGGTTTTTAATTTATCAAGATTAATATAATCTGTATGGAATCGATTATCGTGTTTTATGGAAGCAACAAAATCTTCCCAAGTATGATCTGATAAAATAGAGTGTTTTATTTTATAATCGTTATCGTATTTTTCAGGTACACCTACAGGTGCATCAAATAGTTTGGGCGTATCAATGTATAGTGAGGAAGAAAGATTTATGATTATATCATAAATACTATGAGAATCTAATGATTCAGAAAAAATATTCCATTCGTTTTTTAGCTCATCTGCAATCATATGTACATCCGCAGTATCATACCCTGAGGGCAACAACTCTTGTGGAGTATATATTGAAATCAAATCATTTAAAAAATCTTTTAGGCTAATATTTTTATCTGTATCATATAAAAACACATTCTTTTTTCCGCAAACAGGACAATTCCCTTTTGCTTTTGAAGAACTTTCAATAATAGCTCTTACCTGACGATCTCTAAAACATTCATTGCAAAAAATCATGACTGCTCCTCAATTTCGTCTAGCATTGTGCCAACCATTTCTATATGATGCATGATAGATAATCTTTTTATAACTCCTAATCCAGAATAGGATTGTTGTTCGTACATCTCATTAAATTTTTGAATTGCAAGAGTATTTAATTTTTGTTCTTGATTCCATTTAACCAATTTTGTTAATGCTTCGTAAAACTTATTTGCTGGGTCAGAAGTATCTGTGTTACTATCAGAGACAAAATGATGTATTCTTAAGGATTTTTCTTCACCCTCGGAAGGATATACTATATGAATTGCGACCGCATAAGGTGCAAACCCTGACTCATAATAATCCTGCCCAACGATCGAAAAATCCGAAAAGCCAGTATATCCGTCCTCAGAATAATAAATATGATCATCAGAAAAAAACTCATCTTCACACAATAGATAATCATTATTACGAGCCAGCTTATTAAACTTATCATCTATCATTATTCGATCGCCTTTGCGAACACGCCTAAATGAAGGTGAATAAGGTATAACACAGTATTTTGGATTGTTTTCAGAAAATGCAGAAAGCAAGTAATCAATATTATCATTGTTCATACAAATGGCAACCATTCTATCAAAAGGAATATTTTTTTTGCGTAAGCCACTTACTTCCTCGCTGCACCGATGATTAACAATTATACCGGATAATACAGATTCTTTTATTTCAACAGAGCTAAATTGTTCCTTCAATTTAGTATTTTTATCCAGTTGCAAATCTGTGACAAAACTTCCAACCGAAGGATTAACAATTAGAATAATAGGTTTTTTGTTTTCAATAAAAGTTTGGAGAGTGTTAATTAATGTCGATGTTACTTTTACCGGCTCAACAATAGGTATAATCTTTTTGCTTAATCTTCCGTTAGTAATTAATTCACGTAAGGCTATTAATTCATTTTGTCTACCTCTTAAATATGGAAAATACATAAAACACTATCCTCCTATAATGCTACCAGATAAAAAGGTTGCCAGTTTTGTATAATCATTCTTATTATAGTGTGAAAAATAAACCAAAGACTTCAGTTCTTTCGGTACTTTTTCAAAGGATAAAATATCAGATACTTTGTTCCTAGTTTTTAATGTTTCCAGAAACAACTTATATGCTTTGTCTTTGGGAATATCTAAAAAAAGATCTTTACATTTAGAGTAATACTTTACCTGAGTAGTTACCGGTAATTTACCGTAATAATTCATAATAATTTGTTCATATTCAGGCTTATTTAAAATCTTAAACATAATTTCTAAGTCTAAAGCGTCATTATTGGGATTAGGGTCTTTCAGTTTTTGTATTCTATCTTTTGATGATAAAACATAAATTCCAACATCGGTATTTTTATATTTTTCAAGCAATGTTTGTGCAAACTCGTTACAAGTAATAACACACACATGATTAAATGCCGTGTAATAGTTTTTTATCTGACTATCTAATCTTTCAAGATTATCAAGTTCCGTTTTTATTTCATAAACAACTGCTTTTCCGTTTATTAATATAAAGTCAGCTTTAGATGTAGAAACAGGAATTTCTGTTAATGCTGTGGTCGTGTTGATATTATGTACTCCCAGTAATAGTTTATTTAAAATTGTATTTTTATAGTAATACTCATTTCTATATTTTTTTCGCATAAAATCATATATTCTGTTAATGGCGTCAGCATTTGTTTTTGCCGCTTCAGGGTCAACGTATCTTTTAACAATATTAGTGTATACCCCGCTATCCATTTTTTCAATCAACTCATGGAATACGGCTATTGTAAACAGCCGATTTAATATTATATTGTTTGCCATAGCCGAATCCTCCTTTTTAAGCAATATTTCCTTAAAATAATTATACCAAATAAAACCTCTTTATGCAATATTAATAACTCAATTGATACTATAGTTTTCATTTTTATAATATATTTTTCTTATAAACATCAAATCCTCAAAAACCTAATATAACGGCAAAAAGAAAAATCGCTTAGATACCAATGAATGGCTTGTCTAAGCGATTTTTTGGAGCTGATAGGCGAGGTTTTATTAATAGAAAACACCTGCCTCGTTTGTGGGGTTCACGTAAAGAGATTATGTTTCATCTTCGCGGCGGGCTAAAAACGGGCTAAAAACATTTCCCCGAAATGTTTTTACCGTCGGACTGCGGCGACTTCGCGCCTTGTCCTCGGCACGCCCTGTTCGAGCCTGCCTCTCATCTCTGAACGTAAAAAGAAAACAGAGCAGTCGGGTGACTACTCTGTTTTCTATGGAGCTGATAGGCAGGCTCGAACTGCCGACCTCATCCTTACCAAGGATGCGCTCTGCCGCCTGAGCTATACCAGCTAATCGACTGTTTTTTCAGTCCGTCTAATATAATAACACAATCGTTTATTAATTTCAATAGTTTTCTTTAAGTAATGAGAAATAACTGTCGGTATCTTGAATTTAAAAATTTTAGATTATAAAAAGACTTAATGTTTATACTGATAAATATATCCCGTTACGATATTTCCCTCATATGTAAATGTCAGCGTAAGCGAGCCTGAACCGAAAACATACTCGGTGTCGGTCATTTTATTCGCGTCGCCGTAGTATCTTTTTAGTCTTGAGGCATACATTCCGATTTTTGCGCCTTTGGTTGTAGTTACTCCTTCGCCGACTATTTCAATAGAATCCACCCGCTCGGTTTTACCGTCTTTATACGTTGTAATAATAAAGTCATCGTACTCGTATTCCATCCTGTTGTTCGAAAGCTCGCCCTCGGCGTAGTCGTCGCCGAACCACTTAAAGATTTCTTCAACCTTCTGTTTCAGTTTAAGCGTTTTCTTTTTATAAACAAAATTTAAATCATTAGCGGAAAAGCTTCCCTTTTTCGGCTGAGTTACGGCAACGTGGGTATTAGGCTTTGTTTTCCCCTGTGTCGGAGGTTTGGTTGTCGGGGCTGTAGTTGTTTTCTTCTCTTTCTTTTCGGTGGGTTTGGTTGTAGCTTTCTTTTTTGAATTTTTAACCTTTTTATTCTCGACTTTTACTTCTGTAGGTTTTTCGGAAGCGGTTTCGGAAGCGGGAATATCGGTTACCGTCGGTTCGGCTTCCGCAGACTGTCCGTTTGAACAGGACGCCGCTGTTATTATTACCGTAAGAAGCATAAAGAGCGTTATCAGTTTTTTCATATTCTTTCTCCCTAAAAGTTCTGGTAGTTATTATAACATAAACATTTTTATTTAACAACATTTTATTGCGCACAAATCTTGAAATAATAAAATTATAATAGTATAATGAGGGTGGATTAAATTTGGGAGTGTATGAAATGTTAAAATATATCTTTTTCGATTTAGACGGGACTATGCTTCCGATGGATCAGAATTATTTTATTAAAGTTTATTTTACCGAGCTTTCCGAGCGTTTTTGTCCGGTACTGAAGCTTGAAAGCGAACAGCTTGTAAAAGCGGTTTGGAAGTCGACTTCTTCTATGATTAAAAATGACGGAAGCAAATTAAACCGCACGGCTTTCTGGGAAACTTTCGCTAAAATATACGGTAAAGATATTTTAAAGTACATTAAAGATTTCGACGATTTTTATGTTAACGAATTCAACGAATGTAAAAAAGCCGTAAAATACAACGCGAATATGCCCGAAATTATAAAAACACTTAAAAATAAAGGGTATAAACTTATCGCCGCGACAAATCCCCTCTTCCCCGAAATCGCGACTAAAAACCGCATAGGCTGGGCGGGAGTTGACTTTAACGATTTTGAGTTGATTTCAACCTACGAAAACTTCTCAACCTGCAAGCCTAATCCGAAATATTATTTTGAAATATTGGAAAAGATAAAAGCCGAGCCCGAGGAATGTCTTATGGTCGGCAACGACGTCGACGAGGATGTTCTTTCTTCGGAAAAAGCCGGTATAGACAGCTATCTTGTCACCGATTGCATTATCAACCGTTCGGAATCCGATTTTTCAAATTATAAACACGGAAGTTTAAGAGATTTCTTAGTTTACTCAAGAACTCTTACGGATGTAAAATAATCAGGAGCTATCAATGTTAAAACTTATAAAACAGTATTTACCGTTCGCTGTTGTTATCGCGTTTATTTATCTTGTAACGCCTGCGTTTTTTCACAGCGACGAAAGGTTCCACCCGCTCGCGTACCAGTTTGCTTTTCCGGCAACCGCGCTGCTTTCGGGACTCGCTTTTTCCTGGAAAAGAGGAGTAGACTTTACTTTTCCGCTTATCGCGCCTATAATTTATATCGGCAGCGTACTGATATACAGCCACTTTTACCATTGGACAATTTACGTATTTATTTACCTTATTGTAGGTATGCTCGGCTGTTTTATCGGAGATATGGTCTACAAAAACAATCTAAGGGAAAAACAGAAAAAAAAGAACTCTCATACCGACAGCTATAAAATCAAAATCAGCAATATATCGGTAGAGAAAAAAGAGGAGGAAAAAGAAAATGAAAAGGAAAACTAAATATATTTTTACCTTTTTTCTCTCTTTGGCTGTAGCTTTTTCGGGCATTTACGCGGTATCCGCCTCGGAAAACGCCGTATACAATGAACGCGGAAACCGAATTTGCGGCTATCGCCAAAGCGACGGAAGTATTCTTTTTAAACCCTCCGCAACTCCCCGCGAAACGGGAAACGACCTGCATTATCTTCTCTGCGGAAACAATAAAAAAACTATCGTCCTTCCTAAGAAAAAGATTACTATAATCAGAGTTCTTGAAATCGGCAGCAATACAACTCTAATCGCAAACGGCGCCACCGTATATCAGCAGGATAAGAAAAAGCCTTTGCTTCTTAATCGCTGCAGCAAGGTAAATTACTCAGCCGTAAAAAACATAAAAATCACCGGCGGAAAATGGTATATTAACGGAAACAAACAAAACAAGCGCCCGACTTCAACTTTTAGATTTGCCCACGCGAGCAATATTACCGTCAAAGGCTGTTCGATTGACACCAACTACCGATGCCACGCTCTCGAGCTCATAGCCTGTAAAAATGTAACGGTTGACAAATGTAAGCTTTTAGCTAAAGGTAAGAAAGTTTCGAACTCTCTTGAGGAAGCTTTACAGATTGATATCGCGACAAGAAAAACTTCCCCGACCTTTAAAGATTCTCCGCAAAAATACGTAAATGGTCAGACCTGTAAAAATATCACCGTTAAAAACTGCACTATTAGGGGCAGCCGCGGAGTCGGCACAAACAGAACCGACACAGAAAACAACAGGTGGCTTAAAAAACACCACAGCAATATAAAGATTATAAACAATACCATAACCGGCACAACTTCCGAAGCGGTTGCTCTGCACAACGCCGCGGGAGTTACCGTAAAAAACAACAAAATCTTTTCGCAGGGAAAACGCACCGGCTCAACATACTCAATCGGTCTTAATGTCGCAAGTTTCGGCAAGACGAGCCTTATTTCAAAAAAGAGCGTAACAATTACCGGCAACACAATTAAAGGCGGCCGCCAGGCGATTCAGGTTGTAACATACAAAAACACAAAATCGGGAGCTTACGGCAGCCACAAATTCGGAACGGTAACGATAAAGAACAACAAGCTTTATTGTAAGCGCGGTAAAAGCAATTGTATTCTTACAAAATGCTGTAAAAAAGTAAAGAAAAGCGGAAATAAAAACCACGGATGGTAAAAATTTTGAGGTTGGTTAAAAAACCAACCTCAGTTTATTTTCTTCGCAAATTTAAGTACCGTACATAATTTTAGGGAGTTAACTCTTTCTCGTTTTCGAGTTTTGAGCCACTCCCGTTTTTTATTTATTTTTTAAGCGCGTCAATAATTGAATAAGCGTAGCTTGAGAAAATAATCGGAGAAACTACGATAAAGGTTACTATTACGGCTACCGCAATTACAATTATCAACATAAGGAAAAAGCTCCAAATTGGTTTTTTCCCGTTAATAGTCCTGCTTATTCCCGAGAACAGCATCATAAACATCGCTAAAAGACCGAGGGTCGCAAGCGGGTTTATTATAAACGAAAGCGCTCCGCCTGTAATCACATTAAGCAGATACAGCATTATAATCGGCAAGGTCGCCGCCGAAACGAGGTTAGCGCTGTTGGAAAAATGTCCGTCGCCCTTATGATATTTTATAAACGACCTTACGCCTAATATAAGCGCAAAGGAGTAAACTATCTCGAAAGCTAACGTAATAAAGAAGATTTCGCCTGAACCAAAAGAACCTTTGGAAAGGAATCCTCCTAAAACTATAGAAAACTCGTGGGAAGAATTAAATGTTGCCGTTTCGCTCGCGGAACATAAAAGCACATAAGCGGGAAGCAGAATCGCCCATATCGGCAGCTTTTCGCTGTAGCAGGATGAAACCGTTTCCACAGCGTTCTTTGAAAAAAATCCCGATATTACTTTCCAAGTCTGCTTTACTGTCATCGCGAATTTAGCGCTTTGGTCATTCTCGTCGGATTCCCGCGTAACATCAGCTTCGGGTTTTTCCCCGGGCTTTACTTCGGCTTCGGCGGGCTTTTCGGGCTTTTGTTTTTCTTCCGCTTCGGGCTCGGCTGTTTCGGAAGCCGGGGCGGTTTTTTCTTCTTTTATTTCTTCGGAAACACTCTCGGTTTCCTGAACATTATTTTTCTTATCTTCCATACAATACCTCCGTATCCTATATAGGCATTTTAACACCGTATTAAAAATAATACAATGGTTTTAAGTGTATTTTCAGGAGAATTTCAGAAAATCATCACATAATCCTTTATTAATAATTTCTGATAAGTGAAATAACCTTACCCAAAAGGATAACGTCATCAACAATTATCGGCTCATAATCATCATTTTCGGGCTGCAGACGAAAATGACCGTCCTCTTTATAAAAGCGTTTAACCGTAGCGCTGTCGTCAACCAGCGCGACAACAATCTCGCCGTTTTCCGCAACGGGAGTACGGTTTACTATAAGAATATCATCGGGTAAAATTCCCGCGTTTATCATACTTTCGCCGCGTACTCTGAGCGCGAAAAGCTCCTTACCGCGTGAAAGATTTTTATCAACTGTTACATAGCATTCAACGTCCTCAATCGCGACAATCGGGTTGCCCGCTGCGACTTTACCGACAACAGGTACGCTTTTCGCCGTTGTTTCACCAACAATACGGATACAGCGGTTTAGCCCCGGGTCACGTTCAATAAGTCCGTGATCCTCAAGCGCCTTTAAATAAAGATGCGCGGTAGAGGTTGATTTAAGACCGACATCCTTGCAGATTTCTCTTACGGACGGGATTCTTCCGTCTTTTGTACATTCAACAAGATATTCGTAAACTGCTTTCTGTTTTTTTGTCAGCGGTTTTTTCTCCTTCATAAAAGCACCTCCTGCTATATATACAAACATAATATCATATCAGCTTATTTTTGTCAAACATTTGTTTAAGTGCGAAAATTTTGCTTTTTTTATTTTTCAACGTAATTTCAATCAAAATTCACATAGTCATCATAATTGAATGTTTTAATATAGACGTACTCAATAGCAGAACCGCAACTGCTGAGTACAGTTCTACCCCTCCTCTGTAAGTCGATTCAGAGACTTACATTTTTGTACCCCTCATTTTCTTTTTTTAGAACAGAGAAAACGCCGAGTTTTTACTCGGCGTTTTCGTATTTTATCAGTTATATTCGCTGTATTCATTATTCTCGTTATAGTCGTTATAATCTTCGGAGTCGTTATTCTCGTTATAATCATTATCATAATCGTTGGACGGAGGAGCGGAAGTTTCTTCGACTTTTTTCTTTTTATTAAGCTTAAAATACTCATCCAAAAGCGCTTTAGCGACGTTCATACTGTAACGTCCCTGGGCGCCGTGTTCAAGAACTACCGCTATAGCAACCTTGGGCTTATCGTACGGCGCGTAGCAGATAAATACCGTATGGTCGGAGCCGGCGTTCTCGGCTGTACCTGTTTTTGCCGCTACGGGAACACTGTAGTTTCCGAATACCGAATAAGCTGTTCCTCCGGGATCCACGACAACATTTCTCATCGCGCTCTGAACTACCGAAAGATTGTATTTAGACACACCGCAGGTATCCTCAACCTCGGGCTTTTTGGTATTGTATTTAAACACGGTTTTTGTACGTTCGTAGTTTTTTATTTCTTTAATAAGATGGGTGCGGTATCTTTTTCCGTTGTTGGCGATTGTCGCCGTATAGGTTGCAAGCTGCACGGGTGTAAAAGCGTTGTCCGACTGACCGATAGCTGCCTGAACCGTATTACCTTCCTGCCAGGTTTTGCTGTCTCGTCCCGCTAAGATACCGTTGCTCTCCTCGATTTCTACTCCTGTTTTTTCACCGAGTCCGAATTTTTCGGCGTAAAGATACATTGTGTCGATACCGAGTCTGCGTCCTGTTTCGGCAAAATAATAGTTACAGCTCTTTGTAATCGCTGTTCTGACTCCTATTGAACCGTGCGTACCCAAACATTTTACGGGGTTGGTGGGATAATGGTCGTAAACCCTTGTACAGGTTATAAACGTTCCCTCGTCGATAATATTTTCCTGAAGCGCCGCGGCGGCTACACAGGGTTTAAATACCGAACCGGGCGCGAACGAACCGACGAAAGCGCGGTTATAAATCGGAGAATACTTATCAGTCGAAAGTTTTACATAATACTTTCCGTACTTGGAATATTTATTTAAATCGAAAGTCGGATAGCTCGAAGCCGCTAATACCGAGAAATCTTTTACATTAAGCATTACAACCGCGCCTGTGTGGCAGTCGGCTCCGACTCCGTCGCCTCTGCTCTGACCGTAGTTTCTCGCCGCGTTTACTTCTTTTTTAAGCGCGTCGTTGGCAACTTTCTGGAGCTTGCTGTCGAGCGTAAGGTAGAGTGTGTTTCCGGGTTTCGCGTTAACAGATTCAACAACCTTTGTAACTTTACCGTCGGCATTTTTTTGAACAATTCTTTCGCCGCCGGTGCCTTTAAGCTGGTCTTCGTAAGAAAGCTCCAGTCCGAATTTTCCGATACTGTCGTTAAGGCCGTATTCCTTGCCTTCTTCTTTTTTCTTATCGTATTCTTCTTTTGTAATGCTTCCGAGCGAGCCTAAAATATGCGGCGCGATTTTTCCTTTCGGATTATAGCGGGTAAGGTAGGTCTGGATTTCCACACCGCTTACGCTCTGCATATTTTCGCTAACAATCGCGAGCATATCGGAGCTTATTCCTTCCGCGAAAATATACGGATTAGTGTTGGAATACCACATTCTCTCCATATTGTACCGTACCGAAGCGATATTTCTCAGCGCTTGTCTTGTACGGTATTTTTTTACGTCGATTTTATAACGCTCCAATAAAAGACGCATACAGGTTTCGGCGCTGTCGGAATCATTAAGATTTAAATAATCTTTTGATTTAAGCACCTTGATTTCGTCTTTTTTACTTGTTTTGAATTTAAATTTTCCGTTGCTTATTTTTATCGGAAGTTTATCTATCCATTCTTCTTTTCTGATTTTTAAAAGTTTAATTAATGACGTAATTGTATCGTCAAGCTTATCTTCGTCAATATAAAGCTTATCGAGTACAATGCGGTAGCCGGTGCGGTTTACGGCAAGGCCTTTTCCGTTACGGTCTAAAATCTCTCCGCGGGTAGCGTCGGTTGTTACGGTATAGGCGGTAGATGTATCGGCAAGTTTTGAATAATCTTTTCCCTCAACAATCTGCCACATAAACAGCCTGCAGGCAAAACCGCAGAAAATCACAAGAAGTATAAGCACGCAAATAATCGCTCTTTTATTTAAAAAGCGTTTTTCCTCAGCTTGTTTTTCTTTATCGTCAATTTGAATCATTATTTTTAATTCTCCTCGTCAAACCGTGAGTCCCTGTTTAAATGCTTTCTCTGCTCTTAATAATCAAGCAGGCTTCTGAACAGTCCTTTGTTAACAAAATAAAGAATTACTCCGCACAATATGGTGTAAATAATTTTTGAAACATAATGATTTAAAAAATACATTCCGGGTTCGGCTTTTCCCGCGAAAACATAGAAAAATAAAAAATTAACGCAGATAAGCACGGTTATTATTACCGCGGAAAACGCTGTGGCGTTTAAAAAACTTACCACCATATAATCTCTGAATATCCAGCCCAGCAAAAAGCAGATAACTCCGAGCAGGACTGTATAGTATCCTAAATTATCGCCGTAGCCTAAATCAAGTAAAATTCCGCAGGAAAGCCCGAAGAACATAGCGGGAATCTCGGGTTCAAAATATGCTATTGTAAGCGCCGCGGGAATCAGCAGCAGCGGCCGTCCGCCCATAACTTCGGGAATCAGGTTCGGGGTTGACTGTATAATAAACAGCAGGAGTATCTCAAGACCGAAAGCAAAATAACGGACAACTGTAAATTTTTTGTCCACTATTATTTCTCCTTTTCCGAAATCCTTTTTATTTCGCCTTTATTCTTAAAATCTGTAAGAACTACTACGTCCGTTACCTTTTTTATGTTTTCATACGGAGTTACAACGGCGTATTTTGTAGCGTCGTATTTATCGTATTTAATATCGCTTACTTTTCCGACGATAAGATTTTCGGGGTAAATTCCGCCGATACCCGACGTTGTAATTATATCGTCTTTTTTAATCTTCGCGTTCGCGTCGATTTTTGAGAGCGTTGTTTTATTATCGTCCGCGTAAAGCGCGCTTCCGGCTATAACTCCGCTGTCCTTAGTACGTTTATCGAGCGCTCCCGCCTGTAAATCGGGCGAAAGAATTGTTGTAACTTTACTGCTTACGGCGTTCGCGGAACTGATAAATCCGACAAGTCCGTTTTCCGTAATTACGGGATCCTGTACGTAAACCCCGTTAGTCGTTCCGACGTCTATCGAGAACGAGTAAAAGTCCTGGCTCGAGTCGCGGCGGATTACCGACGCGGGCATAATCTCATAATCGCTGTTGCCTTTTTTTATTTTATAATATTTCCAAAGCCGCGCGTTTTCGTCTTTTAGGTCGTAGTAGTCAACCAACTGCGTACGTAAATTCGCGCTTTCTTTTTTAAGAGCTTTATTTTCTTCTAATAATTCGTCATAGGTTTTCTCTCCCTGAGAGGCAGCGGCCGCGCTTACCTGGGAAAGGCCTTTTGTAAGAAAGTTTACTCCCGATGACAAAAACGGTCTGCCTGCCGCGCTGATTATCATTACTAAGATAACCGCCGCTATTGTTATCGAAACTATTTTTACTTTTTTGTCAGAAAAAAACTCCATTTTTTATTGTCCACGTCAAGCGTGAACGTTCCTTTCTTAATTGTGTTGTCCCCCGCACATTTAGTGTCCTGTGAAATTTTGGATAGAGAGGACAGGTTCTGCGTTTTAACTCCACGTCAAGCGTGAACGTTCCTTTCTAAATTGTGTTATCCCCCGCACGTTCATTGTCCTGTGAAATTTTGGATAGAGAGGACAGGTTCTGCGTTTTAGCTCACATCAAGCGTAAACGTTCCTTTCTTAATTGTGTTGTCCCCCGCACGTTCATTGTCCTGTGAAATTTTGGATAGAGAGGACAGGTTCTGCGTTTTAACTCCACATCAAGCGTAAACGTTCCTTTCTAAATTGTGTTATCCCCCTAAGGTTTATAATTCTGTGAAAAACTGACAGGGATAATCCGAGGTTATAAATCAAGCCGAGCTTTCTTCCCGACCGCAATTCTCAATTCATAATTGCAACGGGCTGACCTAAAACTAAGCCAGCCCTTTACTTTTCAGCTTATTACTCGCGGTTATGCTTATACTCCGCTCTTGTGCCGTCAAGGCGTTTTCCCGTACCTTCGACAACGCAATCGAGCGGACGGCTGGCAACGTGCACAGGCATACCTGTCTCTTCCATAACAAGACGGTCAAGTCCGCGAAGCATTGCTCCGCCGCCTGTAAGCATAATTCCATGGTCAATAATATCCGCGGAAAGCTCGGGCGGAGTTTTCTCTAATGTATCTTTAATCGCGTCAATAATAATCATCAGCGGGTCGGCAAGCGCGTCGCGGATTTCAGCCGCTGAAATTGTAATATCCTTGGGAAGTCCCGATTCTAAGCTTCTGCCCTTAATAAGCATATCTTTTTCGTCGGGATACGGATACGCCGAGCCGATTGAAAGCTTAATTTCCTCGGCGGTTCTGTCGCCTATGAGCAGGTTATATTTCTTCTTAATATAAGTAACAATCGCTTCGTCAAATTTATCTCCCGCAACTCTTACGGAACAAGCTGTTACAATATCTCCGAGCGAGATTACGGCAACTTCCGAAGTTCCGCCGCCGATATCAACTACCATTGAACCTGTGGGCTCGTCTACGGGAAGTCCCGCGCCGATAGCCGCCGCCATAGGCTCTTCTATCAACATAATGTTTTTACTTCCGCTTGCGGATACCGCGGCGTTCTCAACCGCGCGGCGCTCAACTTCGGTTACGCCTGTAGGCATACAGATAATTATTCTCGGCTTGCTGAAGAAAGAGGGCTTTGCCGCTTTTCTTATAAAATGCTTCAGCATAGTAGCGGTAATATCAAAATCAGCGATAACTCCGTCTTTAAGCGGGCGAACCGCTACAATTGAACCCGGAGTTCTTCCTATCATATCCCTTGCCTGCTGACCTACGGCTAAAACTGTATCGTTGCGGATATCAACCGCCACAACCGACGGCTCGCGCATTACGATTCCTTTGCCTTTCATACAAACGAGGGTATTAGCTGTACCTAAGTCAATTCCTATATCTTTTGAAAATGAAAACATATTGTTACTCCTTTCGGAATTAAACTATCATATCTTTATTATTATAGCTGATTATGCCCTGTAAATCAACCTTAATTTGTCATTTTTTGCCCGTTGAGCCAAAACCGCCTTCCCCGCGGTCGGTTTTGTCGAGATTTTCGGCGGGTTTAAATTCGGGAATAATTACGGGAGATATTACCATCTGGCAGATTCTTTCATTCGGACTGATGGTATAAGGCTCTTTGCTTACGTTGCAAAGCCCGACCATAATCTCTCCGCGGTAGTCGGAATCAATTACGCCCACTCCGTTCGCGAGGCAGATTCCGTGTTTTACTCCGAGCCCCGATCTCGCGTATAAAAAAGCTGCCGCCGTACTGTCCGGCAAAGCTATGGCGACTCCGGTCGGAATCTTTTTTATCTCTCCGGGATTTATTGTAACGCTTTCCTCAATACACGCGTACAAATCCGCGCCCGCCGAGCCCTCTGTAGCCCGGGTAGGCAAAACCGCGTTTTCTTTAAGTTTTTTTATTTTTACTTCCATTTTCGTTCTCCCGAATAAATATTTGCTTTTTTATATAAACTTGCAAAAATATAAAAATCCTGCAAAAATACATTAAGTAAATATTTATTCATTTTTTATTATTCTTATAGGTAAAAATAGTATTTTCTTATCGGGAATTTTCAAAAATTCCCTTGCGGAATATTATCTAAAATACTCCCCTTTTTAACAATCCGTGTGTCTTTTCGGTGGAATTAAGGCAATCACTAATGAAATCGGCTATGTTTTCCACGTTTTCCACAGAGTTTTCCACAGAAAAACGGAAAAAAGAAATGTCTATGTTTTTGCTGTGTCTTACTTCGTTTATCTCCTCAACCTGCACGTTGTTGAGCACTTCCGAAGCATAGCCGTCGCAGTAAAAAATGAAAGTTTTACCTAATCTGTCCTTCATTTTTCCGCTTCCAGAACAGTTTTTACAATCCGCGTCCGCGCTTTTATTCGGGCAGTTTCTAACGAGCATAACGGGAAGATAACCGAAGCTTATTACTCCCCTCGGAATATCTCCGCCGAGTTTTTCCGCCTGATTAAGCGTAAGCTCAAAACTCAGTTCCGTATCTGTAAAACCGGTTTTTCGCGCCCAGTTTAAATCCAAAGTGTTTGTTAAATTGAGCCCGAAGCCGCCGTGGATTCTCAAATTCAGTTCTTTCGCGATATAAACAGCGGCTAAACTGTTGCAGAGAACATCGTTTAAACCGATGTCTTTAAACTCTTTAAGTTTACTTATAACCTTTTCTTCTCTTGAAAACAGCGCTCTCGGAATTTCTATTCCGATTTTAAAACCGCTTTTTACAAGGTCTTTTACTTTTGAGATTTCGGTATTCACGGGTACAAAACATAAATCAAAACTCTTAAAGCCTGTACCGATTGACGCGCCGTTAAACCGCGCGTAATATAATTTTTTCTCCGCTTTATGGGGATTAATTTCGGGAATCTTAATTTTATTAATTTTATAGGATTTTGCGTTTGCCCTTTTTTCGCCCAGCAAATCGAGCGCGTCGCGCCTGAGTTTATTAAGCGCGGACATACGAAGCGAGATATTTTCTTCCGCGTTTATTATCAGCTCAACTATATTATAGGGCGTACCGCCTGTTTTTAACAGCTGAGTTCTTATTTTTTCTTCGCCGATTTTTACTTTTTCCGCTTTTTCGCAGCTTTCTTCGCTTATAACTTCAACCTTATTTTTTCCGTCGCTTATTTTCAGTTTTGCTTTTTCACCGATTGCGGCAAAAAATTCCGCGCTGATATCAACCCTTTTCAGTTCGTCTTTATAGCTGTTTTTTATTTCGCTGAGAAGTTTAGGGGTTGCCGAAACAACGTCATCTTTACGGCGGTAACCGAACATCTCGTACCCTCTTTTTGAGGTATAATAACCGTCTGTGAAACCTGTACGGGAAAAAACGCTCTCGAGATTTTCTTTTGTTTTTTCGTCTACCGCGCCGTTATCTCTTGATTCAACGCAGGCTCTTGTCGCGGCGGCTACATATTCGGGACGTTTAAGCCTTCCCTCTATCTTCGCCGAGGCGACTCCGATTTCTTCTAAATCACGGATATAATCAATTATGCTGTTATCCTTTAAGCTGAGCGCGTATTTGCTTTTTCCGATTTTAAAGGGAAGTCTGCAAGTCTGGGCACAGCGTCCGCGGTTTCCGCTTCTTGAGCCTATAACCGCGCTGAAATAGCATTGTCCCGAAACGCTCATACACAGCGCTCCGTGCACAAACACCTCAAGCTCTATCGGACAGCTTTCGGCTATTTCGATAATTTCCTCGCGGCTCAGCTCGCGCGCCAAAACAACCCGCTTAAAACCCTGTTCATAAAGAAGCTTCGCTCCGCTCGGAGAATGTACGCTCATCTGGGTTGAGGCGTGCAGAGGAAGTTCGGGTGCGATTTTTTTAGCGAGCGACGCTATTCCCATATTCTGAACTATCAGCGCGTCAACGCCCGCTTTCGCGCAGAGAGTTATAACTTCCTTCGCTTTTTCGAGTTCGCTGTCGAAAACAACGGTATTCACCGTAACGTAAACGCGAACTCCGCGGATATGGCAATACTGAACAGTCTTTTTTATTTCATCTTCGTCGAAGTTCTGAGCTCCCGCGCGAGCGGAAAGTTCCTTTGCTCCGATATAAACAGCGTCGGCTCCGCTTCTTGCCGCGGCAATTACGGAGTCAAATCCTCCACAGGGAGAAAGTATCTCAATTTTTTTCATCTTCAAAAAGCGAGTACTGCCTCATAGGTTTGTATCCTTTATTTTTCTTTTTCTTTTTTCTGCCCATAGGTTTTTCAGCCTTGGGGGGTTCTTCCGTTTTTACTTCGGTTTTTTCTTCGGGCTTTACTTCTTCTTTTACGTCTTCGGCGGCGTCGAGAGTTTTCAGCTCGTCGGCGGATTCTTTTTTCACTTCTTCTTTTTGATTTTTAAGCTCCGCGATTTCTTTATCTTTCTTCTCAATCAGTTCTTTAAGCTCGCGAATCTGTTTGGACTGCTTGTCCGCCTGGGCGATAAACGGCTGAGCGCTGTTGGAAAGGCTTTTATTTCGAGTCTTTTCCTTTTCTAAATCGTCGGCGTAATCAAGAGCGCAAAGAAGCGCCGCGGAACGTCTGTCGAGCGTCGGGTTTTCCTCGCCGATTTTTAAAATCGTATTGCTGACGTCCTCAGCTAACTTTTTTACATATTCTTCTTTGTCATCGCTGAGAAGAATAAATCTTTTTCCGGCGACAAATACAGTATGCTTGTTCATAATCTACCTCCAAGATAAGTCTCCTTTTTATCCATAGTAATTATAGTATAAATCTTAAAAAGAAAAAAGATATGTAAATACAATGTAAATATAAAAAACGGATTTGTAACCCGGGAGCCAAAGACGCCTTCGGAAAAGTTTTTCAATAGAAACTTTCATCAACGTCTGTTCGTTTAATTCGAGCCTGTACGCAAAAAACGCCGGTGCAAAAACACCGGCGTTAAATATTTTTTACGCGTTGTAAGAATAGTTCGGGGATTCTTTTGTAATCTGTATATCGTGGGGGTGGCTTTCACGCAAGCTTGAAGCGGAAATCTGAACAAACTTCGCTTTCTTGTGCAGGTCCTCAATTGTAGCGCAGCCCGTATAACCCATTCCGGCTCTGAGTCCGCCCATCATCTGATAAACCGTATCGGAGAGAAGTCCCTTATAAGGAACTCGTCCTTCTACGCCCTCGGGAACGAACTTTTTATTTGCTGCCTGGAAGTAACGGTCGGAACTGCCTTGGCCCATAGCTCCGAGCGAGCCCATTCCGCGGTAAGTCTTGAACTGGCGTCCCTGGAAAATCTCGTTTTCTCCCGGACTTTCCTCACATCCCGCTACGAGCGAACCTACCATACAAACATTTCCGCCCGCGGCTAAAGCCTTAACAATATCTCCGCTGTACTTAATTCCGCCGTCGGCGATTACGGGGATTCCGTATTTCTCCGCCGCGCAAGCCGCGTCATAAATCGCGGTAATCTGGGGAACACCGATTCCGGCGACAATTCTTGTTGTACAAATTGAACCGGGACCTATACCAACCTTAACCGCGTCGGCTCCCGCGTCGATAAGCGCTTCCGCCGCTTCGGCAGTCGCGATATTTCCCGCGATAAGCTGGAGATCGGGATAAGCGTTTTTAACTTTTTTAACAGTATTAATAATATTAATATTATGTCCGTGCGCCGAATCAAGACAGCATACGTCAACTCCCGCCTCAATAAGCGCCGCGACTCTGTCGAGCACATCTTCTGTACCGCCGATAGCAGCTCCGCAAAGGAGTCTTCCGTTTTCGTCACGCGCCGAGTTGGGATACTGAACGGATTTCTCAATATCTTTTATAGTAATAAGCCCTTTAAGCACACCGTTTTCGTCAGTAATCGGAAGCTTCTCGATTCTGTGCTGGCGAAGGATCTCCTGAGCCTGTTCCAAAGTTGTGCCTACGGGAGCCGTAACGAGCTCCTCTTTCGTCATAACCTCGCGTATCTTCGTGCCGAAAACCTCGGGCTTCATAAAACGCATATCGCGGTTGGTAATAATACCTACAAGTTTTCCGTCCTCACAAATCGGAACACCGCTTATCTTATACTTAGCCATAAGCTCGTCCGCGTCGCCGACTGTACTTTCGGGGGAAAGGAAGAACGGATTCGCGATTACTCCGTTTTCACTTCTCTTTACACGGTCAACCATATCCGCCTGCGTTTTAATATCCATATTCTTATGGATAATACCGATACCGCCTTCTCTCGCTATCGCGATAGCCATAGCTGTTTCGGTAACAGTATCCATCGCCGCGGTCATAAGAGGTGTATTAAGGCGGATTTTTTTAGTAAGGTTTGTTTCAACGCTTACGTTTCGGGGCTCAACGTCTGACGCTCCGGGAATTAACAGTACATCATCAAAGGTTATACCCTTTTTTTCGAATTTGTCATCAAAAATTTGTTTTAACATTTCGCCATCCCCTATCTCTTTATATTTAAATTTTATTATATCAAAATTACAATTAATGTGCAAGTGATTTTTTCGGATTTTTAACTTATTTTTCAAAATCAAACGTCTTGACAGATTTATAAACTAAAGTTAAAATTATATAGTAATTTCTTTCGGAGGTTAAATATGAAAAAATTTTTAATAACAGCAACCGCTTTGCTTCTTGTTTTTTCCTTAGCTTTACTTTGCGGCTGCGATAATAAAAAATCAGGCGGTAAATCCCAGACTAAAGCAACCCAGACTCAGTCTGAGCCGGATACGACAGGTTCCTCTCAGCTTAAAACTTACTTAGACAGCTATGTAACGGGAGATAATCCTCTTTACGGAACGTGGAAAGTAAAGGGAATTAAATCTTTCTGTTATATTTTCCGCAACGATAATTTAGGCGAGATAGCGATGGGAACCGAAGCGGATTTCGCTAAACTCAGTATCGATACAAAAAAGCAGACTTTAAGCGTTGCGTTCGTTCTCGGATTAAACGGAACATATAATTATACTTTGTCAAAGGACAATAAAACTTTAACTCTTAAAAATGATAAAGATTCCTACACCCTTTTAAAACAGGATAATTACAGCCTTATTCCAAAGGCAAAACCGAACCCGAAAATAGATAAAGATATTCTCGGATGGTGGCAGAGTGACGGCAATATCTATTATTTCGGCGACGACGGTATTATGTACTCAAACACAATTACTATGGAAACCTGCTACACCTACAACGCCGAAAACGGTAAAATCAACGCGGTTTATGATTACGCGGGAGACGTTAAAATCAGCTTAAAGTATTCTTACAAAAACGACAAGCTTAATATTGATTCAATTGAATTTACAAAATTTACTCCCGACTGTTTAAAATAAAAAAATTACAGGGAAGATAGCCAACCGGTTATCTTCCCTGTTTTCATATTTCGCTTACGAATCTTTGCTTTTAATTAAAAACTTATGCACAAGTCCTGCTACAACCGCGCCTACAAGCGGAGCGATTATAAACACATAAAGCTGGCGAATTGCGATTCCGCCCTGAAGTATCGCGGGGCCGAAGCTTCTTGCGGGGTTAACGGATGTTCCTGTAAACGGAATACCGATAAGATGTACAAATACCAGGCAGAGAGCTATTACTATTCCCGCTACGGCGCCGTTTTCAACCTTTGAGGTTACGCCGAGCACCGTAAGTACAAAAATAAATGTAAGTACAACCTCTACAATACCCGCGGCAACCGCGCTTAATCCGAGAGCGCTGATTCCGCCGCCGTAACCGTTAGCGCCGAGACTTTCGTTGCTTCCGAAAATCAGCCAAAGACCTGCCGCGCCCGCGGTTGCTCCCAACAGCTGCGCGATAACATAACCCACAAAATCTTTAGCGCTGATTTTTCCGTTAATAAGCATACCGAGCGATACGGCGGGGTTGATGTGGCAGCCCGAAACATTTCCGATTGAGTACGCCATAGCGACAATCGAAAGACCGAACGCGAAAGCTATAGCAATAATCGTACCGGTTGAGGGCAAAGATACTCCGTGTGTCTTTGAAACCGTATTGACCGCTACAGCTGTTCCGCATCCGCCGACCACAAGTACCGCGGTACCTATAAACTCAGCGATATACTTTTTAATACTTTCCATATATTTACCTCCTTTTATTTTATATGTCCACGTCAAGCGTGGTAGTTACTGTTTTATAATATGCTCTTTTTTTCAGGTTTAGTATCCTGTAAAGAATCGGATTTTGAGGAAATTAATTCTTAACTTTTATCTCCTCTTGTCCTCCCATATACGGTCTTAATACTTCGGGAATGCTCACCGAGCCATCTTCCTTTAAGTTGTTCTCAAGGAAAGCGATTAACATTCTCGGCGGAGCAACAACCGTATTATTAAGAGTGTGAGCAAAATATTTTCCTTCTTTTCCTCTTACTCTGATTTTAAGGCGGCGGGCCTGAGCGTCGCCTAAGTTCGAGCAGGAACCGACTTCAAAATATTTTTTCTGTCTCGGCGACCACGCTTCTACGTCAATAGAACGTACTTTTAAATCTGCCAAATCTCCCGAACAGCATTCAAGCGTTCTTACGGGAATATCGAGAGAACGGAATAAATCAACCGTATTCTGCCAGAGTTTATCGAACCATACTCTGCTTTCTTCGGGTTTACAAACAACAATCATTTCCTGTTTTTCAAACTGATGTATTCTGTAAACTCCGCGCTCCTCGATTCCGTGAGCGCCTTTTTCTTTTCTGAAGCAGGGCGAGTAGCTTGTTAAAGTTTGCGGGAGGTCTTCTTCCTTTACCATGGTGTCGATAAATTTACCGATCATACTATGCTCGGAAGTTCCGATAAGATAAAGGTCTTCTCCCTCAATTTTATACATCATCGCGTCCATTTCGGCGAAACTCATAACTCCTGTTACGACATTTGAACGAATCATAAACGGCGGTACGCAGTAGGTAAAACCGCGGTTAATCATAAAGTCGCGCGCGTACGCGATTACCGCGCTGTGGAGTCTTGCGATATCTCCCATAAGATAGTAAAATCCGTTACCCGCAACCTTACGCGCGGAGTCAAGGTCAATTCCGTTGAATTTTTCCATAATCTCGGTATGATAAGGCACCTCGAAATCGGGCACAACGGGCTCTCCGAATTTTTCAACCTCAACGTTTTGTGTATCATCTTTACCGATAGGCACACAGTCGTCGATTATGTTCGGTATCTTCATCATTATCTCCGTAACCTTGGCGGAATATTCCGCTTCCTGCTTTTCAAGGTTTTCGAGCTGTTCGCCCTGAGCCTGAACGTCTGCTTTTAAGGCTTCGGCTTCTTCTTTTTTACCCTGGCCGTAGAGCGCGCCAATCTGCTTTGAAAGCTTATTGCGGTTTGCTCTTAAAGCGTCCGCGTCACCCTTAGCTTTACGGCTTTTTTTATCAAGTTCAATTACTTCGTCAACAAGCGGAAGCTTATTGTCCTGAAATTTTTTCTTTATGTTTTCCTTTACCGCGTCGGGATTTTCTCTTAAAAATTTAATGTCAATCATTTTCTGCTCCTTAGTTTTTATCGCGTTAAGCGCGTACCTTTTTTAACCGATACTCATTATTTATCTATCGTTTTGAAACATATGTTTTATTTATCTTCTAACTTGGAAGCTAAATCTTTAAGCTCTTCATCGCTGTAGAACTCAATTGAAAGCGTTCCGCCCTTTTTATTCGCAAGCGGTTTTACGTTAACCTTTTTACCGAGATATTCGGATAAGGTTTGCTCAACCATTTTATAGTAGCTCGGCTGTTTAGGTGGTTTTTTGCTGTTTGTTTTCTTTGCGGATTTCTTCGCTAACTTTTCAGCCTCGCGTACCGATAAATCCGACTTGATTATTTCTTCCGCGAGCGCTTCCATATCTTTTTTATTTTCCATTCCCAAAAGAGCTCTCGCGTGGCCGGAAGAAAGCTTTCCGTTCTTCACCATTTCGCCGACGCTTTCCGGAAGATTTAAAAGCCTTAATGTATTTGCTACCGCCGGGCGGGATTTTCCGACCGCTTCGGCTACATCTTCCTGAGTTAATCCGTGCTCATCCATCAGCGCCTTGTATCCCTTCGCTTCTTCTATCGGATTCAGGTCTTCGCGCTGTAAGTTTTCTATAAGCGCGATTTCCATTGTTTCCTGATCGGTTAGTTCACGGATAGTTACGGGCACTTCCGTAATTCCCGCAAGCTGACAGGCGCGGTATCTTCTTTCTCCCGCTACAATCTGATAACCTCCGCCGAAAAGCGGTTTAACGAGTATCGGCTGGATAAGCCCGTGGGTTTTTATGCTTTCGGCAAGCTGATTTAAACTGTCCTCGTCAAATTCACGTCTCGGCTGGTTATGGTTCGGTTCAATTTCCGATATTTTTAATGTTACTGTATTTCCTCCGTCCTCGGTTTCGTTCTGGATGAAAATCGCGTCCAGCCCTTTACCGAGTCCGCCTTTTCTTTTTGCCATATTTTACCCCTTCCCCGCTATTTCTTCGGCAAGCTGAGTATACGCTATACTTCCCTTGCAGGATTTATCGTAATAGATTACGGGCATTCCGAATGACGGCGCCTCAGAAAGTCTTACTCCGCGCGGAATAACGGTTTTAAATACTTTACGCGGGAAGAATTTTTTAACTTCTTCTACAACCTGCTGGGTTAAATTTAATCTTCCGTCGTACATTGTAAGAAGTACGCCTTCGAGTTCAAGTCCCGAATTGTACTGGCGTTTTACACGCCTTACCGTACTCATAAGCTGTGAGAGTCCTTCGAGCGCGTAATATTCGCATTGAATAGGAACTAAAATTGTATCCGCAAGAGTCATAGCGTTCGCGGTTATAAGTCCCAAAGACGGCGGACAGTCAATTATTATATAGTCGTAGTTGTACTTTATCGGCAGTACGGCGTTCTTTAAAAGCGCCTCTCTGTGCGGTTTTTCTACGATTTCAAGCTCCGCCGCGGCTAAATCGAGCGAACTCGGGAGAATGTGCAGGTTTTTAAACTGGGTTGAATATAAACAATCCTCCGCTTTCATTCCGTCAACAAGGATATTGTAGGTTGATTTTGTAAGCTTGCGCTTATCAACCGCTACACCGCTCGTTGCGTTTCCCTGGGGGTCAACGTCAATAAGAAGAACCCTTTTTCCTAAATCTCCGAGGCAAGCCGCAAGGTTTACGGAAGTGGTAGTTTTTCCTACTCCGCCCTTTTGGTTTGCTACAGCAATTACCTTTGCCAAATTATCAAATCCCTTTTTTTAATATCTAAAAAGATTTTACCATAATCTTAAAAAAAATAAAAGAGTTTTATTATAATTTTTTTGTTTCACGTGAAACATAATTTAGGGCAAAGAGAAATATCTATGTTTTCTATATTTCGGAATTTATTTTTATTAGTTAAATTTACGAAGATAAATTTAATAACTGTATAGATGAGCTTTTCTCAAGGCTCCAAAGCTTGATAGTAACTTAACGGTACGGGGGACATCACTTCTCAAACAGGGAATGCACGGATTGACGAGGATAATTAAAAAGCCGAAAGCCGCGCAGTAAAGCGCGGCTTTGGCAAGGGGTTAGATAAGGAAATGGGTATGAGTGGATTGGACGCATAGCGTCCGTCCGGAAAGCAATTTAAGCAGGTTTATCAACCCGGTTTTTTGGGATTTTAACAGTATATTCAATATAATCCCCGCTGTCTTTGTGTTTGCAGACGGCTTTTATTCCCGCCTGCTGCATTGTCATAACAGCTTTATTTATCGTATTAACAAAAATTCTTATATCTCTGATTATTATTTTGCGAGTTATTTTTTTATCTTTTTCCGAAATGTTCGAATTGTAAAGCAGATTTTCAACCAGTTCTTCGGTCTGGGCAACATTGAGATTATCGGCAATTATTTTCGAGAGCGCTTCTTTTCTAAGCTCCTGGTCATAAATTCTGAGCAGAGCTCTTGCGTGGCGTTCCGAAAGACCTGCCTGAACTATCCAGTCCTGCTCATCATAAGAAAGATTTAAAAGCCTGAGTTTATTGGCTATGGCGCTCTGGCTTTTTCCTAACTTCTCCGCCGCCTGCTCCTGGGTTATTCCGTAGCGTCTTATAAGACGGGAAATCCCTCTTGCCTCTTCAAAAATTCCAAGGTTGCATCGCTGCAGGTTTTCTATAAGAGCAAGCATCGCGGATTCCCTGTCGTTGCATTTTAGCACAATACAGGGCACTTTTATATATCCGGCGATAACCGCGGCGCGCAGCCGTCTTTCTCCCGCAATTATTTCGTACTCCGACTGGCTGACCTTCCTGACAGTCAACGGTTGCAGGATTCCGTTTTCCTCTATCGACTTAGCTAAATCCCGAAGCTTTTCTTCTTCGAATATCTTTCGGGGCTGGGTTTTGTTTGGACGTATTTTTATTGTCGGGATATCAACTATTCGATTTTCTGATTTATTAAGGTAATTCAATACTTCACCTCGCTTTGAGGTTTGTCCCTTTCGGTGAATATATAATATCACAATAAAATTAAAAAGCGTGTCGAAGTTTGAACGATTATTTTAAAATATTATCCCGTTTAATGTAAAAAAACGCCGAACCGTTTGGTTCAGCGTAATTTTATAAAGGTTTATTCTTTATTCTCTTTGAATTGCGGGGATATTTTTCAGGCGTCGGGCTAATCTTTTTAATTACAATAACCGCTCTCTCCCCTGCTCCGTTTAAATTAAAATCATTAACCGATGAGATTTCTCCGCCTAAAACTTTTATCGCGTTTTCGGCTTCTTTGATTTCGTCTTTATAATCAGCCGCTTTCATCGCGATAAAACTTCCGCCGGGTTTTACAAACGGCAGACAGTATTCGCAAAGAGTGTTCAACCTCGCGACCGCCCGGGAAACCGCCACATCGTAGCTTTCCCTTTGAGATTTATCTTTTCCCGCGTCTTCGGCTCTCGAATGAAGCGTGTTTACCTGCGCGTTAATTTTTTCTGCGGTTTCCTGTAAATAAACAAGCCGCTTGTTTAAGCTGTCGAGGAGCGTAAGATTTATATCGTCACGATATATTTTCAGGGGTAATCCCGGAAATCCCGCGCCTGTTCCGACATCAATAACTTTCGCATTCTCGGGAATATCGAAATATTTTATTACAGATAAGCTGTCCGCAAAATGTTTCAGCGCGACTTCTTCGGGCTCGACTATACGGGTAAGGTTAATTTTTTCGTTCCACTCGATTAGCGTATTATAATATTTTTCAAATTTTTCAGCCTGGAGTTCGGATAATTCTATTCCGATTTCAGAGCAGGCTTTTATTACTAATTCTTTCAAATTATCTCCTCTGTGACAGCCAAATCAAAAGCACGTTTATATCAGCGGGAGATACTCCCGAGATTCTTGACGCCTGGCCTATGTTCAGCGGTTTTATTTTATTAAGTTTCTCCTGAGCTTCAAGCCTTAAACCCTTTATTTCATTATAATCAAAGTTTTCGGAAAGCTTTTTCTTTTCGAGTTTCTGCATTTGCTCAACCTGTTTAAGTTGTTTTTCAATATAGCCCGAATATTTAACTTCTATTTCAACCTGTTCGAAAATATTTGCGTCGAGTTTCGGTCTTGTGCTGTCAATCGGTTCTAAGTCTTTATAGCTTAATTGCGGACGTCTTAATAAATCAATCAACTTTGCTCCCGTGGAAAGCGGAGTTGTTTCACGTGAAACAAGTATCTCGTTTATTTTCTCTCCCGGCGGAATAACGGTTTTGCTGATGCGTTTTATTTCCTGTTCTTTAAGCTTTTGCTTTTCATTAAATCGTTCCCAGCGGTCGTCTGAAATAAGTCCGATTTTTCTTCCGATCGGCGTAAGTCTTACGTCGGCGTTATCCTGCCTTAAAATAAGGCGGTACTCGCTTCGGGAAGTCATCATACGATAAGGTTCGTTCGCTCCTTTTGTTACAAGGTCATCTATAAGCGTTCCGATATATGAACTCGAGCGGTCAAGAATCATCGGCTCTTTTCCTTGTATTTTTAAAGCGGCGTTTACTCCCGCGACGAAACCCTGAGCTGCGGCTTCTTCATATCCTGAGCTTCCGTTGAACTGTCCCGCGCCGTAAAGTCCTTCGAATTTTTTAAATTCCAAAGTCGCGTTCATTTCGGTCGGATCAACGCAGTCGTACTCAATCGCGTAAGCGGGACGCATAATAACCGCGTTCTCAAGTCCTTTTATAGTATGGTAAAACTTCAGCTGAACTTCCTCGGGCAAAGAGGAGCTCATTCCCTGCAAATACATTTCTTCGGTATCAAGTCCGCAGGGCTCAATAAAAAGCTGATGTCGTTTCTTTTCGCTGAAGCGCACAATTTTATCTTCAAGGCTCGGACAATAACGAGGCCCTACGCCCTCTATTTTTCCTCCGTAGAGCGGTGAGCGGTGGATATTTTCAAGAATTATATTCTTTGTATCTTCATTAGTCCAGCTTATATGGCATTTAACTTTATTTTCTCCCAAATTTTCGGTATCGTAGGAAAACGGAATCGGCGGTTCGTCTCCCAACTGTTCCTCAAGCTGCGAGAAATCAATACTGCTTCTAAGAACTCTTGCGGGAGTTCCTGTTTTAAAACGGCGTAATCCTATTCCTAATTTTTTAAGGCTGTCCCCTAAAAATGTCGCCGCGAAAATTCCGTCGGGGCCGCTTTCGTAACTTACCTCGCCGACAAAAATCCGTCCGCCCAAATATGTGCCCGTAGCTATAATTACGGCTTTTACTTCATATTCGGCGAGCATCCGGGTAGTTAAAATATAACCGTCTTCGGATTTTTTAATATCGGTAACTTCCGCCTGATGCAGTTCAAGATTTTCCTGGAGCTCAAGCTTATGCTTCATAACATCGGAGTACTTTCTCCTGTCAATCTGAGCCCGAAGCGAATGAACGGCGGGGCCTTTGCCCTTATTAAGCATACGGCTTTGTAAAAAACATTCGTCAGCTGTTTTTCCCATCTCACCGCCGAGCGCATCGATTTCTCGTACAAGATGTCCTTTAGCTGTTCCGCCGATTGACGGATTACAGGGACAGTTTCCGACCGCGTCCATATTAATCGTAAATATAACAGTGCTGCATCCGAGACGCGCCGAAGCGAGCGCGGCCTCTATTCCCGCGTGCCCCGCTCCGATTACTGCAACATCAAATTTTCCCGCGTTGTATTTCATCTTTTCTTACTTTCCTACACAAAAATTATGGAATACATTATCCACAACAACTTCGCTGACTCTTTCTCCCGTAAGTTCAAGAATGTTCTCGATTGCTTCTTCTATGCTTACGGTCACAGCGTCAAAAGTCATTCCCGAATTCAGCGCGTTCTTCGCTTCCGTTAAAGCTTTTTCCGCGTTTAAAACCGCGTTGCGCTGACGCTCGTTCGCGAGTATTCCCTCGCTCGGATTAAATTTTTCAGTTCCGGCTATTTTCTCAATTTCTTCTTTTAGTTGTTCAAGACCGTCTCCGCTTTTTGCGGAAATCTTTATTGTTCTTTTTATATTTTTTTCAATATAATCTGTGTCTAATTTTTTCTCTAAATCTGTTTTATTTATTACCGCGATAACGGGAGCTTCTTTTACGCTTTGGATTAAACGTCTGTCATCTTCGTCTATCTCTCGTCCGTTATCAAATACAGCTAAGACAAGCCCGCAGTTTTTTACGCGGCTTTTTGCGATATCCACACCGATTTTTTCTACTTTATCTTCCGTATCTCTCATTCCCGCGGTATCGCTTAATCGTAAAATAACATCTCCTACACTAACGGTTTCTTCAATAATATCGCGCGTAGTTCCGGGAATATCGGTTACAATGCTTCGGTTATGTCCCGATAAAAGATTCATTAGTGTGCTTTTTCCCGTATTCGGTTTTCCCGCGATTACGGTATCCAATCCTTCTTTTACAACCTGACCGACATCATAAGTGGAAAGAAGCTTTTTAATATCGAACAAACATTCGTCAAAAACATTGTTTAAATGTTCTTCGCTTACTTCCTCAATATCTTCTTCGGGATAATCTGCCCACGCGCTGAAGTGAGCCGCGGTTGAAACAAGTTTGTTTTTTATAATTTCAATTCTTCTCCAAAGCGCTCCGTCTTTAGCGAGCATTGCCGCTCTTACGGCGCTCTTTCCTTTTGCGGATATAATATCAATAACAGCTTCCGCTTCGGTAAGATCCATTTTTCCGTTTATGAACGCTCTTTTTGTAAATTCTCCCGCCTGAGCCGGAACAGCGCCCGCCTCCATAACAATTCTGAGAACTTCACGGGTAATAAAAATACCTCCGTGACAGGAAAGCTCAACTACATTTTCACCTGTATAACTGTGCGGTTTTCTGAAAACCGAAGCTATAACTTCGTCTAATTTTTCTCCGTCTTTTTTTACGCAGCCGAAAGCCGCCGAATATCCTTTCATTTCGCTGAGAGCTTTTCCGGATACCGACTCAAAAACTTTATCGCAAATATTTATAGCTTCATCTCCGCTTACGCGGATAACGCCGATTCCGCCTTCTCCCTGTGCGGTGGAAATAGCGCAAATTGTACTGTTACTCATAAGGATTTCTCCCGATTATTACAAGAAAGCGCGCGATTAGCTCGTCCGCTTTTTTTAAAAATTTTCTTTTTTACAAAAGTTAAACTTTCCTATCTATAATAAAAGGCCGGGTGACTGAGGTTAACGCCTGTCTGCCCGACCTAAAATTATTAATCTATTCTTCCGTAAAGACCTGCACCGCCGCTTTCGTCAAGCGGTTTTCTATCGGGGTTAGCTTCAGGCATAGGGGTATTATTATTTCTGCCTCTGTAATTTCTTCCGCCTTTACCGCCTCTGCGGTAGTTTCTTTCCTTGGGATCGGGACCGATTACAACGTGTCTCGCTGTATTTTCTCCCTCGCTCCAGGATGTGGCTCCTCTAACCTTCTGTACGGATGTATGAATTATTCTTCTCTCGTAAGGATTCATCGGTTCAAGAGAAGTTTTTCTTCCTGTTTTAACAGCTTTAAAAGCTAACTTACGGCCGAGAATTTCAAGAGTTTTTTCTCTTTTTTCTCTGTAATTACCTGTGTTTACAGTAATTTTAAAATAGCTGTTATCTACGTGATTGGCTACAAGACTTGTAAGATACTGGAGAGCGTCAAGAGTTTCTCCGCGGCGTCCGATAATATATCCTACGTCCTCGCCCTCAATATCAAAGGTGGCGCTTGTTTCGGTTTTTTCAACTTCAACTTCAATAGAGTCAAGCTTCATAGCCTTAATTACATCTTTAAGGAAAGCTTCCGCGACGTCCGCGGGATTGTCTTTTTCTTTAACAGTAACTTTTACCTGAGCCTGTTTTCCTCCGAAAAGACCTAAAACTTTTTTTTCCGCTCTTTGTACAACCTCAAAATCAAATTCCGAGTCTTCATCTAAACCTAACTGAGCTTTAGCGTTTTCTAAAGCTTCCTGCTCGGTATCGCCTGTACCTATAACTTCTTTAATCATTTTATACCTCTTGATTTGTAGTTAATATTATTTCTTTTTCTTGTTATTCTTTTTAGACTGTTTATTATCTCCCGAATAAACAACGGGCGCGTATTCATATTTTACCTGAGCTTCCTGCTGTTCCAGTAAAGCGATATGCTGAGCTTCCGACTTCGCGGTTAAAATCGCCGGGCTGTAGAATTTACCCATAATCAGCGACTGGACAAGTGAAAATACCGAGTTGCAAATCCAGTAAAAACCAACTGCGGCGGGTACAGAGTAAGCAATCCACGCCGAAAACAGCGGCAATCCGATAAACATAATTTTCATACATCCCTGCTGCGACTGCGCGCTGCCGTTGAGTTTCATTGTAATCAGCGAAGTCGCTACCGAAGTAACAAAACAGAATACGGGAATTAAAATATAAATCGAAAAGAATCCCTGACTGCTCGGACTGATAAGCAGGTTAAATCCCGCAAAATTAAATCCGTTTACAAACATTTCAACATTCGCGGCGTCATTACCCGTAGTAAAAAGTTGATTAATCAGTTCTTTTGAGTCAGCCAAAATTCTTACAAGGTTAATTTCCTGATAAGTAGCGCCTGTTCCCATTACAGCTGATCCTGTCGCCGAAAATCCGGGAATGGAATTAATAAAATCAGTCGCCTGTTTTACAATATCCGCGTTGATATGAAGTGTATTTGTAAGAGGATACGCAACACAATAGAAAATTCCGAGCATAATAAACATTGGAACTATGCTTGTAAGGCATCCGCCCGCCGGGCTTACTCCTTCTTTCTCATAAAGTTTTTGTACCTCTTCGTTTGCTTTCTGCTTGTTGTTAGCGTATTTTTCTCTTATTTCCTTTTGTTTTTTCTGGAGCCTTGCTGTACTTGCCATACTTTTCTGCTGTTTGATTGAAAAAGGAAATAAAACAACTTTAACTATAATTGTAAAAATTATAATTGAAACTCCGAAGTTCTGAAATACGTAAAATAAACCCCAGAGTAAGTATCCCATGATACTACCGAAAAATCCGAAAATTTGCACTAAGGGTTACCTCTCTTTTTTCCCTTTAATTACTTTTTGCGGCACAGGGTCAACCCCGCCTCTTGAAAAGGGATTACATCTTAAAATCCGCCATATTGAAAGAAAAAAACCTTTAAAAGCTCCGTGCGTTTGTATTGCTTCTACCGCGTAATGCGAACAAGTAGGATAATATTTACACTTAGGCGCCGTTCTTACGGAAATGTTTTTCTGATAAAATCTAATTGAACCTATAAGTATTCTTTTCATATCAGATTATTTTCCTTAAATTTATTTTGCATAGCTTTTTTTACGTCGCGGCTTTTTACATAAGGAGTTTTTACTCTCGCTACAAAAACAAAATTATAACTCCCTTTTATTTCCGGCGCTAATTCCTCAAACGCCGCTCTTATAATTCTTCTTGCACGGTTGCGCTTTACTGCGTTTCCTATTTTTTTGCCGGTGGTTATTCCGTATCTGTTTACATTGCTTTTATTTTTTTTATAATAAATAACTACTAAAGGAGTTACTAAGCTTTTTCCTTTTCTGTAAAGAAAAGAAAACTCCCTGTTTTCTTTCAAGGTTTTAGCCTTATTCATAATAACCACCCGATCTTATTATTTTACTTTTAAAAACTATCCAAAAGTAAAATAAAGACCACAAAAAAAGTGGTCTTATTTTAATATGACAACTTTTTTCTTCCTTTAGCTCTTCTTCTTGCCAATACTTTACGTCCGTTACGGGTTGACATTCTCTTCATAAATCCGTGTTCTTTTTTTCTGTGAAGTTTCTTAGGTTGATATGTTCTCTTCATAATTTTTACCTCCTTTCGGACATAGTATTACAAATACATGTACTAAGCTATTATAGTATAAAAACGCAAATTCGTCAACTAATTTTTTTACAAAATTTTATATTTTAAAAATACACAATATATAGTGTTTTTGCTGATTTATAACCACAATTTTTCGAATTAATAAAAGCGCTGTAATCAACTTATTAAAAATTTTATATATATACTATTTATATTACAATTTTTTAATTGCTTTTTTTAAGATAATTTGATATAATAACAATGGATTATAGTGGAGTAGTTTGGACTGTTTTTTTATGTCCTTAAAATAATCTTCACTAAAAGTTTTTTAATTAACGCAGAGGTCAAAAAATGGAAAATTTTAAAGAAGCTTGGGTAGTTATTTGTGACTACTGTAAAAGAGAAATGACAGATATTGCTTATAATACCTGGATTAGTAAAATTGAGCCTGTCGGACTTGATTTCGATAAAAAAGAAGCCGTTCTTCTTGTTCCGAATGATTTCCACAGACAGACTTTAGAACGCTGCTATAAAGTTCTTTTGGAAGAATCTTTTAAAGCTGTTTTTGATTCTGAAATAAAAGTTGAATTTATTGTTCCGAGTGAAGAAACAAAAGAAGAGGAAAAAGAAAACGAAAATATTGATAACGGATATGAATATACTTTCGATACATTTATCGTAGGCAACTCAAATAAATTTGCCCACGCAGCATGTTTGGCGGTAGCCCAGAATCCTTCGAAAGCATACAACCCTCTTTTTCTTTACGGAAATTCCGGACTCGGAAAAACTCATCTTCTTTACGCTATAGGAAATGAAATAAAGAAAAATGATTCATCAAAATCAATCTGCTATGTAAAGGGTGACGATTTTACAAACGAGCTTATCGAATCTTTACACCGCGCCAATATGTCCGAATTCAGACAAAAATATCGCTACGCCGACGTTCTTCTTGTAGACGACGTTCAGTTTATCGGCGGTAAAGAAAGTACACAGGAAGAATTCTTCCATACATTCGAAACACTTTACCTCGACCAAAAGCAGATAATATTAACATCGGACAGACCTCCCAAAGAAATAAAAACTCTTGATGACAGATTAAGAGGAAGATTTGAAATGGGACTTATCGCGGATATTCAGCCGCCCGATATTGAAACAAGAATAGCCATTATTAAACGTAAAGCCGAAATAATGGATATTGAAATTCCGAATGAAGTCTGCGAATATATTGCAAATAACGTAAAGAGCAATATACGCCAGTTAGAGGGAACAGTTAAAAAGATAAAAGCAAAAAATAATTTAGACGGAGAAAAACCTTCTATAAAATCCGTTCAGAATATTATAGCCGATATTCTTAATAACGAAACTCCTCCCGAAATAACGGTAGAAAAAATTACGGAAGAAGTTGCGAGAACTTTCAATGTTAATGTAGATGAGCTTAAAAATTCAAATAACCGAAGCGCTTATATAAGCGGTCCGCGCCAGGTTGCAATCTACATTATAAACGAACTTACAACATTAACTCAGGAAAAAATAGGGCAGGAGTTCGGAGGAAGAGATCATTCAACTATTAAATACGCAATAGACACCACAGCTAAAAAAATGAAGAAGGATTCAAAACTTCGTTCAATAGTTGATGATATTATTAAAAATTGCAGTAATTAATTTAACCAAACTTTTAACAATCAACATTTTATTTTCCACAGGGTGTTGAAAGATTTTATTATATTTAAAATTTATCAACATATTTAACATTCCGAGCAAGAAAACTTATTCCTTATTTTTCCAATTATTATCGAAAAAAAAGAAATTATTAACATTTCAACACTCCCTACTACTACTACTAAATAAATATATATAATTATTGTTAAAAAATATACAAATCAGGATAAGGAGAAATAAAAATGAAAATTAACGTAATGAGAACGGATTTAGCTAACGCGGTTTCCGTAGTATCAAGAGCTGTTTCAAGTAAAGCGTCAATTCCCGCTTTGGAGGGAATACTTCTTAAAGCATACGGATCAAAATTAACAATATCGGGATATGACCTTGAAATAGGAATAAATACAACCATAGACGCTTCGGTTTCCGAACAGGGCGAAATTGTTGTCAGCGCGAAATTTTTCTCCGAAATAGTAAGAAAGCTTCCGGAAGAAGTTGTTTGTCTCGAGACTGACGAAAGAATGATTACTTATATTACAAGCGGCCACGCCGAGTATCAGATTGTCGGAATGAATTCAGCCGAGTATCCGGACTTACCCGCGTTTGAGGAAAATGAAGGATTTGAAATTGACGGAGAAATTTTAAAAGAGATGATTCGTCAGACAGTTTACGCGGTTTCCGATAATAACGCCAAGCCGATTTATACGGGTTCTCTTTTTGAAATAGAGAATAAAATATTTAAAATTGTAGCAATCGACGGTTACAGAATGGCAATCCGCCAGGAGAATGTCGACAGCGAGGTAAATTCTCAGTTCGTTGTTCCCGGAAAAACCCAGCAGGAAGTTTTAAGAATTATCGGTGGTGACGAGGAAAAAGTTTATATAAGCGTCGGCCAGAGAAATATTATGTTTAAAATAGGGGACTACTCAATAATTTCAAGACTTATTGAGGGAACTTTCCTTGATTATAACAGCACAATCCCGAAATCGGGAAAAACCGAAGTTGTAGTAAATACAAGATTATTAATAAACGCTGTTGACCGTATGTCTCTTTTAAACAGCGATAAACTGCAAAGCCCCGTAAGATGTAATTTTGTGGGAGAAGAAATTCAACTTTCCTGTACATCAACAATAGGAAAAGCGAACGATGTAATTTCCGCTCCGATAAACGGGGAAGAAGTTGAAATAGGATTTAATAACCGTTATTTGCTCGAAGCGCTTAGAAATATTGACGCGGACGAGGTAAAAATTACTCTTAACGGCGGACTTTCTCCGATGATAATTACACCTTTGCAGGGAGACAGCTTTATTAACTTAGTTGTTCCGATGAGGCTCGCTAATGGATAATATAAAAATTCAGGGAGAATTTATAAAGCTTCAGGATTTACTTAAATATTCAGGTCTTTGTATGACGGGCGGCCACGCTAAAATTGTTATACAAAACGGCGAGGTTGAACTTAACGGTGAAGTTTGTACAATGAGAGGAAAAAAAGTTAAAGACGGAGATATTGTTAAGTATAACGATAAAGAGATAAAAGCGGTTTTTGTTTAAAAGCAGGAAATAAATTGAATGTAAAAAGTTTAGAATTTAAAAATTACAGAAATCTTATTGACGGAAAAATAGAGCCGTCCGAAAAAATAAATATCATTTTCGGGAATAACGCGCAGGGTAAAACGAATATTATCGAGGCGCTGTGGTTATTTTGCGGAGGACACAGTTTTAAAGGTTCAAAAGAAAATGAATTTATTAAATTCGGAGAAAAGTTTTCAAGAATAAAAGCTCTGTTCTTTTCTCAGAACAGGGAACAGGAAGCGGAAATAATTTTTACAGGCAATAAAAAGGAAGTTATTATAAACGGAGTTAAAAAAAATTCTTCGGCTTCTCTTATAGAAAAATTTAACGCCGTAGTTTTTTCGCCCGAAGATTTAACATTGGTTAAAAGAGGTCCTTCTGCAAGAAGAAGATTTATCGACAGCGCGATTTGCAGGGAAAAGCTGAGAAACGCCGTTCTGATTTCAAAATATAATCAGACTCTTAATCAGAGGAACGCTCTTTTGAAAGATATTTACAGACACCCCGAATTAAAAAATACTCTCGGAATCTGGGACGAAACCCTATGTCATTTAGGATCAAAAATAATTTTTCAGAGACTTTCGTATATTAATAAGCTTTCAGCCGACGCGGAAAAATATCATTTCGGTATTTCCGATAATACTGAAAAATTAGAGATTAAATATATTTCAAACTGCTCGGCGGTTTTCGGAGATGATGAAGAAGTTATTTTCGAAAAATTAAAAGCATCATTAAAAGAGAGCAAAAGGGAAGATATAGGAAGCGGATTTACAAATATCGGTCCGCACAGAGATGATTTCAATATTATAATTAATAACAGAAAAGCTAAAGTATTCGCGTCGCAGGGACAGCAGAGAAGCGCGGTACTTTCTCTTAAATTAGCGGAAGCGAATGTGCTCAGCGATTTAACGGGGGAGAACCCGGTAATTTTACTTGACGACGTGCTTTCCGAACTTGATAAGAAAAGAAGAGATTTTCTTATGAATGAAATAAAAAATTATCAGGTATTTATAACAACCTGCGAATTAAGCGGGGAAGAATATCTTAAAGAAGGAAAGAAGTTTTTTGTTGAGGAAGGAAAAATCAGCTGATGTATCTTCATTTAGGTGAAAAAACTGTTATAAGAACCGAAGAAATAATAGGAATTTTTGATCTTGATAATACAACGCTATCCAAACATACAAGAAATTTTTTAGCAGAATCCGAAAAAAACGGAGAAGTAATAAATGTAAGTTTTGAATTACCTAAGTCTTTTATAGTTTGTGTTGAAAATGAAAAGAAAAAAGTATATATAAGCCAAATCGCGGCTTCAACGCTTTATAAAAGAATAAGAACAGGAAAATAAATTTTAGATAATAAATTTTAGATAAAATAAAAAGAAATTTTTAGAAAGAAATATCCGCATTATTTACCAAAGCGCAGATTCTTTCTTTTTATCCAAAAAACGAGGAGATATAAAAAATGGGAAAACATTGTCCTTACTGCGGAAGAAGAATTTCGTATTTTACAACTTTTCATGAAAAGAAAAGAGGTATACATACCTGCACTCGTTGTAAAAGGGAAAGTAAAATAAAAACAGATATAAGATTAATGCTCGCCTTCTTAGCGGTTGTCCTTATTGTACTTATGTTTATGGTTGTCTGGAACGGATCGCAGAATTATAATAACTTTTTAGGCGTTATAATCGTAGCTTTAATATTAATTGCTTTTTATTTTATAACACCTCTTTTTATAAGATTCGTTCCTCTTAAAAAATACAGACATCACGAAACCGCGAGGGAAGAATTTGAGTATGAATACGAACCTCTTCCGGATGAGGATGATATGGACGCGAATAAAGACTTTACTTTTAACCGCGATATATTTGAAAAAATAAAAGAAAAAAGACATTCAACAATTGTAAGAAATAATGCGGAAAACGCGGATAATTTAGGCGATACTAAGATAGCGGATAAAAATTATGTGCCGATAATTAAAGATGTAACCGAAGCTCACGCTTCATCTTCCGATGAACCGCTTAAAAAAGTGACTAATCCGAATTACAATTACTCCCAGTATATTGAAAGAGAAAATTTTGACGATGAAATGCCGGTTAATCCCGCAAGAAGACAAAATCAAAAACCCGACGGAACAAAATACACCGCTAACAGGAAATTTTAATTATGTTTAAATTACCTGTCTGTCCTTACTGCAAAACCGTGTACAGCGTCGGAGATGTAAGAAAGAATAAAAGAAAAAAAGTAATACAATGTTATCATTGTAAAAATATGATTAAACAAGCAAGATTTCCGGGTTACGCTGTTTTAGCGGCTGTAATTTTTATCGCCGCGATAGTTTTAAATCTGATAATTTTAAATATGACAGCGGAATTTATAACTTCAATAATTCCGATAATTATAATCAGTCTTGTTTCTGTTATATTATTTTTAATATTAAGTCCGTTTTTTATCGGTTATAAAAAATTAAAGGGAATAGATGAAAAAGAAATTCCCGATTTAAAAATAACGGATGAAAATAAAAATCTTAAACAAAAACGATTAGAAAAAGAAAATGAATATATGAAATGTGATTTTCGGAGGTAATTTTATGGAAAACGAAGAAGTAAAAGTTTCAAAAGTTGAAAACGATTACGGCGCCGACGATATACAGGTGCTCGAGGGACTCGAAGCAGTCCGCAAACGTCCCGGTATGTACATCGGTTCCACAGGCCCGAGAGGACTGCACCACCTTGTATATGAGATTGTCGATAACTCAATCGACGAAGCTCTCGCCGGATATTGTTCAAAAATTGACGTTGTAATTGAAGAAGATAATATTATCCGAGTAAAAGATAACGGCCGCGGAATACCTGTAGGTATAAATGAAAAAACAGGCGTACCCGCTGTTACTCTTGTATTTACCGTTCTTCACGCGGGAGGTAAATTCGGCGGCGGCGGATATAAAGTCTCCGGCGGACTCCACGGCGTAGGCGCGTCGGTTGTTAACGCTCTTTCCGAATGGGTAGAAGTAAAAGTCTGCGACGGAAAAGACATTTACTTCCAGCGCTATGAACGCGGAAAAACTGTCTGCGACCTTAAAAAAATAGGGGAAAGCACCGAAAAAGGTACGGAAGTACGTTTTAAAGCAGACGCGAAAATATTTAAAGAAACTACGGTTTATGAATATGAAGTGCTCGAGAAAAGACTTCGTGAACAGGCGTTCTTAAACGCGGGAGTACATATTGAACTCAGGGATGAAAGAACAGAAGATATTGTTCAGAAAAACTTCCTGTACGAGGGAGGTATCTCCAGTTTCGTAGAGTTTTTGAATAAGAAGAAGCATGTTGACCCGATTCACCCCGAAGTTATTTACTTTGCTTCTAAAAACGACGAAGATACCGTAACCGTTGAAGTTGCTATGCAGTATACAGACAGCTATAACGAGCTTATGCTGTCGTTTGCTAATAATATTCATACAGTTGACGGCGGTACCCACGAAGAAGGGTTCAGAAGAGCATTAACCCGCGTTATGAATGACTACGCGAGAAAATTCAATAAACTTAAAGAAAACGATAAGAATTTATCGGGCGAAGACGTAAGAGAAGGTCTTACCGCGGTAATCAGCGTTAAAGTTAAAGAAGCCCAGTTTGAAGGACAGACAAAAGCAAAATTGGGAAATACCGAAGTCCGCACAATGGTAGACAAGCTTCTAAGCGAAAAACTCGCGATTTTCCTCGAGGAAAATCCCGCTGTCGCAAAAGCGATTTTCGATAAAGCGTTAGCCTCCGCGAGAGCGAGAGAAGCCGCGAGAAAAGCGAGAGAAAGCGTTCGCAGAAAGTCCGCTCTCGAAAGCGCTCAGCTCCCCGGAAAACTTGCGGACTGCCAGTCTAAAGACAGCTCCGAAACCGAGATATTTATCGTCGAGGGAGATTCCGCGGGCGGTTCGGCAAAAGGCGGTCGTGACAGAAGAATCCAGGCAATTCTTCCTCTTTGGGGAAAAATGCTTAACGTTGAAAAAGCAAGACTCGACCGAGTTTACGGAAACGATAAACTGACTCCCGTAATTACGGCGCTCGGCACGGGAATAGGCGAGGAGTTCGATATTGAAAAACTCCGCTACGGAAAAGTTATTATTATGGCGGATGCTGATGTAGACGGCCAGCATATCCGCACCCTGCTTTTAACTTTCTTCTTCCGTTTTATGCGTCCGCTTATTGAGGAAGGACATATTTATATTGCCCAGCCTCCGCTTTACAGAATTACAAAAGGCAAGGAACATAAATACGCTTACTCCGATATAGAAAGAGACAGAATTCTTTCGGAAGTTGAAGGAAAAACCGAAATCCAGAGATATAAAGGTCTCGGTGAAATGGATTCGGAACAGCTTTGGGAAACTACAATGAATCCCGAAAGCAGACTTATGCTGAAAGTTCAGCTCAGCGACGCGGAAGCTGCCGACGAAACCTTCAGTATTCTTATGGGAGATAAAGTCGAGCCGAGAAGAGAATTCATAGAAACTAACGCGAAATTTGTTCAAAATCTCGACATTTAATGTGAGGAAATATTATGCATACAAGATCATATTTAACAGTCCGTTACGCTGAAACCGACCGTATGGGATTTGTCCACCATTCAAATTATCCAATCTGGTACGAAGTCGGAAGAACAGATTATATAAAAAGTTACGGAATCAGCTACAGCGATATTGAAAAAGCAGGAATTCTTATGCCGCTTACAAACCTCAGCTGCAATTTTTTAAAACCCGCTAACTACGAAGATAAAATAGTTGTAAGAACTTGGGCGATTGAGCTTAAAGCGGCTCATATCCAGTTTACCTATACGGTTAAGAAAATAAACGAAGACGGTACCCAGGAAGAGTTGGGCTACGGTTCAACCGAACACGGAATAATCGACAGCAAAACGCTGCGCCCCGTAAGTCTTAAAAAGCGTATGCCTGAGCTGTACGAAAAAATAAAAGCAACATTTTAAAGCGAAAAAATATTGACGGAACGAACTTAAGTAATATTTAAAAATGGAGTGAATACGGTGGATAATCAAATTGAAGAAAAAACATTAAACGGAAAAATAATAGACGTCGACGTCGAAAAGGAAATGAAACAATCCTTTTTGGACTACTCAATGTCGGTAATTGTAAGCCGAGCTCTGCCTGATGTACGCGATGGTTTAAAGCCCGTACACAGACGTATTCTTTATACAATGTACGAAAGAGGTCTTGAGCCGAATAAACCGTATCATAAGTGCGCAGATACAGTCGGCGCGGTTCTCGGCGCGTACCATCCGCACGGCGACGCCTCGGTTTATGACGCGCTCGTAAGACTTGCGCAGGATTTCTCGATGAGATATATGTTAGTTGACGGTCACGGAAACTTCGGTTCGGTTGACGGAGATCCGCCCGCGGCCTACAGATACACAGAAGCGCGTATGAGTAAAATCTCAACCGAAATGCTCACAGATATTGAGAAAAAGACGGTTGATTTTGTTCCGAACTATGACGACAGACTCGAAGAACCCACAGTTTTACCGAGCCGTTTTCCGAACCTGCTCGTAAACGGTTCGAGCGGTATAGCGGTCGGTATGGCGACAAATATTCCTCCACATAATATGGGCGAGGTAATTGACGCAATTGAACTTCTTATAGATAATCCCGAAGCAAGCGTCGCGGAAATTATGGAGTGTATTCCCGGTCCCGATTTCCCGACAGGCGGTATAATTATGGGAAGAAGCGGAATAAAAGCCGCTTACGCTACAGGAAGAGGACGAATAATTGTCCGCGCTAAAACCGAAATAATCGAAGCGAAAAACAACCGCTTTAAGATTATCGTTACCGAACTTCCTTACGGAGTAAATAAAGCGCGCCTTATCGAGCATATCGCCGATTTGGTTAAGGATAAGAAGATAGAGGGAATTACCAATATCGAAGATCACTCCGACCGAAACGGAATGCATATCGAAATCGATATCCGACGCGACGCGTCTCCTCAGATTGTACAGAACCAGCTGTTCTCATATACCCAGCTGCAAACTACGTTCGGAGCGATAATACTTGCGATTGTTAACGGCGAGCCGAAGATTTTAACCCTTAAAGAATGTCTTGAACACTACATAGATTTCCAGGTTGAAATTATTACACGCCGTACTCAGTTTGATTTAAAGAAAGCTCAGGACCGCTGTCATATTTTAGAAGGATTAAAAATAGCTATCGACAATATCGACGAAGTTATTAAAATTATCCGCGCAAGTAAAGATACAGCTACAGCGAAAGCAAATTTGATGGAGCGTTTCGATCTTGACGAAGCTCAGGCTCAGGCGATTGTGCAGATGCGTCTCGGCCAGCTGACAAATATGGAACGCGGAAAAATCGAAGACGAAATCGCTGCGCTTCTTGCAAAAATTAAAGAATATACCGAGCTTTTGGGAAGCCACCATCTCCTGCTTGAAAAAGTTAAGGAAGAAGCAATTGCGCTTCGAAATAAATATTCCGATCCCCGCCGTACCGAGATTTGCCACGTAAGCGGAGAGGTCGATATCGAAGATCTTATCCCCGAAGAGGACTGTGTTGTTACGCTTACACGATTTGGTTACGTTAAGCGTATCGCCGAGGATGAATACACAATCCAGCACCGCGGCGGCAGGGGAGTCAAAGGTATGTCTACCCGCGAAGAAGATGTCGCGACGGAAATGTTTATCTGTAATACTCATAATTACATTCTCTTCTTTACCGATAAGGGCAGAGTTTACAGGATTAAATGTTACGCTATTCCCGAAGGCACCCGCCAGAGCAAGGGTATGAATATCGCGAATATTCTTCCGATTGCAACGGATGAAAATGTAACTTCTATGATTCCGGTTAAGGAATTTGAAGAAGATAAATACCTTGTTATGGTAACGAAACACGGAATTATTAAACGTATTGCGTTAAGCGCTTATGATACCGCGCGTAAGGGCGGACTTATCGCGCTCGACCTTAACGAGGGAGATGAACTCGCCTGGGTAAGAATGACTAACGGCGAAAACGAAATAATTGTCGCTACACGCGAAGGTATGTCTATCCGATTTAAAGAAAGCGACGTTCGTCCGATGGGACGCCAGGCTCGCGGAGTTAAGGCAATGAAGCTTAAAGAAAACGACATAGTTGTCGGAATGAGCGTAATTGACGAAAACGCGCTTATTCTCACGGTTTCCGAAACAGGATACGGAAGATTAAGTAACCCCGATAACTACAGAGTTCAGTCAAGAGGCGGAAAAGGACTTACTAACTACCATACCGCAAAATACGGTAAAGTCGCGGGAATCGGAGTTATTAATACGGATGACGATATTATTCTTATCAGCGAGGAAGGCGTTGTAATTAGAATCAACGCCGCGGACGTAAGAATCTGCGCCCGTCCGAGCAAAGGTGTAACGCTTATGCGTATTAAAGGCGATAACAGGGTTGTAAGCTTTGCTCATCTTCCGCACGAGAATGATGAAGAAACCGAAAAGCCCGAAGATAATTCGGCTCCCGAAGAAGAAATTCCCGAAGAGGAAAAAGAATAAAAATTAAGTGGTAAGCAGATTTTGCTTACCACTTTCCCTATGGAGATAAACTATGGATATAATTTTAGCGTCCGCGTCGCCGAGAAGACAGGAACTTCTTAAAACAATTTTCAGTAAATTTACGGTTTTGCCCGCTGATATCGACGAAAGCCTGAGCGGAGATATAAATGCCGAAGCCGCGGCGGAATATCTTTCCCGAAAAAAAGCGGAAAGCGTAGCGAAGAAAAATCCGGATAAACTGGTAATCGGCAGCGATACAACCGTTGTTTTGAATAATACTATTTTAGGAAAACCGAAGGATAAAAGCGACGCCCGGAATATGCTCAATATATTGAGCGGAAAAACACATAAAGTTATTACGGGAGTTTGTGTTTGTGCTAACGGAAAAACACATTCTTTCAGCGAGATAACGGAAGTTTCTTTTTATAAGCTCAGCGACGGGGAAATAGAAGATTATCTTGAAACCGATGAATGGACCGATAAAGCAGGCGCTTACGGAATCCAGGGAAAAGCGGGCCTTTTTGTAGAAAAAATTAACGGCGATTATAATAATGTTGTCGGTCTGCCCGTATCGAGATTAAAACGTGAGCTGAAGGGATATATATAATGAAAAGAGTAATAGCGGGAATATTGATTTTAGTTTTTGTTTTCTCTTTTTCCGCCTGCGGTGAAAAGGAAAAGGTAAAAAACTTCCCAAAGGAGCAACCGAAGACCAGGCAAACTATCCGAAAAGAGATAAAAATAAATTTATCGAAAACGATAACGAAACAGGAATGATTTATAATTTTACGCTCGATAAATATACAACCGAGTTCAATACGATGTATGAGAAAATCGGCGGAAATTATAAGGATTTTCCTTATAAAATGTGGAAAAAACAGTCGAGCGAAAGACAGTCCAACGGAAAACTATATAATTTTTATTATCTTAAAAACAAGTATGTTACTCTTACCGCGACCGAGGAAGACGAAAGCCGTCATATTGTAAATGTCGGATGCGGAATAACGGTAAAAAAGTTCAACTCGGATGAAAATAAAAAAAGCAAAGTTATGACAATCTGCGGAATAATGGCGGCGGTTGCGGGAGGTTACACAAGCGACGACGTAAATTTTTTCGGGAACCTTTTTGCTGATACAATTTCCGCTAAGGATAACAGCTTCTGGTATGAAAACTGTATTTATATCTTTGAAAAACAGGAAGCCTCAAACGGAGAAAACACGATTCTTTTCCGTACAATGCCCGCCGAAAAAAATATTCAGAGCGAATGGAATTTAATAGACTATAAAGAATACTGGTTTGAGAAAAAATAAAAGACGGAAAGTTTAGCTTTCCGTCTTTTAATATTTCTTGTTCGTTAAACAACTTTGGATAAAAAAGACGACATAAAGCCATAAACCCGAGAAATCATAGTAAACTATATACAAATTAAATATTACTCTTTACAAATTATTATTTATATATTACAATAAGGAATACAGGATATAGAAAGGAGAGGTTTTTATGAAAAAAACTATATCTTTAATCTTAGCGGCGCTTATGCTTTTATCGGTATTAAGTGTAACTGCTATGGCGGCAAACGGACCGAATCCGGACAGGAATGAATATGAAGAGTATACTGCTCATATTTTCTTTTATAATGTAAAGACCGACGGCGGAGATGTAGGTATCTTTTATGATAACGAACTGAAGGATACAATAGAAGGCGCGGAGTATGACGTGGAAACAAATACTCTTACCCTTACTGATTTTAACCACCCCGAATTTTCTCTCAGTATAGCAGATATGGGGGATGACTTTAAACTCAATATCCAGGGCGAGTGTGTTCTTCAGAACATTATAGTAAATACGGAAACTTACGGCGGAAGCCTTACTGTTACCGGAACAGGACTTCTTACAGTTAACCCCGAAAGAAGCGATGAAACAGCAGTAAGACTCTGGGCTGACGGCGCTGACGCTACACTTCATATTGACGATACTGTAAGCGTTAAGTTCCTCAGCAGCTGGAACGCTGTTGCTTTCGACGGAACAGCCCACGCTGATAAAGATTCTGTATTTACACAGGGCGATAATACCGTTAAGGTTAAAGGCGAGAAAGCAAAAACTGTTTTATGTGTTGACGGCGCTTATGTAGATTATGATAATATGGAAAGCGTTGGCTATAAAGCTCACCAGATTAACGATCCCGATTGTTTATATGGAGTTTACGTAGTAACTGTTTCTGAGAGCGCGGGAGCCGGAGAAATCTATCACGTTGAAAGATATGTTGTCGACGAAAAGACCGGAAGATATGTTAAAGACGAAAGCTTCGATGCTTTAGATTTGACTAAAGAAGACTTCGAAGCTGAATACGTGCTTGAAAAAACATCCTCAACCGAACCGAAAACTATAGAGTATTTAGACGAAAACTCAGAAAAGCAAACAGGATATTTAGTAGAGGTTCCCGGCCAGACTCCCGGCAGCGAAGAACTTTATGTAATTGATATCAACTATAATAAAGATTCGGATGATGGCTTTATTCATCGTATAAAACCTGTAGTATTAAACGTAACGGGCGAGTATGAGATCGTTGCAACCATGGGCGGATACGAAGTAGATTTTGATTCTTTCTTTAACCGCGGCTATAAGTACGTTTACGAAGATGTAAATGTTGAATTCACAATTCCGACAATGCAAACCGGAAATTATCCTGTAAGAGAAGATGAAGACCACAACCAATATATCTTCAATAACGATACTTTTTACAGAATCGACGAAAACCAGAAAATTGAAATCGGCGGAGAAGAATATTATTTTATGACTCCCTGGCAGGGAATAACTGAAGATAATACTTCATTTATCGAAATCGAAGAAGATAAGTACAATTATCTTTATGAAGGTGAAAAAGAAGGCGTCGAGGATGACGAGGACTATATCTACATAGCTCAGATTGCGACTCCCGACGAAACGGCAACATCCGAACCCGCTACTTTTGATTCCGAACCGTCAACTGAAGATATTACCTCGGAAACAGGCGACGCAACAGAACCGCAGACAGGAAATCCGACCGATCCCACAGGTTCTCCCGAATCAACCGAACCTGTAACAGGTGAACCCGTAACACCTACAGCTGCTCCCACGGCTGCTCCTACAGCGGCGCCCACAGCAGCACCCGCGGCGACTCCGAAAGCTACAGATCCCACAGTTAAGGAAATTAAACCCGGCACACCCGAAAAACAGGTTGATAAGTATGTTTCTTCCTTAAAGACCGAAAACGACGCTAAGGGTACAACCTTCGGACTGCTCTGCGCTCGTCAGAAGAAAGCAACCAAGAAATCCGTAACCGTAAAATGGAATAAGCTTAAGAAAGCTAAGTCATACATTGTATACGGCGCAAAATGCGGAACAAAGAAAGGTCAGATTCCGCCTTATAAAAAGATTAAGACTGTTAAGAATAATTCCTACACCAAGAAGGGATTAAAGAAAGGCACATACTTTAAGTTTATAATTGTAGCTCTTGATAAGAACAAAAAGGTACTTGCGTCTTCAAAGACAGTCCATATCGCGACCAAGGGCGGAAAAGTCGGCAACGACAAGACCGTAAAGGTAAATAAAACCAAGGTAACTCTAAAAGTTAAAAAGACGTTTAAGATAAAAGGCAAGGAAGTTGCCCAGTCCAAGAAGTTAAAGGTAAAACGCCACAGAAAGCTGAGATACGAAAGCTCCAATAAAAAGGTAGCTAAAGTAAACGGCAAAGGTAAAGTAACCGCGAAGAAGAAGGGCACAGCTTATATCTACGTATACGCCCAGAACGGACTTTATAAGAAAGTAAAGATTACCGTAAAATAAGTAAATAAGAAAAACACCGATGAATTTTCATCGGTGTTTTTTATGTAAGATTTAAAAATGTTTATAAATTTTAAGTTCATTGTTTTTAACTATACCGAGCCCGAAAAAACCGCCGTCATATTTTACCCTGTATATTTTTTTCTCAATATTTTCTTTGCCGCTAAGCGGGGTTCGGGTTATATCAAGCGCGCCGCCGTTTTGAAATCTCTGCGCCTGCGCTTTACTTACTTTTAATTCGGGAAAACTTAAAAACAGTTTTTCGGTTGAGATAAGCTTTTCCTCGATTTCGGTGGGGGAGAGTTTTTTTAATTTCTCTAAAGATAGACATTCTTCCTTAAGAAAGCCGCAGGCTTTTATACGGTCGAGCGAAGTCATAACCGCGCCCGCTTTAAGACTTGCGCCTATATCGTCAATTAAAGTGCGGATATAAGTACCCTTGGAACAGCTTACTCTTAACTTTCCGCTCTGAGTTTTTTCGTCAAAGTTCAAAAGATCCAACTCGTAAATTGTAATTTTTCTTGATTTTCGTTCAATCTCGATTCCTTTTCGCGCTAAAGAGTAAAGGCGCTGTCCTCCGACACTTACTGCGGAGTACATCGGCGGAAGCTGTTCAATTTCTCCTCGGAAGTTTTTTAAAAGATTTTCAAGTTCAGTAAGTTTAACCCCGCTTTTAATCTCACTTTTAATTTTGCCCCAGATATCGAGAGTATCGCTCGTGACACCTAACTTAAACCCGGCGATATACTCCTTATCGTGGTTCGGAATAATATCCTGGGCTTTAGTCGCGTTTCCGAGCAAAAGCGGAAGAACTCCCGTCGCGTTTGGATCGAGAGTTCCGGTATGTCCTATCTTTTTTTGTGAAGTAAGCTTCCTTGCGATTGCTACAATATCAAAGGAAGTAAAGCCCTCCGGCTTATCAACTAAAAGTAATCCGTTCATATAAACATTTCCGCGGCTTCAATAAGCGTATTTAAAACGCTGTTTAAATCGCCGTTTAAAGTACAGCCCGACGCCGCGGTGTGGCCGCCTCCGCCGAATTGACGGCAGAACTCGCACGCGTCAACATCGTCGTTAGTGCGGACTGAAATTTTATAGTCCTTTTCTTTTTCACGAACGGTAATCCCCATTTTTACGCCTTCAATCTGGCGGGGGATAGAAGCGATTCCCTCGGTTTCGTCGTCGCTGAGTCCGTCGGTCATTTCTTTTGTTGTATAGATAATCGCGCATTTATCGTCGGCGCAGAATATCATTTTTTCGAGTATTTCTTTCTCGAGTTCGACTCTCGCTTTTGACTTGGATTCGAACATAACTTTATTGATGTAAGCGCTGTCGCATCCCAAATCGATTAAATCCGCGGCAATCCGCATAGTGCGGGAAGTTGTATTTGTATAACGAAAACAACCCGTATCCGTGCTGATCGCGGTATAAAGGCAGTCGGAAATATCCTTTGTATATTCAGCTCCCAAAAGAGGAATAAGCTCATATATTATTTCGCCGGCCGCGGCGGAGTTTTCGTCGACGTATTTATTGGGAGCGTCAACGCGGTTGCTTTTGTGGTGGTCGATACAAAGGTCAATTCTGCCTTCGTATTTTTTTCGGTTAGCGCCTAAAAGCTTTTCGTCCGCAACATCCGCGGAAATAACATATTCGCAGTCGAATTCGCTTTCTTCATAGCGGGAGAAAATAAACTCAAATTTTTTCTGGCGGTCGGTTGTAATTACTCTCGCGTTTTTTCCGAGCTGTTTTAACGCGTGCGCAAGCGCGAAGGCGCTTCCGATACAATCGCCGTCGGGATAGTTGTGAGTTAATATATCAAAATTATTATGTTGTAATATTAAATTCGCAACTTCTTTTAATTCCATAATTTTACCTTATTTTAAATCGTTTAATATTCGGGATATATTCGCGCTGTACTCAATACTGTCGCTTGCGGTGAAGATAAGCTCGGGTACGTGGCGGAGCTTCAGGCGATGACCTAACTCACGCCGAATAAAACCCTTTGCGCTGTCGAGCCCTTTACAGGCTAACTTACAGCGTTCCATTCCCTCTATCGCGCTGACATAAACCGTGCAGTAGGAGAGGTCGTTCGTTACCTCAACGCGGATTATCGAGATAAACGCGTCTTTAACTCTCGGGTCTTTAAGTTCCCTGAAAATCGCCGTTAACTCGCGCTTTATATCCTCGGTTGTTCTTTCAATCTTATGTCCCATTTTTTATATTTCCTCGTCACCACTTGCAGTCCCTGTATAATATGTCATATCCCCCGCACCTTTGTGCCTATGTGAGGTTTTGGATAAAGAGGACAGGTTCTGCGTTTTGGTTTTTAGTCACCACATGCGGTTCCTGTATGAAATGTCATATCCCCCGTACCTTAGCGCCTATGTCAGGTTTTGGAAAAAGAGGACAGGTTCTGCGTTTTAGTGATTAAAGTGAAAGTTCCTCTCGTAAATGATAATTACTTGTTTAATGCCTGTCATTTTGAATAAATAACGATGAAAATTTCAAAATGACAGACTAAATAACATGGTTAAACCCGCCGTTTATAGAGTTTTGGTTAAATGAAAAGCGTTTCCATAGGCGGCATTGGCTCCACGGGCTCCGTGGCGGTTTTGGCTGTCGGGGCACCCGACTTAATCTCTGTATTCCTCAATCTCGTAAACCTCAAAGATATCTCCTTCTTTAAGGTCGCTGAATTTTTCAAGACAGATACCGCATTCATATCCTTCGGCAACTTCTTTTACCGAATCCTTGAATCTCTGGAGAGAAGCTATGTTATCGTCGGCGATAATAATACCGTCGCGGACAACTCTAACCATACCGTTTCTCTTGATTTTACCTTTCTTAACGTACGAGCCCGCAACAGTACCGACGCTCTTAATCTTAATAACATTACGCACTTCGGCAGTACCGAGTTCAACTTCTCTTGTTTTCGGAGCGAGCATACCTTTCATAGCGCTTTCGATTTCCTCGATGCAGTCGTAAATTACTCTGTACATACGCATATCTACGCCGTCGCGCTCGGCGATACTTTGCGCGTTTGCGTCGGGACGCACGTTAAATCCTACTATAATAGCGTTTGAGGCGTTTGCGAGCATAACGTCGCTTTCGTTAACAGCTCCTACTCCGCCGTGAATTACGTTAACACGTACTTCTTCGTTTGTTAATTTTTCGAGACTCTGGCGTACGGCTTCAACAGAACCCTGTACGTCTGCTTTAACGATGATTTTAAGCTCTTTCATCTCGCCCTGTTTCATCTGGTCAAAGAGGTTATCCAATGTAACCTTGGTCTGGGCGTTAAAGATTTCTTCCTTACGTTCGTCCTTACGCTGCTGCACAAGCTGGCGGGCAAGATGCTCGTTTGTTACGGAGTTGAATACATCTCCGCCTACGGGAACTTCGTCAAGACCTGTAATCTCAACGGGAACAGACGGGCCGGCGCTCTGAACCGCTTCGCCCTTATCGTTTGTCATAGCGCGCACACGTCCGAGACATGTACCCGCGACTACGATATCTCCCGCGTTTAATGTACCGTTCTGTACGAGCACGGTAGCGATAGGACCTCTGCCCTTATCGAGACGCGCTTCGATAACAATACCTTTAGCCGCTCTGTCGGGATTGGCTTTAAGCTCTTTCATTTCCGCGACAAGAAGAACGTTTTCAAGAAGGTCGTCAAGTCCTTCTTTAGTTTTTGCGGAAACAGGCACACATATTACATCGCCGCCCCATTCTTCGGGAATAAGCTCATATTCGGTGAGTTGCTGTTTAACCTGTTCGGGGTTAGCGCCCGGTTTATCCATTTTATTAATTGCGACAATAACGGTAACTCCCGCCGCCTTGGCGTGGTTGATAGCTTCAATTGTCTGAGGCATAATACCGTCGTCCGCGGCTACAACGAGGATAGCGATATCCGTCGACTGAGCGCCACGGGCTCTCATTGTTGTAAACGCTTCGTGTCCGGGAGTATCGAGGAAAGTAATCGGCTGGTTATTAACCATAGTTCTGTACGCGCCGATATGCTGGGTAATACCGCCCGCTTCGCCTTCGGTAACGTTGGCGTGGCGGATTGCGTCGAGTATAGATGTCTTACCGTGGTCAACGTGGCCCATTACAACAACTACGGGAGCTCTGCTTTCGAGGTTAGCCTCGTCGTCTTCGCTGTCGTCAATAATTTTTTCCTCGATTGTAACGATAACTTCCTTTTCAACCTTTGCGTTGAACTCCATAGCGATAAGCTCGGCTGTATCGAAGTCGACCGTATCGTTAGCAGTAATCATAGAGCCCATCATAAACGCCTTTTTAACAACTTCGGCTACCGTAGCTTTAAGTCGGGAAGCGAGCTCGGAAACAACGATTTCCTCGGGAACGGTAATTGTGATTGAGCGTTCCTTGCGCTGTTTCTCGATACGAGCGAGTCTCTGCGCTTCGGTTTCGCGTTTTCCGCCTCTGCGCTGACGCTGTTTGCGGGCGCGGTTTGTAAACTTCTGCTTCTTACTTGTATCCTGATTACGGCGGAGTTTTTCGTTCGCCATATCGTCGTATTTCTGGTTATATCTTTCGACGTCAACGTTCGTCTGGCGTGTATCGATTACACGGCGGTTTGAACGGTGGTCGGTGCCTTCTTCCTCGATTGTATTAACAACCTCAACCTTTTCCTTCTTGCCTTTAGCGGGTTTGGTTTTGGAAGATTCTTTTTTAGCTTCTTTCTTTTCGGTTTTTTCAACGGGAATTTCTTTACGCTTGGATTCTTCTTCCTTAACTTCGTCAATCTGCTTTTCGTATTCTTCGACAGCTTTGTCGCGTACGGCAAAATATGAGTTGAAGTCTTCGAGCGCGTTTTCGCTCGTCATAACGTCAAAAATAACGTTAAGTTCATCAACCTCAAGAGTAGTCATAGACTTTTTATTTACACCGCATTTTTCCGAAAGAATTTCCGTAATTTTTTTACTTTTTACGTTAAAATCATCAGCTACTTCTTTTACCTTATATTTTATCATAGACAGTTACCTCCTGATTCTCACTTTTAATAAGCTGAGTAAGCTTTTTTGCGAATCCGTCGTCAAGTACCGCGATAACCACGCAGAATTTTCCGAGAGCCGTCGAAAGCTCGTCGCGCGAGCGGTTGAGTTTTAAGCACTCAACATTAGCATATCCGCACGCTTTTTTCAGCTTTTTTTCTGTATTTGAAGAGATGTCAACGGAAACTATTACAAGTTTAGCTTTGTTGTTTTTGATTTCGTCAACAACGGCGTCGTTGCCGACGGTAAGTTTTCCCGCTCTGCGGCAAAGTCCGAGGAAATTTAAAATTTTATCATTCAAAATTTTTCAGCTCCTCTTTTATACCGTCAAAAATCTCGTCGGGAATCTGTCTTTGAAAAGCGCGCTCAAAACGCTTCGCCTTAACCGCTTTTTCAAGACATTGTGTGCTTTTGCATACATATGCTCCGCGTCCCGGCATCTTTCCCGAAAGGTCTAAACTTAAACCGCCTTTTTCGAGAATTTCGCCGTTCTCGTTTTTTTTATCGGGAGCTTTTACTACGCGAGCTAAATCTCGTTTTGGTTTCATTTCGTTGCAGCCGATACATTTGCGCATCGGTATTTTTTTCTGTTTCAAACGAATTACTCCTCAGTTTTTTCTGTTTCGTCCTCGTCTTCATCCTCGCCGTAGAAGCCCGATTCGGGGCGGATGTCGATTTTCCAGCCTGTAAGGCGAGCGGCAAGTCTTGCGTTCTGTCCTTTATTGCCTATAGCGAGCGAAAGCTGACCGTCGGGTACGGTAACCTTACAGCTTTTAGCGCTTTCGTCGAGAATTTCAACCTTTAAAACGGTAGCGGGGGAAAGCGCCGCGGCAATATATTCCTCGGGAATTTCGCTGTACTCGATGATATCGATTTTTTCGCCGCCTAATTCTGCTACAATTTCGTTTACACGGTCGCCTCTTGTACCGATACAGGAGCCGATAGCGTCGATATCTTCGTCGTTGGAAAGAACAGCCATTTTTGTACGGCTTCCGGCTTCTCTCGCGATGGACTTAATTTCTACAACACCGTCGTAGATTTCGGGAACTTCCTGCTCAAAAAGACGCTTTACAAGCTCGGGGTTTGTTCGGCTGATCATAGCGCGGGGACCTCTTTCGTTGTCCTTAATATCGGCAACTAAAACTTTAATATTATCGCCGTCTTTAAGAACGCGGTCGCCGACCTGTTCGCTCTTGGGAAGAGTCGCTACAGCTTTGCCTATACGGATAGTAGCCATTCCGTTTACGGGGTCAACTCTTTCAACTACAGCGGTAACAAGTTCGCCTAAGCGGCTTTTGAATTCCTGGAGCATCTGGCCTTTTTCGCCGTCGCGGATTCCCTGACGGATAACCGATCTTGCTGTCTGAACCGCGATACGTCCGAGCTGTTTCGGATCAAGGGGTACGTCGTATTCATCGCCGACGTTAATTTTCTTTCTCTTTTTGCGAACTTCTTCGAGAGAGATTTCAAAGTTGGGATCTTCAACTTCTTCAACAACGGTTTTTGTAAGTTTAACGTCGAAAGAGTTTTTCTCGGGATTTATTTTAAATACCACATTTTCGTTGCCGCCGTAAGAGTTCTTACACGCAACCTTAATCGCTCTTTCAATCTGCTCAAGCATATAGTCCATAGGGATTCCTTTTTCTTTTTCGAGCAGTTTAAGAGATGTAAATAATTCTTTGTTATTCATTTTCCTATCATCCTTTCTGAAATTACGGGCTGAGAAAACTTCAGCAAAAATATTTAATCAAAATCGTCAAGTTTTATCCAGGCGGCGTCTTTTTTATTAATTGTAACCTGATTTTCACCGCTGTGGTCTGTTATTGTAACTTCGCCGTCGTTGAAATCGGAAAGAACTCCTTTGAATTCCTTGCCGATGTTTTCAATCGGACGAATCATTTTAACCATAATATCCGCGCCGATAAACCGGGTAAAGTGATCATCCCGAATCAGCTGTCTTTCGAGTCCGGGCGAACAAACCTCTAAAATATACGCTTCCGAAATCGGGTCGGCGTCGTCAAGAGGTTTATCAAGCGCTTTCGACATTTTTTCGCAATCGTTAATATCAACGCCGTTTTCCTTGTCGATAAAAATCCGCAAATAATAATTGGCGCCTTCTTTAACGTAACGAACGTCCCAGAGATCAAGCCCCAGTTCGTGCGCAATAGGTTCGGCAATATTCCAAACCTTCTGTACGGTATTAAGTTTAGCCATATTGTCCTCCTTTACAGAGTTTGAAGAAAACTTTTAAGGCTGCGCTCCTCGGCTTTTCTAAAGATAAAGGAGCAAGCTGTTCGCTCACTCCTCATACTTTCAATATTCAACAATGGAATTATAACACTTTCTTTTTATAAATGCAAGTGTTTTAACTTATTTTTTTAGAAAACTATCTCGTTTTGGTCGTCTTTATATGCTTTCGGTTCTTTTTCCCCGCGGAAAACTATTCTGTACATAATTTCAAATACAAGGAAAACTAATTTCATAAACATAAATATCGACAAAGCTATTACTATAAAATAACCGAGTCCGTTTGTTATCAAGGGCTTTACAATCACTACGCCGTTCGAAATAGTTGTAACGGGAAGAAACAGAGCGATATAGTAGAAAACTCCGCTGATAGCAAATTCGCAGAAAGTCGCGAATCTCGGCAGGAAAATCAGAATAGCCAGGAAAATAAGCAATGAAACAAGCCAGAAAGCTATCATTGCCGCGTTATCGTTCGGGTCTAAAATTCCGCTTAAAAATCTTGTAACCACGGATTTGTAAACACGCGCCGCGACAATATTGATAGGGATAATGAAAAGTAAAAACGGTAAAATAATACGTACAAAAAGAGTGTACCATTTTCCCATATCTTCCTTATAACTGTCTATCTCATCAAGATACCAGCCGATTTTTTCTTTTCGATCTTTAAATTGATGTTTATGTCCTTCAGCCATAATATTCACCTCGTTAGCAGTTTCTATATTTAACTTTATCAAATTAAAGGCTAAAAGTCAATAAAAAACAAGGGTGAAAAATATAAAAATGCAGGAGCAGAAAGCCCCTGCGTAAAAATTTTGATAATTTTTTGATTTACCGTTGGTTTATTAAAGCGTTTCACCGCAGACCGTAAATACTGTCGTTTCACTCGTCCTAAGGGCGGACTCGTGACACTCCTTATTTTGCGCAGCGCTTTTGCTCCCTTAGGGTAACAGAAGCAATCCTATTTTCGCTTTAAACGGAGTTATTTTTTCGCTTTACGGTTTGTCAAATATCAGTAGGCGTCAGCCTACTAATATTTTCCGTACCGCAAATCGACTAAAATTCCAACCGTTTAAAGTCCAAAGGAGTTTTGTCTTGGTAGATTTTTGGCTAACCGCGGCAAAAACGCAACAAACCCTGACGGGTTTGTGAGTATTTTAACAAAGGGTAGGCGGAAATCTGACCGACAAAACCGAAACTCGGATTGTTTCTGTTACCCTCTCTGCCGCAGGCAGCGGTCGCAACGGTTCCAGCCCAAAAAATAGTCGTTTCACTCGTCCTAAGAGCGGACTCGTGACACTCCTTATTTTGCGCAGCGCT
>CADBCC010000009.1 GCA_902793125.1 uncultured Ruminococcus sp.
TAAACGATATGAGTAGCCTGTATTTTATTTACAATACAAATAATAGAAATACTCCGTGCTAAAATCCTTAAACAAATACTGTTAAGATCATTTTGCAGGGAGCGAGTGGGAATAATTAACAAAAATCCCGAAACCTGCATAAACAGTAGGTTTCGGGCGTTTTTTTATTTTGCCGTGGCATTAAATTGGCATTATAATAAATCCTTATATAGCTTTGACCCTCGTTATGAGGGACTTTTTATTGCTTGAGCTTTTTTTCAAGTTCATTGCGTTTTTCTTTTATCTGCTCTTTGGTAGGTGTTCCGTCGTATTCATTAAGATTGATATCGTGTCTAAGTATCGAAGATTTGGTTTCTATTGTATTATCATCGTAAAACTGATAATTTTTATCGAATCGTGCTTCAACCATAGTTTCTACACCGAGTTTATTTAGAACCTTATCATTATAATCCTTAATTCTTTCAATAGTATTGTCCATACGTTTAACAGCTTCATCGTTGAAAATTTTTCCGTCAAGAAATTCATCGCACGTTTCTAAAATCGCAACACCATAATTATATACTTCTTCCGATACAGTACTTGATTTGTTTCCGCATCCTGACAAAACCAAACCGGAAAGAATTAATACCATAAATAAAGTAATTGCTTTTTTCATTATAATACCTCGATTTTTTATAATTTCACGAAAAGAAATCTTTCATTAACATATTTGATACAGTAAATATCTTTTGTCATTTGTTTTAATTAATCCTCTCATCCGTAATAATATGCTCGATCCCAGTATGGTCGGAAAGGAGATAATCCTTCAAAAAGCTCGGATAAACGGTATAGTTGTCCAATTCGTTTATCGGAATCCAGTGCATTGTTTCTCTGTCATTGAAATGCGTATAGCTATTGCTTTTCAATTCCGTTGTACCTCTCGGCTTCATTAAATAATACAACGCGATTTCGTGACAGCTCAGACCTTAATCAAAAGCCATACCAATCACATCAATTTATCTGTTTTTCCAGTAATTAAGCTTCGGAAGTCTTTCTTCCATACTTGCTCTTATCTGCTCCGCGGGGAACTGTTCGCTCGCGAACTGATTAACGCAAAAGTCAATCAATGTTTCCATATCGTCATAGGTGAATTTACCGTCCTTATAACACCACTGACAGTATTCCTCGTTAAATGTACCGTCGGGTTCTTTGCTTATTGCCGCGTCGTCAAGCGGCATACCGCAGCATTGGCAGATTAACTGTTTGGGTGAACCTAAAAGTGTATTAACCGATACGTTAAATTTCTTTGAAAGAATTTTTAATTCATCCTCGTTCGGCGTTTTTTCGCCGTTTTCCCAGCTTATTAAATCCTCTGTTGAGACATTTAATTGCTGAGCCAGTTCCTCCTGAGAGAGATCCTTAAGAATTCTGTAGCTTTTAATTTCTTTTTCAAAAGACATAATAGTACCTCCTTGGCTTTTAAAATAATTATACAATTATAAATATAAAATATCAAGTGAATTGTATTATCAATGATTGACTTTATATCTTTGTTTTTGATATAATAAATCATAGTTTAAACAGGAGGTAAATACTATGCAGCTGATTAACGGAATAAAAGAAAGAAGAAGTATAAGAAAATATAACTCCGATAAAGTATCTAAAGATATTATCGAAAAGATAATTGACTCGGCGCGATACGCTCCGAGCTGGAAAAATTCCCAGACAGCGCGTTATTATATTGTAGTTGACGAGAATGTTAAATCTGAAATTGCTGAAAACGCTACGCTTAATTTTTCAAAGAATAAGAATAATATTGACAGCGCGCCTGTGCTTGTAGTCCTTACGACAGTCGATAAAATCTCAGGCTACAATCCCGACGGTTCGGAAACTACTTCAAAAGGCGAGCATTGGCAGTCCTTTGACGCCGGAATTGCCTGCGAAGCGTTCTGTTTAACTGCGTATGAGTTCGGACTCGGTACGCTGATTATGGGAATATATGATGAGGATAAGGTAAAAGAAATTCTCAGTCTTCCGGAAAATGAAAAGGTATCCGCATTAATTGCTCTTGGTTATCCAAATGAACAGCCCAAAGCTCCGAAGCGTAAGGATATAGATGAAATAGCAAAGTTTATATAATTAAAGTAATGAGGTTGGTTTTTCCAACCTCATTTTTGTAACTGTTAATTCTTAAAAATAATCAAAACGTACGTTTATATTACAGTTGTGTTGTATTTCTTTACTTTCCACAATATCTTGTGTTATAGTACAAAAGTAAAAATGTGTAAGAATGTCTCAGGAGGTAGCGTTATGGAAAAGTATAAACAGGAATTTATAGAGTTTATGGTTGATTGCCAGGTTTTAAAATTCGGAGATTTTGTTACTAAGAGCGGAAGAAAAACTCCGTTTTTTGTAAACACCGGTTTTTACCGCACGGGCTCTCAGCTTAAAAAGCTCGGCGAATATTACGCGGAAGCTATTAATAATAAGTTCGGACTTGATTTTGATGTTCTTTTCGGACCTGCCTATAAAGGCATTCCGCTTTCCGTTACAGCTTCAATAGCAATTGCCGATAAGTTCGGAAAAGATATAAAATACTGCTCAAACCGAAAGGAAGTTAAAGACCACGGTGATACGGGAATACTTCTCGGAAGCCCGATTTTCGACGGTGATAAGGTTGTTATTATTGAGGATGTAACCACAGCGGGTACTTCCATAAACGAAACTCTGCCTATTATAATGGCTCAGGGCGATGTTAATCCTATTGGTCTTGTAGTTTCCGTTGACCGAATGGAAAGAGGTCAGGGCGAAAAATCAGCTCTTTCCGAAATCGAAGAAAAATTCGGACTTAAAACAACAGCTATAGTTACTATGGCTGAGGTTGTAGAGCATCTTTATAATAAGGAATATAAAGGTAAAGTTATTATTGATGATAAGCTAAAGTCAGCTATCGACGATTATTACGCGAAATACGGTGTAAAATAAGAAAAGCCTATTTGCGGGAGAGGAGTGATTGTATGGCTGAGAAAAACCTACATAAAGGCCACAGACAACGTCTGCGCGAGTTATACCTAAAAGAAGGTATTGATAATTTTAACGACCACCAGGCGCTTGAACTGCTTCTTTTTTACGCTATTCCTCAGCGCGATACAAATCCTTTATCTCATAAGCTTTTAGATGAATTCGGTTCTTTGTCCGCTGTTTTTGACGCTCCGGTTTCCCAGCTTAAACGCGTCGGACTTACGGAAAACACAATCGCTCTTTTAAAGCTGATTCCCGATTTTTCACGGCTTTATAATATGGATAGATCAGATTATAATAAAAAACGTGTTGAAATCAGCAGGCTTTGCGAATATTTCAGACCTAAGTTTATCGGAAGAACAAACGAAGTTATGTATTTGCTTCTTTTGGATGGGAAATATAAAGAAGTTTACTGCGGAATTATTTCCAAAGGTTCAAGCAATACAACTGATGTTCCTATTTCAAAAATATTAGAGTACTCGGTTATGTATAATGCCGATTATATTGTTATAGCTCATAATCATCCCGACGGAATAGCATTACCCTCAAAAGCTGATTTAAAAACGACAAAAATGATATTTGACGCGTTAAGACTTATGAACAAACGTTTAATTGACCATATTATTGTATGCGAGGATGACGAAGTATCATTGGCTCAAAGTACAATTTACGGCAGAGGAATATTTTTCAGCGATAAAAATGACGGTAAAAAGTAGTTTTAAATAATATAAAAGGTGATGAAATGGGAGAATTTAAAATTCATTCTTCCTATAAGCCCACAGGCGATCAGCCGCAGGCTATAGATAAAATTGCGAAAAGTATATTAAACGGCAACAGAGAACAGATTTTGCTCGGAGTAACTGGTTCGGGTAAAACATTTACTATGGCTAATATTATTGAGAAGGTTCAGAAACCAACCTTAATTTTAGCTCATAATAAAACTTTAGCGGCTCAGCTATGTTCTGAGTTCCAGTCTTTCTTTCCCGAAAACGCCGTTGAGTATTTTGTAAGTTACTATGATTATTATCAGCCCGAGGCATATGTTCCTACTACCGATACTTATATAGAAAAAGACAGTTCAATTAACGATGAAATAGATAAACTCCGCCACAGCGCCACGCTTGCGTTATCCGAAAGACGCGATGTTATTATAGTCGCTTCCGTTTCCTGTATATACAGTCTCGGAAACCCGATTGACTATCGTAATATGGTGATTTCTCTTCGGCCAGGTATGGAGAAAAGCAGAGAGTCGCTTATAAAAAAGCTTGTTGAACTCCAGTATGAAAGAAACGACGAAAGTTTTACACGTAATAAATTCCGTGTAAGAGGGGATACGCTTGAGATTTTTCCTGCAGCTTCGGGCGACAGGATAATAAGAGTTGAGTTTTTCGGAGACGAAATTGATCGCATAAGCGAGATTAATCCCTTAACGGGAGAGCTCTTAGGAACATTACGCCACGCAGCGATTTATCCTGCTTCGCATTATATTGTATCAAGAGATAAATTGCTTGAATCAGTTGATGAAATAAAGAGAGAGCTTGCTGAAAGAATAGAGTATTTTCAATCTAAAGGAAAACTCCTTGAAGCGCAAAGAATTGAACAGAGAACGAATTACGATATAGATATGCTCCTTGAAACTGGATTCTGCAGCGGAATAGAAAACTATTCAAGAATAATGTCAGGCAGAAAACCCGGTTCTTCTCCGTATACTTTGCTTAACTATTTTCCCGATGACTTTTTATTATTTGTTGATGAGTCGCATGTAACTCTTCCGCAGGTCAGGGGAATGTACGCGGGAGACCGCGCCCGTAAAAAAAGTCTTATTGATTTTGGGTTCAGACTCCCGTCGGCATATGATAACCGACCGCTGAATTTTGATGAGTTTTACGATAGAATTAACCAGGTGTGTTTTGTATCCGCTACTCCGGGTGACTTTGAAAAAGAAAAAAGCGCTCTTGTCGCGGAACAGATTATACGCCCGACAGGTCTGTTGGATCCTGAGATAAGCGTACGGCCGACCGAAGGTCAGCTTGATGATCTTATTTCAGAGATAAATATAAGGGTAGCTAAAAAAGAACGAACGCTTATTACAACTCTTACTAAGAAAATGGCCGAGGACTTAACCGCGTATCTTATCGAAATGGGAATTAAAGTAAAATATATGCACCATGATATTGATACCGTTGAGCGAATGGAAATAATCCGTGATTTGCGTCTCGGTGAATTTGATGTACTTGTCGGAATTAACCTGCTAAGAGAAGGTCTTGATATTCCCGAAGTTTCTCTTGTCGCGATTTTAGACGCCGATAAAGAAGGTTTTTTACGTTCGGAGAAAAGTCTTATACAAACAATAGGAAGAGCCGCGCGTAACAGCGAAGGTACCGTAATTATGTACGCGGACAGCGTGACTCCCTCTATGAAAAACGCCATTGTTGAAACAAACCGAAGACGAGATATTCAGCAAAAATATAACGCTGAAAATAATATTACTCCGAAAACAATTGTTAAAGATGTCAGCGATATTATCGAAATATCCACACACGACGATGATGAGTTTAAAAACATTAAAAAGATGTCCCGAAAAGAAAGGGAACAGCTTATTAAAAATTTACAGCGTGAAATGCGCGCCGCGGCAAAGTTGCTCGAGTTTGAACACGCCGCGTATCTGAGAGATAAAATAAAAAAACTACGAGGTGAAAAGTAGTGACTAAAAGAAAAGCAAACGATTATAATGACGATAGTATTTCCTCATTAAGCGGGGCTGATCGTGTCCGTAAAAGACCTGCTGTAATCTTCGGTTCCGACGGTATTGAGGGATGTCAGCATTCCGTGTTTGAGATACTTTCGAACTCAATTGATGAAGCGCGTGAGGGATACGGACGCCAGATTCAGGTTACACGTTATTCCGACGGCTCTTATGAAGTTGAAGACCACGGACGAGGTATTCCTGTCGGCTATAATAAAAATGAAGATAAAATGAACTGGGAACTGCTTTTCTGCGAGATGTACGCCGGAGGTAAGTACAATAACAACGACGGGGATAACTACGAGTTTTCTTTGGGACTTAACGGCTTAGGCCTTTGTTCAACTCAGTACGCTTCCGAATATATGGACGTTGAAATTAAGCGCGACGGCTTTAAATACTCGCTTCATTTTGAGCACGGCGAAAATATCGGCGGTCTTAAAAAAGAAGAATATAATAAACGGGATACAGGCTCAAAAATCCATTGGAAGCCTGATATTGATGTCTTTACCGATATAGACGTAAGCGCTGAGTATTTTATGGATATTATGAAACGTCAGGCTATTGTAAACGCGGGGGTTGAGTTTATTTTCCGAAATCAGAACGGAAGAAGTTTTGACGTTACAAAATATAATTATGTAAACGGTATTGAGGATCATATTAAAGAAGTTGTGGGAGAGGACGCTTTAAGTTCCGTTCAGTATTGGGAAACCGAGCGCAAAGTGCGCGACAGAGCTGACAAACCCGAGTATAAATGTAAAATTTGCGTATCCTGCGCTTTTTCAAATAAAATCGCTCAAACCGAATACTATCATAACTCAAGCTGGCTCGAATACGGCGGCGCTCCCGAAAAAGCTGTTAAAAACGCTTTTGTATATATGATAGATTCCTACCTGAAAAAGAATAATAAATATAATAAATCTGAATCCAAGATTAATTTTGCCGATGTTCAAGATTGCCTTGTTTTGTGCATTTCATCTTTTTCGAGTGTAACTTCTTACGAAAACCAGACTAAAAAAGCAATTACAAACAAAGGCATCCAGGAAGCTATGACAGATTTTCTGCGTCATAGTCTTGAAATCTATTTTATTGAGAATCCGCTCGAAGCTGAGCGTATAACAAATCAGGTCTTAATCAATAAAAGAAGCCGCGAAAACGCTGAAAAAACCCGTCTTAATATTAAGAAAAAACTTACGGGTAATCTTGATATTACAAACCGTATTAATAAATTTGTTGATTGCCGGAGTAAGGACGTTAATGAACGTGAAGTGTTTATTGTTGAGGGTGACTCGGCTTTAGGCGCATGTAAACAAGCTCGTGATCCTGATTTTCAGGCTATCATACCGCTTCGAGGTAAAATCCTTAATTGTCTTAAGGCTGATTACGATAAGATTTTTAAGAGCGATATTATTACCGATTTATTAAAAGTTCTCGGCTGCGGAGTTGAAGTTAAATCCAAAGCAAATAAAAACCTCTCAAACTTTGATATGAACAATCTTCGCTGGAATAAGGTTATCATTTGTACCGATGCCGATGTTGACGGTTTTCATATAAGAACTTTGGTACTTACAATGCTTTACCGTCTTACGCCGACTCTTATAAAAGAGGGCAAGGTGTATATAGCTGAATCGCCTTTATATGAAATAAATACTAAAGATAAAGTTTATTTTGCGTATGATGAAGTTGAAAAAGACAGATATATAAACGAAATCGGTAAGCAGAAATATACAATTCAGAGAAGTAAAGGTCTTGGTGAAAACGAACCTGAAATGATGAGCCTTACTACTATGAACCCGTCAACAAGAAGACTTATTAAAGTTATGCCCGATTCCGCCGAACAGACCGCGGCAATATTCGATACTTTGCTCGGAGATAATTTACAGGGCAGAAAAGATTTTATAGTAGACCACGGTGCTGATTATATAGATCAGCTTGACGTAAGCTGATTACAGCATTAATACCTTATAACGGAAGGTGATTATTTGGCTAAGAAAAAGAAACCTGCTAAAAAAATAAATACCGACGCTGTTAACGGAGTAATTGAAGGAGCGGGCGAAGTCGCTGAACAGCATATTGTTTCCTCAATTCAGGAAAATTTTATGCCATACGCGATGAGTTTGATTTTATCGCGCGCTATTCCTGAAATCGACGGATTTAAACCTTCGCACCGTAAACTGCTTTATACAATGTATAAAATGGGACTTTTAAACGGAGCGCGCACCAAATCTGCTAATATTGTCGGCGCTACAATGAAGCTTAATCCTCACGGCGACGCGGCTATATACGATACAATGGTTCGTATGTCAAGAGGTTATGAAGCGCTTTTACATCCGTATATTGATTCAAAAGGCAACTTCGGTAAGTTTTACAGCCGTGATATGGCTTGGGCGGCTTCGAGATATACTGAAGCTAAGCTTGATAAGCTGTGCGCGGAATTGTTCAAAGATATTGATAAGGATACCGTAGATTTTGTCGACAACTACGACAACACGATGAAAGAACCCACTTTACTTCCCGCGACATACCCCTCTGTTCTTATTAATTCCAATACGGGTATTGCCGTAGGAATGGCTTCAAATATCTGTTCGTTCAATTTGAAAGAAGTATGCGAAACCACAGCGGCGCTTATTCGTGATCCCGACCATGATGTGATGAGCACAATGCCCGCGCCTGATTTCCCGGGCGGGGAGTTAATAGTATACGACGAAGATGTTATGAAGAACGTCTACGAAAACGGCCGCGGAAGCATAAAACTTCGTTCAAAGTACAGCTACGATAAAAAAGAAAACTGTATTGACGTACTCAGTATTCCTTACTCAACCAACAGCGAGTCGATAATTGATAAGGTTATAGACCTCGTTAAAAATGGCAAGGTTAAGGAAATTTCCGATATTCGTGATGAAACCGGTCTTGACGGTTTAAAAATCACAATTGATTTAAAGCGCGGAGTTGATCCCGATAAGCTGATGAGAAAGCTTTATAAAATGACTCCCCTCGAAGACAGCTACTCATGTAACTTTAATGTTCTTATCGGCGGAACTCCTATGGTTTTAGGTGTCAAGGACTTATTGGAAGAATGGATAGCTTTCAGAATCGAGTGTGTTCGCAGAAGAACTTTCTTTGATTTAAATAAAAAGAAAGATAAACTCCATTTGCTTAAAGGCCTTGAGAAAATTCTGCTCGATATTGATAAAGCAATTAAAATTGTTCGTGAAACGGATGAAGAGGCGGAAGTAGTACCTAACCTTATGATTGGGTTCGGAATTGATGAAGTCCAGGCTGAATATGTCGCTGAGATTAAACTTCGTCATTTGAACCGCGAATATATCCTTAAACGTACAAAAGATATCGAGGACCTTGAAAACGAGATAAAAGATTTAGAAGCGATTCTTAAAAGCAAAGCCCGTGTTAAAACTATTATCGTTAAAGAGCTTAAAGAAGTCGCCGATAAATACGGCCAGGAAAGAAAATGTGAAATCATTTACAATGACGATACGGAATATGATGAAGAAATCGAGGAAGTTCCCGATTATCCTGTTCATCTTTTCTTTACAAAAGAAGGCTATTTTAAGAAAATTACTCCTAAATCGCTTAGAATGAGCGGTGAGCATAAGCTCAAAGACGGTGACGAAATTACCGCGAGTATTGAGTTTTCCAATAATTGCGACTTGCTTTTCTTTACAAATAAGTGCCAATGCTATAAGGCAAAAGCGTATGAGTTTAATGATACAAAAACAAGTGTACTTGGTGATTATATTCCCGCGAAACTCGGAATGGATGAGGGAGAATTAGCTATTAAAATGATAGCTACAAAGGATTACAAGGGATTCTTGTTATTTGGATTTGAAAATGGTAAAGTCGCAAAAGTTCCACTCGAAAGCTTTGCTACAAAAACAAATCGTAAAAAGCTCACAAAAGCCTACTGCGATAAATTTCCCATAGCGGATATAGCTTTCTCGGCTGAGGATAAAGAGTTTGTACTTACAGCTTCTTCTGGCAGGATGTTACTGCTTCATACGGGTGTTTTGAATTTGAAAACATCAAGGGCTACTCAGGGTGTAGCTGTAATGCGTATGAAAAAAGGTCACAGACTTTTTTCAATCAGCGAATATGAAGAGGGAAGATTCAGTAAACCTTCTCGTTACCGCACTAAAAATCTTCCAGCTTTGGGAGCTTTACCGTCGCCCGATGATTCGAGTGAGCAATTAAGTTTTATTTAATCTAAAAAAACTCTTGCAAAATTTATATTTATATGATATTATTATAAGGCTAACGAAATTTTAACGCTTTTTGCGTAATCGAAAGGATCGATATAAATGAATGTCTGGGAAATAATTTTAGGCGCGGTATTGATTATTATGTCAATTGCTATCATTATCGTTATTATTCTTCAGGAAGGTAACCAGCAGGGCGTTGGTGTTGTAACCGGCGGTGCTGATACATTCTTCTCCAAGAATAAAGCTCGTTCAATTGACGCGTTTCTTGCGCGCTGGACTAAAGTATTTGCGGTAGTATTTGTTCTCGCCGTTTTAGGACTTAATGTTCTCGCATACTTTACCTGATAGTTCTAAATTTTAAAACCAAATCATAATTATAGACCGTAGGACAACCTGCGGTCTATTTTTTTTCGGAAGTGGTTTTATGAAAATTTATTTTATACCCATAACAGTTTTAATTTCATTTATTGTTTTCATTGTGATTCAGAAACTGTCAAAAAATAAAAGCCCTATAAAAAGAGCTTTTGTATCATTATTATCAGGATTAGCGGCGCTTGTTACCGTTAATGCGCTGAGTGTATTTACGGGAGTTTATATACCTGTAAGTATTTTAAGTGTAATAATATCAATTGTTCTCGGAATACCGGGAGTCACATCAATGCTTTGCATAAACTTATTTAATCTGATTTAAACAGTCTTTTACAATATCTTTATCCTTTGTAATGGTTCCCATAATAACCTTATAAAGAAGTTCGGGGTTTTTATGGAAGTTTTTCTTTATGATTTTTGCCTGTTTATTATCGGGAGCGTAAATATCTAAAGATACCAGGTCTACGTCACCGCCCGAAATACGGCAATTAACGATATATCCTTTATCGTTCTTTGTGATTGTAACGATATTCTCTTTTTCAATACGTTTTTGTTCCAAAAGTTCAATAGCGCAAATGTAGGCTTTTTCTTTAACGGAAACCGGAAGCGTATTTTCAAGCTGTTTTGCAACCATTTTTCCGTTTTCAGTTAATGTATAGCAGCCGGGATTATCGCTGTCGGGAGAAAGATTATTGTGAGAAATAAGGTCATCAAAACAAGAACTTGTCTCAAAATAGTTTGCAAGCCCTCTTTTTTGAATAGCTTCTATTATTGTCGGTTTATCCAATGGTTTATTGATTGAATTAAAAAGATAACATATTAAAGTACGGATTTCGTTTTTTGAACGCACACCTCCGTAGTTAATCCCTTCATCAAAAGTATCGAATGCCATATTCTCACCATCCTTTACAATATTTTAGCATATATTTACAAAAATGTATAGTATTTTTTATTGACTTGTCAAAATTTAAATGATAATATATTTTGTGGAAGGAAGTGTGAAATTATGGGTGATTACATAGTTTACGTTTGGGTGATTTTCGCGATTTTTATGCTTATTTGCGAAGCGCTTACAACTCAGCTTGTCTCTATCTGGTTTGTAATCGGAGGCGCTGCCGCGGCAATTTCCTGCATTTTTACAGATAATATACTTATTCAGTCAATTGTTTTTCTTTCTGTTTCCCTTTTATGTCTGTTTGCTACACGGCCGTTTGTTAAAAAAATAATGAAGAATAAAAAACAGCCGACTAATTCTGACAGACTGATAGGACGCGTGGGAATTGTAACTCTTGATATTGTTAACCAAAAAGGAGAAGGCCAGGTTAATGTTGACGGGAAAATCTGGAGCGCCAAGAGCGCGGATGAACGCGAAATAAAAACCGGAGCTAACGTTAGAATATCTTCAATTGAAGGTGTTAAATTAGTAGTAGAAGTAATTTAAGGAGGTTTAATTATGTCAGTATCTTTATTTGTAATTTTGATTATATTATTTTTTCTGCTTCTTGTAATTGTAAGAAATATAAAAATTGTACCGCAGGCAAACGCTTATGTTATCGAGCGTTTAGGCGCTTATTTTTCAACCTGGAGCACCGGACTCCATCTTAAAGTTCCGTTTATTGACCGTATTTCAAAAAAGGTAACTTTAAAAGAACAGGTTGTTGATTTTCCTCCTCAGCCTGTAATTACACGCGATAATGTAACTATGCAAATTGATACCGTTGTGTATTTCGAAATAACTGATCCAAAGCTTTATACCTACGGTGTTGAAAATCCTTTAGCGGCAATTGAAAATCTTACCGCTACAACTCTGCGTAATATTATCGGCGATCTTGAACTTGACTCAACACTCACATCACGTGATACAATTAACGATAAAATCCGTATTATTCTTGATGAAGCTACCGACGCTTGGGGAATTAAGGTTATTCGTGTTGAGCTTAAAAACATTCTTCCGCCGCGTGAAATTCAGGAAGCAATGGAGAAACAGATGAAGGCTGAGCGTGAAAGACGCGCTCGTATTCTTGACGCTGAAGGTGAGAAGAGAAGCCAGATTCTTGTAGCTGAAGGTATGAAGGAGTCTGCTATCCTTAAAGCTGATGCTGTTAAGGAGCAGAAAATCCGTGAGGCAAGCGGTGAGGCAGAGGCTATTCTTACCGTTCAGAGAGCGAACGCTGACGCTATTAAAATGCTCAATGAAGCTTCTCCTTCCGATCCCGTTATCGCTTTAAGAAGCCTTGAGGCGTTTGCCAAAGCTGCCGACGGAAAAGCTACCAAAATTATTGTGCCTTCCGATATTCAGAATATGGCGGGTTATGTTACGTCCCTTAAAGCGCTCTGGGATGATAATAATAAAGAAAAATAAGGTGAATCGGCTGAAAATTCAGCCGATTCTTTTGTTTATCTTTTACAAAAATATATATTTTTTTTACCTTTAATCAACCTATGTTATGAAATATATATTTTACCAAGTGTTCTATTGAATAAATTGTAAAAATTTAGTATAATATAAAAGAATTTTCAGATTTAAAAAGGAGCGTATAATTGTGAAAAAAGTTGCTGTAATTATGGGTTCTGACAGCGATTTTAAAGTTGTTCAGAAAGCTGTGTTAAAATTAAAGGAATTTAACGTACCTTATGAGGTGCGTGTTATTAGTGCTCATCGTACTCCTGATGAAGCAGCAGAGTTTTCCAAAAACGCAAAAGATAACGGATTCGGCGTTATAATTGCTGCTGCGGGAATGGCTGCTCATTTAGGCGGAGTTTTAGCTGCTCATACAACCTTACCGATTATCGGTATTCCGATTAAGTCAGCAGCTTTTGACGGAATGGACGCTCTTTTGGCAACCGTTATGATGCCGCCGGGAGTGCCTGTCGCGACAGTCGGTGTAGACGGCGCGGCAAACGCCGCTATCTTAGCTGTCCAGATGCTTGCTGTAGGCGACGACAGCTTAAACGAAAAACTTGAAGCTATGAAAAAATCAATGGCGGAAGGCGTACGTAAAAAAGACGAAGATATTAAGAGAAAGGCTATGGAGCTTTGAAAAGTGTAGTAATTGATAAACGCCGTGATAAAGTTAACGATGAGTGCGGCGTTTTCGGAATTTATAATAATGATAATCTCGATATAGTCTCGCTTACTCACGACGGTTTATACGGTCTTCAGCACCGCGGCCAGGAAAGCGTCGGTATGACTGTTATTAAAGACGGCGAACCTTTTACTGTTAAAGATATCGGTATTGTTTCAACAGTTTTTAACGAAAAGAGTATAAGTAAGCTTCCGAACGGAAAAATTTCTGTCGGTCATGTCAGATATACTTCACATGATTATCTCGACAGAGCCGCAACTCAGCCGCTTGTTATGAGATATATTGAAGGTTCTCTTGCTTTGGCGAATAACGGAGCGATTTCAAATTTCGCGGAAATTCGTTCAGGACTTGAAATGGGCGGAGCTATATTCCAGTCTAATTCCCACGCAGAAGTTATAGGCTATATGATTTCTACCCACAGAATTGATTGCGATTCAATTGAAGAAGCCGTGCTTAAAACAATGGACGACTTAAAAGGCTCGTATTCGCTTGTAATCAGTTCGCCGAGTAAACTCATAGGGCTGAGAGATCCGCACGGTTTTAAACCTCTCTGTATCGGAAAAATAAATAACAGTTACATTATTTCATCCGAGAGCTGCGCTATAGATTCAATCGGAGGCGAGTTTATTCGTGATGTTAATCCGGGCGAAATGATTGTAATTGATGACGAAGGGTTCCACAGCTTTTATAGCGAGAATAAAAAAACAACCTCGCTATGTTTGTTTGAATATATCTATGTAGCGCGTCCTGACTCTGTTATTGACGGAGTTAATGTTAATTTAGCTCGTCGTAAAGCCGGTGAAATTTTATTTAATGAGAATCCCGTAGAGGCTGATATAGTTTGCGGCGTTCCCGATTCCGGACTTGACGCTGCCCAGGGATATGCTTCCGCTTCGGGAATAAAGTACGCTACAGCTTTTATAAAGAATAAATATATCGGTCGTACTCCCGACGGAGTCGGAGCCGATAAAAAGCAAAGGTTATTAAAGACAAGATTAAATGTAATAAAAAATATTGTTTACGGTAAGCGCGTTATTATTATTGATGATTCTATAATTCACGGTAATACGTCGGCTCATATTGTTAAAATTCTCAAAGAAGCGGGCGCAAAAGAAGTTCATGTTCGAATCAGTTCTCCCGAGTTTGTTCATTCCTGCTATTTCGGTATGGATTTACCTAAATCCGAAGATTTGGTTTCCAACAGGTTCAGCGTAGATGAGCTTAAAAAGCGTATCGGCGCCGATTCGTTAAAGTTCTTAAGCGTTGAGGGGCTTCATAAAACTGCTGACGGATGTAATATCGGACTTTGCGACGGATGTTTCAGCGGCGTTTACCACGCTGATAAACCAAAGATTATATTTGAGGATAAATTTGCCAACAAAATTAAAAAGTTTTAACCGGAGGTTATTATGAAAAGTTTTAGTGAAAGTTATAAGGAAGCGGGCGTTGATATAACAGCGGGTTATGAATCCGTAGAGCTTATAAAAAAACACGTTGCCCGTACCAGTATCCCGGGAGTAATTTCGGGTATAGGCGGTTTCGGAGGACTTTTCGCTCCTGATTTTAAGGGCATGGAAGAACCTGTTTTAATCAGCGGAACCGACGGTGTTGGTACAAAGATAAAACTAGCTTTTCTGCTAAATAAACATAATACCATAGGAATAGACGCTGTAGCTATGTGCGTTAACGATGTTATCTGCTGCGGCGCAAAACCGCTTTTCTTCCTTGACTATATTGCCATTGGTAAGAATATACCCGAAAAAGTAGCCTCAATTGTTGAGGGGATTGCTGAGGGTTGTGTTCAGTCTGAATGTGCTTTGGTCGGCGGAGAAACAGCTGAGCATCCCGGACTTATGCCTGTGGATGAATACGATGTTGCTGGCTTCTGCGTAGGAATTGTTGATAAACCTAAAATGATTGACGGCAGTAAGCTTAAAGAAAGCGATGTAATTATCGGTATTCCGTCTTCGGGCGTTCATTCCAACGGTTTCTCACTTGTAAGAAAAGTTTTTGGAATTGATGAAAACACTATCAATAATACGTACGAAGAACTTGACAAGCCTCTCGGTGAGACTCTTTTAACTCCAACAAAACTCTACGTTAAACCGATTTTCGCCCTGTTGAAAGAGGTTGAAGTTAAAGCTATATCACATATAACGGGCGGCGGATTTTACGAGAATATCCCGAGAATGTTAAAAGACGGTTTATGTGCTGAGATTAAAAAGGATAATATTCCCGTACTTCCGATATTTGATGTTATTAAGCGTGTAGGAAATATTTCCGAGCATGATATGTACAATACTTTTAATATGGGTATCGGAATGGCCTTAGTCGTAGATAAATGTGACGTTGATAAAACTTTAAGTGTTTTAAAAGCAAACGGCGAAAACGCTGTTGTTTTAGGTGAAGTTGTTAAAGGCGAAAAAGGAGTAATTATAGAATAATGAAGAATATAGTTGTCCTTGTATCGGGCGGAGGAACAAATCTTCAGGCATTAATTGACGCTCAGAATTCGAAAGTTATAAAAAAGGGAAGAATTTCCTGCGTTATTTCGAGCAATCCTGACGCCTACGCCTTGGAAAGAGCTAAGAAAAATAATATTTCTACAGATGTAATAAGACGAAAAGATTTTAATACGTTTGATGAATACGATAGAAGTCTTACGGAACTTTTAAAAAGCAAAAACGCTGATTTAGTTGTTTTAGCGGGATTTATGACAATTCTCGGAAAGAATGTAATAAACGAGTTCAGAAACAGAATTATTAATATTCATCCCGCTTTAATTCCGAGTTTTTGCGGCGAGGGATATTACGGACTTAAAGTCCACGAAAAAGCTTTGAAAAAAGGCGTTAAACTTACGGGAGCTACAGCTCATTTTGTTAATGAAGTCTGCGACGGCGGACCGATTATTCTGCAAAAAGCAGTTGAGGTAAAAAACGGAGATACACCCGAAATTCTCCAAAGACGAGTTATGGAAGAAGCGGAATGGAAGATATTGCCGAAAGCAGTATCCCTGTTCTGCGAAGATAAAATTATAGTCACAGGCAATAAAACCGAGATAACTTTATAGGAGGACATTATGAACCCTGTATCATTGGAAAAAGAAATATCAAAAACATCATATCCGGGACGTGGAATCGTCCTCGGAAGAACAGCTGACGGAAATAACGCTGTAATTGCTTATTTTATTATGGGCAGAAGCGAAAACAGCCGTAACCGTGTATTCGTAGAAGATGGCGATGGAATTCGAACCAAGGCTTTTGACGAAAGCAAGCTCGAGGATCCTTCGCTCATTATCTACGCTCCTGTTAGAACTTTTGCTGAAAGCACAATTGTTACAAACGGTGACCAGACCGATACAATTGTAAGCCTGCTTTCGTGCGGAAGAACTTTTGAGCAGTCTTTAGGCGGACGCGAGTTTGAGCCTGACGCTCCCAACTACACACCCCGAATCAGCGGTATCGTTAATTGTCGTACCGATGCTGACGCAAGAGGAGAGAAGATTTCCTATACAATGTCAATTTTAAAGAGCGCAAACGGCAATCCTAAATGCTGCCAGCGTTTTACATTTGATTATGACCATCCTATTAAAGGTGAGGGACATTTTATTCACACTTATATGGGTGACGGAAATCCGCTTCCGAGCTTCGAGGGCGAGCCTACTTTAGTTGAAATCGGCAACGACGATATTGATACATTTGCTGAAAAAATCTGGAATGCTCTTGATGACGATAATAAGGTTAGCTTATTTGTAAGATATATTAATATCTCTGATAACAAAGCGACTTCAAGAATAATTAATAAGAATAAATAATTATAAAGGAGTAATCAAAATGAATCAGTTAGAACTCAAATACGGTTGTAATCCTAATCAGAAACCGTCAAAGATTTTTATGAGCAACGGTAAAGATTTACCCGTTGAGGTGCTTAACGGCAAGCCCGGTTATATAAATTTCCTTGACGCGTTTAATTCATGGCAGCTTGTTAAAGAGCTTAAAGAAGCTACCGGTTTACCGTCAGCGGCTTCATTCAAGCATGTAAGTCCCGCGGGCGCTGCTGTAGCTACTGAGCTTTCAGACACATTAAAGAAAATTTACTTTGTAGATGATTTAGAGCTTTCGCCGATCGCAAGCGCTTATGCAAAAGCGAGAGGCGCCGACAGAATGTCATCTTACGGCGATTGGGTAGCGCTATCCGATACCTGTGATGTTCAGACAGCTAAGCTTTTACAGCGTGAAGTTTCCGACGGAATTATTGCCCCCGACTATACACCCGAGGCGTTAGAAGTTCTAAAAACAAAACGCAAAGGTAATTATAACGTTGTAAAAATCGCTTCTGATTATGTTCCCGAACCGATTGAGCATAAAGATGTATTCGGTATCACTTTTGAGCAGGGAAGAAACGAGCTCAAAATTGACGAGGAAATGATTACTAAGGAAATCGTTACTGCTAACAAAGAATTCTCTGAAGAAGCTAAACGTGACCTTATTATTTCACTCATTACTTTAAAATATACCCAGTCCAATTCAGTTTGCTACGCAAAAGACGGACAAGCAATCGGCGTAGGCGCAGGTCAGCAGTCAAGAGTACATTGTACACGTCTTGCAGGTAATAAAGCTGATATCTGGTGGCTTCGTCAACATCCTAAGGTTTTAGGTTTACAGTTTGTTGACAATATCCGCAGACCTGACAGAGATAATACAATCGACGTTTATATTTCCGAGGAATATGATGATGTTCTTCGTGACGGAACATGGCAGAATCTCTTTAAGGTTAAGCCCGAACCGCTCACAGCCGAGGAAAAGAAAGAATGGATTGCTAAGAACTCAGGCGTCGCGTTAGGCTCCGATGCGTTCTTCCCGTTTGGAGATAATATTGAAAGAGCTAAAAAATCCGGCGTAGAGTTTGTCGCTCAGCCCGGCGGTTCAATTCGTGATGATAATGTTATTGAAACCTGCGATAAGTATAATATGACAATGTGCTTTACAGGTATCCGTTTATTCCATCATTAATGCGAGGTAAAATATGAAGATATTAATGGTTGGTTCAGGCGGACGCGAGCACGCTTTAATAAAAAAGCTTAAAGAATCTCCAAAGTGTGAAAAAATTTACTGCGCTCCGGGAAACGGCGGTATAGCTAAAGACGCCGAGTGCGTTAATATCGGTGCTATGGATATTGAGAATATGGTTAAATTCGCAAAGGATAACAATATTGACCTCGTATTTGTAGCTCCAGACGATCCGCTTGCCGCGGGTATGGTAGACGCTATGGAAAAAGCCGGAGTAAGAGCTTTTGGCCCTAACGCCGCAGCAGCGATTATTGAAGCGTCTAAGGTTTTCTCGAAGAACCTTATGAAGAAATATAATATTCCCACAGCCAAGTATGAGGTTTTCAGCGATCCCCAAAAGGCTATAGAGTATATTGAATCTGAGAACACAACTCCCGTAGTCGTTAAAGCTGACGGTTTGGCTTTAGGAAAAGGCGTAATTATTGCTCAGACGATTGACGATGCCAAAGATGCAGTTAAATCCATTATGGAAGATAAAAAATTCGGCGATTCCGGCAACAATATAGTTATTGAGGAGTTCTTAACAGGCCCCGAGGTAAGCGTTTTAGCGTTTACCGACGGCAAGGTTGTTAAACCTATGGTAAGTTCTAAGGACCATAAAAGAGCTTATGATAATGATGAAGGCTTAAATACAGGCGGTATGGGTACTGTAAGCCCCAACCCTTATTACACAGATGAAATAGCTCAGGAATGTTACGATACAATTTTCGTTCCCACGATTAATGCTATGACTAATGAGGGAAGACCTTTTAAAGGATGTCTGTATTTCGGACTTATGATTACTCCGAACGGTCCCAAGGTTATTGAGTATAACGCCCGTTTCGGCGATCCCGAGGCTCAGGTTGTACTCCCGAGATTAAAGACTGATTTGGTTGATATTTGCGAGGCAATTATTGATGAAAGACTTTCCGAAGTCGATATCGAATGGTACGACGGCGCTACAGCCTGCGTAGTTATGGCAAGCGGCGGTTATCCGCTTTCATATAAGAAAGGAATCGAGATCAAAGGCCTGGACGAAAACGGCGGGGTAGACGGAGCAATTGTTTATCACGCGGGTACTAAGCTTGACGGCGATAAAATGCTTACTAACGGCGGACGAGTTCTCGGCGTTACAGCTAAAGCCGATACTCTGGATGAGGCTTTAGATAAAGCTTATAACGCGGTTAAGAAAATCAATTTTGAAAACGCTCACTACCGTACAGATATCGGAAGAACTAAATAATTCTTTTGTAGAATAAAAAATCGGCTCATTTGAGCCGATTTTTTTACTTTTATTCAATTGATTTAACCTTATATCCCGCGTCGGTAATTGTTTTAATAATAATTTCATCATCAAGGCATTCATCCACTACAGCGTTATTTTCGCTGAGGTTAACTGTAACAGGTTTATCGCTGATGCTTTCGAGAACATTTTTTACTCTCGCGACACAATGTTCACACATCATACCTTCTATAATAACAGTTTTTGTACTTATTACGTTAATATCAGGGACTATTGTTTTGTATTCATTGATTTCATTTTCGGTTACGTTTATCTTTTTCGGTTTAAATCTTCTTAATCTCAGCGCGTTAGAAACTACGCATATTGAGCTTAGACTCATAGCTATTGTGCCGAACAAAGGCTCAAGCTGCCAGCCTAAAAGATTATAAAAAGCGCCCGCCGCAAGCGGAATACAAATTATATTGTATATAAATGCCCAGAACAGGTTTTCCTTTATATTCTTAAGTACAGCGCGGCTTAACTGAATAGTTGTTACAACATCTTTTAAGTCGCTTTTCATTAGGACAATATCAGCCGAATCAATCGCTATATCCGTTCCCGCGCCGATTGCGATTCCGACATCCGCGGTTACAAGGGCAGGGGAGTCGTTTATTCCGTCGCCGACCATTGCGGTTATTCCTTGGTTTTGATATTTTCTTACAATCTGTTCTTTTTGCTGAGGAAGCACACCCGCGTATGCGGTTTTTATTTTCGCCTTTTTTTGAATGGAATAAGCCGTTTGTTTGTTGTCGCCCGTTAGCATAACAGACTCAATATCAATAGCTCTTAATTCCTCAACAGCTTGAGCGCTCGTTTCTTTTATTGTATCCGCAACCGCGATAATTCCGATAACTTTTTTATTATCGCTGAAAAACAGAGGAGTTTTACCGCTGTTGTATAATTCTGAAATAGAATTATTATCAAATTCAATCCCTAAGTCTTTTATAAAAGTATAATTACCCGAATAATATGTTTTTGAATTTATATCGGCGGATATTCCGAACCCTGTGTATGACTTGAAGCTTTCAGCTTTCAGCAGATTTATATTGTTTTTTTCAGCGTGCTGAATTATAGCTTTCGCGAGGGGATGTTCTGAATTATTCTCAAGAGAATAAGCTATTTCCAAAAGATTATCTGAATATTTAATAATATCGGTTACTTTAGGTTCGCCTTTTGTAATTGTTCCGGTTTTGTCAAAAATAACGGTTTTTATCTTATTTGCGTTTTCAAGAGCTTCGGCTGATTTAATAAGGATTCCGTATTGAGCGGCTTTACCCGTTCCAACCATAATTGCGGTAGGAGTTGCGAGTCCGAGCGCGCATGGGCATGAAATTACAAGTACAGCTATTCCGAATGAGACGGACTTTCCTAAATCTTGTCCAGAAATTATCCAAATTATTGTTGTAATCAGCGCGATTCCTATAACCGCGGGAACAAATACTCCTGCAACTTTGTCAGCAATTCTCGCGATAGGAGCTTTTGAGCTTGTTGCGTTTTCCACAAGTTTAATTATTTTAGAAAGTGTAGTATTTTCTCCTGTATTTGTAGCTTTAATCTTTATATATCCTGACGTTATAACTGTACCGCCTATAACGTTGGAACCTGATTTTTTATCTACCGGAATACTTTCTCCCGTTATAGCGCTTTCATCTATGCTGCATTCTCCGCTGACAACTACACCGTCTACCGGAATAGACATTCCGTTTTTACAAATTACTATATCGTTGTTTTTAATTGTTGACGTTTCTACTTCAATTTCTTTACCGTCTTTTTCAATTAAAGCTGTTTTAGGTTTAAGTTTTATAAGCTTATTTATAGCGGAAGATGTTTTGCTTTTACTCTTGCTCTCTAAATATTTTCCGATTGTGATAAATGTAAGTATCATTCCTGCTGATTCAAAGTAATAATGTAAACCTTTTTCAGCTGCTTGAGGTACGCTTATATTTAACGTAAAAAATAGTATATATATACTGTAAATTACTGAAATACTTGCTCCGAGCGCGATTAAAGCGTCCATATTAGGATGAAGTTTAAATAATGATTTAAATCCACTTAAAAAATAATTCCTATTAAGAATTATAATTGGTATTAAGAATACAAGCTGAGCTATACCGTATACAGTCATATTTTCTAAAAAAGAAATATGAAGACCAATCATATGACTCATAGATATAATCATAAGAGGAATTAAAAGTATAATTGAAGCTATAAGTCTTTTCTTTACACTTTCGCTGTTTTTATTGTAGCTTTCGCTTTCATAAGTAAAAGGTTTTGCGCCGTAGCCCGCCTTTTTTACAGCGGAAATAATATCCTTGTTTTTAAGTTTTGTTTCATCGTATTCAGCGTCCATAGAGTTAGTAAGAAGATTAACGTTCACTGATTTTACTCCGTCAATTTTACTTACAGCTTTTTGAACTGTGGCTGAACAGGCGGAACAGCTCATTCCTGATATATTGAATTTTTCCTTTTTCATAATAAACACCCGATAATTAGTTTGTTAAAATATTATCATACTAAAAAATATAAGTCAAATAATTTTAAAGACTTGCCCGAAAAATACCGGACAAGTCTTGTTTTAGCTTGCGTTTTTAATTTTTAATCTTAGTTTATCTGAAATCATAGCGATAAATTCGCTGTTGGTAGGCTTGCCTCTGCCGTTATGTATTGTGTATCCGAAGTAGGAGTTAAGCACATCAACATCACCTCTGTCCCATGCGACTTCTATGGCGTGACGAATCGCTCTTTCAACTCTCGAGGAAGTTGTTTCATATTTTTTAGCTACGCTGGGGTAGAGTTGTTTCGTTACAGCGTTTATTATTTCGGGGTTTTCAATAGACATAATAATTGAATCTCTTAAATAATTATATCCTTTAATATGCGCGGGTACACCTATTTCGTGAAGAATATCTGTAACTTTAACTTCTATTCCGAACGAATCGTAGAAACCGTGAATAATATTTCCTTTTGATTTTTTATCAAGTAAGGTTATAATATCCTGACATATTGCGTCAAGATTATATGGTTTTAGCGCGTAATAGCTTGCTCCGCCGCTCATAATTTCTCTTTCAAGTGCTTCGCTCGAAAAAGAAGCGGTTACAACAATAAGCGGTTTTTCAATACCTTTTTTCTTTATTTCTCGCATAACACCGAGAGCGTCGAGTCTCGTCATAAATAAATCCATAATTACTGCGTCGGGAGCCTCGTCAATTATTTTAAGTAAGAGTTCCTCTCCGTCATTCGAAGAAAAGACAGGATGCATATTATATTTACTAAAAATATTTATCTCATCCTCGGAAAATGAGCTTTTTTCTTCTGTAATAAGTACTTTTAAACTGTCGTTCATTTTTGCATTACCTCCGTAAGAATTTGTTTTACGAATTAATATTACCATAAAGTGTCAAAATTGGCAATACTTTCCAAAAACTTTTTTATAATTTTCTTTAAAAAATTTTTTCAAGATATATAATAATAGGTAAAACAACAATATATTGTATATTACAAATAAATACGACACTACATATCGACAATTTATGTAGTCCGCCCGTAGGCGGACGTTATTATTTTACAATATTTTCAGCGAGCATTCCGTATCCTTTTTGGCAATCTTCTAAAAATACGTGTGTCAGTACACCTATAAATTTATTATTCTGTATTATAGGGCTTCCGCTCATTCCCTGAACAATACCTCCTGTTTTTCTTAACAGTTTACTGTCGGTAACTTTAATTATAAAGTTTTTACCTGAGTTTTTATTATTGTTGCATATATTTATTATTTTAATTTTATATTGTTCGGGTGTTGTTCTTTTTATGGTTGATATAAGTTCCGCGTCACCTATTTTGACGTCGGATATTTTCCCTGTTTTATAAAGGAATTTTTTATTTGTTCCTTTGTATAAAGAACCGTGAATTCCGTTTATTGTGTTTTCTCTAATATTACCGATGGTTGAGTTTATAAAATATCCGTTAAGCGTGCCTATTTTGTTGTTTTTTGATTTTGTTATTCCTGATATTTTAGCCTGTAATATTTCTCCTTTGCCGCTTTGGAACAGCCTTCCTGTATCTACATCACATATACCGTGGCCTAAAGCCCCGTATTCTTTTTTATCTTTAGAGTAATAACTTATAGTTCCTATTCCGGCACAACTGTCACGAACCCACACACCTATATAATACTCGTTTTCAGGGTTTAACTGAGGTTTGGTTTTAATGATAATCTTTTTCTTATTTCTTAAAATAGTAAAATTTATTATTTTTCCTTTTGATTTTTTAACATATTCTTCAAGCTGCTCGTTGCTTTTAATAATCTTGTTATCGGCTTTTAGAATAATATCGTTTGTTTTTAATCCGGATGTTTTCGCCGGACAAATTTTTTTGCCTTTTGACTCGAAGCTTTGAAAATGTGTTATCATAACACCCTTACAGTAAAGTTTTATTCCGAATGCTTCTCCTCCAATAATTACTTTATCACTTTTAGCTGATACGGGAATTATTGTAAATGATAAGGAAATTATAATAACAAGTAATAATGGTAGTATTTTATTTTTAACATTTTTTAACATTTGTTCACCTCCTTTAACTTTGCACTATTATTTTTTGAAATAATGTTGTATAATATAATGGTAATAAGAATTTATAATTAATTATTGTTATGAATATTAAGTTATATCAGTTTATTGTTGATTATCAGAAATAATTGATTTATCAGTAAAATAATGGAAAGGTTATGAGTTTTATGCTGAACGAAAAGATTATAAATATGTCTCTTTCGGATAAAGATGTTGCTGAAAGAATAAAAAACGGACAAGTAAATAAAGACAGCGGTTCAAAGTCTAAATCTATAAAAAGAATAATTCTTGAAAACACACTTACTCTTTTTAACTTTTTAAATCTTTTTTTACTTTTGCTGTTAGTAATGGTCGGCTCCCACAAAAATATGCTTTTTGTCGGGGTAGTCGTATGTAATATTATAATAGGTATTGTTCAGGAAATCCGTTCTAAAAAGGCTGTAGATAAACTTTCAATAGTAGTATCAAGTAATATTGATGTCATACGTAATGGGAAAGTAATAAATATAAGTATGGATAAAATCGTAAAAGATGATGTTATCGTACTAAAATCAGGCTTGCAAATACCCTGCGATTGTGAAATTGTTGACGGTTTTTGTTTTGTAAACGAAAGTCTGCTTACAGGAGAGAGTGACCGGATAGAAAAGCACGAAGGCGATAAGCTTCTTTCCGGAAGCTTTATTTCCTCAGGAGTTGTATATGCAAAAGTAATTAATGTAGGGGACGAAAATTACGCTTCAAAAATTCAGCAGCAAGCTACATATCATAAAAAAATAAATTCAGAGATAATGAATACTCTGAATAAAATTATTAAATTTTGTTCAATAGCGATTTTTCCTGTGGGAATAGCTCTGTTTATTAATCAGTTTTATTTTAACCATAATTCCTTTGAAGACTCGATTGTAACTATAGTAGCGGCGCTTATCGGAATGATACCGGAAGGATTAATACTTTTAACAAGTACCGTTTTAGCTGTTTCGGTTATAAGACTTTCGAGGGAAAATGTCCTTGTACAACAACTCTTTTGTATTGAAACTTTGGCGAGAGTTGATGTGCTGTGCCTTGATAAAACGGGAACAATTACTACAGGTGAACTTGATGTTGTGGAAATTGACTATTTAGAAAACGATAAAGAAAAAATAGATAAAGTTCTTAAATCATTATCTGAAACCTCAATCGACGGCAACGCGACAATAAACGCGATAAATAAATATTTAAACTGTGATCACTTTGACGCCGAGAGAATAATTCCTTTTTCATCCGAAAAGAAATGGTCGGGAGCTGAACTCAGCGATGGAAAATCATACGTAATAGGAGCCGCTGAATGCATCTACGATAATTCTAATAAAGAATTATTTGATAAGATAAAAAATACAAATGACGTATTAAGAGTATTAACCTTAGGCGTAAGTAATAATAGATTTAAAGATAACGAAACATTACCAGAGGGTATTAAACCGCTGGCGCTTATAAAAATAAAAGATGATATTAGAAGCAACGCGGATGAAACTATTAGTTTCTTTAATGAGCAGGGAGTTAAGTTAAAAGTTATTTCCGGCGATAATGAAAAAACAGTAAAAAGAATAGCTGAGTCTGTTGGTATACCCGACGCTTATAAATCGGTTGATGTATCGAATATTGATTCCGAAGAGGAGCTGGAAAAAGCTATTGAAGAAAATGTAGTTTTCGGACGTGTAACTCCCCAGCAAAAGAAAAAGTTTGTTGAAACACTAAAAGGTAACGGACATACTGTTGCTATGACAGGTGACGGCGTTAATGATGTATTGGCTTTAAAAGAAGCCGATTGCAGCGTTGCTATCGCATCAGGTTCAGACGCGGCTAAAAATATTTCGCAGCTTGTTTTAGCGGATGATGATTTCGCGTCAATGCCGAAAGTAGTAGCTGAAGGAAGGCGTTCGATAAATAATATTCAGCGCAGCGCTTCACTTTTTATTGTTAAAACGCTGTATTCCATAGTTTTGGCATTAAGCTTTATTTTCGCTAATGTAAATTATCCTTTTCAACCTTTGCAAATGTCTTTGATCAGCGCTTTTACAATAGGAATTCCTTCCTTTGTTTTAGCTCTCCAGCCTAACCATAACAGGATACAAGGTAAATTTATAAGGAATGTTATTGCTCGCGCCTGGCCGGCGTCATTTATGGTTGTTATAAATATTTTTGTGCTTTTATTCTTTTCAAACAATTACAGCTACGAAGAATTTTCAACGATGTCTGTAATATTGACTTCTTTGGTCGGTGTAATGATGGTAATACGTTTATCTATACCTATAAACGCGTTAAGATGCGCGCTTATAATTTTTATTTCATGCGGTTTAGCTGTAAGTATCTTTTTCTTCAGGAGCTTATTTAATATTGTTCCGTTAAATTCTTTTGCTTCAACATTATTGATAGTTCTTGCTGCAGCTTCAGTAATTATATATAATGTTATTTATTATTTCAGTTGCAAAATAACCAAGATTAAATAGGAGTTAATAATGACTTTTAAAATTAAAGAAGATTTTAGTGAAAATCTAAAAAATGATTTACATAAAAAGTATTTATCTTCAGGTAAAAAAATCTCCGGAAAGATAAAAGATGATAAAATTGAGCTGTTTTTGGAGGATGACCGAGGAAAACATTCGGATTTTATGTCGCAGATTTTTTACGGAAAAATAGTAAACGGAGAACTTTCGGGAAGCTTCAGACCATCTGTATATGTTTTGGTTTTATTATGTATTCTTTTATTTTTTGCAGTTGAAAGCATTGTCGCGGCAATTATAATGAAATATTATCAGGGAATAATTTTCCCTTCCATTATAATAATCGGAGAAGTTTTGTATTTAATACTTTTAAAAAGGATGTCATTTGATGATAATGAATTAATAAATAATTATCTGTTGAATATGTGATTTTTCAGTTGCAAAATTCAATGTTTATGTTATAATTTTTTTAGGTGAATGTTTTGAAAATTAATATCCCCGAAGATGTAGATTATATAATTAAAACTCTTATGTATAACGGCTACGACGCGTATGTTGTAGGCGGTTGTGTTCGTGATGCTGTTTTGAATATTGAACCTAAAGACTGGGATATTACAACCTCAGCTAAACCTGCTGAAATTAAAGACTGCTTTTTAAACCGTCATCTTATTTCCATAGGGGAAAAGCACGGTACTATTGGTGTAGTAATAAACAAAAAAGTTTATGAGGTTACTACATACAGGATTGACGGGGATTATAATGATAACCGTCATCCCGACAGCGTTACTTTTACCGATGATTTGGAAATGGATTTGTCGAGACGTGATTTTACTATTAACGCTATGGCTTATAATCCCGAAAAAGGCTTTGTTGATCCTTTTAACGGAGAAACCGACTTAAAGTATATGGCCTTAAGATGTGTAGGTGAGCCTGACGAACGGTTTAAGGAAGACGCTCTGAGAATACTCAGGGGTTTAAGGTTTGCGTCAGTTTACAACTTCAGCATTGAAAGTAATACCGCCGTTTCTATTATTCGCAATAAGAAACTATTGAACAATATTTCAATGGAGCGTATTTCTTCCGAATTAAGCGGTATATTATGCGGAAAAAACGTAAGCTTTATACTTAGGAGATATAAAGATATCATCGCCGTATTAATACCTGAAATTGTCGCTACTTTTGATTTTGCGCAAAATACGCCTCATCACAATAAAACGGTTTGGCGTCATATTACAGCTTCTGTAGCCAATATTGAATCCAACGCGCTTTTAAGAATGGTTATGCTTTTACATGATATCGGAAAGCCTTTGGCGCTGAGAACAGATAAAAAGGGTATAGACCATTTTAAGGGCCATAATCATTTCGGCGCAGTTTTAGCGAAAACCGCCCTTAAAAGATTAAAATATCCGACAAAGTTTATTGAAGACGCGGTAACTTTGATTGAGTATCACGATGTGAGATTTAACGACAGTAAAAAGCAGATCAAACATGTCGTTAATAAAATAGGTGAAGAAAACTTCAGAAGGCTTATAAAAATACAAAGGGCTGATGTTATGGCTCAGTCTAAGTATATGAGAGAGGCTAAGCTGAAAAGCATAAATAACGCCGAAATCTTATTTGAGGAGATTATAAAATATAAAGAGTGCTATAAAATCCGCGATTTACAAATAAACGGTTCGGATTTAATACATCTTGGAATAAATGACGGAAAATCAATCGGTGTTATTTTAGAGCTTCTGCTTGATAATGTGATTGACGAGACTATTGAAAACGACAGCATAGCGCTTAAAATAAAAGCATTGGAAATATATAAGGATATAATATTTAAGGAACAGCTTTAAATCAGCTGTTCCTTAATTCTTTAAAAAACTGTTTAATTAAATCAGTACATTCATCTTCCAATATTCCGCCTTGTACTTCGGGGCGGAAATTGTTTTGCATATTTAAAAGATTAATATATGATCCGCAAGCTCCGTTTTTTTGGTCATAAGCACCGAAATAAACTTTTGGTATCCTGGCGTTTATAATTGCTCCCGCGCACATAGGGCAGGGCTCTAAAGTTACATATAATTCACATTCCCATAATCTCCAGCCGTTAAGTGTCTCGCAGGCTTTATATATAGCCTCGGTTTCGGCGTGAAAAAGGGCGTTTTTTCCGATTTCTCGCCTGTTGTATGCTTTTGAGATTATTTCACCTTTTCTTGTGATTACAGCTCCTATGGGAACTTCTCCCGACTCGTAAGCGATTTTTGCTTGTTTAAGAGCTTCACGCATAAAATATTCTTTATTCATAATATTACTATATTGCTACCGAAATAATTATTTCAACAGCTATAAGCCCGAGCGCGCATATTACGCCTGCTGTTGAAAAGAATTGTTTAACTCTTTCCTTAAATGGAGCGCCTTCATATTTATTCAGCTTAAAAAATTCCTTATCTTTGCATAGCAGTAATGTTGAGATGATTCCTAAAATAAATATTATAAATACAAAAGATGAGTAGAAAATATCACATAAGTTTTTATCAAAGAAATTGTTTTCATATATTAATGAAACAATTACACTTGAACAGTTTACTAAAAAGTGAGTTATCATAGCGGGGAGGAGAGATGAGGTTTTAATTGTTATAAAACCGAAAACAATTCCGATTATAAACGCGAAAGGAATCTGAATTATATTACCGTGTAATAGTCCGAATAAAAGCGCTGACATTAATATAGCGAAAGAATCACCGAATTTTCTGAGTTTTCCGAGCACTATTCCTCTGAACGCGAACTCCTCGGTAAGCGGCGGAAGAACGGCGATTGAGAAAATATAAAGAATGTTGTCGATTACACCGTTTGATTTATAAGACATTTCTACTTTGTTTTCAATTCCGAATAGTGAAACTCCGCTTACAAAAATTTCGGTAAAGTAATCGGAGATAAAAGCAACCGCCAAAGCAATCGTAACTGTTTTAAATAATAAACTTCCGTTTATTTTTTTAAAAGGCATTACATTATTAAGCTCGGTGCGCGAGAGCATACAATAAAAAATACCTATAATAAACATACTTACTATTGTCGCCATATTATCGATTAATAGAATCGCAATATTGCTTAAAGAACCGCTTGTAAGAGAAGAAATAAAGGAAGCCGCAAAACTTACAAAATACATTGTAAGTATAATTGTAAAAATATAAAATCCTATTCCGTTGGATGTTTTTCTGAGTTCGATTTTGTTGTATAATTCCATAATATCACTCCGATAAAATATTAACATAAAGACAATACTAAATCAAGTATGAAAATATTCGATAAATAGTTACATTTCTTTTACAAAAATTGACAGTTGACATTATTAAGATTATACTTAAACCGTATAGTTTAAAGTGTAATAGTCTAATTTGAGTTGATATGTGTAAATTGACTTTAAGCACTATATATGGTAAAATTATTTAACTGTTATTTATGCGGAGGTGTTTTATGAATACTGCTGTTATACTTGCCGGCGGAGTCGGCTCAAGAATGGGCGTTGACCGTCCTAAACAGTATCTTGTAGTCGAGAATAAACCTATAATCGTTTATTGCCTTGAGATTTTTGAAAAGCATAGTAACATCGATAAAATTGTTATCGTAGTTAGCGATGAATGGAAAGACTATGTTATTGAAAATGTCGAGAAATATAATATAAGTAAAGTTTGCGGTTATGCTCCGGCGGGACGTACTCGTCAGCATTCTATATATAACGGTCTTAAATCCACCGAGGAAAACGCTTCCGATACCGATGTAGTTATTATTCACGACGCCGCGCGTCCGCTTGTTTCGGATAAGATTATTGATGATTGCATTGTTGGCGCTGTGGAAGATGACGGAGCAATGCCTGTTATTTCGGTTAAAGATACAATTTACCAGAGTAAAGACGGAAAGTCTATTGATAAACTTCTTAAACGGTCTGAGCTTTTCGCGGGACAGGCTCCGGAGAGCTTTGATTTTAAAAAGTATTTAGATATACATAATTCGGTTTCCGACGATGAAATAGCCGCTACCGCAGGCAGCAGCGAGATTGCTTATCGTCACGGAATGAAAGTTCGTCTTGTTGAAGGAAGCGAGCGTAATTTTAAAATAACAACAATTGAAGATTTAGAAACTTTTGAAACAATAGTTAAAGAATAAAAGGAGGCAGCTATGGATACAATGAAAGCCTGTGTTTTACACGGAGTCGGAGATTTAAAATATCAGGATTATCCCATTCCCGAGTTAAAGCCGGACGAAGTTTTAATGAAAGTTAAAGCTTGCGGTATTTGCGGTTCCGATATTCCGAGGATATTTGTAAACGGAACATATCATTTTCCAACAATTCCCGGACATGAGTTTGCGGGGGAAGTTGTTGCCGCCGCTTCAAAAGAAAATGAAAGCTTAATCGAAACGCGTGCAGCTGTTTTTCCGCTTATTCCTTGCAGAAAATGTACAAGCTGTAATAAAGGCGTTTTTGAGACATGTAAAAGTTATGACTACTTAGGTTCGCGTTCGGACGGCGCGTTTGCCGAATACGTACGTGTTCCCGTTTGGAATTTAGTTCCTATAGCTGATAATGTAAGCTTTGAGGAAGCTGCTATGGCTGAGCCTACCGCTGTAGCTCTTCACGCTTTAAGAAGAGCAGGTATAGAAATAGGGGATACTGTTGTTATTTACGGTCCCGGTACTATCGGAATGCTTATTGCTCAGTGGGCTAAAGCCTGGGGAGCAAATAAGGTGCTTTTGGTAGGAACTGACTTAAATAATTATGAGTTTATTGAAAGCTTAGGCTTTTATGATTATTTTAACGCGTCCCACGGCGATCCAATTGAATGGGTTATGCAGCAGACTGACGGCAACGGCGCTGACGTAGCTATCGAAGCTGTCGGTATGGATGTAACCGCGGGCAACTGTCTTGACAGCGTTGCTTCCGGAGGAAAGGTTGTTTTTGTAGGTAATCCGCACAGCGATTATACTTTCCCGCAGAATACCTACTGGCAGATTTTAAGAAAACAACTTCAGATTTTCGGTACATGGAACTCTGCTTACAATAATACTCCTCAAAGCGACTGGAGCATAGTTGTTAACGCAATGTCTTCCGGCGCTATAAAGGTTAAGCCCCTTATTACCCAGAAATTCAGCCTTGAAGATATGGATAAAGGACTTGAAATAATGAAAGACCATACTGAGTTTTACAGCAAAGTTATGATTGTTATGGATTAAGAGGTATGTATGAGAGGTATGTTATCACCTTCTGTGATGTGCGCTGATTTGCTCAACCTTTATGATGAAATCGAGAAACTCGATAAATTAGGAGTAGAGTATCTGCACATCGACTTTATGGATAATAAATTTGTGCCCAATATTACTTTTGATACAAATATGGTTAAGAGTTTCAAAAAGCCTATGAAGAATATAAAAAGAGATATTCATATTATGGCTTTTGAACCTCAGCAGTTTTTTGATAAAATGGAAATCGGTGAAGATGATTTGGTTTCCGTTCATTACGAGGCTTGCGAAAATCCGCATGAAGTTTTAGCAGAAATCAAAAATCGAAAAGCTAAACCTTGTATAGCTATAAGCCCCGATACTCCGGTAGAAACCGTTAATGAATTTCTTGACGAAGTTTACGCTGTATTGCTTATGACGGTTTATCCGGGATTTGCGGGACAGCCGATGGCACCTAAAAGTATGGAACGTCTTTCGAAGCTGAAAGATATTGTTAATGAATCTGGCAAAGATGTTCTTATTGAAGTTGACGGACATGTAAGCTGGGATCATTGCGGCGAAATGCGCGCGAACGGCGCGGATATTTTCGTAGCCGGCTCGTCATCTGTTTACGGAAAAGATTATCCGCTTGAAACAGCGGTTAAAAAATTTTATGAATTAGTTAAATAATGTGAGGGATTATCAATTGGAATATAAAATTAAAATCAAGAGTCTTGTTGTTGAGAAACAGACAATGACCATTGATTTATCTGGGGAGTTTATAGATGAATGTATTAATCCGAAATATCTTTCTACTCCCAAGGTAATTTTACATTTTGATAACGGAAAAGAAGACAGAAGAATACCCCTTGTTATCCGTTTCGCTGATATTACTTATATCGACGGAAAGTGTATGTTCTCCGGAGTTTATAACTATCGTTTGGACTATCTTTTCTGGAAAACCAGAGGCAAGGGCTTGCCTTTTACTCTTTATTTTAACTTGAGTTTTGCTGATTTTTACGAAGAAAAGGTTCCCATTGACGTTACTCCCGATGAGTTTGTTCAGGATAAAAAATTCTTCGTATTAAAGAACTGCAGTGATCATTTTGAAATAACTTCCAAAATCGATAAGCTTAAACGCTCAAACCGCAATATGTCATTAGTACTTGCGTTTGATTCTCTTATTAAGATTATAACCTTAATTTATTCTATCGCGCTTATTCCGTTCTTTTTTATTGAGGCTCTGATTACTTTTACCGGCGCAAAAAATATGCCTAATAAAATTGAGTCCGAGAATAAAATCGCGAGAGTTGTTTCTTATATTATATACCGTATTTCCAAGGTTTCCCGAGAAAATCTTACAATGGACGGATATAAGAGAAGCCTTATAAGAAGGAAGTATAAACATAAAAGACATAAGGCTGTTGAGCCTAATAAAATTACTTTCTTTTCCGCGAGACGCGAGGAAGTATCGGGTAACTTTGAGTTTGTTTATAACAAGCTTAAAGATGATAAAAACTTAAACATTAATTTCCTTTTCAACACAAAATCTTTTAGATATATGACCAGAAAAGAAATTAATGATTTCGCTGAAGCCTGCGCTACAAGTAAAATTATTATTCTTGACGAGTATACTCCGCAGATTCATCTTATTGACCTTAAACCCGAGACCAAGATAATCCAGCTCTGGCACGCGTGCGGCGCTTTTAAAACCTTCGGATTTACAAGAATAGGTAAACCTAAGGGTTCACCTCAGGCTACAAGAATGCATCGTTCATACGATTATGTTACTGTAAGCTCTGATTATTGTAAAAAATGTCATTCCGAAGGCTTCGGTATTGCTACAAATAATATAGTTCCTACAGGTATTGCGAGAACCGATATATTCTTCGACGAGGAATATAAGGAGAACTTTAAGAAAAAGTTCTACAGCGAGTATCCTAATTTTAAAGATAAGAAGATTATTCTTTTCGCTCCTACTTTCAGGGGAGATATTAAACAAACAGCTCGTTATCCGATGGAACTGTTTGATATAAATGAAGTATGTGAAACTTTAGGTGATGAATACGCTATAATTATTAAGCATCATCCCTTTATTACCGAAAAACATACCATACCCGAAGAGTTTGCAGACAGAGTTATTGACCTTTCCGAAAGCACGGAAATTAACGACTTGCTGTTTGTTTCGGATATTATTATCAGCGACTATTCTTCACTTGTATTTGAAGCTTCGTTACTTAATGTTCCTATGCTTTTCTACGCGTATGACTTACAGGCGTACATTAAATCAAGAGATTTCTATTTTGACTTTAAGTTATATATTCCCGGTAAAATTTGTACTTCTCTCTATAAATTGCTTCAGGCGATAAAAGAGGAAGATTTTGAAACCGAGAAAATTGAACGTTTCAGAAATATGTTCTTTGATGACCTTGACGGTAATTCATCGCAGAGAATAGCCGATCTTATTTACAAATGTTTGGAATAATACTTGACAAAATAATATTATTGTTATATAATCATTTAGGTAAAATAAAGAAAGACAGAAATGTCTTCACCTGTGGGGTGTCGTCTGCACGGGTAATACTTAAAAACTAAGGTTATTTTAACTATGTTTATTTTGTATTTTTATGCGGACGATTTTCTGTCCGCATTTTTATTTTTATAAATGTTTTGGAGGTGCTTTGTTATCAGTAAGCGTGAAATTCAGATCAATGAGGATATACGTGATAATGAACTTCGTATAATCGGTTCAGACGGTGACCAGCTCGGTATAATGTCGGCTGAAAAAGCTCTTGATCTGGCGGCTAAAGAGGACCTTGATCTCGTAAAAATTGCTCCTCAGGCAAAACCGCCTGTGTGCAAAATTATGGATTACGGTAAGTACAAATTTGAACAAGCCAAAAGAGAAAAAGAAGCTCGTAAGAATCAGAAAATTGTCGATACCAAAGAGGTAAGACTGTCTCTTAATATTGATACTCATGATTTTAACACCAAACTTAATAACGCTATTAAATTTATTAAGCACGGTGATAAAGTTAAGGTTTCAATCAGATTCAGAGGTCGTGAAATGGGACATTCTGAGTTTGGATATGATCTTATGAACAGATTTTCAGAGGCTTGCAGCGAGTACGCGGTTATAAATAAACCCGCTAAACTCGAAGGCCGCAATATGCTTATGTTTCTTTCACCAAAGCCAAACAAATAGTTAAGGAGGATAAATATTATGCCAAAAATTAAAACACACAGCGGAGCTAAAAAGCGCTTTAAGCTTTCTAAAAACGGTAAGGTAATTCGTGCTCACGCTAACAAATCTCACATCTTAAACAAGAAAACAACAAAACGTAAGAGAGGTCTGCGCCAGACTACTTGTGCTGATAAGACTAACGTGGCTCAGATTAAACGTCTTATCCCTTATAAATAATTAAACTGTGAATTAGTAATTAACGGAGGTATTAAAAATGGCACGAGTAAAAGGTGCGATTACAACTCGCAAAAGAAGAAAAAAAGTATTAAAATTAGCTAAAGGCTATTTTGGAGCAAAATCCAGACATTTTAAAATGGCTAAACAGGCCGTTATGAAGTCCGGAAACTATGCTTATATCGGTCGTAAACAGAAGAAGAGAGATTTCCGTCGTCTTTGGATTACACGTATCTCTGCAGCTTGTAAGGCTAACGGAACTAATTATTCCACTTTTATGAACGGTCTTAAAAAAGCGGGAATTACACTTAATCGTAAGATGCTTTCAGAAATCGCTATTTCCGATCCTGCCGCTTTCACCGCTCTTGTTGAGCAAGCTAAAGCCGCAAAATAATAAAACTGTAAATGCGTTTGGGCTTTCCCAAACGCTTTTGCTATTTTTTAATAGTGTGTAAATCACACGTCAATTTATTGTTATGAAAAAAATCACAAGCAAAGATAATTCTTTAATTAAACATATTAATAAACTTAATAAAAGTGCTAAATATCGCAAAGAACATTATGAATTTGTCGCCGAAGGTATAAGAATCTGTAAAGACGCTTTTTTATCCAACGCTAAAATTATTTCCTTATTGGTTTGTGAGGATATAATTGAAAAGAATTTTGATTTAATCAATGAAATTGAAAATGTAAGCGAAAACTCTTATGTTTTACCTAAATCATTATTTAAAGAAATTTCCGATACAAAAACTCCCCAGGGGATAATCTGTGTTATAAAAGCTCTTGACAATCCTACTCTATTTGATAAAATTAAAAGTAACGTAAAATTATTAGCTTTGGAAAATATTCAGGATCCTTCGAATTTAGGTACTATTTTAAGAACCGCGGAAGCGGTAGGAGTAAGCGGCGTTATTTTATCTGACGACTGTTGCGATATATATTCTCCGAAGGTTGTACGAGGAAGTATGGGCGCTGTATTCAGGCTTCCTTTTAAAGTAGTTGAAAGCATCGGGGAGTATATTTTGGATAATAAAAATATAAATTTTTACGCTTCTGTTGTTGATGAAGACGCCGAGAAGGTTACTGATTTTAAATTTGCAGAGCCATGTGTTCTTTTGGTCGGCAATGAAGGCAACGGATTAAAAGAATCAACTGTTGAATTATGCGATAAAAGGCTGACGATACCGATGAACGGAAGGGCAGAGTCTCTTAACGTGTCTGCCGCCGCGTCTATATTAATGTGGGAAATGATTAAATGAATAATCTCAGGTATTGGATTTGGTTTACTCAAGCAATCGGATATTGTACAACAAAAGCCAAACAATTAACTTTTCTTTACAACAGTATTGAAGAGTTTTATCTCGGCGGAGAATCTGAGTGGCGTTTATCCGGACTGTTTAATAATAAAGAAATCGAAAAAATGTCAAAAATTCCGCTTGATATTTCCGATGAGATAATAGGAAAATGCATTACATATTTTTATGATACGGTTTGTATAGACAGTCCCGAATATCCTAAATGTTTATTTGATATTGATGATCCCCCGGCTGTACTTTATATTTCAGGAGCGCTTCCCGATATAGATGACAGAATGTCGATTGCTGTAATCGGAACCAGAAAAGCTTCTATGTACGGTATTAAATCATCCTATAATATGGCATATCAGCTTTCCAAAGCAGGTGTTACAATAATAAGCGGAGGAGCTTTAGGCGTTGACTGTTCATCGCATTTAGGCACGCTTGCCGCTGACGGTGTAACGATTTGTGTTTTAGGCTGCGGAATAAATTACGATTATCTGCGTGAAAACGCTAAAATGCGAAGCGATATTACTTTTAAGGGTGCGGTTATCTCCGAGTATCCGCCCGATACAGAGCCTAAAAGTTATCATTTTCCGCAAAGGAATCGAATCATCTCAGCGTTATCTGACGGAATACTTGTTATTGAGGCGGGAAGCAGAAGCGGTTCGCTCATTACCGTTAACTCGGCTTTGGAACAGGACGCTTCTAAAAAGATTTTTGCTTTAGCGGGACCTGTCGATTCTCATTTTGACGGTTCAAATAAACTGATTAAAAACAAAGTTGCGACAATGGTTACAGACTACAAGGATATTATTGACGCGTTTGATAATGTGTATGTAACTACAGAATTAGACGTTTCCGCTCAGCCGTCTGATGATGTTATTGATGTTATTCCGATAAAAGGTAAACCACCCGAAAATATTAACGGGCTTAAAACTTACGATTTAAGCGAAGTGCCTCAGCACAAGGAAAATCTAAATTTAAGCGAAGATGAAAAAAGCGTGTATTACGCAATAAACTACGAGCCTGTTCATATTGATAAAATATCGGAAATTACTAATCTGCCTGTTTTTAAAATATTACCTATAATAACAACCCTCGAATTAAGAGGTCTTATTAAATGTGTGCAAGGCAGAAGTTATAGATTGATATAAATTTGAAAGGATATAATAATTATGTCAAATTTAGTTATTGTTGAGTCGCCTGCAAAGGCTAAAACAATTAAAAAGTATTTAGGTAAAGACTACGACGTTATCGCGTCAATGGGCCACGTAAGAGATCTCCCGAACGCGAGACTGAGTGTTGATATAAAAAATAATTATGAACCTAAGTATTCTATTATCAAAGGTAAAGAATCTTTGGTAAAAGACATTAAAGAACACGCGCAAAAGTCAGATAAAGTGTTTTTAGCGACTGACCCTGACCGAGAGGGCGAAGCTATTTCCTGGCATTTAGCATATATTCTTGACTTGGATTTAAATGAAAATAACCGCGTCGAGTTTAACGAAATCACTAAATCAGGCGTAAATAGCGGAATGAGCTCGCCGAGATCAATTAATCTTAATCTTGTTAACGCTCAGCAGGCAAGACGTGTTCTTGACAGACTTGTAGGATATAAACTGAGTCCTTTTATTTCACAAAAAATCAGAAGAGGTATGTCCGCGGGACGCGTACAGTCCGTAGCGGTCAGAATTATTGTTGACAGAGAAGAAGAAATCAGAGCGTTTAATCCCGAAGAGTATTGGACAATTGACGCTAAGTTTATTCCGAAAGGTTTAAGAAAATCTTTCCCTGCAACATTATATTTAGGAAAAGATAAAATAGAGAATAAAGAACAGGCTGAAAAGATTTTAGCTGAGCTCGAAAACGCTGAGTTTTTCGTTAAAGACGTTAAAAACGGTACTCGTAAAAAATCCCCCGCTCCTCCGTTTATTACTTCAACGCTTCAGCAGGAGGCTTCAAGAAAGTTAGGATTCCAGTCACGCCGTACAATGAGAGTTGCTCAGGAGCTTTACGAGGGTATTGAAATCGATGAATTGGGCGCTACAGGTCTTATTACCTATATGAGAACCGATTCATTACGAATTTCCAATCAGGCTCTTTCAGAAGTAACCGAGTATATTAATTCAAAATACGGAGAGAAGTACTTACCGTCTAAACCGAGGTTTTTTAAATCACGCTCAAACGCTCAGGACGGCCATGAGGCTATTCGCCCCACAATGCCTTCATTAGAACCCGATAAGATTAAAAATAACCTTTCAAGCGACCAATATAAGCTTTACAGCCTTATTTGGAAAAGATTTGTCGCTTCACAGATGGCTGATTGTATCCAAAAAACAACCAGAGCCGAAATAGAAGGTAATAATCATATTTTTAAAGCTTCGGGTTATACTGTTTCTTTCGACGGATTTACGTCGCTGTATGTTGAGGGTAAGGATGTCGCCGAGGAAAAGGCTTCTCAGTTGCCCGACCTTGAAAAGGGTATGAGTGTGCGCAAAAAAGAAATTGTACCTAACCAACACTTTACACAGCCTCCGCAGAGATATACGGAAGCTTCGCTTATTAAAACGCTTGAAGAAAACGGTATCGGACGTCCTTCAACCTATGCCGCTACTATTTCAACAATTACAAGCCGTGAATATGTAAAAAGAGAAAGCAAATCATTAGTTCCTACCGAGCTTGGTGAAGCAATGGTTAAACTTATGAAAGAGCGTTTCTCGAAAATAGTTAATCCCAAATTTACTGCGCAGATGGAAGAAAGCCTTGATACGGTTGAAAGCGGTAAAGTTGAGTGGAGAGCTTTAATTGACGATTTCTATCAGGATTTCGATAAAACTTTAGCTGAAGCAAAAACCGATATGGAAGGCGTTAAGATTCAGCTTGAAGAAGATAAAACAGATATTATCTGCGAAAACTGCGGACGAAATATGGTAATTAAAGTCGGAAAATACGGAAAGTTTATTGCTTGCCCCGGATACCCCGAGTGTAAGAATGTGAAAAAATATGTTCAGAAAATCGGTGTAAAATGTCCTAAATGCAATGACGGAGACGTTATTGTTAAGACAACCAAAAAGAAAACCGTTTTTTACGGATGCAGTAATTATCCGAAATGTGATTTTGTTTCATGGAATGAGCCCGTAAACGAAAGATGTCCGCAATGCGGAGAAATCCTCTTTAAGAAAAAGGGCAAGAAAAAAGTTCTGTTCTGTGAAAACAAAGACTGCGGTTACGAAAAAACCGAAAAAAGTTAATGTGTATTAATGTTATAGGCGCGGGACTTGCGGGATGCGAAGCGGCATATCAGATTGCTAAACATAATATTAAAGTAAATCTTTATGAGATGAAACCCAAAAAGAAATCGCCCGCGCATAAGTCAGATTTATTTGCGGAGCTTGTTTGCTCAAATTCATTTAAAGCAGATAGGTTGAATTCCGCCGCGGGATTGTTAAAAGAAGAAATGAGATATCTGGATTCGCTTCTTCTAAAAGCCGCTGATAAAGCACGTGTGCCCGCCGGAGGAGCTTTAGCTGTAGACAGAGATCTTTTTTCAAATTACGTTACAGATGAAATTAACTCAAACGAATATATAAATGTTATTAATGAAGAAATATCTGAAATCAATAATGAAAATATTAATATAATTGCTACAGGACCTTTGACTTCAGATAAGCTTGCCGGTTATATCGGTAAGTTATTCGGCAATTCCTTATCTTTTTATGACGCCGCGGCTCCTATTGTTGATTTTAAAAGCATTGATATGAAGCATGCTTTTTTTGAATCAAGATACGGAAAAGGCGATAAAACAGATTACCTTAATTGTCCGATGAATATGGAAGAATACGAAATATTCTATAACGAGCTTGTTAACGCCGAGCGCGCTCCCGTTAAAGATTTTGATGTAAAAGATCCCAAAGTGTATGAGGGTTGTATGCCTATTGAGGTTATGGCTCAAAGAGGGCACGATACAATCCGCTTCGGTCCTATGAAACCAGTAGGACTTACAGATCCAAATACAGGCCACAGGCCTTGGGCTGTTTTACAGCTTCGTAAAGAGAACTCTTCGGGTACTATGTATAATCTTGTTGGATTCCAAACAAATTTAAAATTCGGTGAGCAAAAAAGAGTATTCGGTTTAATTCCGGCGTTAAAAAACGCTGAGTTTGTAAGATACGGTGTTATGCACAGGAATACATTTTTAAATTCTCCGGAAATTTTAAATAATGATTTCAGCGTAAAAAATGATATTAAACTGTTTTTTGCCGGACAGATAACCGGAGTTGAAGGCTATATGGAAAGTGCTTCATCAGGGATTATAGCCGGAATTAACGCTGTAAGGAGATTAAAAGGTTTAAAAAGTATTTTTCTCCCTGATACAACAATGATTGGTTCTTTATGCAGATATATATCCGATAACAGCGTAAAAAATTATCAGCCTATGGGCGCGAATTTCGGTATATTACCTGAGCTCGAAAATCGTCCGCGCGATAAAAAGGAACGCGGACAGGCATACGCCGACAGAGCTATAAATGATTTAAAAATATATTTAGAAAGCGTGAATTTATGAAGATTTTAGTTGACGCAATGGGCGGAGATAACGCCCCGTTAGAAATAATAAAAGGTTCAATAGACGCTCATAACGAGTACGGAATTGATATAATCTTAGTAGGACAGGAAGATGTAATTAGAAAGGTTTCCTCTGAAAATAATCTTGATATTTCCGATTTTCAGGTTGTTAACGCGACAGAAGTTATCGCAACGGATGAGGACGCTGATTCTGTTCTTAAGAAAAAACCCGACAGTTCAATGACTGTCGCTTTAAAAATGCTTGCTGAAGGTGAAGGCGACGCCTTTGTAAGCGCCGGTAACAGCGGCGCGTTATGTGTTGGCGGAACCCTTTTAGTGAAACGAATTAAAGGTATTAAAAGACCCGGGTTCGCGCCTGTGATGCCTCATTTCGGCGGCGGATGTTTTATGCTTATTGACGCGGGAGCGAATCTTGAGGCGCGTCCCGAGATGCTTCTGCAATTCGCTGTAATGGCGTCTGCTTATATGGATAAGGTAATGAAAGTAGAGAATCCGAGAGTCGGTCTTGTTAATGTAGGTACCGAGGAACATAAGGGCTCTGAACTACAGCATAATACTTTTGAATTACTTAAAAATTCCGATTTAAACTTTATAGGCAACGTTGAAGGCCGTGATTTACCTTACGGCGGTTGCGATGTAGCTGTTTGCGACGGTTTTACCGGAAATGTTATTCTTAAAACATTTGAAGGTACAGCAAAGGCTATTTTAGGGAAAGTAAAAGAACTTTTCTCCAAAAACGCTAAGAGCAAATTGGCGGCTGCTTTGGTGATGAGCGATATTAAAAAACTTGTTAAAGAATTTGACTATAACGAATACGGCGGAGCTCCTATTATGGGAACGCTTAAACCTGTTTTTAAAGCACACGGCAGTTCTAAGGCTAAAACTTTTAAAAACGCTCTCAGATTAACTAAAGATTATGTAGAGGCTGACGTAATTAACGAAATATCAAAAGCTGTAAAATGAGGAAGATATGAAAGATTTTGAGAAAAAAATAAATTATAAATTTAAAAATCAAAAACTTTTAAAAGAAGCGCTTACTCATTCTTCGTACGCAAACGAACATAAAGATAAAAATATAAAATGCAACGAAAGACTTGAGTTTTTAGGCGACGCTGTTTTGTCAATTGTAGTTGCTGACTATATTTTTGAGAATTGCCCGCAGCTTCCTGAAGGCGAGTTGACTAAACTCAGAGCGGCTTTGGTTTGTGAAAAAGCTTTGTATAAATTCGGTAAGATGATTAATCTCGGCGATTATCTTTTGTTGAGTAAGGGTGAAAAAAACGGCGGCGGAGCCGAACGTCCATCAATTGTTTCAGATGCTTTTGAAGCTGTAATTGCCGCTATTTATCTTGACGGAGGAATGGAACCCGCCACAAAACATATTTTAAGATTTGTAGTTCCTGAAATTAATAACAGAAATACAAAACCCTTTAAGGATTATAAGACCACCCTGCAGGAGATTGTTCAAAAAAATCCGGGCGAAAAAGTTCAATACCGGCTTGTTTCCGAAACCGGTCCCGACCACGATAAACACTTTGTTTTCGAAGTATTATTAAACAGTAACGCAATCGGTAAAGGCGGAGGAAGAAGCAAGAAAGAAGCCGAACAGAATGCCGCAAGAGAGGCTTTGGAGTTGATGGGTTATTAAACATAACAATATCGCCGTTTTTGTTCCTCATAACGGCTGCCCGCATCAATGTTCATTTTGCGAACAGCGAAGAATTATCGGACAAAATACGCAGCCGAGCGCGGATTTTGTGAAAATTACTGTCGAAAATGCGATTAAAGATTTAGGAGAAAAAACAAAAGACTCCGAAATTGCTTTCTTCGGCGGAAGTTTTACCGCTATAGAAAGGGAGTATATGCTCTCTTTATTGGAAGCGGTGAAACCGTATATAAACAAATTTATAGGTATAAGAATATCTACAAGACCTGATTATATTAATGATGAAATATTAATTCTTTTAAAGAATTATAATGTTACTACAATTGAATTAGGCGCTCAGTCTATGAGCGATAAAGTTCTTAACGCCAATAACAGAGGACATTCATCCGATGATGTAAGAAAAGCGTCGGAGCTGATAAAGAAATATGGTTTTAACCTCGGATTACAGATGATGACGGGACTTTATATGTCGGATTATGAATCCGATATTTACACAGCTAAAGAGTTTATAAAACTTAATCCCGATTGTGTAAGGATTTATCCCACTGTTGTAATGAGAAATACCGAACTCGAGAGTTTGTTTTTAAGAAAAAAATATATTCCGTTAACACTTAATGAATCCGTTTCTTTATGTTCCGAAATTATAAAGCTTTTTTATGAAAACAGTATTGATATTATAAGAGTAGGACTGCATTACAGCGATTCTTTAACCGAGAATGACGTCGCAAAAAACTATCATCCCGCATTTAAAGAATTATGCGAAAGTAAAATTCTTCTTGATAATATACTTGAGAACCTAAAAAAATATGATGATAAATACTTTACTGTTTACGTAAATCCTAAATCTCTTTCGAAAGCTATCGGACAAAATAAATCGAATATTAATACTCTTAATTCTTTAGGATATAAAATAAATTTTAAAACTGATGATAAAATAGACAAGTACGATATTAAAATATTAAGGTGATAAAATGCTGTTAAAATCCCTTGAACTTCAAGGCTTTAAAACATTTCCTGATAAAACTAAATTAACATTTGATACCGGAATGACCTCTGTACGCTGGGTTCTCGGCGAGCAGTCGCCTAAAAGTCTGCGCTGTTCTAAAATGGAAGACGTTGTATTCAACGGAACAGATGACAGAAAGGCTAAAGGCTACGCCGAAGTAACTCTCAATATTTCCAACAAAGACAGATTTTTGCCATATGACGGAGATAATGTAGCCGTTACAAGAAGATATTTCCGAAGCGGAGAAAGCGAATATCTTATTAACGGCGCTCAGGTTCGTTTAAAAGATGTTAACGAGCTGTTTATGGATACGGGCCTCGGACGTGACGGATATTCTATGATCGGTCAGGGTAAAATCGATAGTATTGTATCCTCAAAAAGCGAAGACAGACGTGAGATTTTCGAGGAAGCCGCGGGAATCTCAAGATACAGATATAAAAAAATAGAATCTGAACGTAAATTAAAACATACCGAAGATAATTTATTAAGGCTCAGAGATATCGTAACTGATTTGGAAGAAAGAGTCGGACCATTAAAAAAACAGTCTGATAAAGCTGAAAAGTTTCTTGAGTATTCCGGAGAAAAAAAGGATATCGAAATCGCCCTCTGGGTTAATACTCTTAATAACAGTAACCGTGTTATTAAAGAAGAAGAGGATAAAATTGAAATATCCAGGCTCCAGCATAGCCAGGCTGAGAAGTCATTAGAGAATATCCAGAACGAAACCGAGGAAATTTATCTTAAAAACGGCGAGCTCTCATCGGATATTGAAGAAATACGTGAAAAAATCAACAACGAAATGGCTGAAATAAGTTCAAAAAAATCATCCGTTTCTGTTTGTGAGAACGATATTCTGCATAATAGGGAGAATATCTCAAGATTAAATGAAGAAATAAAAAAGGTTGACATTGATGCTGAGGACGCCCTCAACAGCATCGAAGCTAAAAAAACAAAGATTTCCGAACTTGAAACATTCATTAAAGAAAAGCAGGAGTCTTATGATGAGGTTTCGGACAAGCTCAATGTAATTAATACCGATTCGAGCCGAAGCGGAGACCGGATTCAGGATTTAAGCGCTAAACTCGCCTCTTTAACCGCTCAGTCGGCTGACGCGCGAGTAACACAGATGACAAGCGTAACATCCGTTACCGAACTTCAAACACGTATTGAGAACATTTTAAGCAGTAATTCCCAGAGAAATGAACAGTACGAAACAACACTTGAAATTTCCGAAAATTATAAAAAGAAGATTGATAAAATAAACTCAGACGTCGAATCGCTTGAAAACTCCGTTAAAGGCTTGGAGCTTAAACTTGAAAGCAGAAAAAACAAGCGTGACGAATTAAAAGAAAAAACCGATAATCTTAATTTAGACGCTCAGCAGACATTAAGACGTGTTAAACTTCTTGAGGATTTAGAAAGAAACCTCGAGGGATTTTCCTATTCTGTAAAAAATGTTGTAAAAGCGTCTAAGAACGGCCAGCTTAAAGGAATAAGAGGCCCCATATCAAGAATAATTAAAGTGCCTTCTGATTATACTGTCGCAATAGAAGTTGCTTTAGGCGCTGCTATGCAGAATATAGTAACATCAACCGAGCAAGACGCAAAAGCCGCTATCGCTTATCTGAAGAAGAATGACGGCGGAAGAGCGACTTTCCTGCCGATGAATACAATAAAGCCTAAGGAGTTCAAAGAAAACGGACTTGATGATTTATACGGTTTTATAGGTATAGCTTCCGATTTATGTGATTGTAATCCTGAATATAATAATATTCTTAAATCCTTATTAGGAAGAATTGTAATCGCCGAAGATCTTAACAGCGCCGCTGTAATAGCTAAAAAACATAATTATCGTTTTAGAGTTGTTACTCTCGACGGTCAGGTCGTAAACGCGGGCGGTTCGCTTACAGGCGGTTCGTTAGGTAAAAAATCAGGACTTTTATCAAGAGCTTCCGAAATCGCAAAACATAAAAAAATCGCTGAAGATTTAAATAAAAAGGCGTTGGAGTCTGAAAAGCTTTTTGGAAAAGCCAATTCCGATTATTCGGCTATTGAGGGTGAAATTTTAGCGACAAGAGCTGATTTATCCAACTCTAAGCAGGAACAGGTTCGTATTCTAACCGAAGCTAAAGCGTGCGAGAACGATTTGAATTCTCAGAAACTGGCTATTGATGAAGCCGAAGCTGAGATTAAAGAGTGCAAAGAAAGAATCGCTCAGTATAAAATTGATGAAAAACACGCTAAAGAGCAATTGGACGATATTAACTGGTCCATTTCCGAATACGAAGCTCAGATTGAAGAAATAACAGGAAACCGCACAAAGCTCACCGAACAGCGTGAGTCTATGAGCGAAAAACTACAGAATATCAGACTTGAAATTGTTACAGCCAAAAAAGATATTGATACTTTAAATTCCGAGATTTCTTACGCTGTTTCAACGGAACAGGGAAGAGACACAAGAAAATCCGAGATTTTAAAAGAGATTGATGAGTATAATAAAATAATCGAGGATACCGAAAACAGAATTACATATCTTAAAAACGATATCAATAAGTCTGACGAAAATGTAAAAGCGTATAACGCTGAAATTGAAAAAATTAATCTTAAAAAAGCCGAGTTTGAAAAACGTTCGGGTGAACTCAGAGTTTTAGAACGTGAAAAGAACAGCGAAAAAGAGTCGGCCGGACAGGAACTCGCGCGTTTGGAAGAAAGAAAAATTAATCTCCAAAAAGAATACGACAGCATTATTTCAAAACTTTGGGAAGAATATCAGCTTACTAAGAACGAAGCGGAAAATGTTGCCGTTGAGTTGGATAATATTTCAGAGTCAAAATCAAGACTTAACGAATTAAAATCAAAAATCCGCGCGTTAGGTAATGTTAATGTAGGAGCTATAGAAGAATATAAGGAAGTATCCGAAAAATTCAGCTTTATAAGCGCTCAGGTTAACGATGTGGAAAAATCAAAGAAAGAAATAGAAAGATTGATCAGAGACCTCACAACTCAGATGCAGGAAGAATTTATAAAGAGTTTTGAGGATATAAACCGCAACTTTACTTATACTTTTAAAGAGCTGTTCGGCGGCGGAACCGCGTCGCTCGCTCTTACGGATCCTGAGGATATACTTACAAGCGGAATTGATATTGTTGTTCATCCTCCGGGTAAAATCGTTGTGCATTTAGACGCTTTATCAGGCGGAGAAAAAGCTTTGGTAGCTATTGCTTTGTATTTCGCTATTATGAAAGTAAGACCTGCACCGTTCTGCGTTATGGATGAGATTGAAGCCGCTTTGGACGAAGTAAATGTTGACAGATTTGCTCAGTATGTTCGAAACCTTACAGCAAAAACGCAGTTTATTCTCATTACCCACAGACGCGGTACAATGGAAGAGGCGGACGTGCTTTACGGTGTTACTATGCAGGATGAAGGTGTTTCAAAATTACTTGAGTTAAGAGCAAGCGAAGTAAGCGCAAAATTAGGTTTGTAAAGGAATGTAAAATATGGGAATTTTCAGTAAGATAAAACAAGGATTAAAAAAGACCAGAGACAGTGTTATCGGTCAGATTGATTCTATGCTTAAATCTTTCACAAAAATCGATGAGGAGCTCTTCGAGGAACTCGAAGAACTTTTGGTTATGGGTGATGTAGGCGTAAGTACAGCTGAAGAGATTTGTAATAAAGTAAAAATCAGAGTAAAAGAAACAGGTACCACAGAACCTGATAAAATCCGTGATTTACTTGAAGAAGTAGTCAGCGATATGTTAAAAGGCGGTCAGGAGCTTAATCTTAACACAAAGCCTTCCGTTATTCTTGTTATCGGTGTAAACGGTGTCGGTAAAACTACAACAATCGGTAAAATGGCTAATTCTTTCAGAAAAGATGGAAAAAAAGTTCTTTTAGCTGCCGCCGATACTTTCAGAGCTGCGGCAATAGACCAGCTCCAGATCTGGGCTGAAAGAAGCGGATGTGATATAATTAAGCAAAACGAGGGAAGCGATCCCGCTGCCGTTGTATTTGACGCGATTTCCGCAGCGAAAGCCAGGGGAACCGATATTATTATTGCTGATACAGCAGGCAGACTTCATAATAAAAAGCATCTTATGGATGAGCTTGCGAAAATAAACAGAATAATAGACAGGGAACTCCCCGATGCTGATAAGGAAATTTTGCTTGTTCTTGACGCGACAACCGGTCAGAATGCTGTATCACAGGTTGAACATTTTAAAGAAGCTACGGGAATTACAGGTATTGTATTAACCAAACTTGACGGTACAGCTAAGGGCGGTATTGTTTTAGCTATTAAAAATACTCTTGATGTACCTGTTAAATTTATCGGTGTAGGCGAGAAAATTGACGACTTACAGCCCTTCAATCCCGATGAATTTTCTAAAGCCTTATTTGATTTCAGCGCAGAGGAATAATTTATGAAATATATTATCGCTACAAATAATCCTCAAAAACTTATTGAACTCGAAAGAATTCTTTCTCCGTTGAATATAAACGCTGTTTCTCCGAAACAGGAAGGTATCTCGCTTGACGATGTTGAGGAAAACGGTACAACTTTTAAAGAGAATTCTTTTATAAAAGCCGAAGCGGCTTGTAAAAAAACAGGATTTCCTGCTATTGCCGATGATTCGGGAATATGTGTCGACGCTTTAGACGGAGCTCCCGGAATATTCAGCGCGAGATTCGGCGGCGAGGACGCTGACGATAATGATAAAAATAATATAATTTTAGATAAATTAAGCGGTGTTCCGCTTGAAAAAAGAGGAGCTCATTATACCTGCGCGGTTACCTGTGTATTTCCGAACGGAGATTGTATTCAGGTAGAAGAAAAATGCTTTGGCAAAATCGCGTTTGAACCTGACGGAGACGGCGGGTTCGGATATGATCCGATTTTTCTGTATAATGGAGTTTCATTCGGAAACTTCTCATCGGAAGATAAGGATAAAGTCAGCCACCGCGGAAAAGCATTAAGGCTATTTAAAGATGAATTAAAAAAATATCTGGAGGAAAATAATGTTAACCAGTAAACAGAGAGCGTATTTAAGAGGGATAGCCAATACAATAGACACTATAGTATATATCGGAAAAGGCGGATTAAACGATCAGATAATCAAGCAAACCGATGATGCGCTTACAGCAAGAGAATTGATTAAGGGCAAGTGCCTTGAGAACTGTCCGCTTTCATCACGCGAAGCTGCTGACTCAATCGCTCCGAAAGTGAATTGTGATGTTGTTCAGGTTATCGGTTCAAAATTTGTTTTATACAGACCTAATCCCGATGAGCCTGAAATTGTATTGCCTAAATCGAAAAAATAAAGGGCGTGACTAAATGAATGCTGAAAAATATCGTTCATTAATTAAAAACAGAATGGGTGAGAGGCGTTATATTCACAGCCTGAATGTCGCTAAAGCAGCAGTTGCTCTTGCTGAGCATTACGGAGCTGATGTTAACAAGGCTGAAATTGCGGGCATTTTACACGACTGTTGTAAGGAAATCCCTAAAGACGAGATGTTGCAAATTATTACACGCGGTGGTATAATACTTGACGCGACTGAAAAAAACTCGTCAAAACTTTGGCACGCAATCGCGGGAAGTGTATATGTACGTGATGAGCTGAATATAAAAGATGAGGATATAATTAACGCGATTAAATATCATACAACCGGACGGGCAGGTATGTCGCTTCTTGAAAAGATTCTCTTTGTTGCTGATTTTATAGGCGAAGAAAGAGAATATGACGGTGTAGAAATAATGCGCGAAAAAGCATTTACCTGTTTAGAGGACGCTATGCTTTTCGGCTTACAATTTACAATTACCGATTTGGCCCGCAGAAAATTACAGATTCATAGTAACGCATTTTTTTGCTATAATGATACAATTAACTATTTACAAGAGGAAGGTATGCTTTGATGACAGTTTTTGAACAAGCTAAAAAAATTGCTGAAATATTAGATAGTAAATTAGCTCAGGATATTAAAATAATCGAAATATCCGACGTAACAATTCTTGCCGATTATATGGTAATAGCTACTGGACGCAGCAGTACTCAGGTTAAGGCTTTGGCCGATGAGGTGGAATTTAAAATGGATGAAGCGGGTATCTCCGTTAGTCACATCGAAGGTCACCGTTCCAACAGCTGGGTATTGCTTGATTATGTTGATATTATTGTTAATGTCTTTAATGAAGAAGCAAGAGAATTTTATAATCTTGAAAGACTTTGGCAGGACGGAAAAGAACTTGATATGTCAGCAATTTTGAAATAATCTGGAGGATAATATGAAATATAATCATAAAACCGTTGAGGAAAAATGGCAAAAAATCTGGGAGGAAAAGGGCGTATTTCACGCAAGCAACGATTCCGATAAAGAAAAGTTTTACGCTTTAATAGAATTCCCTTATCCTTCGGGACAGGGTCTTCACGTAGGACATCCGCGTCCTTATACAGCTCTTGATACAGTAGCCCGTAAACGCAGATTACAAGGTTATAATGTGCTTTATCCAATTGGCTGGGACGCTTTCGGTCTTCCTACTGAAAACTATGCCATAAAGAATCATATTCACCCTGAAATTGTTACAAAACAGAATATACAGCGTTTTAAAAAGCAGATTCAGTCTCTTGGTATTTCTTTTGACTGGAGCAGAGAGATTAATACAACCGATCCCGACTACTATAAATGGACACAATGGATTTTTTTACAGCTCTTTAAAAAGGGACTTGCGTATAAAAAAGAAATGAATGTTAACTGGTGCACATCCTGTAAGTGTGTATTGGCTAACGAGGAAGTTGTTAACGGAAGCTGTGAACGTTGCGGAAGCGAAGTTATCCATAAAGTTAAATCTCAGTGGATGCTTAAAATTACTGCTTACGCCGACAGGCTTATAAACGACCTTGATCTGGTTGATTATCCTTCCCGTGTAAAAGCTCAGCAGATTAACTGGATTGGACGCTCAACAGGCGCTGAGGTTGATTTTACCGCTACAACAGGTGATAAGCTAACTGTTTATACGACCCGTTGTGATACGCTTTTCGGCGCTACATATATGGTTATTTCCCCGGAACATCCGCTTATTGATAAATGGGCCGACAAGCTTTCTAATATTGATAAGGTACGTGAGTATCAGCTTGAAGCTTCCAAGAAGTCCGATTTCGAGAGAACCGAAGTCGCAAAAGAAAAAACAGGTATCAGGCTTGAAGGTGTAGAAGCGGTTAACCCCGTTAACAATAAAAAGATTCCGATTTTTGTATCGGATTATGTTTTAGTATCATACGGAACAGGCGCTATTATGGCTGTACCCGCTCACGATACCCGTGACTGGGAATTCGCTAAGAAATTTGATTTGCCGATAATTGAGGTTGTTAAAGGCGGAGAAGACGTTCAGAAAGAAGCCTTTACCGACTGCGCTACAGGTATACTCACCAATTCAGGCTTTATAAATGATTTATCCGTAGAAGACGCTAAAGAAAAAATGATTAAATGGCTTGAGGAAAATAACCTCGGACGAGCTAAAGTAAACTACAAGCTTCGTGACTGGGTGTTCTCGCGTCAGCGTTATTGGGGTGAGCCTATCCCGATTGTATATTGCGAAAAATGCGGTTATGTTCCGATTGACGAGAGCGAATTACCTCTAAAGCTTCCTATGGTTGATTCTTATGAGCCCACAGATACAGGAGAGTCTCCGCTTGCAAAGATGACAGATTGGATTAATACAACTTGTCCATGCTGCGGCGGAAAAGCTGTAAGAGAAACTGATACAATGCCTCAGTGGGCAGGATCTTCTTGGTATTTCCTTCGTTATATGGATCCTCATAACAACGAAGCGTTGGCGTCAAAAGAAGCGCTTGAGTACTGGTCGCCCGTTGACTGGTATAACGGCGGTATGGAACATACAACTTTACACTTGCTTTACAGCCGTTTCTGGCATAAGTTCCTTTATGATTTAGGTATTGTACCCACTAAAGAGCCTTACGCTAAACGTACAAGCCATGGAATGATACTCGGCGAAAACGGCGAAAAGATGTCGAAATCAAGAGGAAATGTAGTAAATCCCGATGAAATCGTAAATGAATACGGCGCGGATACAATGCGTCTTTATGAGATGTTTATCGGTGATTTTGAAAAAGCCGCTCCATGGAAAACCTCAAGCATAAGAGGATGCAGAAGATTTATTGAACGTTTCTGGAATTTACAGAATATTCTTGTTGACGGTGATACTATCCGTCCCGAGCTCGAAAGCGCTTTCCATAAAGCTATTAAAAAGGTTGGGGAAGATATTGAGAATATTAAATTCAATACAGCAATTGCCGCCTTAATGGCTTTAATCAACGATGTAACAGCCTTCGGCTCAATCAACAAAAAAGAATTATCAATCTTTGCTATATTGTTGAATCCATTCTCACCTCACGTTTCCGAAGAGGTTTGGGAAGCCTGCTCTTTAGGCGACGGAATAGTTGCCGAGCAAAGCTGGCCAGAATATGACGAGAGTAAATGCGTTGATGAAACCATCGAAATCGCTGTGCAGGTTAACGGTAAAATAAAGGCTAAGTTAAATATTTCTCCCGATGCTGAGCAAAGCGAAGTTCTTGCGCTTGCAAAAACTGATGAGAATGTTGCCAAAGCGATTGACGGTATGAACGTTATTAAAGAGATTTACGTAAAAGGAAGAATCGTGAATATTGTCGTTAAACCGTAAATTAACTGTTTTTAGTCTTTTTAAACTAATTTTTTGATAGGTATTGACATTTTATGTCTACTTGTTGTATAATAACTAATGCATTGGTTTGCAAATTACCCATATTGATGGGAGGGATATAGAATGTCAGAAGTAAGACTTAAAGAAAATGAATCTCTTGAAAGCGCATTAAGACGTTTTAAGAAACAGTGCGCGAGAGCAGGCGTTATTGCTGAAGTTCGCAAGAGAGAAGCTTACGAGAAGCCTTCCGTAAAGCGCAAAAAGAAGTCCGAAGCAGCTCGTAAACGTAAATACAGATAAAATTTAGCGGACGTATAGTCCGCTTTATTTTTTATAGATTTATTCAGGAGAAGATATTTATGAAAAAAGTTCTTGTGATTTTAGGGCCTAATCTTAATATGGTCGGTATTCGCGAAAAAAATGTTTATGGCACGCAAACAAGCGAAAGTATAAATAAAGATATAAAATCTTACGCTGAAAATAACGATTTTGAATGTGAGATATTTCAGTCTAATCACGAAGGTGATTTAATTGATAAAATTCATACAGTACAGGGAAACTATGACGCTGTAATTATTAACGCCGGAGCGCTGACTCATTACAGCTACGCGTTAAGAGACGCAATTGCCTGTTTCGATATTCCGTTTATTGAAGTTCATATGTCTAATATCCATGCAAGAGAGGAATTTCGCCATACATCCGTAATATCTCCGGTATGTAAGGGACAGATCTGCGGATTCGGAAAAAATGTTTATATGTTAGCTTTTAACGCTTTAAAGGAATTGATTTAGTTGTCTGATTTTGTAAAAAGAATCAATAAATTGCAAAACTTAATTAAAGAAAATAACAGCGCTTTGCTTATTACCGATGAAAACAATGTTTATTATTTAAGCGGAGTTTTAAAAAGCGAGGGCAAAGTTTTGATCTTAAAGGACAAGGCTTATCTCCTTGTCGATTTTCGTTATATTGAAATTTCAAAAAAAATATGTAAAAGCTGTGAAGTTGCTGAGTCTGATAATTTTATCGAAGACATTAAATCAATTTGCAAAAAACATAATATAAATACTCTTTATCTTGAATCCGAAAATATAACGCTGAGCAGATATAATGTTTTACTAAAAAATTTCAACTCAATTGGAATCTCTATAATTTCCGATGATACGTTAAGTAAAGCGGTTTCTAATTTAAGACTTATAAAGAGTGAAGAAGAAATAGATTATATTAACGAAGCACAAAGAATAACTGAAAAAGCTTATAGTGAAGTATTAAATTATATAAAACCCGGTGAAAGCGAAATAAATATTTCTATCGAATTGGAACGATTATTAAAAAAAGAGGGCGCTTCGGGCGTCAGCTTTGACTTGATAACAATTACCGGAAAGAATACTTCGCTTCCGCACGGCGTACCGGGTGATAATGTTATTAAAGAAGGCGATTTTTTTACTTTTGATATCGGTTCTCTTTATAATGGTTATCACAGCGATATGACGAGAACAATTGCTGTTAAAAGATGTGATGAATATAAAAAGGAGATTTATAACATTGTTTTAAATGCCCAGACTTTAGCGCTAAGTAAGGTTAAAGCGGGAGTAAAAGCCTGTGAAATTGATAAGACTGCCCGTGATATAATTAAAAATGAAGGATACGGTAAGAATTTCGGACATTCTACAGGCCACGGGGTTGGACTTGATATTCATGAACTGCCGTTCGTAAGCTTAAAAAACGAAGCTATATTATCAGAAAATATGGTAATAACGGTAGAGCCTGGAATTTATATAGAAAACGAGTTTGGCGTAAGAATTGAAGATATGGTTTTAGTTAAAGAAAACGGATATAAAAATTTTGCCGAGCTTCCAAAAGAACTAATTATTGTATAGTACTTGCAATTTCCGCTTAATTTATGTATAATTAAACTAACAATTAATAAATATTAATTTCAGGAGGTATGATTATGATTTCTGCAGGTGATTTCAGAAACGGCGTAACTTTCGAAATGGACGGTCAGGTTGTTTCTATTATTGAATTCCAGCATGTAAAACCCGGTAAAGGCGCCGCGTTTGTAAGAACAAAAATCAGAAACGTTATTACAGGATCGGTTGTTGAGAAAACTTTTAATCCCAACGACAAGTATCCGAAGGCTTTTGTAGACCGTAAAGATATGGAATACAGCTATAACGACGGCGAGCTTTATTACTTTATGGATACCGAAACATGGGAGCAGCTTCCGATTAACGCTTCTGTTCTCGGTGATAACTTTAAATTTGTAAAAGAAAATATGATTTGTAAGATTCTTTCTTACAAAGGAAATGTATTCGGCGTTGAACCGCCCAATTTCGTTGAATTAGAGGTTACAAAGACTGATCCCGGATTCGCCGGAAACACTGCTACAAACGCTACAAAACCCGCTACTGTTGAAACAGGCGCGGAAGTTAAGGTTCCTCTTTTCATTAACGAAGGAGAAGTTATCCAGATTGATACACGCACAGGCGAGTATCTCGGACGCGCATAATTCAAAGGAGATAATATGTCTGTAAACGATAATATGAGCATAGCTCAGAGAGCCGCTTATTTAAAGGGTTTATCCGAAGGTTTGGATTTAGATACTTCTAAACCCGAGGGCAAACTTATTGAAGCGATGCTTGATTTGATTTATGATATGTCCGATGAAATTTCTTTTATTGAAGAAGATATTCAATTTCTTACCGAACAGAACGATGAGCTTTATGAGATAATTGATGAAATCGGATATGATGATTTAGATGATAGTGTTGTTGACTATGTTGATGAAAATCCCGAATATGAGGTTAAGTGTCCTGATTGCGGAGCTGAAATCGTAGTTGACGAAGACACCCTTATTGAAGGCGAAATGAATTGTCCTAATTGCGGAGGCGAACTCGAATTTGATTTTTCAAGTTTATTTGCCGATGAGTTTTGCGACGAAGACTGCGCTTCTTGTAATATTCAGGATTGTGATTTGAAAGATTAATGTAACATTATTAACCCCCTCGTTATAGTATAACGAGGGGTGTTTTTTGCTTTATAAAAGAAGAAATCTAAGATTTAAGAAATTAAGGAAAGTGTTTTTATTTTCATTAACAGTTTTTATACTTACAGTTGTACTTTTCGAAGTTCAGGCTATTCCTTTTACAAAAAAATGTGTAAATAAACAGGCAAAATCAATATCATCTAAAATTATCGGAAGTACAGTAAATAAGGTGATTGGAAATCTGAATTACACTTATGATGATTTATCTGTTATAAACTATTCGGATAAAGGCGAAATTAATTCAATATCATCAAATACAGTTAAGATTAATAAAATTAAATCAAATACAATTAATAAGATTCAAGATGAACTTGATAAAGAAAAAACATATAAATTTTCATTACCGCTCGGTTCTTTTACGGATATTACATTGCTAAGCACACTGGGACCTGATATCGAAATTAATTTTATACTTACTGGTTCGGTTAACTGTAAAATAAAAAATTCTTTTGAAAGCGCGGGTGTAAATCAGACACTACACCATATCTATCTTGTTGTTAATACAGAGATTATTACTTTAAGTCCTGAATACAGCGAAAAAATCAAATTTTCAACAGATTACGAAATCGCTCAGACGGTAATTGTAGGCTCAATTCCGTCAACATACGCAGATATTGTGAGATAAAATTAAAAATAACACAAAATATAGTAAAAAATAGCACAGAATCTATTGTAATATAATGGGTTTTGTGCTATAATTCTATGGATAATGGATTAGATTGGGGTAATTTGTTTTGGCAAAAAAATATAGTACCGTAAATGATTTTAATGAAACACAAAGCGAATACCTTAATCTTGTGTATGAAATTATGCAAAAACGCAAGCGCGGTGAAAAGCCGATTGCTTATGTTCACACTTACGGATGTCAGCAAAATGTTGCTGATGGTGAGAATATAAAAGGTATGCTTTCAAAAGCGGGGTTTGACTTTGAGGATAAACCCGATAACGCTGATTTTATTCTTTTTAACACCTGCGCTGTAAGGGAACATGCCGAAGACAGGGTTTTCGGAAATGTCGGAGCCCTTAAAAATATAAAAAGGAAGTATCCGAATACTTTAATTGCTTTGTGCGGATGTATGATGGAACAAAAACATATTGCCGACAGAATGTACAAAAGCTTTCCGTATGTTGGTTTAGTGTTCGGAACTCATGCTTTGCATATGTTCCCGGAGCTTTTATATAAAGCTTTATCAGGCGATAAACGTGTATATCTAAGAGATAATGATGACAGTATGGTACACGAAGGCTTACCTGTACAGCGTGACGGCAGTTTTAAAGGCTGGCTTCCGATTATGTACGGATGCAATAATTTCTGCACTTATTGTATTGTCCCTTATGTACGCGGACGAGAAAGAAGCAGAAATAAGGATATAATCATTTCCGAAGCTAAAGAAATGATAAATAACGGCTATAAAGATATAACTCTTCTCGGCCAGAACGTTAACTCATACGGTAAAACTTTGGATGAAAAAGTCAGTTTTTCGGAATTGATTTCTGAAATAGACAGCATCGACGGTGATTACTGGCTCAGGTTTATGACATCTCATCCGAAAGATTGTACAAAAGAGCTTATAGACGCAATCGCATCCTCAAAACATATAAGCGCTCATCTTCATCTGCCTTTCCAGTCGGGTTCAAGCCGAATTTTAAAACTTATGAACCGTCATTATGACAGGGAAAAGTATCTCGATATAGTTAATTACGCTAAAAGCAAGATTCCTGATGTCAGCCTTACAAGCGATGTTATTGTAGGTTTTCCGGGAGAGACTTACGAGGATTTTAAAGAGACAATATCTCTCATCAAAGAAGTAGAATTTACCTCGTTATTTACTTTTATTTATTCTCCGCGCGTCGGAACGCCTGCCGCTGAGATGGACGATCCGATTTCTGACGAAGAAAAATCAAAATGGTTCAAAGAGCTTTTAGACGTTCAGGAAGAAATTGCGTCAAAAAGGTGTAAGTCAATGGTTGGTACCATTCAAAAAGTTCTTGTGGAATCTGAAAAAGGTAAGGATGATATAATAAACTGCCGAACAAGTGGAAATATACTTGTGGAAACAAAAGCGCCTAAAGAATTAATAGGCACTTTCCAAAACGTAAAGATTACCAAAGCCGGTAATTGGATACTTAAAGGTGATTTAGTAAAGGAGTAATTATGGATATCATTGAAAAAACAAGAGAACTCGGTAAGCTTCTACAGAAGGAAGAATCCTATATTAAAATGCGCGAAGCAGAATCAAAAGCTGACGCTGACGAAAAGCTTCAGGAACTTATTAAGGAATTTAACCTTAAAAGACTTTCAATTAATGTGGAAACTCAAAAAACTGAAAAAGACGGCGAAAAAATCGCTGAACTTAATAAAGAAATGCAAAAAGTTTATGCCGATATTATGTCAAATGAAAATATGAAGGATTATAATAACGCAAAGCAGGATTTTGACCAGGTATCAGGAAGAGTAATGGCTATTTTACAAAACTGTATTGCGGGAGAAGATCCCGAAACAACCGATTATACATCTTCCTGCACGGGCAGCTGTTCAACATGCGGAGGCTGTGGATAAAACCAGTTAAATAAACGAAAGGGGTGAGTTTATGGGAAAATTATCTCCAATGATGCAGCAATACTTGAAAATTAAAGATGAAAATAAAGATTGCATATTGTTTTTCAGATTGGGCGATTTTTATGAAATGTTTTTTGATGACGCAAAATTAGCGTCAAAAGAACTTGAACTCACTCTTACAGGACGTGACTGCGGACTTGAGGAACGCGCACCGATGTGCGGAGTTCCGTATCACAGCTGTGAAAGCTACATAGCTCGTCTTGTGCAAAAAGGTTATAAAGTCGCTATCTGCGAACAGATGGAAGATCCGTCTAAAGCTAAAACAATTGTACAAAGGGATATTGTAAGAGTTGTTACACCCGGTACTGTAATTGAGAGCAGTATGCTGGACGAAAGCCGAAATAATTATATTTCCTGTATTTATTCCGAAAACAAAACTGTTGCAATGTGTTTTTGCGATATTTCTACAGGAGAATTATACGCAACTGATTTTAAAGGAAAAGACTGTTTAGAAAGAATTAAAAGCCAGCTTACAAGTTATAACCCGAGAGAAATTCTTATTGGCGGAGATGTTGTTAAATTTAAAGAACTTCCCGATTTTATAAAGGACAAGCTTTCAACGAATGTTGAAATGCTTCCCGACGAAAACTTTGCGAGTCTTATTTGTGATGATATTGTTAAGAATCAGTTTAAAGATGATTATGAAATTATAAAAGAAAAGCCTCTTATTATAAGCGCTTTGGGAGCTTTGATTTCGTATTTACTTGATACTCAGAAAAACGGACTTGAACGTATTAATCATATTAATCTGTTTTCCGAGAATCAGTTTTTGAAGCTTGATTTCAACACTCAGCGTAATTTAGAGCTTACTCAGACAATGCTTACAAAAGAAAAGAAAGGCTCTCTGCTTTGGGTGCTTGATAAAACCAAGACTTCTATGGGAAAAAGGCTTTTAAGAAGCTGGATTGAAAAACCCCTTTTAAATGTAACGAAAATAATTAACCGGCAAAGCGCGATCGAGGAAATTGTTAACGATACTGTTCTGCGTCTTGATTTAACAGCCGCTATGGTTGGTATATTTGACATAGAACGTCTTATGACTAATATCGTTTACGGTTCGGCAAAAGGCAGGGAACTTCGTTCACTTGCCGGCGCAATAGAGAAACTTCCGCAGATTAAAGAGCTTTTAAAGGACTCTAAATCGAGTCTTTTAAATCTGCTTTACAATAAACTTGATACGCTTGAAGATATTTTTAAACTTATTGATGACGCAATTGTTGAGGAACCACCTTTTTCTGTAAAAGAAGGCGGAATAATTAAACGCGGATATAATGCTGAGCTTGATGAAGTAAGCGAAGATATGAATAATTCTACGGGTATTTTATCCAAGCTTGAAGAAGAACAGAGAGAGCTTACAAAAATCCCGAAACTAAGAGTAGGATATAACAGGGTTTTCGGATATTATATCGAAGTAACCAATTCTTATAAAGATATGGTTCCTGAAAATTATATCCGCAAACAGACTCTTACTAACTGCGAGCGCTATATTACTCAGGAATTAAAAGATATTGAGGGACGTATTTTAGGCGCTAAAGATAAAGCTATTGCGCTTGAATATAAAATTTTTGATAATATAAGAAAACAGGTAGCTTCTCAACTTGAACGTATTCAAAGTTCCGCTTCAGCTATTGCGGAGCTTGATGTGCTAAATTCGCTCGCGAATGTTGCCGCGGATAATCGGTACGTACGGCCTGACGTTAATCTTAAAGATAATATTATTCTTAAAGACAGCCGCCATCCCGTAGTTGAACAAATTTTAAAGGGAAGCCCGTTTGTTCCGAATGACGTTTATCTTAACTGTTCGGCAAATCGTGTCGCAATAATTACAGGTCCCAATATGGCGGGTAAGTCAACATATATGCGCCAGGTTGCGCTTATTGTTCTTATGGCTCAGATTGGAAGTTTTGTACCCGCCGCAAAAGCTGAAATCGGAATTGTAGACAGTATATTTACTCGAGTAGGCGCTTCCGACGATTTAGCATCCGGCCAGTCCACATTTATGGTGGAGATGAGTGAAGTTGCGAATATTGTCTTAAACGCTACGTCAAAATCACTTCTTATTCTTGATGAAATCGGAAGGGGAACTTCAACCTTTGACGGAATGAGTATTGCGAGAGCTGTTCTTGAATATGTCGCCGATAAGAAAAAACTCGGCGCAAAAGCTCTTTTCGCGACTCATTATCACGAGCTTACTGTACTTGAAGAAGTTATTGAAGGAGTAAATAACTACAATATAGCCGTTAAGAAAAAAGGCGACGATATTACGTTTTTAAGAAGAATTGTTCCCGGCGGAGCAGATGACAGCTATGGAATAGAAGTTGCCAAACTTGCGGGTATCCCCGATGTAATTACCGACAGAGCGAAAGAAATTTTATTTGAGCTCGAAAGCGGAAAAGTTAATACGGAAAATATAATTAATAAAACTAAAAAGTCGGCGGAAGATATTGAACAGCTGAGTTTGCTTCCGAGTATTGACTCGGCAATCGCCGAAAAGCTTAACGGAGTTGATTTAAATACATTAACCCCGATTGAAGCTATGAATTTATTATACGAATTAAAAAATATGATTTAGGTGGTGAAATAAATGGGTGTAATTAATGTTTTGGATAAGCATGTTGCGGAATTAATTGCCGCGGGCGAGGTTGTTGAAAGACCTGCTTCGGCTATAAAAGAAATGATTGAAAATTCAATAGATGCGGGTGCTACAGATATTACTGTTGAAATCCAAAACGGCGGCATTACATTTATGAGAGTCACCGATAATGGATGCGGTATTATGCGCGATGATGTCAAACTTGCGTTTTTACCGCACGCTACAAGTAAAATTAAGCTTGAAAATGATCTTGACAGTATTTCTACTTTAGGCTTCAGAGGAGAAGCGCTTTCTTCAATATCATCTGTTTCAAAACTTCAGCTTTTAACACGGCATAAAAGCGAAGAAATCGGTACATCCTATGAAATTGACGGCGGAGAAGAAATTTTGTTTGACGACGCTGGATGTCCTGTCGGAACAACAATTATTGTAAGAGATTTATTCTACAATATTCCAGCAAGAATGAAGTTCTTAAAAAAAGACAGAGCCGAGGGCAACGCTGTTGCCAATGTTATTGACAAAGAAGCTTTAGCCCATCCTGAGATTTCATTTGCTTTTATAAGAGACGGAAAGCGTTCTCTTAATACGTCGGGTGATTCTAAATTATTATCGGCTGTTTATTCCGTATACGGCAGGGATTTTGCGTCCGGATTAATACCCGTTAATTACGAATTAAACGCTATTGCTGTTAAGGGATATATTTCAAAGCCTGTTAACGCGCGCCCCAACAGAAGTATGCAAAACTTTTTTATAAACGGACGTTATGTAAAATCTGTTACGGCTATGGCTGCAATCGAGGAAGCGTGCAAAGGTAATGTGATGGTTGGAAAATTCCCCGCTTGTGTGTTACATATCTCAATACCTTATGAAGCAATCGACGTTAATGTGCATCCCTCAAAAATAGAAGTTCGGTTTATTAACGAGCGTCCTGTTTTTGACGCTGTTTACCACGCTGTAAAAACTTCGCTTAACAATAACGACGAAAGAAAATCCGTTACTTTTAATAACAAAAGCAATGATAACGCTTTTTCCGATATAAAAAAGCCCAAACCGTTTATTTCAACTCCGGCTGTTTTTGAGAAAAAAGAAACCGAAGTTAAAAACACCGATCCTATTGCGGCTTTAGACGAGGTAATAAAAACAACTAAACCTATAGGTGATTTAAACGCTTCGGTAAGCAATTACGAAATACCTCTTGATATCTATTCAAAAGAAGCCGTAAAACGTAATGAAAACATTGAAAATAAAATAAAAGAGAATTGTGATAAAAAGACACCTGTAGATACAACAATTGTTTTTAAAGAAAAGCCTGAGAAAAAAGATGTAGAAAATATTGAACCGGATATTTTTATTAAAGCTGAAAAGAAGATTGAAAAAGAACCTCAGCCTTTATATAAAGAGCCTGAAAACAAACTCTCATTTATCGGTGAAGCTTTTAAAACATATATTTTTGTTGAAAAAAACGACAAAGAGATTATTATAATTGATAAACACGCCGCTCACGAGCGAATGATTTACGAAAAACTAAAACAGGATAGGGGAGCGGGATTTTCACAAATGCTTCTGCAACCTGTAACTGTAGTTTTAAATAAAAAAGATTACGACGCCGCAATAAATAACCTTGATATGTTTAAGGAATGTGCATTTGACGTTGAGGATTTCGGTAACGGAAGTCTTATAGTCAGAGCTGCTCCGCAATATCTTGATATTGACGATATTGAATCTTCGGTAATTGAAATGTCAGGTTATATCGCGCAGAATAAAAAAGATATCCGCAGCGAAAAAATGGATTGGATATATCACAACATTGCCTGCAGAGCCGCTATTAAAGGCGGAAATACCAGCACGGATAAAGAACTTATGGATATTGCAAATAAGCTTGATAACGATCCAACGCTTAGATATTGTCCGCATGGACGTCCTGTGTGCGTTGTTATGAGCAAATATGAGCTCGAAAAGCAATTCGGAAGAGTGTAAATATTATGAAAAAGCTTCTTGTCGTTGTCGGTCCTACCGCCTCGGGTAAAACAAGTCTTTCAATTGAACTTGCAAAAAAATATAACGGAGAGATTGTTTCCGCCGACAGTATGCAGATATACCGCGGAATGAAAATCGCTACCGCAAAACCTGACGAAAATGAAATGTCGGGTATAAAGCACTACCTTATTGATTTTCTTGATCCCGATCAGTCTTATTCAGTCGGAAAATATGTTGAGGACGCAAAATCTGCTGTTGAAAAAATTTTAAGTAAAAATAAGATTCCGATTTTATGCGGCGGTACGGGACTTTATATTGATTCATTTTTAAACGGAATTGATTTTGTTGACGACAGCTCTGATATAGAACTCAGAAATGAGTTATACAAATTAGCTGATGAAAAAGGTATTGATTATCTTCTTAAAAAACTTCTGGAGATTGATCCTTATTCGTATATGCGTCTTTATGAACAGCGTAATCTAAAAAGAATTGTACGCGCTATTGAGTTTTACAAAAAGACAGGTGTTACTATTTCCGAACAGATTGAAAACAGCCGTAATAATGAATTTGAATACGATTATTTATGTTTCGGGCTTAAAGCGTCGGACCGTCAGTATCTGTATAACAGAATTAACAAACGTGTTGATATTATGGTTGAAAACGGACTTGTACAGGAAGCTCAGGATGTGTTACAATCAGATTTAAGCGAGACATCGTCTAAAGCTATAGGATATAAACAGCTGATACCGTATTTTAATAACGAAGCTTCACTCGAAGAGTGTATTGAAAGAATTAAAACCGAAACCCGTCGTTACGCTAAACGCCAGTTAACATGGTTTAAACGTAATAAAAATATAAATTGGATAAATATTGATGAAATAAAAACAACCGAAGAACAGTTGAACTTTATTTCGGAAATAATAGATAACCGAGGATTTTTTAATGGATAAATTATTATTTAAAAGAATTATAATTGGTCTTTTGTCTGTAAGTATATGTGCCTATATTGTTTATCTAATAGTAAGCGCGAATTTTGTTAACGCTGTACAGACCGAAGAGGCTGTATCTACAACAATATCTGACGAAATAAGCGCTAAAGCCTTTATTATTCGAGATGAATCTTATTTACGTGAATCCGTTAAAGGCGTATTGTCTTATAAAGTCAGCGACGGAGATGACGTAAGTAACGGTCAGACTATTGCCGATATTTACAGAAATGAACATGACGCCGTATCTAAAAAACAAATTGAAAAAATTAATAAGCAGATTAAAAATTTAAAATCACTTTCTAAATCCTATTATAAAGACAGCGTAGGACTGGATACTATTAACACTCAGATTAACAATAATATTTTCAATATTACGGAAAACGTTAACAACGGTAAACTTATTGATGCTAATACATCCTGTGAAAATCTTTTGTTTTCAATTTGCGAAAGACAAATTACGACAGGAAGCGTATCAAATTTCAAAAGTAAAATCTCAGAGCTTAAAAGCGAGCGCAAAAAAATTAAAAATAACTGCTCTCCCAAAATAGGCAGTTTAACGTCCTCAAAAGCAGGATATTTTATTTCCGCCTGCGACGGATATGAAAAGTCAGTAAAAATTAAAGATTTAAAATATCTAACACCGAAGAAATTTGATAAAATAAAGAAAAAAAAGATTAAAGGCAGTGTAATCGGAAAAGTTGTAACTGATCCCAACTGGTATATTGCATGTAAGATTTCCGCTGATGAAGCTGTAAAGCTTGCTAAGCTTCAGAATGACGGTGTAACGGTTTATGTTTCGATGCCGACCATTACGGCTGAAAAAATACCAAGTAAAATATATTCCATTAATCAGGCTAACCGTAAAAAAGAGGGCGTACTTGTTTTAACCTGTGATTTTATGAATAGTAATATTGCCGACGCAAGGAATGAGAACACGGATATTACTACTGTATCATACACGGGATTGAAGATTTCTAAACGAGCTATACATGAAGGATATGTTAAGAAAACCGTAAAAGACAAAAGCGGAAAAACCGTATCTAAAAGAAAAAAGGTACAGGGTGTGTATGTTCTTCACGGCTCGGAACTTATTTTCAAGGAAATCGTAATTTCGTATTCCGGAAGTGACTTTGTATTATGTGAGGAAAAACCTAACGAAGGCGTCCTTTTCAGTAATGAGACACTTCAGCTCTATGACCAGGTTGTGGTGAAAGGAGATAATCTTTATGACGGAAAAGTTATACAATGATATTGAATATAATTACAAATTAATTGAAGAACGAATTACAGAAGCGGCAATCAAATCCGGAAGAGCAAGGGATGAAATTACTTTTTTAGCAGCTACAAAAACGGTAGATGCCGAAAGAATTAATTACGCTATATCTTTAGGATTGAAATATATAGGGGAGAACAAAGTTCAGGAATTGCTCTCTAAATATGATGATTACGACCTTGAAAACGCTTCTTTGCAGTTTATAGGCCACCTGCAAAGCAATAAAGTAAGGCAGATTGTAGGTAAAGTTGACTTGATTCAATCGGTTGATTCTGTAAAGTTAGCTAAAGAGATTTCAAAGCAGTCTTTAAAGAATAACGTTAATTCCGATGTGCTTGTTGAGGTTAATATCGGAGAAGAAGAAAGCAAAAGCGGAATAAAAGCCGAGCAGCTTTACGAATTACTGGATGAAATCAAAAATTTCGATAATATTTCAGTAAAAGGTCTGATGTGTATACCGCCGATTTGTGATAGTCCACAAAAAATTCTTAAATTTTTCGATAAAATGAACAATATATTTATTGACATATCGGGTAAAAACATAGATAATATATCTATGGATATTCTTTCAATGGGAATGTCTGCCGATTATTATGAAGCAATTTTGTCCGGTGCTAATATGGTTCGAGTAGGCTCGTCCCTTTTCGGCGCTCGCGATTATAAATGATAAATCTTAGGAGGATATAAAGAAATGGCAGGTTTTGTAGATAAGTTTAAACGTATGTGGGATGCTCCCGAAGAAGAATACGATAACGGCTACGACGAGTATGGGTACGCTGAAAACGAAGAGGATGATTACGAGGAAGTTCCCCCTTATGTAGATTCAAGAAGAAATAAAGTTGTTAATATAAGCGCTACAGCAAAGCTTCAGGTTGCTCTTTTTAAACCCGAAAGGTTCGGAGAAGAAACAAGAACAATTGCCGATGAGCTTATTAAGACACATACTGTTGTTCTTAATCTTGAAGAAACTAATAAAGATATGTCCAGAAGAATTATCGACTTTTTAAGCGGTGTCGCTTACGCTAACCGCGGAAAGATTAAGAGAGTAGCTTCAAGCACATTTATCATTATCCCCAATAACGTTGATCTTACCGGCGATGATCTTCTTGATGAATTAGAGAGCAGTGGCGTTTACTTCTGATAGAGATGATAAGGAATTAATATCCAGAGCGGAAGATATTGCGAATTTATCATTAACAAGAAAGAAACCGTATTTTCTCGGATTTCTTAATGAACGTGAACAGTACATAATTAATAACCAGCTTCCTTTTTATAATCAGTACATAAGTTATTTCGGCGGATATGAAAACGCCGCCCGAAAGATTTTATGCTTTTATGAGGGAGAAGTTGAAAATTCTGATTTTCCATTAAGCGGTATTTATTTTAAATATCGTAAAAGCGA
>CADBCC010000010.1 GCA_902793125.1 uncultured Ruminococcus sp.
TTTTTATCGGATTTTTTTACTCACAATATCTGACCGCGAGATTTCTTTAACAACGAAAAAACATATTGCTGTTATTTAAAACAGAGTGGAGCTGTACTCCTATCCGATACGCATTATATATTACGCGTCGATATACAATGCGATGTGAACACAACGATGTTCATAGTGATATTTTAACACAAAACCATTAAACAAACAAGCGATTTTTGGTGACACTTTACTAGTATTAACGTACAAATTAACAGCCGCTTTCGGACGTTATACAGTCATTTTGCACAAAATTATTTTTATAATTGCTATTAGGAATTATAAAGGGGTAAGGGCTAAGGATTAAGGGGTAGTGAGCAGTTCACAGTTCTCAGTTCTCGGTTAGTTCTCAGTTCTCAGTTCTCGGTTCTCAGTTAGTTCGCAGTTCTCAGTTCTCGGTTAGTTCGCAGTTCTCAGTTCTCGGTTCTCAGTTCTCGGTTCACAGTTCATAGTTCTCAGTTCTCAGTAGTAAGTTCGCAGTTAGTTCATTAATAACCACCGTAGGGGCGGAGCACCAAAACCTTAATATAACCCTATAACTTTAAAAAAATAAAATATTATTTTTTTTTAACGCATAATGTATAGTAATTTGGTGACACTGGTGACACTAACACCTTGAAAGCCCCATTATAACTGGCTTTTTGGGGTGTCACCAATTTATTTTTTGCTGACACTTTGGTGACACTTTATCATAAATTACAGTTCTTGATTGGTAATAAATATGTTTTTGAATGCTTAACTTTCCTCTTAACCACCCTATCGTCATCTTCGGACAGTTTTGTAAGTATACGTCCGACCTGCGAAGCGGTAACTCCGCCGACGAGGTAGGCAATCTTCGCGGGAGTAACCTCTCTACAGTTCTCCTCGGGCTAATATTTTTCATTATACCAAAACTGGTATTTACCACTTTTTGTATTTTTCACATCCAAAAACTTCTTCCCGTTTTTGTGCAATTCGCACAGGCACAGTAAAGGCCGGGAACTGTATTTAGCTCCCGGCCGTTTAATTTAATTATTTTACTTTAACTTTTACTGTTACTTTCTTTGAGCCTGCTTTATAAGAGGCGTTGCCTTTCGCTTTTACCTGCACTTTAATCTTGTAAGTGCCTTTCTTTGCTTTTTTCCACTTTTTAATTGTGATAACGCCTTTTTTATTTATCTTAACAAGCTTGCGGATTTTCTTACTTATTCCGCTTTTTATCAGCTTATAAGTAACAGCGCCCTTATTATTCTTAACGGTAATAGTCTTTACTTTCTGAGCTTTCTTTTTAAGCTTTTTAAGTTTAAGTGTCTTTTTCTTCACCTTAACAGTCATCGGGTTAGGCTTTTTAACCGTCGGTTTGGATGAGGGTTTAGCGGTTGGCTGAACTGTGGATGCGGTAGAAATTGTATAACCGGTTCCCGACGGGTTTACTACATTACCGTCCGCTTTTACGACATTATCCCCTATCACATAAATTTCCGACGCGGATTTGCTTATCTGCCCTACCCAGGTTTCGCCCTTGTACATCTGGTAATAAGCGACGGCGGTATTTATATCCTTGGGAACGCTCGCGCTGTATATCTTTACGCCGTTTATTTCGTTTTCCGTAGGAGTAAATTCGTAGATATGCGACTTGTTTTCGCTGTCTAAAATAACAAGCTTATAGTTATCGGCGCTCTTTGCGGGCTCGGTATCAGGCAGGAAGAAGAAGTTTTTAGTCTGTACTTCGGGTTCGGACTGCGTAACATCGGTCGGAATTTCAGCCGAGCTGTCTGTTTCTTCGGATACGCCTGTAACATCCGTTTCGCCTGTTGTAATCTCGGTTTCTTCGGGAGAAGTAGGCTCATATGTAACAGCTTCACTCTCGTCAGGCTCGGTCGGTAAATCTGCCTTAGTTTCTGTTTCCGCGGGTTCAGTCGGTTCATCCGTTACAGCTTCGCTCTCGGTAGGAGTTAAAGTTTCGGGCTCGGCGGTTTCGGTAGGTTCGGGTTCAGTAGTCGGCGCCTGAGTTGTTGCGGGTTCGGTTTCATCCTCTTTAATTTCTCCCGTATAGTCGAAATTAAAGTAATTATATTCTACGTCGTTTTTAGTTATACTCATATTTCTATCGTACCAGTTAGCGGTATCGTAGAAAATTTTAACGGTATGGGTGCCTTTTTCAAGGTCAAGAGTGAGGTGGGTGCTTGTCTGGTTTTTAAAGCTGCTGCTTACTTCAGGGAATACAAGCGATCCTTTATCAACTCCGTCAACATAAACGGAACGTATTGCGCAACTGATACCCGATGTCGCGTCGCCCGAGTTGTTATAAATTCCGCTTAACTGATATCTTCCCGATTTTGAAACGCTTACGCTGAGAGTAAGTTTAGCGCTTTGGGAACGCTTATCTATTACGTAGCCGTTGGAGATAAGACTGCTGTTGGAAACCGTGCCGTTTTCCGCCTCGACTTTTATACGATTCGGGCTTACTACAATAGGTTTGCTCAGTTCCGAGCATACTCCGCCCGAGGAAACCGCCATAAGGCTGTAGCATCCGTAAACACTTTTATCAACAGTATAGCTTCCGCCGCTTACGCTTACATATTCCTTTCCTGTCCAGAGCTTATAAGTAAGTCCGCTTTTCTGAGTCCAGGTAAGTTTTCCTGATGAACTTGAATAGGACATAGTAGGCATTTCGGGGCATACAACGAGGTTGTTTTCGGATTTGTTAATCTTATATTCCGTATCGCTGTTTTCCATTACTATTTCAACAGTATGGCTTCCTGTTGAGTCAGCGGAAAATACGTAAGTGTTTATATCTTTAGCTGAGCCGTCGACCTTGAACGATTTAACTTTATCGCCCTCGCCCGAGAGTTTTATTTTCAGAGTTGCGTTTCTGTATTTAAGATTGGAAAGTTCAAACGGGCCCTGCATCCAGTCGGGGATATACGGATTGAAAGTTATTCCGCTTTCATCGTAGTTCATACCGAAAAGCACACGGTAATAACCCGCAAGCGAGCCCGCGATTGACCAAAGCTGCTGGTCGGACTCTACTCCCTCGCCTGTGCGGTAGTTTATAACTTCTTTCTGAGTAAGGGACGTTGCGGCGCCTCTTACGTTGGAGTTGAAAATTTCCTCGGCGAGTTCCTTGTTATTATGATAGCTTGCGCCTACCATAAGAATTGACTCCCAGCCCGGCCATATTCCAAAGTTGTGATAAATCTTGTTCGCGTTTTTAAGCTTGCCCTGCTTTTGCGGATATACTGTATCAGCTCCGTAAGGTACCAAAGGATAGTTCTCGGAAATTTTATTAAGCTGGGTATCTGTACCAATGTTAAACCAAAGCGCGAAGCCGTTTCCGAGCACATCGGCTTTTTCGGCAAGAACGCTTCCCATATACTCGGGATACTCCCAGGATGAGTACAATCCGAGTTTATCGTTCCAAAGTCTTTTGCTAATCTTCGCTTCTAATTTTTCAGCCATCTCCGACCATGCCTGCTCGGCTTGCCCGCCTTTGTTCAGCACTTTAGCCGCGCTGCTCATAATCTCAAACACACGGCAGTATATTGTATTTACCGACGCGGTTTTGCTTCCGGCAATAGCGCTGAGACCGCTGTCAACGGTTTCGCTTGTCCAGTCGGGATAAGTCTGGTCACGCCAGTCGAGTCCGCAGGTTTCACCGCGGAAAAGATCCGCGTCTTTGTCGTATGCCACATTCAAATCCTGCATAATTGTATTGTTGCATATATCGTAGAAATAGCTTAAATGCTCTTTGTTTCCGTCAACAAGATAGTTTTCCCATACGGAAAGCATTGTAATTATTTTATCGGTAGAAACGGGATAGGAACCGCCTGTACCTGTGTCCTGCTCAAATACCGAAACATTACTGCTCGTCTTAACTTTTTTACGCTCGCAGTTGTAGCTGATTTCGGGGAATACCCACGCGAGCGAATATAAACTTGAAAGCGCGGTATCGCGAGTCCAAACCTTATCCCAGTTTGTACCTGTGCGGAAATACCGGGTGCTGTTTTCAGTAAAAATACTCTTTACCGCTTCCTCAAGCGTAAGGTTATAAACAGCCGCCGCGAGCGGAGAATTTTCGGCTTTAAACGCAGGATAGGACGAAAGGTTTTTAGTTTTAGTCCAGGTTTTAGCGGAGCCCGAAGCGTAGGATGTAATTGATGTAGCCGAATTAGCGTAGGCGTTGTAGCCGTTGTCAATTACCCTGTCATTTTTCAGCGTGTAATCCTGATAACCCCACTGTGAGCTTGTGTAGTACATCGGAACGTCAGTCGCCTCTGCGTTTCCGTTAAGATTTTCAATATTAATAACCGCTTTATCGTTTTTTGTACTTATAAAACGCGCGGCTCCGGTTGATGTATCAACATTCCAGCTTGTATCTCCGCCGTCGGTTGACGAAACACAAACAAGCGAGCTTCCGCTTAAAGCGGCGTATTTTTTTGTGGAATTATTCTGGAGATAAAAAGCTCCGCTGCCGTCCGAAATTATATTCCAGTACGCGGACGCGGGATAGGACGTTTTCGCGCTCTGGTACGAAACTTTGCTGTTTTTTTCTACAAGCACCAAGTCGCTGTGCTCATACCATTTCGATTTAAGAAGAACATTTTTAACGCCTTTTTCGAGCGAGGAATGAGGATAAGCCTGAATTGAAGGCGAAACATCTTTACTTCCTTTATCCGCGACAAATGTAACGTCACAGTCTTTATCTAAAATCAAGGTTTCGTTACCCTCAACAGGAGCCTGGAAAGTACTCCAATCAGCAGTAGCCGCCTTATACTCGTAGCTGCCCTTACTAAGGTGAACTGTTACAAGATAGTGGTTGTTGCTGTCTAAGGTCATAACGTAATCATTTTCAGCCTCCCAGCCGTTGAACGTTCCGCGCAGATAAACTGCCGCCGCCTCGGCGCCGGGTACAGCCGAAAATACTACTGTAAAACATATTAAAACCGCGCAAATAATACTTGCTGTTTTAACGGTAAATCTTTTCATAAAAACACCTCGCTTTTATACTTCACTTTTTATTTTACCATATATCTGACTCGTTTTTCATTTGATTTATTTAACAAAGTTTAGCCCTTCAATTTGTATAACTTGTACTAAGAACAATACTAAAAAAACTCACCGCCCATTATCATTACAATAATAAGCGGTGAGCAATATTATTAATTTTATCCGAAAAAGTAATCGTTATCCGATTCGCTGATCATACCTTCTTTATATTTGTCATCGTCATCTTTTACAAAGAAAACTTCATCGTCCGAAGCTTTCGCCGCAATTTCATTTTCGGCGTTTTCATCCTCGCTTACAAAGAAAACTTCGTCGTTCGAAACCGCCGCCGCGATTTCATTTTCCGCGTTTTTATCCTCGTTTACAAATAAAACATCGTCGTCCGAGGCGACCGCAATTTCGTCATCGGTGTTTTTATCATCACGCACAAAGAAAACATCATCGTCCGAAGCAGCCGCCGCAATTTCGTCTTCAGCGTTTTTATCTTCTTTTACAAAAAATACTTCTTCCTCAGACGCTCTTACTATTCGTCCGCTTTCATCTCTTTCAACACCCTTATCATCGCCCGAGGAAACTTTTAAGCGTATTATTTTAAAGACAAGGAACACTGCTTTTACGAGCAGGAAAATAATCATCCAGAAAAGCAGCACATATCCTAAAACGGAGTTATACAGATGGAACCTGAACGCCAAAAACAGGTACGCAAATCCCAAAACAAATTCAACAACCGTAGCCGCTTTCGGGGCGAAAATTGTAATCGCCAAAAATCCTAACATAACTACAATCCAGGATACAAGAAGAATTGTTCCGTTAAGATTTACGCCCGGAAAATACGGAGCGATAACACCGTTGATTCGTCCCAAAATAACGTTCACGGGAATAATATAGAGCAAAAACGGAACTATTCTCTTCGCGAATAAGGAATACCAAAATCCCATCGACTGTTCCATATCGTCAATTTTAATAACAAGCTTCTCCAAAGGCGAGGGAGCCATTTCTAATTCGTTGGTTTTTTCTGTATTTGCCATACGATTACTCCTAATACTTTTAATATTTTTATTCTAATACAAAACAGCTTTAAAATCAATGCCGCGTCAAAAAATGTAAGATTTTTTTACAAAAAACTATCGGCTCAAGAAAGAGCCGATAAATTAAAATTCTCTTATAATTTTTGCAATCTTCATCTGTATAAGGGTTACATCACGCACGTTTACAACACCGTCGCGGTTAACGTCCGCGTAGTTTTTCCCCTGGTAAACGGGAATAACCGCTTTTCCGACTTTCGAAAGCTGGATATTTGTGGCGTCGCGGATATTAAACTTTCCGTCGAGATTAACGTCGCCGAGCTCAAAATCTTTTATAACTCTGTAATTCATTCCGTTTTCCTCGGCGATATCTGCCGCGGCGGAATCTTCGTTACAGAAAATTATAAGATTCGCGCAGTTTTTAAACGAGTTTTTGTCAATTGAGGTAACGCTGTCGGGAATCTCGATTTCTCTGAGATTCGGACAATTCGCGAAAGCGACATTTCCGATCGATTCAACCGACTCGGGAATCACAACGCTTTTCAAAGACTCGCAGTTATAAAAAAGCTGTTTCGGGAGCGATGTTATTCCGTTTTCTATAGTAACGTTTTCGAGAGACGAACAATTTTGGAAAGCGCCGAATCCGATATTCGTTACAAAGGACGGAATATTCAGGTTCTTCAGATTATCGCATCCGTTAAAAGCGTTAGCGCCGATTTTTTTAAGATGGGACGCGTTTTCGAAAGAAACTGAATTTATACTTTTATCGTTAAAAAATGTATAGTCATCAATCTCGGTAACATAAGCTTCAAGCAGCTTTTCGGGAATAACAACATCGCCCGAGCGGTCGTCGTAATCGTGGATAACCGCTTCGCCGTTTGAATTAATATCAAAGGTAAAACCGTAAAGCGTAACGTACGAATCATCAGCAAAAACGGTTACGCTGCCCATAATCAAAACAGCTAAAGCTACACAAATAATTTTAACTAAACTTTTCATAATTAATCCCCAAACAAATCGTCATCATCAAAATCACCGGGATCATCAAATATCGGATCATCGCCCCAGTCACTACCGCTACCGCCGTTGTCGTCACCTGTACTTGAATAATCCTCAACCGCGCTGGAGAGCAGCACATCGTAAAGCTCAACGCCGATAAAAAGGAACTCGGGCGAGATGTATTCAGTTTTCATAACAATCTCCCCCTTTTCCTTCCTTTAAATCAGATAATTCTAAAAAGCTTTTCAGTCGTTTTAGTTATTAGCTCCGTTGATTTCCGTCATTCCGTTAACTGCCATATCGTTTAACGCTTCATCATACAAGCATACAAAGACGGAATTACTGAATATCGTGTTATTTTCGGGGTCGGTCTTATCCATAAGATAAGCCGTAACTTTCATTATATATGTTTTATTAGTATAGCTGATTTTATCGCCGTTAACTTTATAGGTGTTTCTGTAGCCTTTAAAGAATTCAACACGGTTTTTATTAGTCAGGCTTTCGGTAGATATTTCGCTTATCTGAATAGAACGTCTTTTACCGCCGTTTGTCGCGTTTCCTTTGTAATAGTAGACGGTGGCTTTATCCTGAATAGCCTGAATAAGATTAGCTTGGTCGGAAACGTATTTGCTGTAGTCACCGTCCGGGTCGAACGTTTCATTCTCGCCAAGCTGTTTGCAAAGCTCAACTACAACACCCGTTTCATATTTATCGGAATCATCGTTGTAGATTCCCTTATCCTTGTTATTGAAAGAAATTTCGAAGTCGGCGTAAAGCAGATCGGTTATACCGCTCGGCGCGATATCGCCGTTTTCGTCAGTCCAGCGGTTACGCGAATAATCGAGATGTCTTAGTTTTATTTCCTCGTAATCGGGATCATCCTCGGCGTTGGTTTTTCCGTTAAAGACAGGAGTAATATAATAATTATCCATCATACAGAAGGTAAACCACGGTTCATAGCACTTCGCAACAACTTCGCCGTCGGGATCATCGGTTTTTCTGATTTCCCAGTAGCTGAACTCCTTGCCTTCGTAGGTCAGACCTGTGGCGTTAATCGCCTCAAGTTTTTCGTCGGTCTTTCTGTTAGCTCCGATTGTTGTTTCAATCGTTGTAAACTCGTCGTCCGACGGAAGGAGCTTATAGTTGGCGTAAGCGGATTTAACGCTCTGCTCGGCGGTTACGGTAGCCACCATATGGTCTACCTTATCCGAATTTTTCTCTGCGTCCGGATCACCCTTAACCGAAGTCGTCTCGACTTTCATATCGGTCCACTTAAGAGTTTCTCCGTGGTTGCTCTCGTAGGGAGCGTTCGAAAGAATAAACTCTTTTTTCAGACGATAGTAACCGTCGTCTGTAATCTTACAGGACGACTTACTCTCGTCGAGGTCGTCGCCCGTAAGCGTGCCTTTCTTTACAAAAGTACGCTCAACGCCGTGGCGGTCCTTATATACATAGTTGATATTATAAGGAAGCGAAGTTACATCATCTCTCCGCGCGTATACGGCAATAAGATACTGGTCTTTGTTTCTCGCAAGCTGCTGAGACAGCTGGTCGGGATTCCAGCCGTCGGGGCTGTTCCAGTTATCATGCCTGGTTAACTCGTTGTTATTGTCCTCGTTAATCGACCACCACTCGGCGAACTCGTATTTATATGCACGCTCGTCAATATCATCCATACTCAGCGAGTAACCGTCGTTACGATGCCATGGAATTTCATTATGGTTTTTAAAACCGTTAGGCGCGGTGAATGTAACCTTCTTACCGACATGCTCGCCTGTAAGATGGACTTTTTCGCTGTCGGACACATTTTCGTTATTCTGATTATCTACAGCCGCCTGAATACGGGGAGCCAGGTTATCGTCAATCTCGTTTCTGAATCCGTCAACAGTATAATCGTCGGTATAATAGAACATAACGTCCATCTTTACCATATCCTGCTTTACAAGGGCATAGTACTTAGTGTCCCTTTCGGGTAGCTCGCCGTTAGTTCCCAAAAGATCCTTCGAGAGAGTTTCGTTCGTCGTCAGACGTCCGACCTCGGGATGATCTTCGTCATAATCCGGCGTAGTGTACCATCCGAGGAAGGTATAGCGGTGCAGGTGCAGATATGTAGGCGGAGTAGTAGTATCGTCCACCACTTCGTTGTTGGTATCGTGGAATACGATATTCTGGATATCTTCGTAATCGAGTACAGTCTGCATCGATTGATTAAGTCTTCCGAACTTAGGCGTACCGTCATCATAATAATCGGTATCGGAGTTATTGTTCACGCATACCATTTTATAAGTAAGCTCGCGCTCGATGTCCTTGCGGTAATAAATCTTAACCGTGTTCCAGGATTCATTAGACTGAACCGTCAGCTTAACGGGAGCCAGCTCACCGTCGTCATTTGTGATACGCGTATAATTAACATCTTCACCTTCCGAGGAATCATGATAGGTATAATCCGTATCGGGATTAATCGTAATCTCCTGCTCAACCTGACCTGTAAAGTACTGGTTATTGCTGTCTTTTTCGAACGTAGCCATAACGCCGTCCCACGGAGCGCCCGCGGTAGGATCGGGATCATCCTTATGTTCCTCTAAATAACTCAGATAAATCTTCTCGGCTGTATGGTCGATATACTGATATTTATACTTATAGGAATTACGGTTAAAGTAAATCTTAATTGTCTTTTTATCGTTACTCGAAATCGAAACAGTTCCGTTATCGGCTACGGGAATTTCGGTGGGATCAACCACGCCGCCAGAGTCGGTTACAGTATATTTACATCCGCCTTCTACACGGGTAAAGCCCGAATCGGTAAGATAATCCGCAATCGGTCTGTCAAACAGCTCGGCAATCGATAAAGAAGCCGCGACTCCCTGAGTCTGAAGCGGTATCGTAAGCGTTTCGGACGAGTACTTAGAGTAGGTATTAGCGCCGAGGTCCTGAGTAAGGTACTCAACCTCGTACATATACTCGGTCTTATTCTCGTCATACAGGAAGGTTATAACGTTAGTCGCAAGCTCTTCCTCTTTCGCTTCGTCGGGGTCGGAATCGGTCGAAGCGGTAAGTACAAGCGAATGAGTAGCGTCTCTCGCGACATACCCGGGGAGAATCCTCGCGGATTCCGTAACGGAGTCGTGAGTACTTTCCTTTCTAACCTCTTCATATAAAGGCTTACGGCTGGAGGCGTCAAGATATTGCACCTTATACCATACCTTGGATTTTTGGATATACTCGAACGTTATATTGTTCGGAGAGTATTCATCATCCGCGTTATTCGCCTTTATAACCATTGAGGAGGAGTTGGTAGTAGGCCACCAGTTAGTACCTTCATCCTCTTTTTCTTCGTCCCATTTATATTCGTCGTAAAGCTCGCTTCCCGACTTCGCGTTAAAGGTTTTAGTCTTATAAACGTACGCTCTGCCTATAGTCGGCGGGGCGATTTCTACACTTTTATCCTCCGCCTTAACGTATTTTACCTTATACTTAGCAACGTCCTTAGTAACCCATTCCGCGAATAATCTCAGCTTAGCGTTATCGCCTGTCGCTTCTTCGTTAAGCGCGGTAACGGGAACGTTCTCGGGCTCAAAACGCACGGGTACACGGTTACGGATATAGTACCATCCCGCGAACGAAGCGCCCTCGGCGATAGGATTAAGCTTAGGTCTCGGATTATTGGGACTGTCGTCGTCAACAGGGATAGACATCAGCGGTGTATATGAACCGTAGTCAACTTTAACATCGGTAATATCGTTATCATTTTCGTCCTTACCGAGGACTACTCTGTTTTCGGGGTGCTGACCCTTTCGGTCGCTGTAATAGTCGTCATAGTCGTCGTAGAAAATAACGTCAATCGACTTCGGAACCCATTTCGCGAATAACGTATCGTCATCGGCGGGCATCGTCTGGGTATCCAAATCGAAGGGCTCCTCATAACGCGGGTCGTTATACCAGCCTTCGAAGGTAAAGAAGTCGCGGCGGTTCTCGTCGAAATACTCGGGATCTGGCCAGTAATAACGGTAGTCGCCCGCTTCGTGTCCGTTTTCCGATACCTGATAGGTCGAGTTTATAGGCGCGCCGTACATAACCGTACGCGTACGGCTTTCGTCCTTATGGTTACCGTTACGGTATTTCAGCGTATACTCGCGGCGTTGGTAGAAGAATTTTATCGTGCAGCGGCGGTAGTTTTTGGTATCCTCTGACCAGTCGATCTCCGTGTTGTCAGGATCGAGGACGATCAAGCCTTTATCGGTCGTGCGATAGTATTCCAGCTCAAAGCCCGTCATAGACGTCGGCGTCTGGTTTTTATAAACGGCGCTGTTATTATTCGATCTTTTGGAAGGGTCAGATATATAGTTATACTGATTGCCGGAGTCGATGGTCTCGTAAACGTGATCGGTAGATAAGCCGTACCATTTTGTTTTTGTGACATAAGAACCGTTTTCTTTTACCTTGGTCGTGAATTGTCTGACATCGGTATAGTTTCCCTCAGCAAGCAGCGCCTCTTTTCCGTCGTGTTCGAGGATCTCTATCTCTCTGGGGAGCAGCTCGGTGTAGTTCTCATACCTGAAGTGCAACACATTTTGTATACTGCTGTTCCAGCCATTGTTGGTCAAACTTGTATTAGTCCATGAAATCAAAAAGTGCAGTTCCGTATAGTCTATGTTTCTGCTCTTCATAGTATTGCGGGCATTTTCTGTAAACATAATACCCTTACCGAGCTTTTCGTAGACGCCCTTTACCGTAAAGTTACCGGAGTCTTTACGCTCTTGGTAAGATTGGTTATGATATTCAGTCGCGATACTGCCCGGATAACATATTTCCGCCTCACCCGCGCCCTTCCTGTGTACCGTATTGAGCGCGTCGATCAGCCATTTATTCGTCAAAGGCTCGTTGTACTTTGCCTCTATTTGATAGTAATAATACCTGTATTTCTTTTTATTGACGGTTTTATCTTTATAATCAATATAATTTAGTTCTGTAATAGGACCGCCGTTTTCTTGAAGATATTCGGACTTGATTTGCGGCATGGAATCGGCGCAGTCCGACTCCCAGGAGCCTTTAGCCAAAGCCTCAAGGTAATTATACTCATGATTGCTGTCAAGATATGCCTGCTGATTAAATCCCTTTGTAGAGTTAGTCAGCGTAGCGTATGTTGTTTCGAGCTGATTCTGGTCGCTGTCGTTATATTTTTGTCTCGCGTAGAAGAACTTCAGGGTAAATGTTTTTCTCTTGAAAAATACGTTAAAGCGGGTAGTACCGTCGCCTCGAACCGAAACGGATGTATCGGTAATATACCTCGGATCGGAAGTGTTTTCGGAAGTATTCAGTTCGAAAAAGTCGCCGCAACCCGCAAGCTCGTTACTGGTACCCGGGCTGATGTCGTTAAAATCGATAATCCTGTTACAGGTATGATTTGCGTTTGCGTTCGAAGCAGTATCGTATTCAAATTTATATTTATAATTCAAAGAGCTGGGGTTATAATTCGGGTCGTCAGGATCGAGTTCATCGTTCCTCGAGTCATTAGGATTAGCGTATCCGAGATTAAAATTAAATAAATCAACAATCTTTTCCGATTTCGCTTTATTTCCAGCTTGACTGCTCGTAATAACGCCGTCGGCAACCGCATACTTAGTTGCGTTGTTTATCTTGTGGTCGGGCGTAATTGTCATACCTGCAGTAACATCCGTCAGCTGATTGTTAACGTATACCTGAGTTACGTCCTTCGCTAAAAGAGCGGTGTAGCCTTCGTTCTCGGCGTTCTCGAGCCAGTACATAACCGTGAAGTGGGTTGTGCCCGGCGTCCAGATTGCCTTATAATAGGTATTCTTAGCAGGGATAGTCTGGTTACCTTGGAGAGATACGGGAGAGGCTTTCGCCTGTGCTTCGGTTATAATGTTTCCGTTTGAGTCAATATAGTGCCAGCCGTCTTCATCTTCACCTGTGGCGTCATATGTATTTATGGAAGAATCCTTATCGGTACGCGCCCATCCGAGGAAGGTATAACCCATACGGGTAGGCGTTTCTATACGGTAAACAGACTCGAACTTCGCGTAAATAGGCTCTACGCCGTAACCGCCCTCGCCGAGGTCAAAGTTTACGGAATAGTAGTTTCGGTCGAAATATACGCGGAAGACCGTTGAGCCGTCGGCGGCGATAGCGTCGGGCTCGTGGAAAAGGCTCGTAAAGCCCGGAATTTCCTCAGCTTCCAAGTCTTCGGGAGCTGTGCCCGTTTTTCCGAGACGGTTCTGGTTAGCGTCAGTACGCTCACGGTCGAGAGTATATAAATCATCGTAAACATTCTGAAGGTAATAACGCGCGGCGTAATGGGTATCACCCGCGACATAGTAGATATTATAGGTAAGGTCTTCGTTAAGGTTTTCGAAACTTATATGAGTTTTCTTCTCTTCGGTACCGCCCGTGGGTAATTGCTCGGGGTCGTTCCCCGCGTCATTGAGCGCGTAAGGAGTAAAACCGTTAACATTAGGGTTAGTAACTTCGTAATCCTTTGTTTCGTTAACAGTATAGGTCGCGATATAAGGATCGTGAGCGTGGCGTCCGTCGGTGAAATAATAATTTATGCGGACAGTATAATACGACACGGCGGAAACCGTAGCCGCGATAAGCTCAAACATCAACACCAGCACTATGATAAGTGATGATACTCTGATGTGGAATTTATCCTTAAAAAACCTTTTCATAAAATCAACCCCTTTTTTAAATTTCGTACTTCTAAATAATCTATAAAATTGAAATTTTGCATAGAGATACAATTATACTATTATCTTTTTATACACTAATATTATAGCATCTTTGCACAAAGGATTCAATGAATTTATGTACACCTTCACCAGTTTTTCAAGAACTTTGTATACTTCACCAACAAAGGTATTTTTTAAGGTGATTCGGTTGTGTAATATTCCTTCACAGAAATTGTAAACCTGAAATGTTGCACAATCGGACAATAAAAAACGCCTGTCGGTTTGTGCAATATTTTGTGTTAAAAAATTGTCAGAACCCGCATAAATACTGAAAATTTTAGCGTATTAGCGAACTTAATCGGGAGGGGTAATTCGATTAAAGAATTATAATTTGTGGTGTTACGCCACGTTAAAACGCCAAAAAACCTCCGAAAGCCGAAGCCTTCGGAGGTCGATAAACACTAATATTTAATTACTAACCGTTATTTTAATTACTCCTGTCCGGGAACCTTGGGGAGTTTAGCAACGCTCTTGGCGATGTCTTCGTCAGTCGGGATATAGTCGCTCATCTCGCCGTCGTTGAACTTCTCGTAAGCAACCATATCAAAGTAGCCTGTACCTGTAAGTCCGAATACAATAGTTTTCTCCTCGCCTGTTTCCTTGCACTTAAGCGCTTCGTCGATTGCGACGCGGATTGCGTGTGAGCTTTCGGGAGCGGGAAGTATACCCTCGACACGGGCGAACTGCTCAGCAGCCTCGAATACGGAAGTCTGCTCAACTGCGCGCGCTTCCATAAGTTTATCATCATAAAGCTGGCTTAATGTTGTACTCATTCCGTGGAATCTTAATCCGCCCGCGTGGTTCGCGGAAGGAATAAAGCTTGAACCTAATGTATACATCTTGGCAAGAGGACAAATCATACCTGTATCGCAGAAGTCGTAAGCGTATGTTCCGCGTGTAAAACTCGGACATGAAGCGGGTTCTACAGCGATAATCTGATAGTCTGCCTCGCCTCTGAGCTTTTCGCCCATAAACGGAGCGATAAGTCCGCCTAAGTTCGAACCGCCGCCCGCGCATCCGATAATCATATCGGGCTTGATGTTATATTTATCGAGAGCAGCCTTTGTTTCGAGACCGATTACACTCTGGTGAAGAAGAACCTGGTTAAGAACGGAACCGAGAACGTAACGGTAACCATCGTTTGTAACGGCAGCTTCTACGGCTTCGGAAATAGCGCAGCCGAGGCTTCCCGTTGTATTGGGGAACTCAGCCAAGATTTTCTTACCAACTTCGGTTGTTGTTGACGGAGAAGGTGTAACCTCGGCGCCGTAAGTACGCATAACCTCGCGTCTGAAGGGTTTTTGCTCGTAGCTTACTTTTACCATATAAACTTTTAAATCAAGTCCGAGATACGCGCAAGCCATCGAGAGAGCCGTACCCCACTGGCCTGCTCCTGTTTCGGTTGTAACACCCTTTAAGCCCTGCTTTTTAGCGTAATAAGCCTGAGCGATAGCGGAGTTGAGTTTATGGCTTCCGCTTGTGTTGTTACCCTCGAATTTATAGTAAATCTTAGCGGGTGTGTCTAAAGCTTTCTCTAAACAATAAGCTCTAACGAGCGGAGACGGACGGTACATTTTGTAGAAGTCCTGAATCTCCTGGGGAATATCAATGTAAGGTGTTGTATCGTCGAGTTCCTGGTCAACTAATTCTTTACAGAAAATTCCGCTCATCTCTTCGGCTGTAAGCGGTTTTCCTGTTCCGGGATTAAGAAGCGGAGCGGGTTTGTTCTTCATATCCGCTCTGAGGTTGTACCACTGCTTCGGAATTTCGTTTTCACTTAAATATATTTTATACGGGATTTTCATTTTGTTTTCTGACATAATAATTTCTCCTTTATTAAAAAATTTAATTGTTTACTGTTTTACTGTTTTTTGCGGCTGATTTCACCATCGTTTTGTAAGAAGAATCATAAATACCACCTTTAAAAATAAAAAAATCCTGTCCCTGCAATATTGCAAGGACAGGAATAATCCTGCGGTGCCACCTCGCTTGACGTTTTTAACGTCCGCTCAACGCGTACTAACATACGCTGACTTAATTATACGGATAGTCTTTCCGTCTCACATACTCCGCTACGCGTTTCTGCTCGCCCTCAGAAGCCCATTCGAAACTGCTTTCTCTGCGACATTTCCACCATCCGCCGCTCTCTAAGAGAGAAGATACAGAGTCTACTCACTCTTCCTCATCGGTTTAAAAGCATTTTACTATAATAAAGTTTATTTGTCAATAGGTGTTTTAAATTTTTCACCACATTAAATCATTAAATTATTCTTTAATGCTCTTTTTCTCTATATTTTTCCGAATGATTTCGTCAACAACCTCAAACAGTTTTTGCGAGCCGAGTTTGGTTTTATTCTGGCGGGAATAGACCTGTTCGGCTGTTACATTATGCTCGCGCCAATCGCTCCCGCCGTTCGAGTTATTAAGAATAAGGGGCTGGAGATTGTCCATAGCGTGGGCGAATTTTGATTCCGCTGTTTCGTACTCCTCGAACTCGTCGAAAATAGAGATAAACTCGGACTTTATATCGTCGGGCAAAATTGAAAAAATACGCTCTTTTGCCTTTTCTTCCCTGAGTTTTTGAGTTTTAATATTCTCCGAATCGTAGGCGTAAGTATCACCCGCGTCTATTTCGACAATATCGTGAATAAGGCACATTATCATAACTTTAGCGATATCCACCCGCTCGTTTGAATATTCCCTTAAAAGATACGCCATAACCGCCATATGCCACGAATGCTCGGCGTCGTTTTCTTTTCTGCCGCTGCCTGAAAGGCTCGTCTGCCTGAAAACGTTTTTTGTCTTGTCGATTTCAAGCGAAAAATCAAGCTGCTTTTTTAATCGTTCATCCATAATATCACTTTAAAGCCTCTTTAAGTATATCTCGGTTATTTTCCATAATAGAAATATAATTTATCTTTTTCTTAACGTCATCAATGGTTTTATTCTGCATTGAATCAAGGGTAAGGATTTTCTGATTTTGGGTCTTGGTATTCTCCTTTACCGTTTCGGCTAATTTTTTATCCGAGGTTTCGATTTTTAAAATCGCGTTGAGTTTATATTCGTCCGCTTTATCCGCTAAAAAAGCTATTGTTTTAAAGCTTGCTTCGGTTTCGGCGGAACATCCCGAAAATGCCGCGTAGTATTTTAAACCGTAATCATCGGCAAAATATCGGAACGGAAAACGGTCGGCGAATACCATTGTATTCTTATCGGCGTTTTTAACGGTTTCTTCGAAGTTTTTATCAAGCTGTTGAAGCTTCGCCGTATAATTTTCGGTATTTTTTTTATAGTAATCTTTATTTTTTGAATCGAGATTAATCAGCTTTTCCGAAACAACTGAGCAGCATTTTTCGGCGTTTCTGAGTGATAGCCATATATGCTCGTCGTTCTCGGCCTCATCGTTTTCTTCGCCTTCCATTCCCTCAACTTTTTCTTCTTCTTTTAAATCCTCTTTTAAAACATCCATAAGGTTAATTGCGGTCATATCTTTATTCACTTTTTCTTTAAGAGCGTCTTCCACCCAGCTGTCGGATTCTCCGCCGACATAGATAAACATATCGCAGGTCGACATTTTTACAATATCATCAGCCGACGGCTGGAAGCTGTGCATATCAACTCCGTTATCAAGAAGCATAGTAACGTCCGCCTTATCCCCCGCGATTTTACTTATCCAGTCGTAAAGCGGAAAAATAGTGGTTACAATATTAATTTTTCCGCTGCCTCTTTTTTCCGGGGAAGCGCATCCCGATAAGGATCCCGAAACAATAATCAGGGATAAAAGAATCATTAGTATTTTTTTCATTGCTTTTTGCAGTCCTTACAAATTCCGTAAAGAACTGTCCTTTCCTTATCAATATCAAAATCTTCGTTTTTCATTACGCTGTTAATAATTTTTTCAGCCGCCGCGTTTTCCATATGGTAGGTTTTTCCGCAGTTTTTACAGCTGAGATGCAGGCAGTCGTGGCATTTTTCTTCGTCAACATACTGGTAAATAATCTCTCTTGAACCTTTGGACGCGACGCGTCTGAGCTTGCCCTCGGCTTCCATATCGGCTAAATTTCGATACACCGCGCTCTTGCTTATTTTATCGGCTAAAGCTTCGGCAATCTGGTTCGCGGAGATACTCTCGTCGGTACGTTTAGAAAGATATTCGGTTAAAAGTTTACGTTGCTTTGTCATATATTTAGGCATAAACCCACCTCAATTTGCGACTTATTCGCAAATCAGTATAGCACAAGAAAACGCGTTAGTCAAATGACCAACGCGTTTTATATTAATTTACAGTTTATACCGCCGCGCCTCCGCAGAATTCACAGCGTCCGTTAGCGTCGGGGATTGTTGACGCTCCGCAGCACTGACAAACAACAGCCTGCTTAGGCACTTGAGCCGCTGCCGCTTCATCTCTAACCTGCTGGCGCGCGGATGTAAGCGCCTGTTTAATTTCTTCCGCCATCCTCTTATACTCGCTGTAATCCTGGTTTGATTCGGGATACGGTTTCATATTCGCGGGCACTCCCCCGTTCGGAGTAATATCAACGTCGGAAGAATTAAGGCGGAATTTCATCTCGTCAAAATAAGGGTTGTTAACTCTTATAATAATATTGAAATCGTAGCTGTAGAAATATCTCGGCGGATTGTAGCTTTCGGAATTTCCGTCGTTGTCCTCGCGCATATCTTCGCTCGAACTTTCCTCGATGTCGATATCTACACCCGTTACCATCGAATAATCCAGAACATCGGGATTATCTTCCGCGAATTTTCTCGGGTTGGAGCTTGTAACCATAAACTTTCTGTTATCCTCGTCAAGATAAACCTTTGTGCTGTCTCCGTAGGTACGGGTTACATTAAATTTAGCAACCTCGTCTTTATTTGCCTCGCGGTAACTCAGCTGCTCTTTAATGCTGTCTACTGTGCTTCTGCGTCTGTCGCTGAACCACGGCGAAAGTTTCGCGGCGCATTTTTTACACATATTGCCGTCTTCAAGCTTTCGGTTGCCTAACATACCGATTTCTCCTCCGCAGATAGCGCAGATTTTCTTTTCAAACATTTTTCCGAATAAGCCCATAACATTTCTCCTTAACAATTGAAATAAATAACATAGCAAGACGCGTAATCGCGACTTTTAACTCATTATCATTTTACCACACACTTCATATATATGCAATAAAAAATTGTTAATATACAGCAAAAATCTATACAAAAATAATAAATATGAATTCACCATCCTTATTAATGCGGTAATGTATATTCCCAAAAAGCACTTTATGTGCTATAATGTGCTCATCAGCAGACTCAGTAGGATGGTGTGAAAATTCACACTAATCCAATTTTGCGGAAAGGCTATGGAAATCACTATGAAAAGAATAGTTACTATACAGGACATTTCCTGTGTGGGAAAATGCTCGCTCACAGTTGCTCTGCCGATTATTTCGGCTGTAGGAGTTGAGGCGGCAATAATCCCGACTGCGGTTCTTTCAACTCATACAATGTTTAAAAATTTTACATGCAAAGATTTAGACGATCAGATTCTTCCGATTGCAAAGCATTGGAAGAGTGAAAATATTAAGTTTGACGCTTTTTATACGGGCTACCTCGCTTCATCAGGACAGATTGACAAGGTTATTTCGCTTATAAATTCACTTAAGCGTGAAAACGACCTCGTTATAATCGACCCGGCTATGGCGGATAACGGAAAGATGTACCCCGCTTTTGACGAAAGTTTCCCCCGCGATATGGCTCGGCTCTGCGCCGAAGCGGACATCATCCTCCCGAATATTACCGAAGCGTGCTATTTAACAAATACTCCTTTTAAATCCGAATACAACGAAGCGTTCGCAAAGGAAGTTATGGAAAAATTAGCCGCGCAGGGAGCTAAAAAAGTCATACTCACGGGAGCGGAATTCGACGGAAAATACGGCGTAATGTTTTTCGACAGCGAAACCCAAAAATACTATAATTATTATACTGATAAAATCGACGCGATTTTCCACGGCACGGGCGATATTTTCAGCTCGGCATTTACCGGTTTAATCGTAAGCGGAAAGACTATCGAAGAAAGTATTGCGATCGCCGCGGACTTCACCGCCGAATGTATAAGAATAACTAAAAACACCGAAAACGCCAACTGGTACGGGGTTGATTTCGAAAAAGCCATCCCCTACCTTATAGACAGAATAAGAAAATAAAAAATCAGCGTCCGCTCAGAAAATGCGGACGCTGATTTACTTTTCGATTATAATTTAACTCTCATAACATTTTTCTTTGTATCAACAAAGATTTTCATCGGGACGGTTACCCACTTATTTTTATTTTTCATATATTTAAGCTTAACCTTGGTGAGGCCGTATTTTTTGCCCTTTACTCTGAAAGTATAATTCTTAGTTTTAAAATCATACTTACAGCTTACTTTTACATTTTTTGTATTAATTTTATATGTCCAGTCATAGCCGTAAGGAGCCTTGCCTTTAACCACGTATTTAAAGGTTTTCGCAAATCTGTTAGCCTTTTCGGTAGACGCGGGAATTTTCGTTACATAATCAGAAGCAGCAGACGCCGAAACAGCCGACGCTGAAAAAACAAATGAAAAAACCATAATCACGCTGAGCGCGAACGCTGAAAATTTACCTCTTTTTATTCTCATAAAGCTCCTCCTGAATCCCTCAACATCTTGTGGTTTCCTTTTATCGATAATACTATATCACCATTTTATGACAAAATAATTACAAAAAGCAATTATAAAAATTTTATTTAAAAATTTTATATACAAAAATTGGTTTTAATATTTTTTTAATAAATACGCAAAATACTATAGCAACGTAAAGTTGCTTAAAATAGAAATTTAAAAAAATAAAGGAGAAGTTAACTATGTCTAAGAGCAACATTGTTGTTCCCGAGGCTAAGGAAGCTTTAGAGCGCTTCAAGATGGAAGCGGCAAACGAAGTAGGCGTAAACCTTAAGCAGGGCTACAACGGAGACCTCACATCTCGTCAGGCAGGTTCTGTCGGCGGTCAGATGGTTAAAAAGATGATTGAAAGTTATGAAAAAGGCTTAAAGTAATAAAAATTATTACTAAGTAAAAGTCAAGTCGGCTTGACGGGTTGGTAAAAACCGACCCGATAAGCCGACTGAATTTTGTTTTTATATATTTCTTTTTTGGAATATTATTTATAAAACACTCTGTTTTCTTTACGCGCGATTATATCCTTTTTCTCGTTAGGATAGCCTAAAACGCAATGACCGATTCCCTCAAAGTCGCCCTCTATTCCGAGTTCATTAAGTATAGCCTTTCCTTCGTCGCTTTCAAACTCCTCTTTTGCGCGGTGAATCCAACAGCTTCCGAGCTCAAGCGAATGAGCCGCTAACATTAGATTACCCATAACAAGGCTTCCGTCGTAAAGATAGGTTGGAACGCTTTTATCGCCGAGCACAATCAAGACCGCGGGCGCTCCGTAGAATGGGTCAAAACCCTCGTCCCATCCGCCGATTTTACGGTTCATCTCGCTGAGTTTATCCCTAAGATTTTTATCGGTAACGGCAACTATAATAACGCCCTGGAGATTTCTTCCGCTTGCGGCGAAAAGTCCCGCTTCAATAACTTCATCAATCAGATTTTTCGGGGGCATATCGGGTTTAAAATTTCGTATGCTCCTTCTTTCTTTCATTGCTTTAATAATATCGTTCACAGTATCGCCTCCGGTTTAATAATTTTTATTTTTTCGGGTAAAATTTTATCTTCCGTACATAGCATAATTTTTGAGCTGCCGAGCATATACTCTTTAAAAAAGAAGGTTCGTCCGCTGTAGGTGAATTCGTTTTTTAAAGCGCTTAAATCAACGGACGAAACTTTAAAACCGAAGCCTTTCCCGATACACTTTATAAACGCCTCCTTGCGGGTCCAGAGTTCATAAAAGTATTCCTTTTTATCATCGGCTTCGGAAAGTTTCTTCAACTCATTTTCGTGGAAAACAATTTTTCCCGTACGTTCAAAATCAAGCTCTTTTTCAAATTCAATATCGCATCCGATTTCAAAATCGCTTAAAGCGATAATTACATAATCTCCGCTGTGCGAAAGATTAAAACACTTTCCGCTTTCGGAATAAGGTTTTCCGTATTCTCCGACTTTAATATCATCACCGACAAAGTTCTTTACCAAAAGTCCCGCGCAAAGCGATAAAAGCTTATCCTTTGTTTTTTTAAGCCTTTTAATCTTTTCGATACGGTATTCGGGAAGAGAATTAATGTATTTTTCTTTTAAAGAATAATCGTTTATATCTGTAATAAAAATTTCCGCCATAATTAAGAAAGCGCGCGCAATCAGCGCGTCAGCCTTTCGTTTAGTTATCACTCACGCCCGTAAAGCCGGACGTATAATACAAGGTTTTTTTACATAAAACAACCCGCATTTTGTTATTAAAACAGGGGCGGCAAGCGCCCCTATCTTTTAATCAGATTTATTAATAGCCTTCTTTACCGGTTAAGGAGTCGTCGTCAACAATCCAATCCTCAACATAAATCGCGGTAAAGTCTTCTTTGCTGTTTCTAATAACAACGCGTTTTATTCCCGCGTTAATTATCATACGCTTACACATAGCGCAGGAGTTAGCGTTCGCGACATAATTTCCGGAGCCAAACTCTTTACCGACAAGATAAAGCGTGGCGCCGATCATCTGCTCACGCGGAGCGTGGATAATCGCGTTCGCTTCAGCGTGAACGCTTCTGCAAAGCTCATAGCGTGTACCGCGCTGTACGTTCATTTGCTCACGGATACAGGTTCCGAGATCGCTGCAGTTTTTTCTGCCTCTCGGAGCACCGACATAACCCGTTGAAACAATCTGGTCGTTATTAACGATAATCGCGCCGTAATTCCTGCGGATACAGGTTCCTCTTTCCAAAACAGTTTCGGCAATATCAAGATAATAATTCTCTTTATCAATTCGTGCCATAGGATTCCCTCCCCAACTTTATACTATAATAATAAAGTATTTACGCGGATTTTTCAAGAGTTATTTAGCTCTTTTACGCAACTTTCGCAAACGGTTTTACCCATAAACTTTTTAAGCTGTCCTGTTTTTCCGCAAAACACGCAGGTGTCTTCGGCTTTGGAAATAACTATCCTTTCATTTTCAACATCAATTTTAAGCATATCGTTAAGCCTAAGGCCGACTTCTTCGCGAATATCTTTAGGTAAAACAACACGTCCGACATCATCAATTTTTTTGTAGCTTGTATATGCCATATCGCCACTTCCTTTCCTGATGTATTTTACCAAAAATTGTCAAAATAATCAATTCTTTACAACTAAATGTCAAAAATTGTCACATAGGTGATACTTAATGATGAACTATATTTTTGCGGGTATAATTATAATCTCGCTTATCTGCGCATTTATAACAGGAAAAACACAAGCGCTCTCCGAGGCAGTAGTAAACGGCGCGTCGGAAAGCGTAAAACTGCTTATGACTATGGCGGGAATGCTTACGCTCTGGTCGGGAATAATGGAAGTTGCCGATAGAGGCGGACTTACAAAACTGCTTTGCAGAATACTTTCCCCGGTACTTAATTTACTATTCAAAAACATAGATAAAAAAAGCAGAGCTTTAAAATACATAAGTATGAATGTAAGCGCGAACTTACTCGGTATCGGAAATGCCGCAACGCCGTTCGGAATTCAGGCGGTAAAGGAGCTGAAAAAATTAAACGGAGAAAGCGCTGCCGCCTCGGATGATATGGTTGTTTTTGTTGTGATGAACACCGCTTCAATCCAACTTATTCCGACTATGGTGGCGGCTTTAAGGCAAAGCTACGGAAGTTCGCGCCCGTTTTCAATTCTCCCCTGCGTATGGATAAGCTCCGCCTGCGCGTTAGCCGTCGGGCTTTTTATAGCGAAAATTTTTAAAAGCAGGAATAAAAATGACCTTTGATTTTTTTATCCCGGGGTTTATTGCTACAGCGGTAATATTCGGGCTGATAAAAAAAGTTTCGGTTTTCGACTCTTTTACCGCAGGCGCCGCTCAGGGATTAAGAACACTCTACTCCTTAGCTCCGACTTTAGTCGGTTTGATTGTCGCCGTAAATATGTTTAAGTCGAGCGGCGCATCAGATTTAATCTGCGGCGCGGCAAGTCCGCTTTGCGAAGCTCTCGGTTTTCCTAAAGAAATTGTTCCGATGGTAATTTTGCGCCCGGTTTCGGGCGGCGGCTCAACCGCCCTTCTTACGGAAGTTTACAAAGACTGCGGTCCCGACAGTTTCGCCGGAGAAGTCGCCTCGGTATTGGCGGGTTCAACGGAAACCACTTTTTACGCTATAGCCGTCTACTTCGGAAGTGCCGGAATAAAGAAAATCCGCCATACGCTTTTTGCTGCGCTGGCGGCTGATTTCACCGCCGCGGTTATGGCGGCGGTGACTGTTAAATTAATATTAAATTAAATTCGGTTAATTATTTAACCTTAACTTTACATTTAAGCTTAATTCCGTTGGTTTTTACGGTAATTGTCGCTTTACCATTTTTAAGGCATTTAAGCTGTCCTGTTCTTTTATTAATCTTTACGATTTTCTTTTTGCTTGAGGTAAATTTCGCGGAACCGATTTTCCCCTTAATTTTCAGCTTGTAGCTTTTACCTTGTTTTAATGTAAGCTTTGACTTATTAAGCTTGGGGTTATTTACCTTAATCGAAAAAGTCTTTTTCACTTTATTGTTCTTTACGGTAATTGTCGCAGCTCCGGCTTTCAGGGCGGTAATTTTACCCGATGAATTAACCTTTGCGACTTTCTTATTTGACGAAGAAAACTCGGTTTTTCCCGAGGGATTTTTCACCGAAACATTTATCTTTAAGCTTCCTTTTACATAAAGCGAACCCGAAGTTTTATTTAATGTTAAGAATGTTGTATAAACATCCTCGAACTCAAAACCGACTTCATCCGCGTATTTTTTCGCGGCGGAATTCGGAGCGCCGAGAACTGTAAAATTAAGGTACGGATAATTAACGCCGTCCTCGTAGTAATATCCGAAAGCGCCCTCGCTGATTGTTGTAACATAGGGAGATATTTTTACCTTCGCAAGATATTCGCAATTCTGGAACGCCCATTTTCCGACTTCAGTTACCGAGTCGGGAATCTTTACGCTTGAAAGCTCAGCATTATAAAATGCAAGTCTGCCTATTTTTTTAACGGGGTAACCGCTTACTTCGGACGGAATTGTAACGGATTTAGCCGAACCGTTATACGAGATTAGCTCGGCGTTGCCGCTGTAATCAACTAAAAAGTCCATATTGTTTACGGTAAAGGCGTTCGCTCCGTTATCAAGCGCGTAAAAATCAAGCTGATGTTTTTGCGCGTATACAGACGCAATGCTGTCGGAATAACCGAGAACGGTAAAATCCGAACGCTTATAATCATAATACTTTTTATCCTCAGGATCGCTCTCATAGTAATATCCGAAAGCGCTGTAGCCGATTTCTTTAACTGATTCGGGGACGATAACATAAGTCATGCTCCAGCAGTCCTCAAACGCGGAATCGCCGATACTTTGCAGCGAATCGGGGAACCTCAGAGCCGAGGACAAGTTCTCGCAATTATAAAAAGCGGTATCGCCTATTTCTTTCAGAGTTGAGGGGAAACTTACGCTGACTAAAGATTTACAGTCCGCAAAAGCGCTCTCGCCCACGGTTTCAAGTCCTTCGGGTAAATCAACGCTTTTAAATCCGCATCTTCTGAAGGCTGAATAGCCGATAGAAGTAACCGCCATTCCCCTTATGGTTTCGGGAATTACAAGCGAAGTTTCAGCTCCGCTGTAGGACAATATTTCAACTTCATTTCCGTTTACTTTATATTCAAACCCACCCGAATTCAACGCTTCGGTATTAATCGGAATAACAAGAAAACTCAGTACAAGCGCTAAAGAAAGCGCCGAGCTTATTAACTTTTTAAATTTCATATCAACGCCTCCTGTATAATTTATCAGTCGGTATCAAGTTTAAGCACAGCCATAAACGCTTCCTGCGGAACCTCTACGGTACCGAGCTGGCGCATACGCTTTTTACCTTCCTTTTGCTTTTCAAGCAGCTTTTTCTTTCGGCTGATATCGCCGCCGTAGCACTTCGCAAGTACGTCCTTGCGCATAGCCTTTACGGTTTCGCGCGCGATAATCTTTCCGCCGATACAAGCCTGAATAGGAACCTCGAAAAGCTGTCTCGGGATTTTATCTTTAAGTTTTTCTGCCATTTTACGAGCGCGCGGATAAGCTTTATCTTTATGAATAATAAAGCTGAGCGCGTCTACAATTTCGCCGTTAAGCATAATATCAAGTTTAACAAGCTCAGATCTTACATACTCCGCAAGCTCGTAGTCAAACGAAGCGTAACCCCTTGTGCGGGATTTAAGAGTATCAAAGAAATCGTAAATAATCTCAGCAAGCGGGAGCTTATAGTGAATATCAACACGGTCGGAATCGATATAATCCATACCGACAAACACACCTCGCCTGTCCTGACAAAGCTCCATAATATTTCCGACATATTCCGACGGCGAGTAAATATGAGCGTCGGTCATCGGCTCCTCCGCGTATTCAATAAGCGCGGGATCGGGGTAGTTTGTGGGGTTATCAATATTTTCAATCGTTCCGTCGGTTTTATGAATCTTATAAATTACGCTCGGAGCGGTTGTAATAAGGTCAAGGTTATACTCACGCTCAAGTCTTTCCTGGATAATTTCCATATGGAGAAGTCCCAAAAATCCGCAACGGTATCCGAATCCGAGAGCTACGGAAGTTTCGGGCTCAAAGGTAAGAGAGGCGTCGTTGAGTTTCAGCTTTTCGAGCGCGTCTTTCAAATCGCCGTACTTTGCGCCGTCAAGCGGATAAATTCCGCAGAACACCATAGACTGGGCTTCTCTGTAGCCGGGCAGCGGTTCTTCGGCGGGATTATCAACCAAAGTAATTGTATCGCCTACCTGAGCGTCGGAAAGCGATTTAATTGAAGCCGCTATATAGCCGACCTCGCCCGCGTAAAGCGCGTCGGTCTGTTCAAGCGAAGTCGCGTGCATAAGTCCGCACTCAACAACATTGAATACTGAACCCGTAGCCATAAGCTTAAAGTCATCGCCCGGGTGAATCTGTCCTTCTTTTAATCGGACGTAAATAATTACGCCTTTATATGAATCGTAGTAGCTGTCGAAAATAAGGCCTCTCAGCGGAGCGTTTATATCTCCCTCGGGAGCCGGAATATCCGTAACAATTTTTTCAAGAACATCGTGGATATTCAATCCCTGCTTTGCGGAAATTTTAGGAGCGTCCTCGGCGGGAATACCGATTACGTCCTCAATCTCAGCTATAACCCTGTCGGGGTCGGCGGAAGCCAGGTCAATTTTATTTACGACAGGGACAATTTCAAGCCCGCTGTCAACCGCTAAATATGTATTCGCTAAAGTCTGCGCCTCAATTCCCTGCGAAGCGTCAACAATAAGCACAGCGCCCTCGCAAGCGGCGAGCGAACGGCTTACCTCGTAATTAAAGTCAACATGCCCGGGGGTATCAATAAGATTTAAAAGATATTCGTTTCCGTCGTCCGCGCTGTAGACGGTTGTAACGGCGCGCGCTTTTATAGTAATTCCGCGTTCACGCTCAAGCTCCATATCGTCAAGAATCTGGGCTTCCATATCGCGCACGGCTACGCTTTTTGTAAGTTCAAGGATACGGTCGGCGAGCGTACTTTTACCGTGGTCAATATGAGCGATTATAGAAAAATTACGGATTTTATCCTGTTCAAATTTCAAATTCATCACCTGATATAATTATTCATATTATTATATCATATTTCATTTAGTACAGTCAAATATTTATTTTCTTTTTTATTTAAAAAATCCCGAAACAATCTTTTAAAAGCGCAAAGACCGTTTCGGAAAAAACTAATTGGAAGAATAAAGACTTATAAAATTAATAATATGAACTATAATAACGGCGCTGTACAGCACAACCCCGCTGTAAATCACTATATTCGTAAACTTGCTTTGGCCAAGCTTAAACACCCTGTAAAACAGCCAGATTATTATACTCAGCGCCAGCGGCAATACGCACTTAACAAAAAATCCTACAATCGGGTATTCCATTATCCACGCCATAAAAGGATTAGCCTCGTGAAAACGTCCCGTATCAATCAGAACCTGGGTACAGAACCAGTCGCACACATTAAGAAAATAAAGAAAGAAAAGTTTTGCTCCGAACCCGTACTGGCGCACCTCTTCGCTGTTATTATATGGAAAAACTAATTCAGACATAAAAACACCTCATCGGTAGTATTGACCGATGAGGCTGAATTTATTAATATTTTTTAATTTTTCTTCCATGCCGCGGGCATAAATATCAGAAGCATCGGATAAATCTCAAGTCTTCCCGCTAACATATTAAAGATAAATACAATTTTCGAGAATATAGAGAACGAGCTGTAGTTACCGGCTGAACCGACTATAGAGAAACCGGGACCTGTGTTATTGAAAGTCGCGAGCACACTTGTAAAGTTAGTTGTAAAGTCAAATCCGTTAATCGAAATAAGCGCTGTGCTGAAAACTACAATCAGAATATAAACTATAAGATAAACGCTTACATTCCGGGTTACTTCGTGGCTTACTTTTTTTCCGTTAACCTTAACGGTCTGAACGGTACGCGGATGAACAATTAATCGGAATTCCTTTCGGGCTTCTTTGCAAAGAATAAGAATTCTCGAAACTTTGAATCCGCCGCCGGTACTTCCCGCGCAGGCTCCGATACAGGTAACTACGCATATAATAGCCTTACTCAACTCAGGCCACTTATCGGTGTTATCAATCGCGAATCCCGTACTCGACATAATCGAGCTGACATAGAAGAAACTCTGATGGAAAGAGTCAAACGCGTTTTTATAAATGTTCATTATATTTATGCCTATTACGAGCGTCGAAAAGCCAATAATTCCTAAATACCACCAAATTTCCTCTATCTTCAGGATTGATTTAATTTTCTTTGTAAGAATTAAAATATATACGTAGAAATTAAGACCGAACAGCATCATAAATACAGACACAACACCCTGGAGATAGTAGCTGTTATAATGAGCGATAGAATTATTGTACAGCGCGAAACCACCGGTACCCGCTGTAGCCATAGCGGTTGTAACCGCGTCGAAGAAATACATTCCGCCGCACATAAGCAATATTGTTTCAATAACAGTAAGTCCTACGTAAATTGAATAAAGCACCATAGCGTATTGGCGGAGTTTCGGCATTGTTTTATCAACTTCGGGACCTGTTGATTCGGCTTTCATCAGGTTGATTCCCGCGTTTCCGCCGAGCTTTGGAATAAGCGCAAGCAGGAATACGATTACACCCATACCGCCGAGGAAGTGGCTGAGGCTTCGCCAGAAAAGCATACAATTATCGAGCGCCTCAATATCCTGAAGAATAGTCGCGCCCGTCGTTGTAAAACCCGACACCGTCTCGAAAAACGCGTCGATAAAACTCGGGATTGAACCGCTCAGCCAAAGCGGAACCGCTCCCGCTAAAGAAAGCACAATCCAGCTCATCGCCGTAGCGGCAAATCCGTCTTTGCGCTGCATATAAAACTTCTTCGGTTTATTAAGAATTACAATACCGCCTAAAAGTATAAGCGCTAATCCCGTAAACAGGAAATACACATATGTACTTTCATGGTACCATAAACCGACTATGGTACTCGCCTGCATCGCGAGTCCCTCAATAAAAAGCACCCAGCCTAAAATGTAAATTACAGTTCTTTTATTCATAAAATCACCTTAAAATCTTAAAGACTTTGAAAACTCAGAAGAAAATTCCGCGCGCTCTCGTATACGCTAAAATACAAATAATACCCGTGAATACAATAGTGGTTAAAACTCTTTCACCGTAGCTTACGCTGTTTCCTTTTGTACCGATTCCAAGCCTTGTATAGTTTTTAACGGTAGCGAAAGTCGTAATAATACAGTACACGGCAAAAACCATAAGGCTTACGGCGATATAAAACTTTACGTCCATTTTTTTAACCGCCATAAAGAAAATCGCGCCAAGACAGGGAAAGCTTAATAAAATAAAAGAATTCAAAACAGGTAAAATTATTCCGATTTCTTTTATTGACTTCGAATAGAAAAGCCACTCACTTATTCCGGTATAATGGTTTCTTATATAGTTTTTACTATGGTGACCTCTTAACATATCATATTTCCAGATATTTACATCCAGCATTTTAAACACGAAAAGAAGTACAGCGATGATAATAACCATCACCCTATCGTCACTCAATTCGATGTGCAACCCGACTCACCTTAACTTACCTTAAATAAAAAATAAAATATCTTACTTTAATATATCCTTTAAATCAAAAAGTCCCTTATGCTTTGTAACTACAATAACGGTATCTCCGAGTTCAATAGTATCTTTACCGCTCGGAATAATAATCCTTCCGTTTCTGTTTATGCATGCAATCTGTAAATCAGATTTAAGATTAAGCATGGAAAGCGGAACTCCGATAGCCATATTATCTTCTCTTGCCTTAAACTCAAGCGCTTCAGCCTGGCCGTTGCAGATTGAATACAGAGTTTCGATATTACTTCCGAAAGAATTCTGCATAGCGCGTACATAACGGATAATGTACTGGCCTGTGAGATGTTTCGGATGGATAACCGAATCAAGCGGCAGACTATCGATAATACTGAAGCTGATGTTGTCGATTTCGGTAATGATTTTCGCGTCGGGATTTACGTCCTTTGCGAAAAGCGAAACGATAATATTTTCTTCGTCCGTATCCATAAGCGCGACAATCGCGTCGGCGTGCTCAATACCCTCGGACAGGAGAAGATCCTGGTTCATACCGTTTCCGTGGATAATAACAACGTCGTCTAAAATATCGCTTAAATGCTCGCAGCGCTTCTGGTCGGTTTCGATAATCTTTACCTTGATTCCGGAATGGCTGAGCGATTTTGCGAGATAGTAGGCGATTTTGCTTCCGCCTAAAATCATAACATTACGGCTTTTTCCGTTGATTACGCCGAGGTTTTTAAACAGCTTAGCCGCGGTTTTACTCTCGGAAATAATCGAAATAACGTCGCCGGGTTTTATCTCAAAATCACCGTTGGGGATAAAGCCTTCGTTGCCTCTTTCAACGGTACAGATTCTCAGTCCGCTTTTAAACAAGCTTGCGCAGTCTACAACCTTTTTATTCGCCAAAGCGGATTTTTCATTTATCTTAACTTTAATAAGGTCGACTACGCCCTTTGCGAACGAATCAATCTCAACCGCTCCGGGGAATTTTATAAGACGGTTTAATTCGCGCGCGCAGGTCTGTTCGGGGTTAATCGCGAGCGAAAGCCCAAGCTCATCCTTTAATCTCGGAACGTCGGTTGTATACTGAGGATTTCTTACGCGGGCGATAGTTCTCGGAGCGCCGGCGGTTTTAGCAATAAGACAAGCGTATAAATTAAGCTCATCCGAAGCGGTAACCGCAATCATAAGATCGCTGTCTTTAATTCCGGCGTCATTCTGAATTTCGAAAGTCGCGCCGTTTCCTACTACTCCCATAACATTCTGAGTTCCGGCTACCGACTGCAAAGCGTTAGGATCGGTATCAATTACGGTAATACTGTGTCCTTCACGGTTAAGCTGGTCGGCAATTGTGCGTCCTACGCGTCCGCATCCAACAACAATAATTTTCATAAAGATTACCTCTTTAAATAATTTAAATCATACGTAAATGTATTATAATATATCATCCCCATAAAATCAAGCCTTTTTATTTGTATGAGTCAGTATTTCTTTTTTGAATTTTTTGCATACTTTTATGCAATTTCGACGTATTTTGTATATATGTATGGGGGTAGTGATAAGTGGTAAGTAATTAAACATACGCGACAGCGTATTTCATTAACTATAGTTTATTTCATTCGCATAAGCGTATTTCATTATTTTAGGATGTAGGGTTTTAAGTTTTAAGTTATAAGGGATAATAAACTTTATCTAAATAATTCTTAAAACCTAAAACTTAATACTGATAAACAATGATATTTCGCAAGCGAGTGGCAGCAATATGGTGGCAAAGAAAAATTTGCTGCCACACCGCAACCCCAATGTTTATGCGGGTTTCAGATACCTATGGTACCAATGGCGGCAAATTACTATACATTATGCTTTTTAAAAAATAATATTTTATTTTTTATAATTATATAGTTATATAAAGGTTTTGCCGTCACAGTTTTAGTTTTATGTTTTAAGCATACGTTAACTATTTGTATTAGAAAATTTCCTTTTGCCAACGGCTAAAATATCAAGAATATAGTTGTATGCCTTGTCCTTACACACTTGTATACCATGTTACTCTTGACAGGTGCTCCGCCCCTACCGAGAACTGAGAGCTGACTACTTCTCACTTATCACTTACGACTTCCCGCTTATCACTTCCCACTTCTCACTTTACAAACAACAAGCCCGCGGCAAATGCCGCGGGCAAAAACTACTTAGATCATTGGACTATCCTCAACCTTTATTCAATTTTAGTCGAGTATAAATTAATTAGAACATTGGTCTATTCTCCATAAATATAATAAAAACAGTTTCTTAGTCTGCTCGAAAATCAAATTAAACAAATCATGGGACTATCCCCTATCTATAAAAAACTAAAACTCAAAAATCTATAATTAAAATATTACACCGGACCAGTCTCCGTAAAACTAATTTTATTTTTTATAAACTTCAATGATTTATTTTTCAAGATGCGCCGCCGATGCGGCTGACTTAGTTAGGCGGGAAACTCCGCTTGAGGTCTTTGATAGAAATTCTATATGGTCTATGTAACATCTGAAAAACCTCCTTTTGTTTTTTGTTGTCTATATTATATACTACTATTTTTGATTTGTCAATACTTTTATTTAAATTTTTTCAACTTTTTTAAAAACTTTTTTATATTTTTTATACCAAAACCATATAATTATGCTAAAAAATGAAAAATATTCACATTTTTCGTTATTTTATGCCAAGCTATCCGGCTTCTGTTGATAATATTAACAAACCCGCCGCTGTCGTTTTATAAAATTTTACAAATTTATTTTGTGCAGCAGCTCGTTTTTTTCATTCAGATTACTTAAATTTATTTATCTTTTGTAATATCGTCACAATAAAAACTGTCTCAGGAAAACTTAAACTGAAATATACCTGTATAACTTCCCTGTTTGATTGACTAAAACACGCTTTAGTGGTATTATATACAATTGACGATAAAAGATTATAAAGGCGGGTAAATATGAGAATTGTAATTAAGATAGGAACCTCAACATTAGCCCATCCCACAGGACTTCTTAACATCAAAAGAGTTGAGCAGATGTGCAAGGTTATTTCCGACTTAAAAAATGCCGGACATGAAATTGCTATCGTAAGTTCGGGAGCTATCGGAATGGGACTCGGAAAAATCGGCTACACAAAACGTCCCGATGACATTCCGACAAACCAGGCAGCGGCGGCAATCGGCCAGTCGGAGCTTATGTACACCTACGATAAGATGTTTTCCGAATACAACCACACCGTAGCGCAGATACTTATGACCGGCGCGTATGTTGCGCTTGAGGACTACGGAAAGAATCTTAACAACACCCTGTACAGACTTCTTGAACTCGGTGTTATTCCGATAATCAACGAAAACGATACTGTAACCACCGACGAAATTGTTATCGGCGACAACGATACTTTAGGCGCTACAATCGCGCTTACGCTTAAAGCCGACCTTCTTATACTTCTTTCCGATATTGATGGACTGTTTACGGACGATCCAAACGTAAATCCCGACGCAAAACGAATTGATATTGTTGAGGAAATTACGGAAGATATCGAAAGCTTAGCTGGTAAAAAGGGATCCGTACTTGGAACAGGCGGTATGATTACGAAAATCAACGCCGCTAAAATGGTTACGGAAAAAGGAATCGAGATGGTAGTAGCCAACGGCAGAAACCCCGAAATCCTGTATGACATTCTGAACGGTACAGCCATCTGTACAAGATTTAAAGCGAAAAGTAATTAAAAGGATAAGAAATGTTAAGGTATAGTTCATTATTCCTTAAAACCTAAAAATAATAGTTAAATAAATCATTAAGAAAGGAACGTCCGTAATTGATGCGGACAAACAGAAAAATGACAACACAGGAATTACTTATAAAAGCGAAAAACGCTAAAAGCACATTAAACGCGCTTTCTGTTGAGGATATTAACAAAGCGCTTGAGGCTATGGCGGACGCGCTTATTAAAAACACGGAAATTATCCTTAAAAACAACGCGGAAGATATCGAAAAGTCCAGAGGCGTTGTAAGCGACGTTATGATAGACAGGCTCTCGCTTTCCGAAGAAAGAATCGAGGGAATGGCACAGGGAATCCGCGACGTAGCGAAGCTCCCCTCGCCTGTCGGAAAAGTTCTTAAAAGCAACGAACAGCAAAAAGGACTCGTTATTGAAAAAACATCGGTACCGCTCGGCGTAGTAGCGATCATCTACGAAAGCCGTCCGAACGTTACCTCCGACGCCGCAGCTCTCGCTCTTAAAAGCGGAAACGTCTGTGTACTCCGCTGCGGAAAAGAAGCTCACAGGAGCGCTTCGGCAATTGTAAGCGCGCTTCAGGACGGACTTGAAAGCGTGGGAATCAACAGAGATTTAGTTCTTCTCGTTGAAGATACAACACGCCGGAGCGCAAACGAACTTATGACAGCGAACGGATACATCGACCTTCTTATCCCCCGTGGCGGAAAAGGTCTTATAAACGCCTGCCTTAAAAACGCTACAGTACCCTGTATTCAGACAGGTACGGGTATCTGCCACATTTATGTTGACGGCGACGCGGATGTCGATATGGCGCTTAATATTGTTGAGAACGCCAAGACAAGCCGTCCGTCGGTATGCAACGCCGAGGAAGTTTTGGTTGTAAGCAAAAAAATCGCTGACGAGTTTTTACCGAAACTGAAAGAAAGAATTGTTGACGGCAGAAAAGATAATCCCGTTGAGCTCAGGCTCGACGAAGACGCTCAGAAAATTATTGACGGCGTGCCCGCCGGAGAGAACGACTTCGATACTGAATTTCTGGATTATATCCTTGCCGTTAAGATTGTTAACGACGTTGACGAAGCTATAGCTCACATCAACACCCATTCAACAGGTCACAGCGAAGCAATTGTAACAAACAACAAAGAGGCCGCGGAAAAGTTCACCCGCTCAATCGACAGCTCGTCGGTTTACGTAAACGCAAGCACACGCTTTACCGACGGCGGCGAGTTCGGCTTAGGCTGCGAGATGGGAATTTCTACACAGAAACTACACGCCAGAGGCCCGATGGGACTCGAGGAACTTAATACATATAAGTTCATAATAAGAGGTCAGGGAAATATCAGATAAAAGTTAACTGTACTCCTCCCCGCTGTTTTAAAGAACAGAATTTAATAAATTATCAAACACAAAAGGATGAATAAATCTATGACATATGGTTTCATTGGTGCGGGAAATATGGGCGGAGCGCTCTGCAAAGCTGTTTCCAAAAGCACAAAAGACATTTTAATCGCGGATTATTTAGATGAGAAAGCGGAAAGATTAGCATATAAAACAGGCGGAAAAACCGCCGACAACAACACAATCGCCGAACAATGCGATTGCATCTTCTTAGGCGTTAAACCTCAGATGATGGCGGAGATGCTCGGCGGAATACAAGACGCCCTTAAAAACAACAGCGGCGTTGTACTCGTTACAATGGCGGCGGGACTTTCAATTGATACAATAAAAAAGATGGCAGGCGGAGATTATAATGTAATCAGAATTATGCCTAATACTCCCGTCGAAGTCGGTGAAGGCGAAATCCTCTATACAAGAGGAGAAAATGTCAGCAACAGCGAACTAAGCAATTTCCTTGACAATATGAAATACGCGGGCAACCTTACCGCTATTCCCGAAAGTCTTATGGACGCGGGATGTTCGGTTTCGGGCTGCGGACCGGCGTTTGTGTATATGTTCATAAGAGGTCTTGCCGAGGGCGGAATGGAATGTGGAATCGACAAAAAAACCGCCGTTGATATGGCGGCTCAGACCGTACTCGGAAGCGCTAAGCTCTTAATGGAAAGTAAAGAAGACCCCTCATCCCTTATTGAAAAGGTCTGCTCACCCGGCGGAAGCACAATCGAGGGTGTAAAATCGCTCGATAACGATAACCTCGAAGATGTAATAGTTGAAGCCGTAAAAGCGGCGTATAAGCGAAATATAGAGCTCGGAAAAGCATAAGTAACCCTACAGTTACGGATAGCTAATCTCCGTAATATACGGGACTTATTATAGAAAAAGCGTATAATTAAAATTTTGTCATAATTATTGATAAACAAAAGCGTTTTATGTTATAATAATATGAATAATAAAAATCTATACATTTCTGTGAAGTGTACGGAGGATTTATATGGAAGCTACAGAAAAAGTTATAACATTCGCGGTACCGTGTTACAATTCCGCGGAATATATGGACCATTGCATAAGCACTCTGCTTTCAGTCGGAGAAGACGCTGAAATTATTTTAATTGACGATGGTTCCACAAAAGACAGAACTCCCGAAATCTGTGACCAATATGCCGAAAAATACCCCAACATTATTAAAGTAATTCACCAGGAAAACGGCGGTCACGGCGAAGGCGTTAACCAGGGACTCCGCCACGCTACAGGTACATATTACAAAGTAGTCGACAGCGACGACTGGCTTGATACAGACTGTTTGCGCCAGGTGCTTGTAAAACTTAAAGAACTTGAAAACAAAAACCTCGATATGATGATTTGCAACTATGTTTACGAACACGTCGAGGACAATACAACCCACACAATGCACTACAAAAATGTTTTCCCGCAGAATACAATTTTCTCCTGGGACGACATCAGCGGTTTCAGCATTTCACAATGCCTTTTAATGCATTCGGTAATTTACCGCACGCAGCTCCTTAAAGACTGCGGTGTAGAACTTCCGAAGCACACATTCTACGTTGATAATATTTTTGTATATACACCGCTCCCCTACGTTAAGAACATCTACTATATGGACCTTGATCTGTACCGTTACTTTATCGGTCGCGAAGACCAGAGCGTTAACGAGCAGGTTATGGCGTCAAGAATCGACCAGCAGCTCAGAGTTACAAAGATTATGATTGACGCGCACCATATCGACGATGTTTTTAAAGTAAGTAAAAAACTCGGAAAATATATGAGAAAATACATCGCGATGATGATGACGATTTCCAATATTTTCTGTGAGTTGTGCGAGTACGAAGATAAAGACGAAAAGCGGAAAGACCTATGGCAATACCTGAGAAATTCCGACGAAAAGATTTATTACTTCGTACGATATAAAACTATTTGGAGTCTGGCCTGCGTTCAGAATAAACCCGGACGTAAGATTGCCGTATTCCTTTACAGAATCGCAAGAAAAATTTATAAATTCAACTGAGAAAAGCTCCCTTTCGGGAGCTTTTTTTAATGAAACATAAAAGTATAAACCATATACGCCGCGTATACAATAAGCAAGGCCGCGCCCTGCCAGCGGGAGAATTTTTTTGTAAAGAAAGTCGGTACAAAACAGAAAAGAGATAATCCCATAAGCACAGGCAAATCGGTATAAAGCGTTCCCGCGGAGACGGGCAGGCTTTTTCCGTAAGCAAGCATACAGGGCGGAAGAATAAAAGTAATATCGATAATATTAGAACCGAGTATATTTCCGATTGAAAGCGACGCCTGCTTTTTCCTTATAGCTGAAATCGTAGTTACAAGCTCGGGAAGAGATGTTCCGATAGCGACAGCCGAGATACTTATTATTCTCGTCGGCACGCCTAAAGACGAAGCTATTGCCGATCCATAATTAACAAGAAGCTCGGAGCCCGCGATAATTCCCGCGCATCCTAATACAAACAACACAATCTTTTTTAATACAATAGCTTTCGTTACTTCTTCTTTTTCAACTGCTGCCGTATCATCCTGTACCGATATATTTTTCTTGGCGCTTCGGACGTTTTCGTAAACAAATACAGCAAAAATAATCAGCAGAACAACTGACGCGATAATCGAAATTTCTCCCGAAATTCCGAAAAGCCAGATTGCGGCTATTGAAGCCAGAAGCAGGATTATTTTCGGCAAATAATCTTTCAGCTTTACAACTATCGGCATAAACAAAAGACTTATTCCGAGTATTAATCCTGTGTTGGCGGTTACGGAACCAATCGCGTTACCTGTCGCCATTTCAACGTCACCCTGCGCGGCGGCAATCACCGAAACAATTACCTCGGGCAGCGATGTCGCGAATCCGACTATTGTAGCACCCACGATAAAATGCGGAATACCTGAAATTTCGGCAAACCATACCGCGGCGTCAACAAACCAGTCGCCGCCTTTTATTATCAGTAAAAGACCGACAGCAAATAAAAAATACATTAAAAAAACTTCCATATATCCTCCGTTTATTTACGCGAAAATACGCAACCGCAGTAATTCTGGCGGTAAAGATTGTATTCTTCGGAAAGCTCGATTGAGCGTTTATAACCATTCTTCTTTTTAAAATCGGAAGGCAGGTACTTCACCCCGTACTCATCGGCAATCCTGTTTCCGATTTCGTTAATTTTTTCCGCGTTTTTAAGCGGAGAAATTGTAAGCGTGGTAAGAAAATAATCAGCGCCGATTTCTTTGCATTTTTTCGCAGCCTCGCTAAGGCGAAGCTCAAAACATTTTTCACAGCGTTTACCGCCCTCGGGCTCGTTCTCCAAACCCTTTACGGCTTCAATAAAAGCTTTTGGATTATACTCCCCTTTTATCAGCTTTACGGGGTTTTTAACAGGGAGCTCGTTTATAAGCCTTTCTTCTTCCGAAAGGCGGTAATTATACTCCTCGGGGTTTGTAATATTCGGATTATAGTACAGGATATTTATATGAAAATACTCTGATAAATATTCGATGACATAGCTTGAACACGGAGCGCAGCAGGCGTGAATCAGCAAAGTCTCAGTTGAGTTAAGATTTTCAATTACCGCGTCCATATTTTTTTGAGCATTAGTTTTCATTTATATACTCCAAAATTTCATCGGCGCTTGAAGCGACAAACTCCGCTCCCGCGTCAATAAGTTCCTTCCTTTCGCGGAATCCCCAGTCCACTCCGAGCATATCCACTCCCGCGTTTTTCGCGGTGAAAATATCCACGTCGCTGTCGCCGATATAAAGACATTCGGATTTTTTTACTTCTAATTCTTTTAAAATAGCGTTAAGCGCTTCGGGATCGGGCTTCACGGGATACCCGGGCTTTTTGCCCCAGGCTGAGTCAAATTTATGCTCGGGATAAATCTTATTTAAAATCCCGCTAACAAATTCATCGGGCTTATTCGAAAGCACTGCGGTTTTTACTCCCGTTTTCTTAAGTTCGGACAATAGCTTTTCGCAGCCGTTATAAGAGGTTGTGTTATCGTTGCAATGCTCTTTATAGAAAGTATCAAAAGTATCTTTAACAATATTTCTGAGTCTTTCGTCTTTACAGCTTTCGCCCATCGCTCTGTCGATTAACTTTTCTCTTCCGTTTCCGACGAACTTCTTATACTTTTCTACCTCGTGGGGTTTAAGCCCCGCCTTTTTCAAACCCTCGTTTACGGAAACGGCTAAATCTGTAAGAGAGTTTACAAGAGTTCCGTCGAGGTCAAAAACAAGCAATTTATACTTCATTAAAATCCCTTTTCCTGTTCAAATAGAATCGCTCTGCACGGAGCCGCCTCAAGACCGTCGAGGCGTATCGGAAAGGCGCTGAGCGTGTAATCGCTTCCCGCGCTTATATCTTCAAGGTTCAGGTTTTCTAAAACCACCTTATTATTTACGGCGAGAATACGGTGGGTTCTGTATTCGTCAAACGGAGCAGCGATTGAATCAGAATCGGTTCCGACCAGCACAATATCACTGTCGGCGATAATCTGCGCCGCGGAGGACTCGATATACCCCATACCGTTTCCTCGTATAAGCAGACGCTTCCGGCATTTAGGGAGAATTTCTTCCATATCCTCGCCCGTTAAAATACGGTCGGTCTCAACCACGGTGCACTTTCCGTAAAATACGGCAAGACGGATTTCGTCTATTTTTTTACCCTCTTCGTCGTAGTGAAAAGGCGCGTCGATATGAGTAGCGGTATGGCTGCTCATAGAAAATGAGCTTAGGTTATACATATCGCCGTTATCTATTGAATTAATAATATTATAATTTGTCTCGGGATCACCCTCGTACGGTTTGGTTTCGGGAATACTCCTGCTTATATCGTAAATAATCATCTTTCCACAACCTTTTGAAAATCGCTGTTTCTATTATAACATATTTTCAATTTTTAACAAGTACATCCCAAAAAAACTCCGCAGCCGAAGCTGCGGAGTAATTCTATTTAATTATCACAAATCTTAATCAGATTATCAGATTATTAAATTACCAGGAAGCAACTACATATTTACCGTTTTCGGTATTGCCGGGAATATAGTAGCCTTCCTTAGACTGGTCGATTGTAACGTCTACAGTCTGGGTACCGTTTCCGTTAGAGAAGATCATCTTAGTATAGCTCTTGTCTAATGTTACGGTGTACTGCGTTTCGCCGTAGTCGTTAGCTGCCTTTACTGTCTGCTTAACTCCGGGCCAGTTTCCGTTGTTGCCGCTGTCATTCCAAGCGTAAACATATACATTTGCCCAGTTCAGGTTGTTTGTAAACTTAAATGTATAAGTTGAAGACTGTGTAGGAACCTGTGTGGGCGCCTGTGTAGGAGCCTGTGTAGGAGCTTCTGTAGGAGCTTCTGTAGGAGCCTGTGTGGGAGCTTCTGTAGAAGGAGCGTCCGTAGGAGCCTGTGTAGGAGCTACTGTTTCGGGAGCTGTTGTAGTTAATACATACTTACCGTTGTTATCCTTTTCGTTGAGTAAGTAGTATTTCGCGTTGTTAACTGACTTAACGTCAATTGTCTGAACGTCAACACTATCCCAGCTATTCGCGGAACTGTGATCCTGAACATGAGCTAAGAGGAAGTTATCCTTAACTTCAGCGCTGCTGTTGTAAATATAAGACCAAATGCCTTGCGCGTCGCCGTCGTTCCATGTGTATACACGCCACTGACCTGACATACCGCTTACAGCCATTAAGTCAAGCTTAACTGACTTAGTTGTATCAGCAGGATTTGTTACAACGATATCAGTACCTTCAACGCTTCCGTTATCAACCTCATAAGGATTTACAGAACCGTCAGCCTTAACTAATTTTTCATCTAAATCAGCTAAAGCAACCTTACCGGATACTGTAGTCTGTGTAACCCATGTCTCGCCGTTCCAGGTCTGGAACTGAATCTCATTAGCCTTTGTATAGTCAGCTGTAAATGTAGCTTTGTATACCGGTACTCCGTCTACTTTATCGTCAGTCTTTGTCATTGTGAACTGATGCCAATACTGAGGATCTGTGCCGGCTTCATCATTAATGTTAAGCTTGAATGTGTAGCCTGCTGCGGGAGTTGAACCGGGAACAAAGTAGTAAGTGTAGCTGTTATCGGGAGCCTGAGTCTCGGGAGTCGCTGTAGAAGCAGCTGTGGGAGCCTGTGTAGCTTCGCCTGTTGCGGGAGCGTCAGTCCATGAACCTACTTCCCATTTATTATCTTTCTTCTCTTTCGGATAGTAGCCTGTTACCTTGTTATCATAATCGATATCAACAGTCTGCTCTGATCCGCCGTTGTTGAAGATGATACTTGTATACTTGGAATCGAATGTTGCTGTGTACTGCTCTTCGTTGTATGTGTTTGTGCTCTTGTCTGTGAGCTTAACTCCGGGCCACTGAGCGTTGTCGCCGTTATCGCCCCAAGCGTAGAGATATACATCTGTCCAACCCTGGTTGTTTGTGAACTTAACTGTGTTCTTATCAGCGGGAGCCTCTGTAGGAGCTGCTGTAGGAGCTGCTGTAGGAGCCTCTGTAGGAGCCTGTGTGGGAGCTACTGTCTCAGGAGCTTCTGTGGGAGCCGCTGTAGGAGCAACTGTCTCGGGAGCTTCTGTAGGAGCCGCTGTCTCGGGCTCAACGTTTACTAACTGAACACGGTTGTGACCGGCGTCGTCTGTAGTCTCTAATGCGTACCACCATGCGCCGTTTTTGATATTCTCTGTGATATCTACAGTCTGGCGACCGTTGCCGTTAAAGATAACACCAACAACGTCAGCGGGGATTTCTGCGGAATAAACCTGCTGAGAATACTCGTTAATATTAACCTTTGTCATTGCTTTTCCGGGCCAGTCTCCGCCGTTCATCCAATAATATACGTTTACATCACCATAGAACATAGAGTCTGTAAAGTAAACTGTGATAGTATCGGAAGACTCAGTCGTTGTAGGAGCAACTGTGGGAGCTGCTGTAGGAGCCTGTGTAGCTTCACCTGTTGCGGGTGCTGCTGTAGGAGCCTGTGTAGCTTCGCCTGTTGCGGGAGCGTCTGTCCAGGAATCTACTTTCCACTTATCGCCTTCTTTTTCTGTCGGATAATAGCCTGTTACCTTGTTATCATAATCGATATCAACAGTCTGTTCTGATCCGCCGTTGTTGAAGATGATCTTTGTGTACTTGGAATCGAATGTAGCTGTGTACTGTTCTTCCTGATAGCCGTTTACAGTTTTGTCTGT
>CADBCC010000011.1 GCA_902793125.1 uncultured Ruminococcus sp.
CCGCAAAATATTTTTCTTCGAAGAATCAATGGTAGCGGGCGGTATCGGAGAGTCTTTCGGATATGAGCTTAAAAAAACAGGAAAAGATTTGTTCTATAAAATACACGGAATTAAAGATACATTTGTACGCCATGAAACTGTTGAGCAGGCGCTTCGGGAATTTAAACTCGACGCCGAAGGAATGGTAGAAGTAATTAAGGAATATCTATGAAAAAACGCTTAGATGTACTGGTTTTTGAAAAAGGATTTGCCGAAAGCCGTGAAAAAGCCAAAGCTATAATAATGGCGGGCGATATATATGTAAATAATCAGAAAGCCGATAAATGCGGCCAGTCCTACAGTGATGACGTTGATATTGAATTCAGGGGCAAAGCTCCAAAATACGTCAGCCGCGGAGGATTGAAACTTGAAAAGGCAATTGATAATTTTAATTTGGATTTAAAAAATAAAATTACAATGGATATCGGCGCCTCAACAGGCGGTTTTACTGACTGTATGTTGCAAAACGGCGCTGAAAAAGTCTATTCAATCGACGTTGGCTACGGTCAGCTTGCCTGGAAACTTCGAAACGATAAAAGAGTTATTAACCTTGAGCGTACCAATATGAGAAACGTTACAAGCGCCGAGGTTCCCGATAAAATTGATTTTTTCTCAATTGATGTAAGTTTTATTTCCCTTAAACTTTTGCTTCCCGTAGCGAGAGAACTGCTTAGCGAAAACGCTGAGGCTGTATGTCTTATTAAACCCCAGTTTGAGGCGGGACGTGAAAAGGTAGGGAAAAAGGGCGTAGTCCGTGATCCTTCTGTTCATATTGAAGTCGTTAAGATGATATATGATTTCTGTCTTGATAACGGCTACAGCGTTCTGAATTTAGATTATTCTCCGATTAAAGGCCCCGAAGGCAATATCGAATATCTTATTCATATAAAAAAATCCGACAATCCCTCGTCTTTTACCAAAACATCTCCCGAGGAGCTTGTAAAAAATTCCCATCTTGAACTTGATAAATAAGGTGATTAAATGAAAATCGCGTTAATTGTAAATACAGATAAACCGAAGGCTGTTTTATGCGCAAAAAAAATATCCGAAATTATTGTTAATAATCAGGCTGAAATTATAACGCTGAAAAAATTCTCCGATTGCGGAATAACCGAGAACGTAAAAAACCCGCTGATTTTTAATGATTACAATTCTATGTTTTCCGCTTGCGATATAGCCGTTACTGTCGGCGGAGACGGTACAATTATCCATACCGCGAAATACGCTTCGAAATACGATAAACCGATGATAGGCGTTAATGTCGGTCGTTTAGGATTTGCGGCCGAGGTAGAACCGGATAATATTAACGACCTTGTACGTATTATTAAAGGCGATTATACGGTAAATAAAAGAATGCTGCTTGATGTAACTGTTTCGCACGCTGACGGAACTGAGGATAATTATATCGCCGTTAACGACGCTACAGTGGCGAGAGGAAGCCTTTCGAGAATAATTGATGTTTCCGTATCCCTCGATAATTCGCCTATTTCCGAATATCACGCTGACGGAATACTTTTTTCAACTCCGACAGGTTCCACAGCCTACGCGCTTTCGGCAGGAGGACCTGTAATTTCGCCTGAAATGGAATGTATCCTTTTAACTCCGATTTGTCCGCATTCCCTTATTTCAAGGTCGGTTGTTTTTGACGGCGGTTCCGTTTTGAATACTACCGTGAAAATGAGAGATAATACTCCGGCTGTCTTATCCGTAGACGGAGAAATTAACGTAGAAATCAGCTCGTCCGACGTTATAAAAATAAAAAAATCCAATGAATATCTTAAACTTATAAAGTTATACGACAGAAACTTTTATCAACTTTTGAACGAAAAACTGAAAGAGAGAAAAGCCCGATGAAAACCAGAAGACACGCAATGATTTTGGATATAATAAATGAATATCCCGTTGAAACCCAGGAAGAGCTTTTATGTAAGCTTAAAGAAAACGGATTTAACGTAACCCAGGCAACTGTTTCAAGAGATATAAAGGAACTAAGATTATTAAAATCTCTCTCCGCGGACGGAAAGTATCACTATACTTCAATTAAGAAATCATCTTCCGATATGCAGAGTAATATGCAGAGTTTCTTTAATTCTTCCGTAATAACAGTAAAATCCGCGCAGAATATGGTTGTAATTAAAACTACCGCTGGTATCGCGAATGCTATCTGCGCTTCTATAGATAATACTGATTTTGACGGAATAGTTGGCACAATTGCCGGTGATGATACTATTTTTATTGTTTGCTCTGACGAAAACAGCGCTTCGGCGCTTGTAATAGATTTAAAAAAATTTTTATAAAGGATAAATATGCTTAATTCATTATTTATTGAAAATATCGCTGTTATTGAAAAATCCGAAATTGAATTATTTTCTGGACTCAATATTCTTACAGGCGAAACCGGAGCCGGTAAGAGTATTGTTATTGACGCAATTAACGCTATTTTAGGAAAACGTACAAGCCGTGAATTGATCAGAAACGGCGCCGAAATCGCTACGGTGTACGCTTCGTTTTCCGAAGTTAATGATATAGTTAAACAAAAACTTGATGATAACGGATACTCTTTAGAGGACGACGAGCTTATAATAAGCCGTACAATGTCTGTTTCGGGCAAGAATAATTGCCGTATTAACGGACGTCCCGCGAATGTATCTTTCTTAAAGGAATTAGGACTTAATTTAATTAATATCCACGGCCAGCACGAAAGCTATGAGCTTTTTTCTCCCGAAACTCATATTAAATATATTGATAATTTAGCTGGAAATTCTGAACTTATAAACGAATACAAAGAAAAGTATAAGAATTATAAGCAACTGAAAAAACAGCTTAACGATTTTCTGAAAAGCGAATCTAACCGCGAACAGCGTATTGAAGTTCTCGGCTTTCAGGTTGAGGAGCTTGAAAACGCCGATATAAAAATCGGTGAAACCGAGGAGCTTAACGAGGAAAGACGTATCCTTATGAATGTTGAAAAGGTTACTTCCGAGCTTCATAAAGCAAAAAATATTTTAGACGGAAGTTCTACATCGGGCGTAACCGATAAGCTTGATGATGTAGTAACTTCTTTGCAAAAAGCTTCCGATTTAAACCCGTCTTTATCGGAAATTTTTAATCGAATTAATGATTTATATTATGAGCTTCAGGATTGCTCAAACGAGATTTCCGATTCTATTGACGAGATTGAGGAAAACCCTTACCGCCTTGAAGAAATTGAACAGCGGCTCGATTTGCTAAATAAACTTTCGAGAAAATACGGCAAGGACGAGGAAGAAATACTTGAATTTTTGGAGAACGCTAAGGTTGAACTTAATAAACTGCTTAAATTCGACGAGAACGCAGGCGAGTTAAAAGCTCTGTGCGATAAATCCGAATCCGAGGCAAAAGCTTTAGCCGACAGGCTTTCGGATGTAAGAAAGAATACCGCTGAAGAATTTGAGAAAAAAGTAAAAAAAGAGATGGCATATCTTGATATGCCGAACGTTGAGATTGTTGTTTCCGTTAATAACTGCGGGCTCGGCGAAATCGGACAGGATGACGTTGAAATTTTAATCTCGGCTAACCCCGGTGAAGATCCTAAGCCTGTTTCGAAAATCGCTTCGGGCGGCGAGCTGTCAAGAATGATGCTCGCGATTAAAACAGTTTTAGCTTCTACCGATTTAATTGATACTCTTATTTTTGACGAAGTGGATACGGGAGTCTCGGGCTCCGCGGCGCAGAAAGTAGGTATGAAACTGAAAGAGGTATCAAAATCACGCCAGGTAATCTGCGTTACACACCAGGCTCAGATAGCCGCTTTGGCGGACAGTCACTTCCTGATTTCAAAATCAGTAAGGGATAACAGAACTTATACCGATATAAAACTGCTGAATTACGACGGACGTCTTAATGAATTAGCGCGTATTTTGGGCGGCGTTGAAATTTCGGATACAGCGCTTGCTCACGCTGAAAAACTTATGAATGATAATTGAAAGGTAAAGAATAATGAAAAAATGGTCTGTTGCAAAATTGAATAAAGAGAAAGCAAAGGCCATTTCCGAAAGATATGACCTTCCTCCGATTATTGCCGCTTTACTCGAAATAAGGGGCATTGTCACCGAGGATGAGATAAACAGGTTCTTGTTTGACGACAGTTCTATCGACAGTCCTTTTGAGATTAAAGATATGGAAATTGCCGCCGAACGTGTTAAAAAAGCTCTTGAAAATAATGAGAAAATCTGTGTTTACGGTGACTATGACGCCGACGGTGTAACATCTACAGCTCTTCTTTATTCGTATCTTGAAACAATCGGAGCGAATGTTATGTATTATATTCCGAGCCGTGAAAGCGAAGGCTACGGAATGAATAAGAACGCTGTAAAATCTCTTTCGGAAAAAGATGTAGGTCTTATAATTACGGTTGATAACGGTATTTCCGCTGTTGAGGAAATCGCTTACGCGTCCGAATTAGGAATAGATACAGTTGTTACCGACCATCATATGCCGGGTGAAAAGCTCCCGGATGCCGAGGCGGTTGTTGATTTGCACCGTCCCGATTGTGAAAGCAGATTTAAATATATCTCGGGAGTCGGCGTCGCTTTTAAGCTTGTAATGGCAATAGAAGGCGAATACGCTGATGTTGATATGCTTTTGGATAATTATTCCGACCTTCTTTCAATAGGAACAATCGGAGATATTATGCCTTTGATTGATGAAAACCGCGTATTCGTAAAAAGAGGGCTTAAACATATTAACAACGGCGACCGTTTGGGTATTGCTTCTTTGGTCGAGCACGCGGGACTTTCCGAAAAGAATATTACCGCCGGCAACGTTTCGTTCGGTATTGTTCCGAGAATAAACGCCGTAGGCCGTTTGGGACGGTCCGACGACTGCGTAAATATGCTTATCACCGATGAAACCGCTAAAGCGGATGAAATCGCCCTTAAACTAAGCGATGATAATTCGGAACGCCAGAAAATCGAAAAAGAGATTGTTGAAAAGATTAATTTTCTTATCGCTAAGAATCCTTCTCTTGTCTGGGACAGAGTTCTTATTATAAACGGAAAAGACTGGCACCAGGGAGTTATCGGAATTGTAAGTTCACGCCTTAAAGAAATATACGGAAAACCCTGTATTGTTCTTTCCGAAAACGACGGAGTTTGTAAAGGTTCGGGAAGAAGTGTCGAAGGCTTTGATTTGTGGGAAGCTGTGAACGCCTGCGCGCCGCTGCTTGACCATTTCGGCGGCCATCCTATGGCGGTCGGTCTCGGCCTTGAAAGCGGAAAAATTGAACAGTTCAGACGCGAAATAAACGAATACGCTTCAAAAATTGATATGCCTTACGATGTGCTTAAAGTTGATTGTAAGCTTAATCCCGCGTTTATCGACGTCGAGCTGGCAAAGTCGCTTACGTATCTTCAGCCTTTCGGAGCGGGGAATCCGACGCCCGTTTTCGGAATTGCAGGTCTCAGAATTAAAAATATAACTCCGCTTTCCAATAACAAACATATCAGAATTACATTTGTAAGCGGAAATAATTATATTCAGGCGCTTAAATTCAACTGTTCAACATTCGACTTTCCTTATAAAACAGGCGATGTTGTTGATGTTGCCGTTACTTTGGATGTGAATGTTTATAAGAATAATGAGTCGCTTTCGGTAATAATTAAAGATATAAAATACTCGGATACCGATTATTCTCTGTATATAGACAGCCTTAGAATTTTTGAGCATTTCTGTTCGGGCGAACAGCTTGAAATTTCCGAGCTGAAAACAATAATACCCGACAGAAATGATTTTGCCGAGGTATACAGGTATTTAAAGAGTGAAAAGAATACGGAAAATATCTCTTTGGATATTATACTTAATAAGCTTTCCCAATCTATTACATACGGAAAGTTAAAAGTAATTCTTGAAGCTATGAACGAGCTTTCGCTTATAGCGCTTTACGAGGATATGTATACTGTAAGAATAAAAATACTTGAGGTTAATAATAAAGTTAACCTTGAAGACGCGTCAATAATTAAATCTTTAAAGGAGGTGTACCGAAATGAGTAAATTTGATGATACAGTTCATTACCAGGATTATGAAAACCTGCTTTCAATTCTGAAAAAAAGCAACAATAATTATGATTTGCGTAAAATTCAAAAAGCCTATGCTTTAGCCGAAAAGGCTCACGGCGACCAGAGACGAGTTTCGGGAATACCTTTTATCCTGCATCCGACTTCCGTTGCCTGTATCGTCGCTCAATTCGGTATGGACTCCGACAGCGTTATCGCTTCGCTTTTACACGATGTTGTTGAGGATACTGAATTTGACCTTAAATATATCCGCAAGGAATTCGGAAAAGATGTCGCTACTATAGTTGACGGCGTTACTAAAATCTCAAAAATCAAACTTTATTCGCGTGAGGAACAGCAGGCTGAAAACGTCCGCAAAATGCTTATCGCTATGTCGAACGATATACGCGTAATTATCGTTAAGCTTGCCGACAGGCTTCATAATATGCGTACAATTGAGTGTATGAAAGAGCAGAAACGCCGTGATAAATCGCGCTAGGCTACAAGGAAATTGAGGACGCTCTGTTGCTTAAAGAAAACGAGAGAGATCGTTTTATTGAGAGAAAGAAAAAGGAAATTCTGAAAGCTTCAAAGCTTCCTAACAGTAAAATTACCGTTTACGGACGTGTAAAAAGCATTAACAGTATTTACCGTAAAACATTTTTAAGAGGAAAAACTCTTGACGAAATTTACGACTTTTTCGCTCTTAGAATTATTGTTGACGATATAAAGGACTGTTATAATCTTCTCGGTGTAATCCACGATTTGTTTACGCCGATCCCGCGCCGTTTTAAGGATTATATTTCAACTCCCAAGCCCAATATGTACCAGTCTTTACACACAACCGTAATAGATAAGGACGGTATTCCTTTTGAGGTTCAGATAAGAACCTGGGAAATGCACCAGACCGCCGAAAACGGAATCGCGGCGCACTGGAAATATAAACTCGGCTTTACCCGCATTGTCAATAATAAGAAGGCAAAGGAACTTGACGATAATATCAACCGTATTAAAGATGTACTTAAAGCACAGATTGATACCGACGACTCGACTGATATTATCCGTAATATACGCAACGACTTTTCACAGCATGACGTATATGTATTCTCCCCGAAGGGTGATGTGTTCAGCCTGCCCCAGGATTCAACGGTAATAGACCTCGCTTATCTTATTCATACCGAAGTCGGCAACCATATGGTAGGCGCGAAGGTTGACCACCGTATTGTTCCGATTGATTATAAACTCAATACAGGCGAAATCTGCGAGATTCTTACGCAGAAAGACAGCCATCCGAGAAGAGACTGGCTCGACATATGTAAGACTTCGTCCGCCCGTTCAAAAATCAGACAATGGTTTAAACACGAAAAGCGTGACGAGAACATTATCGAAGGTAAGATGATGCTTGAGCGCGAGCTTAAAAGAAGTAATATTTCTCTTACCGACGAAGGTCTCGAGGAACTTCTCCAGTTTATGCTCAAGAAGAATAAGTTTAATACCGTGGAAGACTTGTACGCTTCAATCGGTTACGGCGGAATCCAGCTGTGGAAAGTTCTTCCGAGAATAAAGGAAGAATATAATACCAAGTTTAAAAAAGACGAAGAAACAGAACCCGTAATTATCCAAAAAACTCCGAAACGCAAAAACAGCAACTCTGGCGTAGTGGTAGAGGGTATGGAAGATTGCCTTGTGAAATTCGCTCAATGCTGTAATCCGCTTCCGGGTGACGAGATTATAGGTTATATAACCCGCGGTTTCGGCGTATCAATTCATAAGCGCCATTGCACCAATATTCCCGAGGACCTTACAAAAGTTGAGGAACCCGAGAGATATGTAAATGTCCGCTGGGAAGAAAATATAAACGACAGCTTCCATTCAACACTCGAAATAATTTGTTCGGACCGTACGGGAGTACTTGCGGACGTCACAATCGCGCTTTCCTCTATGAGAATATTTATCAACAGCCTGAACTCTCGCTCAATAGGCGAGGGGAGAGCAATTGTTACAGCTACCATAGATGTATTTAACCGTGAACATCTTGATACAATTATTAAAAGACTACAGTCTTTAAACGAGGTTATTTCAATTAAAAGATTCTAAATTCGGAAAGGAATACTTATGAGAGTTGTTTTACAGCGCGTCAGTAAATGTTCGGTAGATATTGAAGGAAAAAGAGTATCGGAAATAAAAAACGGATTTCTTATCCTCCTTGGAATAAAAGACGGAGATGAAGAATCCGACGCTGTAAAATTGGCGAAAAAGATTTCCGGACTTCGGATTTTTACAGACGAAAACGATAAGATGAATCTGTCTTTAGCCGATGTTAACGGCAGTGTTACAGTCGTTTCCAATTTTACGCTTTACGCCGATTGCTCCCACGGCAGACGCCCGAGCTTTGTTAAAGCCGCGCGTCCCGAAGTTTCAAACCCTCTTTATGAATTTTTCTGTGAACAACTAAGGAAAAACGGGGTAGAGGATGTACAGACAGGCGAATTCGGAGCGGATATGCAGGTTGAGCTGTGCAACGACGGTCCCGTAACACTCGTAATTGATTCCGATGATTTAAAATAAATTGAAAGGTTATTAAAATGACTGATATAAAAGTTTATCCCGTAACCGAGATAATGACCAACTGCTACCTTATTACCGATAAGGATACAGGTTATATGGCGGTTGTCGATCCCGGAGGAAAAAGCGAAAAGTTGATTGATGATATTAAAAGCGGCGGCGAACTTAAATATGTAATTCTAACACACGGTCACTATGACCATATCGGCTACGCTAAACAGCTTGCTTCAATGTTTATCGCTGAGATAATCTGCGGCGAATATACGAATGAATTTTTGAATAATAACTTACTTAACCACAGCGCTTTTCATCCTGATTTTAATATTGAGCCTTTCAGCGGAGATATTATTTTAAGCGATGGCGACTGTTTCAATCTCGGAAAAACCTGTATTAAATATATTTATACTCCGGGACATACAAAGGACAGCGGATGTTATATTTTTGATAATAATATAATAACGGGAGATACTCTTTTTCGCGAGTCATTCGGAAGAACCGATCTCCCTACGGGTAATGACGATGATATGATTAATTCAATAAGACGTTTAAAAAATATTGACGGTAATTATATTGTCTATCCCGGCCACGGAATGATGTCCGACCTCGATTTTGAGAGAAAATATAATTATCTTATGGTAAGAGTATGAATCTGTATATTGTTAATCATAAATTTCACTACGAACTTGAAAACCTTACAAGACTGTTTTATCCAAATGAAAAAATAAACGTAATTAAAGATAATTCGGATTATATTGAACCCTGTATTATTACCGGGCTTGATGAGAGTTTAACCGTAAGTGTAAATATAGACGGTTATAAGAAAACATTAAAAGCTTCTTTGGCGGATGATAACGAAAATGAGCGTATGATGTGCGAAATGCTCTATAAACTTCTGTGCGAGAAAACATGCGTTACGCCGCCGTGGGGTTTGGTAACAGGAGTTCGTCCGATAAAGCTTTACCGTTCTTTATTAAAAAAGGGCGGTGAGGTTTACGCCGATAAATATTTTGCGGAAAAACTTTTTGTAGAAGAGGATAAGATAAATTTAGCTAAACTTACCGAACGAAACGAAAGCAAAATATTAAGCCTTTCGGGTGAAAATTCATTAAGTCTGTATATAGCGATTCCGTTTTGTCCGTCAAGATGCAAATACTGTTCTTTTGTTCAATCCTCCGTTGAACGCAGCGGTCATCTTATTGAAACTTATGTTGAGCTTTTACTGAAAGAGCTTGAATATACCGCTAAAATCGTAAATGAACTTGGCTTAAAGCTTGAAACCGTGTATATGGGCGGCGGAACGCCTACAACCCTTAGCGCCTCTCAGCTGTCTGAAGTTTTAAATACGGTGAATTCCTGCTTTGATATGAGTAATTGTAAGGAATTTACTGTTGAAGCGGGACGTCCGGATACTATTACAAAAGAAAAACTTATTTCTATAAAAGAAAATAAAGTTAACCGTATTTCAATAAATCCCCAGACTTTAAACGATGATGTGCTTTCTGTAATAGGTCGTAAACATACAACCCAACAGACTTTAAACGCGTTCGCTTTAGCTCGTGAAACAGGATTTGATTGTATTAATATGGATTTAATAGCAGGACTTCCGAGCGAAAGTTTTGGAAGTTTTAAAGACAGCCTTGAAAGAATCTGCGATTTATCACCCGAATGTATTACGATACATACTTTGTCGATGAAAAGAAGCGCAACGCTTACTCAGGATGGTACACAGATTAATAAGGAAGACGCCGAACGTACCCGTAATATGCTTTCGTTCGCCGATGAAAAGCTTAAATCCGAAAGCTATTCTCCATATTATCTTTACCGCCAAAGCCGTATGCTCGGTAATTTAGAGAATACAGGATGGTCAAAAAAAGGATTTGAAAGTCTGTATAACATTTTTGTAATGGATGAAACCCATACAATAATCGGATGCGGAGCGGGCGCTGTAACAAAGCTAAAAGATCCTTATTCCGGTTACCTGGAGCGTATATTTAATTTTAAGTATCCATATGAATATATAAGCAGATTTGAGGAACTTCTTAATAGAAAAAGTGAAATATATTCATTTTACCGAAAATGTCTAAAATCCCGTTAAATTAATTGATATTTACAATTAAGAGTGGTATAATATTTAAAAATTTGAAAGGAAGTATTTTTTATTATGACAATTTTTGACGATGTAGTAGTAAACGCTAAATCAGCCGCTACGGCTGTATCTAAAAAAGCAGGAGAGTTTTTTGATTTATCTAAGCTGAGAATCTCGCTCGCAAGCCTCAGATCCGAGCTCGCAAAGCAGTATCAGGCATTGGGTGAAGCAGTGTATAACGGCGATCCCGTTGAGGAAATTGAAGCTATTAAAGAAGAAATCTCCGCCTTAAAGCAGAATGTTGAAGATGTTGAAAGTGTTTTAGATAAGGCTAAGAATACTGTAACATGTCCCGCCTGCGGAGAGAAATTAGAGAAAAACTCTAAGTATTGTTCTACATGCGGAACAGCGCTTCCCAAAGCTAAGAATCTTTGCGCGAACTGCGGATATAAGCTTGTTGAAGGCGCTAAATTCTGCGCTGCCTGCGGTAAACCCGTAGAAACAGCTGAAGAAACACCGGCTGAAAAAGTAGAAGCTGAATAATATTAAAGGTGATTTTGCGTGTCAAAAAAGTATAACGCTGTAAAAAACGCGGACAATAACGCTTCGCAAACTTTCTTAAAGGGCGCGGCGGTAATGACAATGAGTATGGTCATCGTAAAGGTGCTCGGCTTTGTGGATAAGATTATGATAAGTAATCTTTACGCTTATTTCGGCGATAGCTACGCCGCTATAGGAACAGGGCTTTACAGCAACGCCTACGAGATTTATATTCCTTTGTTTACAATTGCCACCGCCGGATTTCCTATTGCTGTTTCAAGGCTTGTTTCGGAAAGTATTTCCCAAAAACGTTATAATGATGTTCGACAGATTCATAAGGTTTCAATTCCGTTCTTTTCAATTACGGGAACGGTTTGTTTCCTTATAATGTTCTGTTCGAGTTTTATGTATATTCACGTTATTAACTCGCCTTATTCGCTTTACGCTATGCTGATGCTTTCTCCGGCTATTCTGTTCGGATGTCTTGTTTCAATTTACAGAGGCTATTTTGAGGGACAGCGCAATATGTTCCCTACAGCTATTTCCGAGGTAATAGAAGCCGGTTCAAAGCTTATTTTCGGACTTGGGATAGCTTATGTAATTATGAAAGTCGGAAGCGACGGCTACAAGGCTACCGGCACCGTTTTCGGCCTTACTTTTTCGGGTAAGAACGCCGAATTGGAAGCTATGTATACAATAATGTCGTTTTCGGTAGCGGGAGCGATTTCGGGAATTGTACTCGGAAGTATAGCCTGTTTTCTTTTCCTGTTTTTACGTTATAAAATCGGAGGAGACGGTATCCCCGAGGAATACTACAAGAATTCCGTTGAAGCAAGAAGTAAAAAAGAAACATTTATAAGAATGTTTAAAACCGCGATACCTATAGGACTTACCGCTCTTGTAATGAATATAGGTACTTTGATTGACGCCGCTGTTATTCAGAATGTTTTGCATAGTTTGGCTATTACCAACGGCAAGGAAATTGTGAATCAGTATAAAGATATGGGCGTTAATCTTTCGAACCAGATTTCGAAGAATACATCTAAAATTACCCTGCATACCGCTTTGTGGGGCTGCTACGGAGCCGCGTTGCCTCTTATGCAGCTTGTAACGGCGGTTACTCAGGCGTTTGGCACCGCGGCTATGCCTAATGTCGCGAGCGCATGGACCAAGGGTAATAAATCCGAACTTAAAACTTCTATAGAAACGGTTTTAAGACTTACAATGCTCTTTACTCTGCCTACGGGTTTAGGCTTGACTGTTCTTGCGCGTCCTATAATGGATATTGTCTACGCAAGCCAGACTCAGGTGGTAATCGGCGCCCAGGTTTTAAAAGTAATGGGATTTACTGCAATTGTTATCGCTTGCGTTGTTCCTATCTGCAGTATGCTGCAGGGTATAGGACGTGTGGATCTTCCTTTAAAAATTTATACGGCGGGAATAATTATTAAAGTCGCTACAACCTGGCTGTTTGTAAGAGTTGTGCCGATAAATATTCAGGGCGGTTCCGTCGGTTCGCTTATCGCTTACAGCGTAATGCTGACCGTAGGAATGTATCTTCTCGTTAAACATTCGGGAGTAATGCCTGATTTTGTATCAACGGTAATTAAGCCATTAATATCCGCTGTAGCCTGTGCGGCGGCGGCATATTTCGGCTATATGATATGCTCAAAATGGCTGCCTTTAATTCCCGCGGCGCTTGTTGCGATCATAATTGCGGCTATTGTTTATATTACAATTTTGTTAATATTAAAAACTTTTACTCGAAATGAGCTTAAATTCCTGCCAAAAGGTGAAAAAGTTGTAACTATACTTGAAAAATATCACCTAATAGGTTAAAATACCTTTGTTATCCGATAAATACTGAATTTCTGAGGTGATTTAGGTGGACTTCCTAAATAAAGAAAGCTTTAATTTTAACGACCTGGTTGAAATTATGAAATACCTCAGAGCTCCCGACGGATGTCCGTGGGACAGGGTTCAGACTCACGAATCTATCCGAAGTAATTTTATCGAAGAAACTTATGAGGTTATTGAAGCTATCGATAACAAAGATTCCGAACTTTTAAAAGAGGAGCTCGGCGACGTACTTCTTCAGGTTGTTTTTCACAGCGAGATGTCCGCCGAGGAAAATGAGTTCGATATAAACGATGTAATTAACGGAGTTTGTAAAAAACTTATTGAACGTCATCCTCACGTTTTCGGTGATGTAAAAGCCGAAAACAGCGATGAAGCTCTTAAAAGCTGGGATAATGTTAAGATGACTAAAAAATCTCAGAAGAAACAGTCCGAAGCTATGGACAGCGTTTCCAAAGCGCTTCCTTCGCTTATGAGGGCTGAAAAGATTCAGAAGAAAGCGGCTAAAGTCGGTTTCGATTGGGATAGTATAGACGGCGCGCTTGATAAAATTGTTGAAGAAACGGACGAGCTTAAAGATGCTGTTAAAAGAAATGACTTTAATGCGCAGTCGGAAGAGCTCGGAGATTTGCTGTTCTCCGTTGTTAATGTATCCCGTTTTATTAAGGTAGACTCTGAAAAAGCGCTTTACGACGCTTGCGATAAGTTTACCGACCGTTTTAAAGCTATGGAAAAGCTCGCTGAAGAGCGCAGTGTTGATATTAAAACGGCTTCACTCAGTCAACTTGATTCCCTTTGGGATGAAGTGAAATAAAAATTTTTGGAGGAAAAAAACTATGAACAAAACTGAATTAATTGCTGCAGTTGCAGAAGCAAGTGGTATTTCTAAGAAAGACGCTGAGAAGGCAGTATCCGCTACAGTTGATACTATCGTTGACGCTATCGTTAAGGGCGACAAAGTTCAGCTCGTAGGCTTTGGTACATTTGAACAGCGCCAGAGAAACGCTCGTACAGGCGTTGATCCGAGAACAGGCAACAAGATTGAGATTGCTGCTTCCAAGGTTCCCGCTTTCAAAGCCGGTAAGGCTTTCAAGGACGCTGTAAACAAATAATCATTTGTTTATTTAACTGCCTCATTTTTGAGGCAGTTTTTTTCTACAGGAGAATTATGAGATTAGATAAATTTTTAAAAGTATCAAGAATAATAAAACGCCGTACCGTAGCTAACGAAGCTTGCGACGCGGGAAGAGTAATTGTAAACGGCAACGTCGCAAGAGCTTCCTATTCCGTAAAGGTAGGAGACGTTATTGAAATTACATTCGGTACAAAAACAGTAAAAATACGCGTTAAGGAAGTAAACGAGCACGCAACCAAAGATTCTGCTCCGCTTATGTACGAAAACGCAACATAATTTATATTTTTCTCCATATAATTAATTAGAATTTATATGGAGGATTTTTTATGCAGGAAAACACTAATAAATACAGCAATCTTATACTCGATAACCGAAAAAAGCTTTCGGTAACGGGTGTTGAGGATGTAGCGGGATTTAATGATGAAAGCGTCAGTTTAAAAACCGTAAACGGAGATTTGCTCGTAGGCGGCTCAAAACTTCATATCAGCAAGCTTGACCTTGATACAGGCAATGTGGAATTGGAAGGAGTAATAAACTCTCTGCATTATTCACGTGAAAAAAATGATAAATCATTTATGCAAAGGCTGTTCAGTTAATGGAATTTACTTTTACTGAACTTCTTTTTGCTTTTTTATTTTCCTTGTTTCTCGGTTTTTTAACCGGATTTGTGTATGAACCGATAAGGCTTTTTTATAAAACGGGTTTTAATAAAAAGATTCATTTTCTGATTTGTGATATTATATTTGCTGTAATTTGCGGAGTAATTCTCTTTTTTTATTCACTTGCTATGCTTGAGGGAATAATAAGAGGCTTTGTAATTTTAGGCTTCGGATTGGGATTTTTTGTTTTTCATCTTACATTGTCACGTGTTTTTGATTTGATTTATAGCCCGATAATAAAAATTTTTAAAAAAATATTGAAAAAGCTATTGAAAATATGCCGAAAAATAATGTATAATACTATAATAAAGTCAAAAGCAATAATGAATAAAATAAAGAATATTTTATCTAAGGTAAGGTTATATGAGCAAAAAAGAAAAGAAAAACTTAAAAATCGTAGAGGAAAAGAAAAACGATTTAAAAGAAATAACTCCTCAAAAGAAAAAGCTTAATAAAAAATTTATTTTCCTATATATCGCGCTTGCGGCTTTTATAGTTTACGCTTCTTTTACAATAATAAATCAGAGTATTCAAATCAGCGATAAAAAAGAAGAGCTCGCAAAAATTGACAACCAGCTTGAAATTGTTGAAATTAAAAGCAATTATTTAAAAGAGATTAAAAACTACAAGGGTAAAGATTTAAGCGATTATATGGAAAATATAGCCCGCGAGGATCTTGACTACATTAAAAACGGTGAACGTGTATTTATTAACGTTTCGGGAGAATAATAATGGGAATTGAGATCGGTACAATCGTAGAGGGGAAAGTTTCCGGTATATCTAAATTCGGCGCTTTTGTGGATTTGCCTGATAATACAACAGGTATGATTCATATTTCCGAGGTTTCCCAGTCTTATGTTAACGATATTAACGACTTTTTAAAAGTCGGTGATACCGTGAAAGCAATGGTTATATCTTCGGAGAACGGTAAAATCGCGCTTTCGATAAAAAAGACTCAGCCTAAAACCGCTGAAAAAGATATAAATAAGAGTCCGAAAAAATCCCGTAAAACGCACAAACCCGCTCCCCGTGTTACTTCTCCGGGTGATTACGAATGGCAGAATTCACAACCGGCGGCTCCTTCATCCTTTGAAGATATGATGTCGTTGTTTAAGAGAACCAGCGAGGATAAAATATCCGATCTCCACAAAGCGTCGGGTGAATCCCGCGGATACAGCCGCAGAGGCTCAAGAAAATAAAAATCGGGTATCGGTCAGCCGGTACCCTTATTTATTGTAAGAAAAGTATATAAACAGATTAAAATATAATTTCTGTAAAACTAATCTTTATTGGTGGTTATATGAGTGAATTAAATTTTTGCGCTCCCTGTATTTTAGGAGTAGAGGGAATATGCGCTAATGATTTAAGATTTAACGGTATTGAAAATGTAAAAGCTGAAAACGGACGTGTTTTATTCAGCGGTGATTTTAATACGCTCGCGCGAGCTAATTTAATCTCAAGATACAGTGAACGTATCCAGATTTTGCTCGCCGAGTTCAGCGTTGCATCTTTTGATGATTTATTTGAAGGAGTAAAAGGTATTGAATGGGAGCGTTTTATTGCGGAAAATGACGCTTTTCCCGTTAAGGGAAGCTGTCTTGATTCCGATATTCACTCTGTAAGCGATTGCCAGAAAATTATAAAAAAAGCTGTTGCCGACAGGCTGTCTTTAAAATACGGCTTAAACTGGTTTGAAGAAACAGGCTCCGTACATCAGATTCAGTTTCTTTTAAGAAATAACAGAGTAAGTATCTTGCTCGACACTTCGGGAGAAGGACTTCACAAACGCGGATACCGTGCTGAATCGAATGACGCTCCGATAAAAGAAACTTTAGCCGCGGTTATGGTTGACCTTATGCGAGTAAGAAGCAATCATTTTGTTGTTGATCCTATGTGCGGAAGCGGTACGCTGTTAATTGAATCCGCTTTAAAAGCGCTTAAAATAGCTCCGGGTATTAACAGGAGTTTTTCCGCCGAGTGTTGGAAGCAGATTCCTGAATCAGTCTGGAAAGAGGAAAGAGAAAGAGCGTTATCTGAAATTAATTATGATTGTAAATTTAAAGCAATCGGATATGATATTGACGAGCGGGCGCTTGAAGTAGCCGCGAATAACGCCGAAAGAGCCGGAGTTGCCGACAGAATTGAATTTAAAAAAAGAGATATCCGCGACTTTTCTTTTGACAGTGATTACCAGACCACAATTGTTAATCCGCCTTACGGAGAAAGACTGCTTGATGTAGATGAAGCGGAAAAGCTCTACAAAATTATGGGTTCACACTTTATTAAACAAAAGGGTAAAACCTACGGAATAATAACAGCGGACGATGATTTTGAGAAGATTTTCGGCAGAAAAGCCGACAAAAGAAGAAAACTTTATAACGGTACTTTAAAATGCCAGTTTTATATGTATTTAAAAAATTAGTTCGATTTATATAAAAAATAACTTATTCTATTGTATTTAAAGTTATTTTGTATTATAATGAATATATATGTGATATAAAGTATTTCTCTGAGGAGGTAAAATATGGGTAAGAATAAAATCGCAGTCTTAACAAGCGGCGGAGACGCGCCGGGAATGAACGCGGCAGTCCGCTCTGTAGTACGTTCCGGAATCGCTAAAGGAATGAATGTTTACGGTGTATACCGAGGATATAACGGACTTCTTAACGGAGATGTTGAGAAGATGAATCTTCGTTCCGTATCCGATATTATCGGATACGGCGGTACAATGCTTTATACCGCCCGAAGCGAAGAGTTTAAAACACTTAAAGGACAGCAAAAAGCCGCGAAGCATTGTCAGGAAATGGGAATCAACGGCGTTGTTGTAATCGGCGGAGACGGTTCTTTCGCGGGAGCGAGAGCGCTTACTAACGCGGGCGTTAATTGTATCGGCGTTCCCGGTACAATTGACAACGATATCGCGTGCTCCGAATATACAATCGGATTTGATACCGCTATGAATACCGCTATTGATATGATTGATAAAATCCGTGATACCGCTCAGTCGCATGACCGCTGCTCAATCGTTGAGGTTATGGGTCGCAGATGCGGCGATATCGCTTTGCAGGTTGGTATTGCGTGCGGCGCTACGTCTATTCTTGTTCCCGAAGTAAGATACGATATTGAAAGAGACGTTATCGCTCGAATTGTTGATACACAGAAAACAGGCAAAAAGCATTTCGTTGTTGTAGTTGCGGAAGGCGTAGGCGGAGTTAATGATTTAGCTAAATACGTTGAACAGCGTCTCGGCATCGAAACCAGAGCAACTATTCTCGGCCATGTTCAGCGCGGCGGTTCTCCGACATTAAGAGACAGAGTTGTAGCCTCAATTATGGGACATAAGGCTGTTGAACTTCTTGCTGAAGGTAAGGGAAACAGAGTTGTCGCTATGAAAGAGAATAAAATTGTAGATTATGATATTACAGAGGCTTTGGAAATGCCCAGAGTATTTAATAAGAACCTCTACGATATCGCTAAGACTATTTCTATTTAAAAAACAGGGCGCAATGTATTTAATATGTTGTGCCTTATTTACTATGCGGGTATACTATGAACAATAAAGATATTATTTTTTTCGGGATTGCTTTTGAAAAATTCGACATTTTAGATTTTAACGACAATTTTTTCGCGGGAGTACGCTCCAATTACTTTAACAGCGGTTGTGAAGCTCAGACAAACCGTTGTGTTCAGTATGTGAACGATATTGAATATTCCTTTGTGTACAGTATGCAAAAGGATAAACAGCTCAGCTGGAAGGTTAACCGCGATAAAGTTGTTTACCAGAACGCCGAGTTTATTAACGAAAACTGCTACAGAGTCAATACTTATAACAAAAACGGTTTTGTTTTTAAAAGACTCTATTTTAATAACTCACATAAATGGGTAAGAGCCGAGTATTTTTCGGATGATTCTAAAAAACCCGAATATATTCTTTATCCGTCGCAGGTTGATGGACGGAGACTATTCTCTTCTTGCGTTTACCGACCGCGGGTTTTTGTATTTCAATTCTGTACCAAATAATAAATTTATCTCTAAAACCGTAATAAAAGATAATTCCGTAAATAATTTAGGCGGATTTGAATTTGACTCCGTTGATTTTAATCTTAACAGAAATCTTAATTCAACTTTTGATATTACAAAAGCCGAGTATCTCAGTGATGATAACGGTAAACCTTATTATGAGATTTCCAATAAGATTTTCCATAAAGAAAACAGCGATTCAAAAAATACTCTCGACGATGAGGATATTAAGATTTACGAAAATATCTCCGAAAAAGATTATTCTGACGTTGTAATTAAAAGCAACGGAGAAAACTATAAATATTTCGGAGATGTTGATGAAAATAATAAGCGTTCGGGTTACGGACGGACTGTTACTCCCGAAGGAACAACAGCGTACGAGGGCGGTTATTATAACGACAGGCGTAACGGGTTCGGAACATTTTACTTTAAAAACGGCAGGGTGAACTATGTCGGAAACTGGCACGATAATTTAAGAAACGGTTTCGGCGTAGGTTTCCGCGGTTCCGACGGCTCCTCGCACATAGGTAAATGGGCTGATAATATTCCCAACGGTATCGGAGCGAGATTTGATAAAAACGGTGATTTTATGTTCTTAGGCGAATATCGCGACGGTAAAAAGCAGGGGAAAGGTATTACAATTAACGACGGTAAATTTGTAGTTTCTGTTTTTGAAAATGATGAGGTTGTAGCTTCTTATATTATTGACGATTTAATTGAAAAAGAATAATTTTGCATATTATCAATGTTTTTGTGAATAATAGCGTAGGGTGATTATTTTGAAAAAACTGATTACAGCTGTTATTCTTTCGATTATTGCCGCTATATCATTTACAGGCTGTTCAATGGTTAAGGACGCGGCTGATGATGCTGAGCAGGTTATCACAGACGCTGAGGATATGGCTTCCGAGGCCGTTTCCGAAATTGAGGATAATAACAACGGCGCAGTTGATGATAACGATGGAATAATTGATAATGATGATAAAGAAAAAAATAACGATTAAAAACCGCCGGTTCATTGAGCCGGCGGTTTTTTGCGCGATTTTAAACAATTTTTTCCAAGTCTTTCTTTAGCCTTTTTATTATTTTCTTTTCCAACCTTGAAATATAGGATTGAGAAATGCCGAGATAATCAGCTACTTCCTTTTGAGTATGCTCTTTTTTACCGTTAAGTCCGTATCTAAGCTCCATAATCAATGCCTCGCGCTCGTTTAGATTTGATACGGCTTTAAGTAATTGGCTGCATTCAAGCTCATTTTCAATATCCCGGTTTATTATATCGGGATCCGAACCCAAAACATCGCATAACAGAAGTTCGTTTCCGTCCCAGTCGGTATTAAGAGGTTCATCAATACTGATTTCGTTTTTCAGCTGGCTGCTTTTACGTAAAAACATAAGAATTTCATTTTCTATACACCTTGAAGCGTATGTAGCTAATTTTATGTTTTTATCGGGATTAAATGTGTTTACCGCTTTAATCAGTCCTATTGTTCCGATTGAAATTAAATCTTCTATATTAGCTCCCGTAGTTTCGAAACGTTTAGCTATATATACAACAAGTCTTAAATTATGTACAATCAGTTTTTCTTTTTCTTTCTCTTTTCCGTTTCGGATAGATTCAATTACTTTAAGTTCTTCTTCTTTTGTAAGAGGAGGCGGCAGCGTATCGCTTCCTCCGACGTAATATATTTCGTCATCCGTGATAAAAAGTTTCAGTAATAATTTTTTAATTAGTTTTAATTTCATTTTTTCAGTCCTTTATGATGAATTCGGGAATTAACCCTTTAATTTCATTTTTGAATATACCTTCGCAAAGTCCGATATATATTTCTTCGTTTATTTTTTTAGCGTCAATAAAAACAAATTCAGCTTTAAAACCATATATAATTCCGCTTCCGCCTAAACTGCAAAACGGAATAACCCGCATTTTGCTTTTGTCGGCAAAACATACTTCGCTTGATTCAACAACGATTACATTATCTCCGGAAAAAGGCTCTTTTAAATTCAGTCCGCTGTCGGTCTTGCATTTAACATTATACTCTTTATCTTTGTATTTAAAGCGCACATTATGAATAAGAAAACTGTTTGTATGATTTTTAAAAACTTTCTTAATAAGAAAGAGAAGAAAGTAAATTATACAGGACAGCAATATTAAGATGATAGGTGAGATGTTAAAATATACAGCGTTATTAATTATAACCATACTTTCGGGGCGGAAAGCGGTATAAAAATATATCATTGCTCCTGAGAATAAAAAAGAAATAATTAGTAAAATAATTGTGTTTTTAAGAAAGCGTTTTATATTCCCGAATCCGAAGCAGATTAAAGACAGCAGAGAAAGAGATACTATATTTATAAAAATATTTATCGGAAAATGATTAAAAGGAAGTAACGCGGAAAAACTAAAAACAGAGCCTGTAACGGAAGATAATATAACCCGCGAATACTTTATATTACTTCTTATAATTCTTTTAAGTAAAAATAACAGTATGAAATCAACAAACATATTTATAAAGAAAAAAACATCAACATAAATTGTTTGCATTAAAATCACCCTTAAAAATATTATCGCATTAATATAACGTAAAGTATGTCATAAAAGGGGAGATAAAAATGTTTGTTAGTGTCATTTTAGGAATATTTATAGGCTCATTTATCGGAGTAGGTACTATGACAATTTTTAACTATTTCAGGAGATAATATATGGAAAATAAAAAACCAAAAGAAGAGTATAAAGAAAAGACTGTTGTTGAAACTCTGAACAGCTGGGTAGAAAAATTACAGGAGTTTACCGATAAAAAACTCGATAAACTCGAAGAAAAACTAAATAATTATACAATAAATTAGGCTTGTTCAAAATACTTTGAACAAGCCTTAAATATACTTTTACATATTATTGTTTCTTTCACCTGTAAACGCTAAAGCTAACATTCCCGTGCCTACATGTGTTCCGATTACAGGACCGATATCAAGTATCTCGGCATCTTTAACCAAAGGTTTGATTCTTTTCTTAAGCTCTTTAGCTCCCTCTAAGTAATCAGCGTGCCCGATAAATACAGTTTGCTTTGCATAATCAAAACCGTCCCGCTGCATTTTTTTGATTAAAGCGTCATAAACATTATTAGCGCCTCTGATTTTTCCTGTATTTACAAGCTTACCTTCATCATCAAGAGTGAGTATAGGTTTAATTTGAAGAGCTTTAGCGAATGTGGCCGTAACGGACGAAATCCTTCCGCCTCTCTTTAAATGCTCTATATCATCTACAACAAACCAGTGAGCTACATTAAGCTTAAGGTTTTCTGCGTATTCAGCTAAATCTTCCATCGAAGGTTTTTCATCTTTGTATTTGTTAGCTAAATAATATATCAAAAGGCCCTGGCCGATTGAAGCGCATTTTGAATCAATTATTTTAATTTTGCGCGTAGGGTATTTTTCCTGTAAATCCCTTGCGGCTATTTTACTTGTGTTATAAGTTCCGCTTAATCCCGAGGTAAAGCTTATATAGAGGATATTTTTATTATCTCTTAAAAATTGCTCGAAATATTCTAAATAGGAATTATAACTAATCTGAGTAGTTTTTGGTAACTTACCGTTTCTTAAGTTGTTGTAGAAATCTTTAACAGACATTTCTCTGCCGTCTAAGTAATGGTTATATACTTTGTCATCCATAAGGAATACCATCGGCATAACCTCTAATCCGCGTTTTTCTGCAAAATCAGCGGGTAAATCACAGGTCGAGTCGGTGATAAGCACATAATCTCCGTAATTAACCATGATAACCTCCTTATAAAAACTAAATTAATTATAATAAATACTTATTTAAATGTCAATAAAAGAGGTGATTATTTTGAATTGCAGGCTGGTTGAGCTGAGAAATAAAGAGGTGATAAGCTGCGAGAACGGATGTCGTATAGGATATGTTGACGATCTTGAGGTTGATACCTCCGACGCTAAAGTAAAGGCACTGGTTATATACGGAAGACTGAAGTTATTCGGTTTATTTGGAAGAAAAGATGATTTTATTATTCCGTGGAAGAATATTGAGCTAATAGGAGAGGATACTATACTTGTGAACTGCTCCGGATCTGACAATAGAAAACACAGAAAAAAAGAGGGTTTTTTTAAGTTTTTTTAAAAAAATCTCTTTTCTCCCCGTTCCAAAAAACTTTTTAGAAACACTAACTAATTTTGTTAATATCTAACAAGGGTATTTTCGCGTATAAGAAATAAAATTACAAGAGTTTTACAAACTGTAATCATTGTAACCGTATTTTCCGAATTCACATTTGCATTTTTTAAAATAATGTGTTTAAATAACGTCGAAATGAAATTGTGTGAACCAAAAAATTAAGACGACTAAAGATACGGCTAATGCATACGTAGTGATTTAGAGCGTAAAAGATTTAGAACGTACTCGATAGGAGGAATAGTTTTGAGAAGTTCAAATTACAAACATTCAAATCAATTAAGGCACATTCAGGCTGACTCAAAAAATAATTCACGCAAAAATATCAGACCTGCTAAAAAAACAAAGAAAGCCGCTAAGCTCGGTTCAATTGTAGTTACAACATTTATTGTGTTCGCTGCGGTAGTAATTCCCGGGATAACACTTATCCAGAATGTTGAAGCGGTTACTAACGTTAAGAACAATGTATTCAGCATTGGCGGAAGCGAAGTTTTTTCAGATGTTATTTCCGATTCTGATAAGAAGACAGAAACATCCGAACCTGCAAAAAAAGCAACCGAAGCATCTACTCAGAAAGCTACAGAAAAAGAAACCGAGGTTAAGGCTCCTAAAACAAAGGCGATTGTAGCGTCGGCTAATGTTGACACCGGCTATAAGCCCAAGCGTATTTCTCTTTCTTCTTATGACAGAGCAAAGGTTGAACGCCTTGTTATGGGCGAAGCGGGCGGACTCGGATATAAGGGCGCCGCTTTGGTAGCTCAGACAATCCGCGATACAATGGAGCTTGAGAATAATAACTCAATTGATTATATTATCTCATCATATCAGTATGAGGGAAGTACAGACAAAAAAGCTTCCGATACGGTTAAAAAAGCTGTTTCCTATATCTTTGATGAAAACGGTTATGCCGTACAGCACAGACTGATTTATTTCTATGCTTCGGACTTAATTGACAGTGAATGGCATGAATCACAGAATTATATCGCTTCATGCGGAAGTGAAAGATTTTTTGATCGTTGGAACTAATACATTAAACGACTGTTTTAGACAGTCGTTTTTTGTTTATTAAATTTCGAAAAATCCTTGATTTTTTTTAATTTTGTGGTATAATATATAGGCATTTCGCACGTCAAAGCCTATCGGTGAGGTGCGCGGAAAGGATACATTCCGTGGAATAACCGATAAAATCAAGGCTTGACGGAGGTTTAACCTAAGGAGGAATAAATAATGGCAGCAGTATCCATGAAACAACTTCTTGAAGCAGGTGTGCATTTCGGACACCAGACAAGACGTTGGAACCCTAAAATGGCAGAGTATATCTTTACAGAGCGTAACGGTATCTATATTATCGACTTACAGAAAACTGTAAAGAAGCTCGACGAAGCTTATAACTTCGTAAAAGAAGTATCAATGGAAGGTAAATGTGTACTTTTCGTCGGTACAAAGAAACAGGCTCAGGATTCTATTAAAGAAGAAGCTGAGAGAGCAGGCGCTTATTATGTAAACGCAAGATGGCTCGGCGGTATGCTTACTAACTTTTCAACAATCCGCAGAAGAATCGCTCGTTTAAAACAGCTCAGAGCTATGCAGGAAGACGGCACTTTCGATCTTCTTCCCAAGAAAGAAGTTATTAAACTCAATCTTGAAATTGACAGACTCGAAAAATTCTTAGGCGGTATCAAAGATATGCCCGAGATGCCCGGAGCTATGTTTATTGTCGATCCCAGAAAAGAAAAGATCGCTGTAGCAGAGGCTAAAAAGCTTGATATCCCCGTTGTAGCTATTGTTGATACAAACTGCGACCCGGATGAAATTGATTATGTAATCCCCGGTAACGATGACGCTATCCGCGCCGTTAAACTTATCGCGGGAGCTATGGCTGACGCTATTATCGAAGGTCGTGAAGGCCAGATGGGCGCCGCGGCTATGAACGAGGATATTGAATCCGAAGAAGAAACTGAAGAATAATTTAATATCGAAAGGATTGGTATAAATGAGTTTTACAGCTCAGGACGTTAAAGCGTTAAGAGAAAAAACCGGCTGCGGTATGATGGACTGCAAAAAGGCTTTAGTTGAAGCTGACGGTGATATGGATAAAGCGGTTGATATTCTCCGCGAGCAGGGACTTGCGAAGGTTGCTAAAAAAGCTTCCAGAATCGCCGCTGAAGGTGTGGCTTTCGCTACAACTTCCGATGATAATAAAACAGGAGTAGTAGTTGAGGTTAACGCTGAAACTGACTTCGTTGCAAAGAACGCTGACTTTATGTCTTTTGTAGAGGCAGTTGCTCAGACTATTCTTAAGAATAACCCCGCTGATGTTGACGCTCTTATGGAGTTAAAGGCTGACGGTACAGATATGACTGTTGATGAGCTTCTCCGTGAGAAGATTCAGGTTATCGGCGAGAATATTAAAATCCGCCGTTTCAAGAGATTTGAAGGCGCTTGCGTATCTTATGTACACGCAGGCGGAAAAATCGGCGTACTCGTTAACTTTGATACAGACGCAGTTGATAAGGATGAGTTTGTAGTTTGCGGTAAGGACGTTGCTATGCAGATTGCAGCTTTAGGTACTCAGTATCTTAACCGTGACGATGTTCCCGCTGAGGTTATCGAGCACGAAAAAGAGATTATGAAGGCTGAAGTTATTAACGCAGGTAAGCCCGAAGCTATCGCTGATAAGATTGTTATGGGTAAGATTAACAAGTACTATAAGGAAAACTGTCTTGTTGATCAGGAATTCGTTAAGGACAACAAACAGACTGTTAAGCAGTATGTTGATTCCGTTGCCAAGTCTCTCGGCGCTAAGATTGAGATTAAAGAGTTTGTTCGTTTTGAAAAGGGCGAAGGACTTGAAAAGCGTCAGGATGATTTCGCTGCAGAAGTCGCTTCAATGACAAAATAATTTAAATATTTACACGCGGCAACCGAAAGGTTGCCGCTTTTTTTATATGATAGTAAAGTATAACATATCCTTTATTACAAAAATGTATCCAAATATTGATTTATAATTCCTTTATAGCGTTATAATATCCGTGTGTTAGAGTAAAATTAATGTGAATATAAATTTATATGGAGTGTTTAAATTATGGGACTTAAATACAAAAGAATTTTATTAAAACTTTCCGGTGAATCTTTGGCCGGAGATAAAAAAATGGGTATTGATTTTGATACTGTTTCAAAAATCTGCGAACCTATAAAGAAACTTAACGATGAAGGCGCCGAGATTGCTATTGTTGTAGGCGGCGGAAACTTCTGGAGAGGAAGAAGCTCAGGTTCAATGGACAGAACAAGAGCAGACCATATCGGAATGCTTGCTACAGCTATTAACGCTTTGGGAGTTGCCGATTCTCTCGAGGCTTTAGGAGTTGACGTAAGAGTTCAGACCGCTATTTCAATGCGCCAGGTCGCTGAACCTTATATCCGCGGAAAAGCGATACGCCATTTAGAAAAAGGCAGGGTAGTTGTTTTTGGCTGCGGTACAGGTAATCCGTTCTTCAGCACAGATACAGCCGCCGCTTTAAGAGCAGCTGAAATTGAGGCAGAAATAATTATGAAAGCAACTATGGTTGACGGTGTTTACGACAGTGATCCGAAAACAAACCCCAACGCTGTTAAATTCGATGAAATCACACACCATGATGTGCTTAATAAAGATTTAGCCGTTATGGACAGCACCGCGGCGTCTCTTTGTAAGGATAACGGTATTGAAATTATCGTATTCAATATTGATGAGCCGGATAATATTTATAAAGCCGTTAAAGGCGAAAATATCGGTACATTAGTTCATTAAAACTTTATCAGCGTGTTACCGCTGAATTATATTTCCCGCGTTACAGCGACGGTGTTCCGTCTGTGGCTTATCGGCCCGCGATAAGGTACAGGGACAAATAAAAGTCGGGCAGAAAGGCATTAATTATGAAAGATGTATTAAACCGCGCGGAAGAAAGAATGGGAAGAAGAATTAAACATCTCAACGAAGAGTATAAAACAATCAGAGCCGGAAGAGCCAACCCTTCTATTCTTGACAAAGTTACCGTAGATTATTACGGTTCACCGACTCCGGTTAATCAGGTTGCCAATATCTCGGTGCCTGAAGCTCGTACAATTACAATCCAGCCTTGGGACGGTTCAATGCTCGGACCTATAAACAAAGCTATCCAGACTTCCGAAATCGGAATTAATCCTCAGAATGACGGAAAGGTTATCCGCCTTAATTTCCCGCCTCTTACCGAGGACAGACGTAAAGAAATCGTAAAAGATGTTGCGAAGATTGCCGAAGGTACAAAAGTTCAGATTCGTAACGTGCGCCGTGACGCAATTGATGATTTAAAGAAACTTAAGAAAAACGGCGACTTAACTGAAGATGATTTAAAAGACGGCGAGAAAGACGTGCAGAAGCTTACTGATAAATTCATTAAAGAAGCCGATTCGATTTGTTCCGATAAAAAGAAAGAGATTATGGAGCTTTAATTATGGCTTTTTTAAAGCGAAATAAAAAAGTTTCGGAAGAACCCCGTATTCTTCCGAAACATATCGGTATAATTATGGACGGAAACGGACGATGGGCAAAAAAACGTAAATTGCCTCGTTCGGCCGGACATAACGCGGGAGGAAAAGTTTTTCGTACCATAACGAGATATTGCAGTGATATCGGTATAAAATATCTTACTGTTTACGCTTTTTCAACCGAAAACTGGAAACGGCCTAAAGAAGAAGTCGACGCTTTGATGAAGCTTTTTAAGGATTATCTCGAAGAAGCTTTGACAGATTTTAAAGAAGACAGTATTGTTGTGCGCTTTATCGGTGATAAAACTCCGTTTTCCGACGATCTTAAAGCTCTTATGATTGAAAATGAAGAGGGTTCAAAAGACCGCAACGGTATGGTTCTTAATATAGCAATGAACTACGGAAGCCGCGACGAAATTGTAAGAGCGGTAAAAAACATTTCCGAACGTGTTAAAAACGGGGAGTATGACATAGATTCTATTGATGAGGATTTAATTTCGGATAATCTTTATACGGCTGGACAGCCCGATCCCGATTTGATTATAAGACCTTCGGGAGAATATAGAATTTCTAACTTTCTTTTGTGGCAGTCTGCCTATACGGAATTTGTAATAATGAATAAGCTTTGGCCTGATTTTAAAAAAGAAGATCTTGACGAAGCTATTAATATTTTTAATAAAAGAAACCGCCGTTTCGGCGGAGTGTGACAGTGGATTTTAATTCATTTATCACGGAAAGGTAATTTTATGGAATCAATGAAAGCCAGGCTGTTAACTGCCGCGATCGGCGTTCCTTTATCTGTGGGTTTATTAATTCTCGGTGAACATTTTCACTGGGTAATGTATATCATTGTGTCGTTATTATCTATAATAATGATTTTTGAGCTGTTATCCGCGGCTAAATTACATAATAATATTCATATTTTTATTCCTTGTATGGTATACGGAATTATTCAGCCTATTCTGATTCCGTTTAAGCTTGGTTATTTTCCTCTTTACGCTTTTGTTATAGTTATGTTTATCATAATGATAAAAAACAACAAAAGTATTTCGTATTCAAAACTATGTTTCGCGTTAGTGGGAACAGTAATTATTGTTTTCGGTTTATCGAGTATGCTTCTTCTTCCGCCGATGTACGATAATTATTTTACATTTTTCTTTGTATTTTGTATCGGTGTTCCATGGTGCGCTGATGCCGGAGCGTATTTTGCAGGCGTATTCTTCGGAAAACACAAGCTTTCTCCCGTAATAAGTCCTAATAAAACAGTTGAAGGCTTTATAGGAGGTCTTGCCGCCGGAACATTAAGCTCTGTTATAATTCCGGTTGTTTATACCTTTATTTATCCGAATTCACGGTTTGATATACTTCTTCTTGTTTTTGTCGGACTTTTGTGCAGTATTTTTTCGGTAGTGGGGGATTTGTCATTTTCGCTTATTAAGCGTTCGTGTAAAATAAAGGATTACGGATCAATCTTCCCGGGACACGGAGGCTTTTTGGACAGATTTGACAGCGTAATTTTTGCCGCTCCGGTGGTGTATTTTATGGGTAAATATTTTATTTTGTTTTCGATTTAGGTGAATTATGAATATTTCAATTTTAGGTTCAACAGGTTCAATCGGAACACAGGCGCTGAACGTTGTAGATAATTTAAACTTAAACGTGTCCGCGCTGAGCGCTAATACCAATATAAAAATACTTGAAGAGCAGGTTAGGAAATACAAGCCTGCTCTTGCGGTTGTTTTTGATAAAAGTAAATATTCTGAATTAAAAAGAAATATTGCGGATACTAATACAGAGGTATCCTGCGGTATGGAAGGATTAAAAGAGGCGGCTTCATATAAAGATGCGGATTTAATTCTTAATTCGGTTGTAGGAATGGTGGGGCTTGAGCCCACAATTTGCGCAGCGAATGCTAAAAAGGATATTGCTCTTGCTAATAAAGAAACTCTTGTTGCGGGCGGAAGCCTTGTTATGGATGCTGTAAAGAATAACGGCGTTAATCTTTATCCTGTTGACAGCGAACACAGCGCTATTTTCCAATGTTTACAGGGATGCCCCGAAAAAAAGGCGTTAAAGAGAATAATTCTTACGGCGTCCGGAGGTCCTTTCTTCGGTAAAAAAATTGACGAGTTAAAGGATGTTACGGTTGAACAGGCTTTAAATCATCCTAATTGGGATATGGGAGCTAAGATTACTATAGATTCCGCTTCTATGATGAATAAAGGGCTTGAAATAATCGAGGCAAGCTGGCTTTTCGATATGCCAGCGGATAAAATTGACGTTGTTGTTCACCGCGAAAGCGTTATTCATTCAATGATTGAGTATGAAGATAATTCAACTCTCGCTCAATTGGGAATTCCTGATATGCGTATTCCTATTCAGTACGCTATAACATACCCAAAAAGATATAAATCTCCCGTAAAAAGTTTAAATCTTACCGATTACCGTACGCTTACGTTTTTCGAGCCTGATTATGAAACTTTTAAATGTTTAAGAGCGTGTAAACAGGCGATAGACCGCGGAGGCCTTTGCGCCGCGGCTGCTAACGGAGCTAATGAAGTAGCCAATAAATTGTTCAGAGAAAGAAAGATTTCTTTCCTTGATATAGGCGATTTGGTTATGGACGCGATGCTCAGGCAGGATAACGCGGAGGCCGAAACTGTTGATGATGTTTTGGAAGCGGATAAAAAAGCAAGAGATTTTGTTTTAAATAATATATAATTCGGAGTTGATTACAATTTGCAGATTTTAACGACAATTGCTCTGATAGTAATAGGAGTTTTACTTTTTGAGCTTATTATACTTTTTCATGAGGGCGGACATTTTCTTACGGCAAAAAAAAGCGGGGTTCAGGTTAATGAATTTGCCATCGGAATGGGACCGAAAATTTTCGGTTTTAAAAAGGGCGAGACTCAGTATTCGTTAAGATTATTTCCCATAGGCGGTTACTGCGCTATGGAGGGAGAAGACGACGAAAGTGATAATCCGAGAGCTTTTACTAACGCGAAAATATGGAAAAGAATGATAATAATTGTCGCGGGCGCGTTTATGAATATTGTGCTCGGACTTATAATGATGTTCTTTATTGTTATTCAATCACCTGCTTTTTCATCTACTACTGTTGAAGGTTTTTCGCAAAATTCATTTTCAGCCAACAGCGGATTAATGCGCGGGGACACAATTGTTAAACTTAACAGATATGATGTGTGGTGCGCTCAGGATATGTCCTTTGCTATAGCTACTATGAAGTGCCAGAAAGTAAGCGGAAAAACTTTAAGTGTTTATAAAGAAGACTGCTGTGTAAATCTTTGTACTTTATACTCCGAAATGTATAATGACAAAAAAGCTAAGTACACAAAAAAACAGCTTGATAAAGAAATTTCTATTCTTACAGAAGGCACAACTAAGATAAATTCCGCCGACTCCAAAACCAAAGCGAAAGCTTTAATGGATGATTATTATTCTAAAATGGAAAATTACGTCGGCGTTAAGGATTATAAAATCCCTGAAATTAATGAAAGAAAAACAAGACAGCGTTTTCAGACTGACATCGACGTAATTCGCGACGGAAAAACAATTACACTTAAAGATGTCCAGTTTTACACTTATCTTGAATCCAAAGACGCAAAGGAACCTACGGTTTCGATTGATTACTACGTAAAACCGATTGAAAAGAATTTCGTTACCGTACTTCAGCAAACGGGTGTCCAGACCGTAGCTGTTGCTCGTATGGTATGGTCTTCTCTTATAGGTCTTGCGACAGGTCAGTTTACTTTCAAGGATGTTTCAGGTCCTATAGGAGCGGCTTCGGCTATAACCCAGGTTGCTTCAAAAGGACTCGAAAGCAGTTTCCTCGACGCGTTTAATAATATTTTATATATGATGATGTTGATTTCCGTAAACCTCGGAATATTCAATATGCTGCCGTTCCCGGCTCTTGACGGAGGAAGATTCCTGTTCCTGTTAATTGAATTTTTATTCAGGAAACCTATTCCGCGAAAAGTTGAGAAAATTGTAAACGGCGTAGGTCTTGCCATATTACTGATGTTTATGGCTGTTGTAACAGTAAAAGATATTTGGGTTCTTCTGCCGTTCGGAGGCGGAAGTTAATTAGAGAGGTATAAAATGAGCAGTAAAATTCAGGTTACAGCGGGTAATGTTAAAATCGGAGGAGGAGCTAAAGTTAGCGTGCAGTCTATGCTTAATGTTCCTGCCGATGATGTTGAAAACAGCGTTAAACAGGCACTTGAACTTGAAAAAGCAGGTTGCGAAATAATACGCGCGGCTATTCCCGATAAAAACGCTGTGAAGCTGATTCCCGCGCTAAAAGAAGCGGTTAAGGTTCCTATAGTCGCGGATATTCATTTTGACTACCGCCTTGCTTTAGAGGCTGTTCAAGCCGGTATTGATAAAATAAGAATAAATCCCGGGAATATCGGCTCCGACGACAGAGTGAAAGCTGTAGCCGACGCGTGCGCTAATAAAAATATTCCGATAAGAATCGGCGTTAACAGCGGTTCTCTTGAGAAGGAAATCCTGAAAAAATACGGCTCGCCGACTCCCGAAGCTCTGTGTGAAAGCGCCTTATACCACGCTTCTTTACTCGAAAAATTTGATTTTAATGATATTGTGCTTTCGATGAAAAGTTCCACAGTTTCTACAATGGTAAAAGCTTATGAGCTTGCAAGCGAAAAATGTGATTATCCGTTGCATTTAGGAGTAACCGAAGCAGGTACCGAAAGACTCGGAATTATAAAATCATCCGCTGGAATCGGTTCATTACTGCTTCATAATATAGGTGATACTATTCGTGTTTCTCTTACAGCCGATCCTGTAAGGGAAGTTTACGCCGCTAAAGATTTGCTGAAATCGCTCGACATTGAAAAGGGCGGAGTTCAGTTCGTTTCCTGTCCGACTTGCGGACGCACGAAAATTGACTTGATTTCGCTTGCGAATGAAGTCCAGGAAAGACTTCGCGATTGCGATAAAAATATAAAAGTTGCGGTAATGGGCTGTGTTGTAAACGGTCCCGGTGAAGCGAGAGAAGCTGATTTCGGAATCGCCGGCGGCGACGGAATGGGGCTTGTTTTCAAAAAAGGAGAAATTCTTTATAAGGTAAGCGAGGATAAACTCGTAGACGCATTAATTGACGAAATAAATAAGGAAGAATAATGAAAAAATTCAGGGAAGTTTTTGAAAAATACATTGATGAAAAATTAATATCTCCTGCTGTTCTTAATGCCGAAATAATTGATATAAAAATCAACTCGGTATTAAGAACACTTGAAATTACACTAAAATTTAACGAGCTTTTAAGCAGAGAGGATTTACATAACGCCGAAAAAACCATAGCCAAGTCAGATTTAGCGCTTTCTAAAGTCGTTATTAATCCCGAATTCAAAGATGGTTTGTTTTCTGCCGACTATTTTACGGAGCTTGTTTGCGAATTAAAATATAAAATACCGAGAATAAACGGTACTTTTAAAGACAGCGAGGTTCTTCTTAACGGTGATAAGCTAAATATTACTTTAAATAACGGAGGAAAAGCGCTGCTTGACAGCGTCGAATTTGACGTTGAGCTTTCAAAACTTATTTATAAAGAGTTTAAAAAAGAGATTAAAGTTACCTACGACGGTGTAACAACTATCGATGGCGAAAGCAAAGAATATATTGCTTCCCAGGAAAATGCCGAAAAGAGAATCCGTCGTGAAAAGCTTGAACAGATTGCTCAGATGTTTGAAGATGAAGAAAGTTCATCAAAAGAAAACGCACAAAAACGCGCCGAAAACAAAACTCAGGAAATTGAGATAAGAAAAGGTAAATTTTTAACTCCGCAGATTATCCCCGAATCCGTACGTCCTCTTTACGGCCGTTCGGGTAACGGAAAAATAATTCCCGTTTCAAACGTGCTTTACGATTCTGGTAAGGTTAATGTTTGGGGCGATGTTTTCGCTTTTGAAAAACGAGTAACGCGTTCGGGCGATAAAAACATAATTACGATTGATATTACTGACTATACGGGTTCAATAACCATAAAAGTTTTCGGACCGATAAATAATACAAAAGTTGTAGAACAGATTAAAGTCGGCGACGCTATTGTTGTAAGCGGCGATGTTGAATTTGATAAATTCGCCGGTGGAATAGTTATTAATGCCAAAAGCATTTCTACAGCTCAAAAAGTTAAAGTTGTTGATAAAGCGCCTAAAAAGCGCGTAGAGCTTCATCTGCATACAAATATGTCACAGATGGACGGTATGACTCCCGCGAAAGAACTTATAAAAAGAGCTGCTTCCTGGGGACACCCCGCTATCGCTGTAACAGACCACGGCGTAGCGCAGGCTTTTCCCGAAGCAATGAATACCGCAAAAGATATTAACAAAGATGAGCAAAAGATTAAAATTCTCTACGGTACCGAAGCGTATTTTATCGACGATCTTGTTGAGTCGGTAACAGGCAGCCAAAACGAAAGTTTTGACGGAACTTTTATTTGTTTCGATATTGAAACAACTGGTCTTTCGGCTCGTAAAGATAAAATTACGGAAATCGGCGCTGTAAAAATTTTCAACGGCGAAGTTGTCGATACTTTCTCAACTTTCGCAAATCCTGAAATGCCTATTCCCGCAAAGATAACCGAGCTTACGGGTATTACCGATTCAATGGTAAAGGACGCTCCCTCGCAGTCTGAAGCTGTAAAAGCTTTTCTTGAGTTTGCCGGCGGTGGGATTTTAGTAGCGCATAACGCGCCTTTCGATACGGGATTTATCCGTGTTGCCTGCGAGAATATGGGTATTGAGTACAACTATACTTCGATAGATACCGTTGTAATCTGCAGAAATATTTTAAGCGATATAAAGAATTGTAAGCTTGATACTGTTGCCAAGTATTTAAGACTCGGCGACTTTAACCATCATCGCGCGACTGATGACGCGCAGATGCTCTCGGCAATTTTTGTACAGCTTTGTAAAAGATTAAAGAACGATTACAATATTTATGACGTAAAAGATATAAATACAAAAATAGTAGGAGGAGATTATAAGAAACTTCCTACTTATCACCAGATTATTCTTGTTAAAAATCTTACCGGACTTAAAAATCTTTATAAGCTTATTTCTTACAGCCACCTTAATTATTTTTATAAAAAGCCCCGTATTCCTAAATCCGAATTAGTTAAACACAGAGAAGGACTTCTTATCGGATCAGCTTGTGAGGCGGGACAGCTGATGAGAGCTATTATCGGAGGAAAATCAAAAGATGAAATCCGAAAAATCGCTAAATTCCACGATTATTTAGAGATTCAGCCTACAGCTAATAATGAGTTTTTAATCAGAAACGGACAGCTTAAAAGCGAAAAGGATTTACAGGATTTAAACCGTAAAGTTGTTGAATTAGGCGACGAGTTAAATATCCCGGTTGTCGCGACCTGCGACGTTCATTTTATGGATCCTACCGATGCTGATTTCAGGATGATTCTTCAGGCAGGGCAGGGTTATGCCGACGCTGCTAATCAGGCTCCGCTTTATTATCGTACAACAGCCGAGATGCTTGATGAATTCTCATATCTCGGAAAAGATAAAGCATATGAAATTGTTGTTGAAAACACCAATAAAATTGCCGACAGTATAGAAGATATTAAACCTATTCCCGACGGAAACTTTCCGCCGTTTATCGAAGGAGCCGAACAGCAGCTTAACGATATTACATGGGAAAGAACAAAGAAAAAATACGGCGATCCTTTACCGCCTATTGTTGAAGAGCGTCTTAAAAAAGAGCTTAACGCAATTAATACTTACGGATTCTCCGTGTTGTATATGACAGCTCAAAAGCTTGTCGCGGACAGCGAGGAACACGGATATCTTGTCGGTTCGCGAGGAAGTGTAGGCTCATCGTTTGTTGCGACAATGTCTGGTATATCTGAAGTTAACCCGCTTTGTCCTCATTATGTTTGCCCTAAATGCTGCCACAGCGAATTTTTTGAACACGGCGAATACGGCTCAGGTTTTGATATGCCGCCTAAAGACTGTCCCGAATGCGGAACTCCTATGGACAGAGACGGCCACGAAATTCCGTTTGAAACTTTCCTTGGATTCAAGGGCGACAAAGTTCCCGATATTGACCTCAATTTCAGCGGTGAGTATCAGTCAAAAGCGCATAGATACACCGAAGAACTTTTCGGACGCGACCACGTGTTTAAAGCCGGTACGATTTCAACCGTTGCCGATAAGACGGCTATCGGATTTGTAAAAAAATATGAAGAAGAGAATAATTTAAGCTACCATAAAGCCGAAGAAAAACGCCTCTCTATCGGATGCACCGATATAAAACGTACAACCGGCCAGCATCCCGGTGGTATGGTTGTTGTTCCAAAGGGGTATGATATATATGACTTCTGTCCGGTACAGCACCCCGCGAATGATGTAAAAAGCGATAATATTACAACTCATTTCGACTTCCATTCTATTCACGATACAATTACCAAGCTTGATGAACTCGGGCACGATGTTCCCACGATTTACCATTATCTCGAAATGTTTACGGGAATACCTGTTATGGATGTCAGTATGAGCGACCCTGAAGTTATGTCCTTATTTACATCTCCGAAAGCGCTGGGTGTTACCGCTGAAGATATTAACTTTGAAACGGGTACATTATCAATTCCCGAGTGCGGAACCGATTTTGTTAAGGGAATGTTAATTGAAGCCAAGCCGCAGACTTTTTCCGATTTACTCCAGATTTCGGGGCTTTCACACGGAACCGACGTATGGCTCGGAAATGCTCAGGAGCTTATTAAAAACGGCACATGTACAATTTCGGAAGTTATAGGTACGCGTGACTCGATTATGACATATCTGCTTCATAAAGGTTTGGAACCGAGTATGGCGTTTAAAATTATGGAGATTACCCGTAAAGGTAAAGCGCAGAAACTGTTTAGCGAAGAGCATTACAATGCGTTTAAGGAGCATGATGTACCGCAGTGGTATATAGAATCCTGCCTTAAAATCAAGTATATGTTCCCGAAAGCTCACGCGGCGGCTTATATGATTGCTGCGTTGAGACTCGGATGGTATAAGGTTCATAAGCCCGTTGAGTATTACGCGGCGTACTTTACCGTTCGAAACGACAACTTCGACGGAGCTACCGTAATGAAGGGAAGAGAAGCTGTACTTGAAAAAATGCGGAATATTAATCAAATGAGTTACGAGGCTACAGCTAAAGATAAAGCCGAGTACGGAATGCTCCAGATTATAAACGAAATGATGGCAAGAGGCGTTGAGATTCTGCCGATTGATATTTATAAATCCAAAGCAAAGACATTTGTGGTTGAAGACGGAAAAATTCGTATGCCGTTCTGCGCTCTTTCGGGAGTCGGTGAATCGGTTGCGATTACATTGGAAGAAGTTTGTTCAAAGGGCGATTTCCTTTCGCTTGAGGAACTGCAGATGAAATCCAAAGCCTCAAAAACAATAATCGAATTGCTGAAAGATACAGGAGCTACCGGAGATTTACCTGACAGCGCCCAGATGTCTCTCTTTTAATATTTTTATAAATACATATGAAAGGATGATATAGAATGAAAAAGAAATTCAATAAAATGACCGGAATACTTATTTGTATTACATTTGCGGTATTTTTATTGTTTATTAAAGATAACGTGAATAATATCTGGGGCGGAATATGTAATTTCACGTCAATACTTACTCCGTTTATATACGGATTCGGTATAGCGTATATTTTAAACTTTCCGTACAGATTTTTTCAAAATAAAGTATTCGGAAAAATTAAATCTCCTCGTTTCCGGAAGATAAATAAGCCTGTATCGCTTATTGTAACGTATCTTGTAGTATTCGGGTTGGCAGCCTTCTTTATCTCAATTCTTATTCCTGAATTATCAACAAACGTTTCAATTCTTGCTAAAAATATTCCTTCATATGTAAAATCCTTTAAGGAAATAACAGGAGCAATTCAAACATGGTTAAACGAAAAACTTCATATAAATGTCAGCTTCCTTGACAGCTTTAACAGCTTTATTGCATCAACAATTAAATCTGTTTCCAATTTACCTGATTTTACACAGAAAGTTTATTTTGCCGCTGTTAATACTGCAGGTGTTGTTATTGACTGGACAATGGGATTCATTATGTCAATCTATATGCTCGGCTCAAAAGAATTCTTATGTAACCAGTTAAAAAGATTCGGAGCGGCTTTTCTTCCTACAAAATGGATGCCCACAATATATGAAATAATCAATGTTTCTGATGATAAATGCGGTAAATTCATTGTCGGAAAAATTCTCGATTCATCTATAATCGGATTAATGGTTTTTATTTATATGTCGTTAAGAGGATTGCCTTACGCATTACTGATTTCCGTTATTGTAGCTGTTTGTAATCTTATTCCGTTTTTCGGACCTTTTATCGGCGGAATTCCGAGCGCGATGCTGCTTTTACTTGTAAATCCGGCTTACTGCTTAGAGTTTATAATTATGATAATTGTATTCCAGCAGATTGACGGAAACTTTATCGGACCGAAGATTGTCGGCTCCCAGGTTGGACTGGTAGGATTCTGGTCATTATTCTCGGTCATAGCCGCAGGCGGTTTATTCGGATTGCCGGGAATGATTTTAGGTACACCGATATTTGCTGCGATTTATACTCTCGTAGGAAGGAAAATGAGCGCGCGTATTGCCATGAAAGGCGAAAGCGCTGAACGTGTGATTAATACTAAAGTTATTGAGTCCTCGAGTCTTACAAATGTAAAATCAAAAAAGAATAAGAATAAGGATAAAACTGAGAAAAAGGAAGAAAATAAGGAAGATAATACCGAGAGTTCTGATGAATAATTTGACATTTTCAATTTAATGTGTTAACATATTAGCACGCTAAAGCAAGAGGTAATTTTATGAAGAGAAATTTAAAGATAACTCCTGAGGGTACAAAAGACTATCTTTTTAAAGAATGTACCGCGGTTGATTATGTCTGTAAAAAGATTCAAAAAGTTTTCGAGAATCATCAGTTCCACCGTGTTATAACTCCCGCGCTTGAATATTACGATTTGTTTTCTACCGATTCCAGCGGTATTTCTCCCGAATCTATGTTTAAAACAACCGATAACAGCGGAAAAATAGTTGTAGTTCGTCCCGACTCAACTCTTCCGATAGCCCGTCTTGTATCAACCCGTATGCAAAACGAGGTGCTTCCCGTAAGACTATATTATAACCAGGCTGTTTACAGGAATAATCCGAGTTTAACGGGCAGAAGTAACGAAATTATGCAGATGGGTATTGAGCTTATCGGTTCAAAAGGCAAGCGCGCCGATCTTGAAGTTATAACAACCGCTATTCAATGTCTTAAAGCTGTTTGCGATGATTTCAGAATCGAAGTCGGACATTCAATGCTCTTTATATCTCTTATTGATTCTTTAGAGGCTGATTCCGATTTAAAGGAAAGAATCAGGGATTATATTGAAAACAAAAACTACTCCGCTTTGAATTACACTCTCGATCAACTTCAGCAGAATGATACGGTTAAAGCAATAAGAACACTTCCGTCTTTATTCGGCGGAGAAGAAGTTTTTGCTAAAGCCGAAAAGATTATTAAACTTCCGAAAGCATTGGAAGCGCTTGATTATCTCAAGAGTTTATATAAAGATTTATGTACACATGAATCAGGCGATAAAATTATTGTCGATTTAGGACTTGTTCAGCAAAACGAATATTACAGCGGAATAGTATTTTCGGGATATACATTAGGATACGGCGACGCTATTCTTTCAGGCGGACGATATGATAAAATTTTCAGTGAGTTTGACAGCTCAATGGGCGCGTCTGGATTTGCGATTAATATCAATCACCTTGCTGAAAAAGCCCGATACCGTTCAAAAAGTAATATTCCCGAAGTTTTGGTGTTCGCTAAAAACGATAATGATATTATGAAAGCAATAGCTTATACCGATGAATTAATAAAAAAAGGCGTAAAAGCGCAGTTTTCCGATTTATCCGATGAGGATGAAGCGCGTGATTTTGCCTCGAAACTCGGTATAAATAAGTTTGAAATAATCGGTGATTAATATGAAACCACTCAGAATTGCTCTCACAAAGGGCAGACTCGAGAAAAATACAATTGAAATTTTTGAAAAAATCGGATATAATTGCGACGAAGTCCGCAACAAAGGCCGACGTCTTATTATGAATATCGGCGACGGAAAGTTTGAAGTAGTACTTGCTAAGGCCGCCGATGTCATTACATATGTTGAGCACGGAGTATGCGATTTAGGTGTAGTCGGAAAGGATACAATCCTTGAAAAAGGAAATTCTTTTTACGAGCTGCTCGATTTAGGTTTCGGAAAATGTAAATTTGCCCTTGCGTGTAAGGACGGATACGATTTCTATCACGGCTACGGCGCAAAGACCATTGCTACAAAATATCCTGAGGTTACCCGAACATTTTTTGAAGGAAAGAATATGGATGTTCGTGTAATAAAAATTGAAGGTTCGGTTGAGCTTGCTCCTTTGGTTGGGCTTTCCGACGGAATAGTCGATATAGTTGAGACAGGCTCAACTTTAAAAGCCAATAATCTCAGCGTAATTGAGTATGTTACCGATATTTCAGCGAGGTTAATCGCTAATACGGCAAGTTTAAAACTGAGAAAGAATGAAATAGAAGAACTTGCTTTAAAAATGGAGGCATATTTAAATGATAACAACCGTAAAAGCTAACGGAAAAGATGAATATGAATTCATTAAAACCTTAAAAGAACGCTCAAATAGCGGCGCTAAGGATGTTTCCGATATAGTTTCCGATATTATCGGTAATGTTAAAAACAACGGCGATAAAGCTGTATATGATTATACGGTTAAATTTGACGGAAAAGCTCCCGATAAGGTAGAGATATCTAAACAGGAAATTGACAAGCTTATTGAATCCTGCGATAAAGAATACATCGAAACTTTAAAAAAGGCAGTAGCCAATATTGAAGATTTTCATAAACGCCAGATTCAGCAGTCCTGGCTTACAACGAAAGACAACGGTGTAATTATGGGACAGCGTGTTCGCGGTCTTGAGAGAGTAGGACTTTATGTACCCGGAGGTACAGCCGCTTATCCGTCATCCGTGCTTATGAACGCCATTCCTGCCAAACTTGCGGGATGTAAGGAAATAGTAATGACAACTCCTCCGTCAAAAGACGGAAAAGCAAATCCCGATATTATAGCCGCCGCAAAATTAGCCGGCGTTGATCGTATTTTCCTTATGGGAGGAGCTCAGGCTGTTGCCGCTTTAGCTTACGGTACCGATCAGGTTCCTAAAGTAGATAAAATTGTCGGCCCCGGAAACATCTTTGTCGCTACAGCAAAAAAACTTCTTTACGGTGTAGTTGATATTGATATGATAGCAGGTCCGAGCGAGATTTTAATTATTGCCGATAATAGCGCTGATCCTGCGTTTTTAGCCGCTGACCTTATGAGCCAGGCTGAACATGACCGCCTTGCAAGCTCGATTTTACTTACCGATTGTGAAAAACTTGCGAAAGAAGTAAAAAAAGAGCTTGAAGTTCAGTGCGAAAAATTAGAAAGAAAAGATATAATCAAAGACTCCATTAACAATTACGGATCTGTTATAATCTGTTCAGATATGACTCAGGCGGTTGATTTTGCCAATGAATTAGCACCTGAGCATCTTGAGGTTTGCTGTGAAAACCCGATGGAATATATCGGCAAGCTTGATAACGCGGGTTCGATTTTCCTCGGAAATTACAGTCCCGAACCGCTCGGTGATTATTTCGCGGGACCTAACCACGTATTGCCGACAAGCGGTACGGCAAGATTTTTCAGCCCGCTTTCAGTGGATAGTTTTGTGAAAAAATCAAGCTTTATCTATTATACGAAGGATGCTTTAAAAGAACAGTCCGAAGATATTGTAAGATTCGCCGAGGTTGAAGGTCTTACCGCTCACGCTAATTCGATTAAAGTGAGATTTAATAAATAAGGTGGTTAAATTGTCTTATAAATTAAATGACAAAATTAAAAATCTTGTTCCGTATGAACCGATTTCAGGCGATTATAAAATCAGACTCGACGCAAATGAGTGTACTCTGAATTATGATGACAATTTTATGAAAACGGTTGATAAAGCGGTACATAGTATTGATTTTAACAGGTATCCCGATCCGTGCTGTATTGAACTGAGAAAATCTTTTTCGGAGTTTTACGGTATAGATTATAAAAACGTAACAGTCGGAAACGGTTCCGATGAGCTTATTTTCCTTATTGAATCAGCTTTTTTACAAAAGGATGAAAAAATCCTTGTTGTTTCTCCTGATTTTTCAATGTACGAATTCTACAGTAGAATTACGGAAAATAAATGTCTGAAATATAATAAGAACGGAAATCTTAATATTGATGTTGATAACCTTATTGATAATGTGAATTCAAATGAAATAAGTATGGTTATTTTCTCAAATCCGTGTAACCCTACAGGTCAGGGAATTCCTAAATCCGAAGTCCGTAAATTAGTTAATTCCGTAAACGCTCTTGTTGTTTTGGATGAAGCATATATGGATTTTTGGGATGAGGAAAACTCTCTGCTTAAAGAAGTAAAAAACTACAGCAACTTAATTGTATTCAGAACAGCTTCAAAAGCGCTCGGAAGCGCCGCTTTAAGGCTTGGGTTTGCTGTAGCCTGCGAAACAATTGCGAAGGCTGTAGCCGCTGTTAAATCCCCTTATAATGTTAACAGCGTATCTCAGGCTATAGGCTGCGAATTATATAAAAACAAAGATTTTTTAATAAATCGCATTAATACTATTGTTCAAAACACAAAAAAGCTGTACAATGAATTAGTCAGGTTAAGTAAACTTACCGATGACTTTTATGTATATTCCACTAAAACTAATTTTGTTTTAGTAAAAACCTCTTTCGGAAAAGAGTTGTGGGAATATTTAAAATCAAATTCAATAGCCATAAGATGGATGGGCGATTATGTCCGCATAACCGCGGGGACAGCTGATGAGATAAAGGCAGTAGTATCCGCGATTGAACAGTTTATATCGGAGAGATAAAAATGAGATATGTAGAACTGAAAAGAAAAACAAAAGAAACAGATATTGAGTTGAGTCTTAATCTTGACGGCGGAGATATTTCCGTAGATACGGGCATCGGTTTTTTTGACCATATGCTTATTTCCTTCGCAACCCACGGCGGATTCGGGCTTAATATTAAAGTAAATGGCGATATATCTGTGGATGATCACCACACCGTTGAAGATACCGGTATTGTTTTAGGACAGGCTTTTGAGCAGGCTTTAGGCGATAAAAGCTCAATCGAGCGTTTCGGAAGCTTTTATGTTCCTATGGACGAGGCTTTGGCGTTTGCTTCCCTTGATATAAGCGGACGTCCTTTTATGGTATTTGACGCTGAGTTCCCGCAGGAAAAATGCGGTGACTATACATCCGCTATGACCGTAGAGTTTATGCGCGCCTTAGCTTATAACGCCAAGATTACTCTGCATATTAAATGTTTATACGGTTATAATTCACATCATATTATAGAAGCGATATACAAAGCGGTTGCACACGCTTTGAAAACAGCCGTAAAAGAAAATGAAAGCGGCGTTCCATTATCAACAAAAGGAGTACTGTAATGATTGTTTTACCTGCCATTGATATTAAGGATGGCAATTGTGTAAGATTATTTAAAGGAGATTATTCTACAGCTTCAAAAGTTGCTGAAGATCCTTACGAAGTTGCCCGTGGATTTGTTGAGGCGGGCGCTAAATGGATGCATATGGTAGATCTTGACGGAGCTAAGGACGGAGAGCGTAAAAATTCCGACCTTATTATTGATGTCGCTAAAAACACCGATATAAAAGTCGAAGTCGGAGGCGGCATCCGTAATATGGATACTATTGAGTATTATCTTGAAAACGGTATTGAAAGGGTTATTTTAGGCTCGGCCGCCGTAAAAGACCAACATTTTGTAATTGACGCCGTAAATAATTTTGACGATAAAATTGTAGTAGGAATTGACGCTAAAGACGGCGCGGTATGCGCTGAGGGCTGGACCGATAAGTCCGAACTTAATTACATTGATTTAGCAAAGCAAATGGAGCAAATCGGTGTAAAAACAATTATATTTACAGATATTAACCAGGACGGTACTTTAGGCGGTCCTAATCTTGTTCAGCTTGATAATCTTGTTCATAATGTAAGCTGCGATATAATCGCAAGCGGCGGTGTATCAAATCTTAAAGATATTATTAATTTGCACGAGCTTAATGTTTACGGAGCTATTACAGGTAAAGCTATATACAGCGGAAACCTTGATTTATCTTTAGCTATACAGGCGGCTCATAAGGTGAATGAAATATGAGTTTAGATAAGTATTTTGTTAAGTCCGACTTGATTCCGGCGGTTGTTCAGGAAAAAGATACAGGCGACGTTTTAATGCTTGCCTATATGAATAAAGATTCATTAGTTAAAACATTAGAAACAGGTTACACGTGGTTTTGGTCAAGAAGCCGAAAGGAGCTGTGGAACAAAGGAGCTACTTCCGGACATTATCAAAAAGTTGTGGAAATCTATTCCGACTGCGATGATGATACTTTGCTGATAATTGTTGAACAGACCGGAGCCGCCTGCCACACAGGAAACCATTCCTGTTTCTTTACAAAAATTAAGTAACAGAGGTAATTTTTATGGATGATAAAGTTTTAAGGTCATTATATGAAACCGTTTTAAACAGACGCGAAAATCAAAAAGAAGGTTCCTATACCTGCTATCTTTTTGAAAAGGGTTTGGATAAAATTCTGAAAAAAGTCGGCGAGGAATGCAGCGAAACCATTATCGCTGCGAAAAACGGAGATAACTCCGAAACTGTTTACGAGATTTCGGACTTAATTTATCATCTTACCGTTATGATGGTTGAGCAGGGAATAGAGCTTGACGAAGTGCTTGCTGAACTCGATAAACGAAGTGAAAAAACAAGTAACTTAAAAACATTTCATAAAGTTGATAAAAATACATAATATTAACCCACTAATTTCCTTAGTGGGTTTTTAAAATAGGATGCAATTATGACATATAATATTATTACTTTGGGCTGTAAAGTTAATCAATACGAATCACAGCTTATAAGCGAAATTTTAAAAGACAACGGTTTTATTTTATCCGATAACAAAAATAAAGCCGATATTACTGTTATTAATACATGCACCGTTACATCGGTTACCGACGCAAAAAACCGTAAGATAATCCATAAAGTTCGCCGCAATAACCCCGACGGAATCGTTCTTTTAACAGGATGTATGCCCCAGGCTTTTCCCGACAGAACGAGTGATTTTGACGGATGTGATATTGTAATTGGAAATAAGCACAGAGCTGATATAGTTAAATATATAAATGATTTTTTAACGTGCAGAAAGCAGATTATAAATATTGAATCCCATGATAATAAAAAATATGAATATGAAAATCTCAGTGTACATACATTTGACGGCCACACACGAGCTTTTGTAAAAATTGAGGACGGCTGTAACCGCTTTTGCTCTTATTGTATTATTCCGTATTCAAGAGGGCGCGTGCGCAGTAAATCTCCCGAAGTTTTAAGCGAAGAAATAAAAAGGCTTGCGGATAACGGTTATAAAGAAATTGTTCTTGTGGGTATAAATCTTTCGGCTTACGGACAGGGTGAGGATTTCGACTTGGCCGACGCCGTTGATATTGTATGCGGTTTTGACGAAATAAAACGTGTCAGATTAGGTTCTTTTGAACCTGAAATGATGTATGAGAGTTTAATTAAAAGATTTTCCGAACAAAAAAAGTTTTGCCCGCAGTTCCATCTTTCTCTGCAAAGCGGATGCAACGCTACTCTTAAACGTATGCGCCGCCAGTACAATACCGATGAATATATGAAAATCGTTGAAGACTTACGCGCTAATTTTATTAATCCGTCAATTACCACAGACGTTATGGTAGGTTTCGCGGGAGAAACGGAGGATGAATTTAAAGAAAGCGTTGAATTTGTGAAAAAGGTTGGATTCTCAAAAACTCATGTCTTTCCGTATTCTCAGCGTAAAGGCACAAAAGCCGATACAATGGAAAATCAGATTCCTAAACGTATAAAAGACGTCCGCGCCAAAACTATGATAGAAATAACCGATTCTCTGCGCAGAAAATTTTTAAAATCTCAGGAAGGCAGGGTAGAGGAGGTTTTAGTCGAAAGGTTCAGAAATAATGCGTATTACGAGGGTTATACAATGAATTATACTCCTGTGCGTATTTATTCTGAAAAAGAATTAACAGGAGAAATTGTTAAGGTTAAAATCATCAACTCAGCCCATGATTATTGTATAGGAGAGTTAGTCTAAATAATTCGTTAAGTTATTAACTTCTACGGAAGATTTTTTCTCGTATAAATTTTTATAACTGTAAAATATAAAACCGTTAATACTGTTTTTCCTTATTAGTTCAACTTCTTGTTTAAGTATAGTGTCGGAATTCTTCCATGTTCCGCTGTCCGCGCCGCTTCCGGCTTTATATCCCGCAATTCCGATATATAAATTTACATCGTCGCTGTAATTAATTGAGGTCCATTTTTTCAGCGCTTCATTAAACTTAAGCGCGGGATTATCAAGGCTGTAGTACAGCTGGGGACATATATAATCTACATACCCTGATTTTGAGCACCAGGCGTAAACATCCGCGCACATTTCATAATCGTTTTCTATATTTCCCTGAGGAGAAATTCCGAATGCTAATTTCTTGTTGTTGTTATGTATTATAGAATAACATTCCGCTATAAGTATATTTACATTTGACATTCTCCAGTATTTTAAAGAAACAGCGTTTTTTTCTCCGACTTCGCTTTTGTATTTTAAATACTGCTTTCTGTCGAATGATTCATTTGTCGTCGGATAAAAGTAATCGTCGAACTGTATTCCGTCGACGTCGTAGTTGTATATTATTTCTTTAATTCCGTTTTCTATAAGTTTACGAACTTTAGGCAAAGCGGGATTATAATATATCCCGTTGCCGACTTTAACTCCTAAGCTTTTATTTTTTATATACGGATTATCTTTGGAAAGTTTAAGTTCATCCGAACTTCTGACTCTGTACGGATTAATCCACGCGTGAATATTAAGACCTATTTTATGCGTATAACTGCACATATATTTAAGCGGATCATATCCGGGATTTTTACCTTGAGTTCCAGTTATTATGTGCGAAAACGGATAATGTTTTGAATTATATAACGCGTCTGAATACGGTCTTACCTGAACTATAAGTGTGTTAAATTTTTTCTTCTTACAATTGTCGGCTATTTTTTTGAATTTATTTTTAAAACTGTTATAGTTTCTGTCAGTACCTTGCATATCAAGCTCCATAAAGCTGATCCATACACCCCTCATTTCTTCCTCGATTTTTATTGAATTAGTTTTAACGGCTTTTTTATTTATAATTTTATTATTATCCTTCAAGCTTGAAAAGGCGACCGTTGCGATAAGAGCCGAAATACATATTATTAAAGGTATTTTATTTTTTAATCTCATTTTAATCATCCTCAGGTGTTTTATGAATCCATATTTTTTATTTCTAATATATCTTGTAATTATAAATATTATTGCTGTAATTGTTACTGTTTGTGATAAATATCGAGCAAAGCACAATAAATGGAGAATAAAGGAAAGCACCCTGCTGTTAATTTCCGCTTTGGGCGGCAGTATTTTTATGTATATAACAATGCAGATTATCCGCCATAAAACGAAAAAAATAAAATTTATGCTCGGAATTCCTTTAATAATAATCTTACAGTTTTTAATATTTTATTTGGTGAAGTTCTATGTGCTGTAAAAAATTAGAGTTTATTGTGCCTCAGTCCTGCGATAATGCTTCTCTCCGAACTTTTTTAAGAAAAGAATGCGGTGTTTCTTCTCGTATAATAACACAGCTTAAACGTGAAAAAAACGGAATTTTAAGGAATAATAAAAATATAAAAACAATTGAAAAAGTAAAATCGGGAGATAGAATTGTTTTAAATCTCCCTTATGAGGAAAATAAAATAACCCCCGTAAAGGGGGAACTTAATATTTTATTTGAGGATGAATATGTTATAGTTTTCGACAAACCTTACGGTATTCCCGTTCATCCTACGAAAGTACATCAGACCGATACGCTTGCAAATTATGTATCATATATGCAAAAGCAGAATAATCAATTTTATAAATTCAGGGCAGTAAATCGCCTTGATAAAGATACTTCGGGGATAGTTGTTGTCGCAAAAGACAGATACACCGCGTCTTATCTTTTTAATAATATTCAAAAAAAGTACTGCGCTGTATGTGAAGGAATAATTGATAACGCGGGAACTATAGATAAACCTATAGCTTTAAAAGAAGGGCATTCTATTCAAAGGACTTGTTCTCCTACAGGTCAGAAGTCCGTTACCCATTATAAACCTTTGGCAATTAACGATAATCATACATTATTGGAAATTGAGCTCGAAACAGGGCGTACACATCAGATTAGAGTACATTTTTCGTCAATCGGTCATCCTTTAGCCGGTGACGATATGTACGGCGGTTCATTAAAGTATATTAAAAGACAGGCTTTACATTGCAAGGAAGTATTTTTTATTCATCCGTTTACTAAAGAAAAAATTATAATAACGAGTGAAATTCCCGATGATATGAAAAAACTGATATAAAATTAAGGCATCGAAAGATACCTTAATTTATTTTTTATATCTTTGTTTTTCTTTTTTGTTTACACCTATTACGGCTCCGATTATTGAAAATATTATCATTACTATTGCTTTAATCAGTATATATAATGAAAACTCTCCCGTAAAAGTGCTCAATCCCGCTGCAAATATAATTATAAACATCAATAATCCTGTAGCGGTTCCTGTAATTATACCTTGGCTCTTGCGTATCCTTGCGCTGATATATCCGCCCGCTAAACTTCCCGAAGCTAATAAAATAAAGGGAATATAATCTGTCGCACCTTCAAAAAGTTTTCCGATTAGCATTATAATAAAAGATGAAAGTATAGCTAAAAGCACGGTAATAATAATTCCCGATAGAACTCCGAAAAAGATACTTTTTATTGCTTTCTTATTTATAAAATTAAAATTTGATGTTACCGCTTTCATAAAAATTCCCCCGAATATAATCCTAAAGAATTATACTCAGGGGAGTTGTTAATTATTCATTATTTCTTAAATTTAGCTAAGAATCCTTTTTTCTCGGTTGTATTTGTGTTGGAATCTTCTTTAGCGGTGTTAATTGTTGAGATAGCCCATTTCTTCATCTTCATTTTGTTTCTGTCTGAGCCTGTTTCAATAACAATTGAATCCTCGTCTTCTTTTATTGCAACAACTCTGCCAACTATACCGCCGATTGTTGTGATTTCATCGCCGATTTCAAGGTTGTTTCTAAGTTCGGCTTCTTCTTTCTTTTTCTTTGAGTTAGGTCTGATTAAAAAGAAGTAAAGAGCTGCGAAGATTGCCGCGTAAATAACTATCATTAAAATCATCGAATTGCCACCCGCCTGAGGAGCAGCGTCTAAAATAGGTGTAGTATTCATATAATTATCCTTTCTCTAATTGATTATTTTAAGACTATAGGGCATTATAACAGATTTTTAGCTTTCTTGCAAGTATTTTTTTAATTAAATTCTTTTACCTAAAACTTCACGATTTAAAATATAAAAACTTTCGAAACTGTCATTTTCAATTTCATCACGAATTTTTTCCATAAGAGTATTATAAAAATAAAGATTATGAATAACGCATAACCTCATTCCGAGCATTTCTCCGGCTTTTAAAAGATGTCGGATATACGCTCTGCTGAAATTTCGGCAAACCGGACAATCACATCTTTCGTCAATCGGGCTTTCGTCTAATTCATATTTAGCGTTCATCATATTTCTGATTCCGCTTGTTGTGAAAAGTTGTCCGTGTCTCGCGTTGCGGCTCGGCATAACGCAGTCGAACATATCAACGCCTCTGTGTACCGCTTCAAGAATATTTACAGGAGTGCCTACGCCCATAAGATATCTCGGTTTGTTTTCAGGCATATAAGGCATTACTTCGTCTATGATTTCGTACATTACTTCGGTTTCCTCGCCAACGGCAAGACCGCCTATCGCGTATCCCGCTAAGTTCAGTTCGGCGATTTCTTTCATCTGTTCAACGCGCAAGTCCTTATATACACCGCCTTGGTTTATTCCGAAAAGGACCTGGTTCTTATTAATTGTATCGTCGAGCGAGTTTAATCTATCAAGTTCAGTTTTGCATCTTTTAAGCCAGCGTGTGGTTAATTGAGCAGATTTTTTTGTGTAATCATATGGGGAAGGGTTTTCAACGCACTCGTCAAACGCCATAGCTATAGTTGAACCTAAATTTGACTGTATTCGCATACTTAACTCAGGTGTCATAAAAATTTTATGACCGTCAATATGCGAGTTGAATGTAACGCCGTCTTCTGTAATATTCCTGAGTTTAGCGAGGGAGAAGACCTGGAATCCGCCGCTGTCTGTAAGTATCGGACCGTCCCATTTTGTAAATTTGTGAAGACCGCCCATTTGCTTAACTTTTTCATCTCCGGGGCGTAAATGAAGATGATATGTATTGCTCAGCATTATCTGACATTTAGCTTCTTTTAAATCAAAAGCGGATAACGCGCCTTTAATAGCGCCGCAAGTAGCGACATTCATAAACGCCGGAGTCTGAACTTTACCGTGTACGGTATTTATTACTCCTCTGCGGGCATTACCTTGTTTTTTTATAACCTCAAACATTTTTAATCTCCTATAAAATTGCCATAGCGTCTCCGAACGAGAAAAATCTGTAGCTGTTGTCAATCGCGGTTTTGTAAGCGTTCATAATATTGTCGAAACCCGCGAAAGCCGAAACAAGCATTATAAGCGTGCTTTCGGGTAAGTGGAAGTTTGTAATCAACCCGTCAAGCGCTTTAAATTCATATCCGGGATAAATAAATATATCTGTCCAGCCGTCGCAGGCTTTAATCTCATTAAATTGTGTAGCAACGCTTTCCAAAGTTCTGCAGGATGTTGTTCCGACCGCGATAACTCTTTTACCGTTTTTCTTTGTTTCGTTAATTAATTTAGCTGTCTTTTCGGGGATTTCATAGTGTTCGCTGTGCATTTTATGTTTTGTAACATCATCAACCTTTACAGGCCGAAATGTTCCCAAACCTACATGCAATGTAACATAAGCGATATTAACACCTTTATTTTTTATTTTCTCCAACAATTCTTCGGTAAAGTGAAGTCCTGCTGTAGGCGCCGCGGCAGAACCCAGCTCATTTGAATATACAGTCTGGTAGCGTTCTTTGTTTTCTAATTTTTCGGTAATATATGGCGGAAGAGGCATTTGGCCGATTTTATCAAGGGTAGCAAAAAAGTTTTCATCGCAGTCAAAATCAATAATTCGGTTTCCGTCGTTTTTAACTTCGGTGATTTTTCCCGTCATAAGTCCGCCGCCGAAAATGAATTGAGCGCCTTCTTTCGCTTTTTTTCCGGGTTTACATAATGTTTCCCATCTATTTCCGCATATTTCTTTAAGCAGTAAAAACTCAACTTTCGCGCCTGTTTCTTTTTTAGTGCCGAATATTCTTGCGGGAATAACTCTTGAATCATTAAGAACAAGGCAATCGCCTTCGTTAAGATATTCAATAATATCGTAAAAATGTTTGTGCTCAATTTTACCGCTTTCTTTTCCGAGTACAAGAAGTTTTGACGAATCTCTCGGTTCAATCGGAGTCTGGGCAATTAGTTCTTTAGGAAGTTCGTAATAAAAATCTTTAGTGTTCATATTTTGCCTTTCAAAATTTTTTTGTTAAAAATAATTGACAAATAATTGACATTAAAACCGTATAATGGTATATTATAGGATAGATATAGTATGTCTGAGTATCTTTACATCTATATATAATAACTTATTAAATGTAATTATACAACTATTCTTAAAAAATTGTAATATTGTGGAGGTCAAAATGAAAAAATATAATGTTGGAATTATCGGTGCTACAGGTATGGTTGGTCAGAGATTTATCCTCTTGCTTAATAATCATCCCTGGTTTAATATTACAACTTTAGCCGCAAGCTCAAGAAGCGCGGGTAAAAAATACGGCGAATTGATGGAAAACCGCTGGCTTCTTTCCGATCCGATGCCCGAAAGTGTTAAAGATATGATCGTAGCTGACGCGGGAGAAGTTGAGAAAGTAGCGTCTACCGTTGATTTCTGCTTCTGCGCTGTTAATATGCCTAAAGATGAAATTAAAGCGCTTGAAGAAGCTTACGCTAAAGCGGAGTGCCCGATTGTTTCCAATAACTCCGCGCATCGTTTCACACCCGATGTTCCTATGGTTGTTCCCGAGATTAACGCGGACCATATTAAAATAATCGAATCACAACGAAAACGTCTCGGTACAAAAAAAGGTTTCGTTGCAGTTAAGTCTAACTGTTCGCTTCAGAGCTACGTACCCGCAATTCATCCGCTTAAAAAATTCGGAGTTAATAAAGTATTAGCTTGTACATATCAGGCTATTTCGGGCGCGGGTAAAACTTTTGAAACGTGGCCCGAAATGGTTGATAACCTTATTCCGTATATCGGCGGAGAAGAAGAAAAATCCGAAAAAGAGCCTCTTAAAATCTGGGGTTCAATTGAAAACGGTGAAATTGTAAATAATTATGATATTAATATTACATCACAATGTTTAAGAGTACCCGTATCCGACGGTCACACAGCGGCGGTATTTATGTCTTTTAAAGATAAAGCGCCGTCGGTTGACGAGGTAATTAAAACTTGGGAAAACTATAAGGGCAGAGCTCAGGAGCTTGAACTTCCGAGCGCTCCTAAACATTTTCTCCATTACTTTACCGAACCCGATCAGCCTCAGATTAAATCCTCAAGAACTCTTGAAGGCGGTATGGCTGTTTCGGTCGGAAGATTAAGAGAAGACACTCAGTACGACATGAAATTCGTATGTATGTCTCATAATACTCTCAGAGGAGCTGCGGGAGGAGCGGTGCTTTTAGCCGAACTTCTTTGCGCAGAAGGTTATATAGATTAATTAATTGGAGGTAAATATGAATAAGCCGATTTTTACAGGTTCAGGTGTTGCGCTTATTACACCGATGAACGAAGATCTTTCCGTTAATTATGACGCTTTGGAAGAACTTCTTGAGTTTCATATTGCTAACGGAACCGACGCTATTATTGCGTGCGGTACAACAGGAGAAGCTGCTACTCTTTCCGAAGAAGAGCATAGTGCTGTATTGAAATTTGTTGCTAAAAAAGTAAACGGCCGTACTGTTGTTATCGGCGGTACGGGAAGTAATGATACGAATACTGCGATTAAACTCTCTAAAGAAGCTGAAGAGTCGGGTGTTGACGCCTTGCTTACAGTTACCCCTTATTATAATAAAACTTCGCAAAGGGGACTTGTTAAGCATTTTAACACAATTGCCGATTCCGTAAACATTCCGATTATTCTTTATAATGTTCCGTCAAGAACAGGCTGTAATATTAAACCGGAAACTTATGCCGAACTGTGTAAGCATCCCAATATTGTAGCTTGTAAAGAGGCAAGCGGGGATATTTCTCAGGTTGCTCTTATACGTTCGTTATGCGGAGATAATCTTGATGTATATTCGGGTAATGACGACCAGACTGTTCCGTTTATGTCGCTCGGAGCTTTAGGTGTAATCTCGGTATTTGCTAATATCTTACCGCAGGAATCTCACGATTTGTGCCAGCTTTGTCTTGATAATAATTTTGCAGAAGCGAGCAAAATGCACTTCCACTATCTTGAACTTATGAATATGATGTTTACCGATGTAAACCCGATTCCCGTAAAGACTGCAATGAATCTTTTCGGATTTAATGCGGGCGAGTGCAGATTACCGCTCGTTCCGATGAGCACATCAGGTTATCATGACCTTAAAGACTGCCTTACAAAATACGATTTAATCGACAAATATTCTAAATAATTAAGCGGCGCGCGTTTTTACGCGCGCTTTCTTACTAAGTAAAAGGGGACGTTAAAAATGACAGATATAATTTTATGCGGATGTAACGGAAAGATGGGGCATGTTGTAGTAAGTTCAGCCTTATCGGGAGAAAATTGCAATATAGTTTGCGGAGTCGACGCTTTCTGCGAAAACAGTTACAATTTCCCTGTATATAAAACTTTTTCGGAGATTAATGAAAAAGCCGACGTTGTAATTGATTTTTCAAATCCCGCGAGTCTTGACGGTTTACTTGAATACTGTATTAATAATAAAATTCCCGCCGTTATTTGTACAACCGGTTATTCGCCCGAACAAGTGGATAAGATTAACGAAGCGTCAAAGATAATCCCTGTGTTTTATTCGGGAAATATGTCTCTCGGCGTAAATCTGCTTATCGAGCTTGCTAAGCAGGCAACAAAAGTACTGGGAAATGATTTTGATATTGAAATAGTTGAAAAACATCATAATCAAAAAGTTGACGCACCTTCCGGTACGGCGTTAATGATTGCCGACGGTATTTCAGAGGAACTTAAAAAGGAACCTCAGTATGTTTACGACCGCCACGCGTACCGCCGTAAACGTTCGAAAAACGAAATCGGTATTCACGCTATAAGAGGCGGAACAATTGTCGGCGAACACGATGTTATCTTTGCGGGACACGATGAAGTGGTAACAATATCACATCAGTCTCAGTCCAAAGAACTTTTCTCTACAGGAGCGTTAAACGCTGCTGAGTTTATTGTCGGAAAGCCCGCGGGAATGTATAATATGAGCCTGCTTTTATCCGAAAAACTTAATTAAATTTTATTCTTGGCTTCGTAATTGCGGAGTCAAGATTTTTTAATGAATATTTTTATTTATGTCACCTCGTAATTAAAAATTCATACTATACTAATATCGAGGTGAAAATTATGGACAACTTAATTATTTTATCATCCGTAACGCAGTCTATGAAAGCGCGGGATATACTAAAAAGTAACGGAATTACTTCAAAAGTTCATCGAATACCCGCTTATAAAGGTAAAGGCGCCTGCAGTTACGGTTTAATTATAAATAAAGATATTGAAAAAGCGTTGGAAATCTTAAAAGATAATGAAATAAATGTTGTTGGACGAGCTTAAGGTGATATGTTTTGATATATCTTGATAATGGAGCAACAACCTTTCCTAAACCTAAAAGTGTAATAAACAGCGTAAACTTTGCATTAAAGAACGGCGCTAACCCCGGAAGAGGAGGTCACCGCTTAGCAGTTAAATCATCGGAGATAATTTATAATTCACGAAAAACTTTAGCTAATTTTTTCAATATAAATAATCCCGAAAATGTAATTTTTACTCTTAACTGTACCGAAGCTTTAAATATTATAATTAAAGGAGTTTTAAAATCGGGCGACCACGTTGTAATCTCATCTCTTGAACACAACGCGGTATTAAGACCGATAGAAAAATTAAAGAAAAGGGGAGTAAGCTGCACTATAGCCGAGGCGGTTGAAAGAGATAACGAAAAAACCCTTAATAATTTCAGAAACGCTATTAATGAAAAAACACGGCTCGTTGTATGTACCTATGCTTCAAATGTTTTCGGAATTAAACTTCCCGTTGAAAGAATTTGCGCGCTATGCCATCAATACGGAATACTGACTTGTGTTGACGCCGCGCAAGCGGCGGGAGTTGTTCCTATAGATTTGTCTGATTCTTCAATAGATTATTTATGTTTAGCAGGGCATAAGAGCTTATACGGCCCGATGGGTACAGGAGCGCTTATTATAAATACAGATACAATTCCGGACAGTTTAATTGAAGGCGGTACTGGAAGCAGCTCGGATAATTACAACCAGCCTGAAATTCTGCCCGACAGGTTTGAAAGCGGAACCCAGAATTTTATCGGTATAGCAGGCTTGAGTTCGGGTATAAAATTTGTTAATTCAAAAGGTGTTTTAAATATTTATAAAAAAGAAATGGATTTTATAAAGAAAACGTATTTTGAATTTAAAAAAACAGATAAAATAATTCTTTATACCGAAGAACCCGATATAAATTTTAATGTTCCTGTTTTATCATTTAATATTGATGGAGTTGACTGTGAAACAGTTTCCGACATTTTAAGCGAAAAATTCAACATAGCAACACGTTCGGGACTGCATTGCGCTCCGCTTGCGCATAAGAGCTATGATACAATTGAAACAGGTACTGTAAGAATAGTTCCATCCGTTTATACTACAGAAAACGACATAAATTCATTATTGTATGCTGTTAATAAAATAAAATAATTACTTGAATAACCTCCTTGTTTATGTTATAATTTATATGTAAAAATATGCAAGGAGGTTAATATGCACGTACTTACGGAACTGTTCAATAATATTTTAGCTGTATTTCGTACAATCCAGGTTAAAGATTTTATTGATATAATAGCTATTACTTTTATCATATTCAGCCTCTTTAAACTCGTAAGAGAAACACGCGCCGAACAGCTATTAAAAGGCGTTGTTGTATTAATTGCGGTATATTTGATTTCTATTATTTTCAAACTTACTATGATGGAAAACCTTATGAGGTTACTGTTTGAGTTTTCCGTACTTATTATCGCGATTATATTCCAGCCTGAAATTCGTAAAGCTCTCGAAAGAATAGGGCAGAACAACTTTGGGCGGAATTTCTTATCATTTATCTTTTATAAAGGGAAAAGCGATGACGAAATCAAGTCTATTAAAAGAGCAATTATCAGTGTTGCTGATGTAGCTGCCGTTTTTTCAAGTTCAAAAACAGGCGCTCTTATTGTATTTGAGCGAGAAGTTAAGCTTTCCGATATTGCCGACAGCGGAACAATACTTAACAGCGAACCTTCCGTCGCTTTACTCGGAAATATATTTTTTAATAAAGCTCCGCTTCACGATGGCGCTACAATTATCCGCAACGGAAAAATTTATGCCGCGGGATGTATTTTACCGCTTACTGATAATAAAAAAGTTGACATTAACTTAGGTACACGCCACCGAGCCGCGCTCGGAATGAGTGAAATTTCCGACGCTGTTGTTGTTGTTGTAAGCGAAGAAACAGGTAATATTTCTACAGTTGTTAACGGAAAAATGAAACGAGATTTCGACAGAGAATCTCTTATTGCTTTTCTTGAAAACAGCCTTGTAGATGATACAAAAATATATGTTAAGAAATCGTCGAGATTCTCCTCGAAAAGAAAGGAGAATGAAGATGAAAACTAAAGGACGCTTCAGTTTATCCCGATTATTCAGAAATAATAAATTTCTTTTAGTAGTGTCTTTGTTTATTTCTGTTGTAATCTGGGTTTTGATTAGTTTAAGCCAGAGCAATGAAGCGGAAAGTGTTATAAACAATATTCCCATACAGGTTAATCTTTCCGATGAAGCGGTGAAAAACGGACTTGAAGTATTTTCGGGCGCTGACCAGACTGCTTCCGTTACCGTAAGAGGTAACCGTGTAACCTTAGGTACACTAACGAGTGATGATATTACCGTAACCGCGCAGACAGCAGGAACTATCTCAACCTCGGGAACATACGCGCTTTCGCTTACCGCTAAAAAAACTACGTCTAATGATAATTTTGAACTTTTATCTTCGGTATCTCCGTCTGTAATTACAATCTTCGTTGACCAGTCAAAAGAAGAAAGCTTCGAAATTGAAAACAGACTGAAATATACTGTTGCTAAGGGTTATCACGCTGTTGTATCCCTTTCTCCGGATAAGGTGAAGATTAAAGGACCTAAAACCGAGGTTTCAAAAATCGCATCCGTGGCAATTGAAGGTACTATCGGCGGCGAAATACGGGAAGATAAATCTTCTGATTTTGATATTGTTTTATATGACAGTTCAGGTAATCAGATTTCAAACGGTATGCTTAAGTTAAGCGAAACTACCGTTAAAGCTAACTTCTCTGTACTACCTGAAAAAGAAGTTCCCGTAAAGCTTGCTTATAAAAATAAGCCCGAAGGTTTAAACGTAGACAGCTTCAGCACAGTATTGCCTTCTAAGGTTCTGGTTTGCGCTCCTAAAAAAGTTCTTAATAAATTAGATTATATAACTACCGAGCAAATAGATTTCACGGAATTATCCAATAAAAAGACTAAATTAAACCTTGCTCTCGATTTGCCGGATAAAGTTATAAATCTGAGCGATAACGAAAAAGTGAGCGCTACGTTGGATTTGCGTTCGTATAAGTCCAAAAAAATCAGAGTTCCTAACACCAATTTTAAAGTAGAAGGACTTGAAAGCAAATATACTTACAGTTTCTCAACTGATGAATTGTATGTTAATGTAAAAGGACCGAAAAGTAAATTAAAGAAGATTAAAGAATCTGATATATCCTGCGTTATAGACGCTTCCGATATTGACGGAACTACAGGTTCAATATCTCTGCCGGCTGAAATTAAAATTAAAGAAAGTGATTCCTGCTGGGTTTACGGTAAATACAAAGTAAATATTTACGTTGAAAGTTATTAAAAAATCGAGTTGCAAAAGCAACTCGATTTTTTTAAACTAATCCCCGGCTTTGACTTCCGAGCCTTATTTTAGCTTTGTCAATATCTTCTTCCTGGTTATAAACCACCGATTGTACAAGCCCGATGCTTATCATCATACTCATCACAGACGTTCCTCCCGAGCTGAAAAACGGTAATGTTATACCGATTACAGGAATTAACCCTAATACCATTCCGATATTAATTATCGTCTGAGCGCCTATCATAATAAATACACCGTAGCATATATATGAGCCTTTAATCTCGTAAGCGTTTTTAGCGTTTATAAGCGCCCTTATAATTATAACAAATAATATCGCAAGTAAAATAATACATCCGATAAATCCGAATTCTTCGCCCGCGACAGTAAAAATAAAATCGTTTTCCTGTTCGGGTACGATTCCGAATTCAACGCGTCTTCCGTTATACAATCCCGAACCGAAAGCCTGTCCGGACGCTATTGAAACCTTACCCTGATATTGCTGCCAGCCGTAAGTTGTAAGAGCGTTTCCGTCAAGGTCAAACAGAGCTAAAATTCGGTTTCTGTGTTCGTTATTCAAAAATACATTCCACAAAAACGGAAGTCCTACAGCTAAGCATCCGCCTAAAATAGCAAAGTATCTTGTCTGAACACCCGCAAGATATGACATTCCGATCGCCATTATAAGGAATATAAGAACGGCTCCGTCATCACCCTGTAAATGTATAAGAATTATCGGGATACCGACGTGAATTAAAAGTGAAATAACTCCGGGTAAAGTTTTTAATTTCTCAATTTCGTTAAGAAAAGATAAGTGTTTGGTAAAAGTAATGATAAAACATATTTTCATAAACTCCGAAGGCTGAATTGTAAATCCTCCGGGAAGCTTTATCCATGCCGTATCGTCTGTACCCGAAACCGTTGTACCGAATATAAAAACCATTCCCGCGAGCAAGAAGCCGACAATTGCGAAAACCCACCATTCTTTTACAATAAAGTTGTAATTAATAAGTGAAATCAATACAGCCGCAGTTAGACCTATTATAATAGCTATAATCTGAGTAAACATATAGTTGTAAGTTCCCGCCCTCTGCATATCGCTTATAAGCATCAGGCTGTAGACGGTTGCAATGATAGTAAAAACCCAGAGAATAATATCGGTTTTGCTAAAATACATTTTTATATTGTCAATTATTTTCCCCAAATTATCACCATCCTTTAAAAGGTTACTATGTTATTATATAAAATTATACGATTAATATCAAGTATATTTTCAAATAAGAATATATCTTATATTTATTTATGCTAAAATAACTTCGAATGTATTGTATTGGAGGTACAAAATTATGTTAAGTGATATAGAAATTGCTCAGCAAGCTAAACTATTGCCGGTAAAAGAAATTGCCGCAAAACTTGATATTAAAGAAAATGAGCTTGAACCTTACTAGTTACCGCTATTAACCCTACGCCCGCGGGTGAAGGTAAAACAACAACTACAGCAGGTCTCGGCGAAGCTATGTCAAAAATAGGAAAGAACGCGATTATCGCTTTAAGAGAGCCCTCTTTAGGTCCTGTATTCGGAATAAAGGGCGGCGCCGCGGGAGGCGGATACGCCCAGGTTCTTCCGATGGAAGATATAAATCTCCATTTTACAGGCGATATGCACGCTATAACCGCCGCTAACAATCTTTGTTGCGCGATGCTTGATAACCATATGCAGCAAGGTAACGAGCTTTCAATTGATCCGAGACGTATTCTTATTAAAAGATGTCTTGATATGAACGACAGAGCTTTAAGAAACGTTATTGTCGGCTTAGGCGGTAAAGTTAACGGCGTACCGAGAGAAGACCATTTTATTATTACAGTTGCTTCCGAAGTTATGGCGATTTTATGTTTAGCCGATGATATTGACGACTTAAAGAAACGTCTTGGCAATATTTTAGTTGCTTATAATTACAACGGAGATCCTGTTTACGCCCGTGATTTAAAGGCTGACGGAGCTATGACCGTACTTTTAAAAGACGCAATTAAGCCTAATCTCGTTCAGACCTTAGAAGGAACTCCCGCTGTTATGCATGGCGGTCCGTTTGCAAATATTGCGCACGGATGCAACTCTGTAAGAGCTACAAAGCTTGCTTTAAAACTTGCCGATTATTGTATAACGGAAGCCGGATTCGGTTCTGATTTAGGCGCCGAGAAATTCCTCGATATTAAATGCCGCTTTGCAGGACTTAAGCCGAACGCTATTGTATTGGTGGCGACGGCGAGAGCTTTAAAATACAACGCGGGTATTGATAAAACTAAGTGCGCTGAAACAAACTTGGACGCGCTTAAAAAAGGAATTGTAAATCTCGGTGTACATATTGAAAATATGAGAAAATATAATGTGCCCGTAGTAGTTGCGATTAACCGCTTCTTAACCGACTCAAAAGAAGAACTTAAATTTATTGAAGAATATTGTAAGGAAAAAGGCGCTGATTTCGCTTTATCCGATGTATTCGCTAATGGCGGAAACGGCGGGGTAGAGCTTGCTAAGAAAGTTGTAGAAGCTGTTGAAAAACCTTCTGATTTTAAACCTATTTATTCTCTTGACTTAACTGTTGAGGAAAAAATAGAAGCTATTGCGAAGAATATTTACGGCGCTAAAGATGTAGCTTATACAACCCAGGCTTTAAAAGCGTTAAAAGAAGTTAAATCGCTCGGCGCTGATAAACTTCCTGTTTGTATAGCTAAAACCCAGTACTCGCTTTCCGATAATTCCGCCTTATTAGGCGCTCCGAAAGATTTTACAATTACGGTAAGAAACGTTTCTCTCTCCAACGGAGCTGGATTTGTAGTAGTTTATACAGGCGATATTATGACTATGCCGGGACTTCCGAAAGTTCCTGCTGCTGAAAAAGTAGATATTATTAATGATAAGGTAGTTGGTTTATTTTAATGGATGATTATTTTTCGAAAAGTGTTGAAGATACTGAAAAGTTCGCGGAAGAATTCAGTAAAAAGCTAAGTGGTACAGAAATAATCGCTTTATACGGCGATTTGGGAGCGGGTAAAACTTCCTTTACAAGAGGACTCGCAAAAGGCCTTGAAGTTGAGGACAGCGTTACAAGCCCGACATTCGCTATCGTAAACGAATACTCGGGGATTTATCCTCTTTATCACTTTGATATGTACAGAATTGAAAACTGGAACGACCTCGAATCAATCGGCTTTTTTGATTATATTAACAACGGTATTATTATAATTGAGTGGAGCGAGAACATAGAGGGCGCTCTTCCGAGCGAAATAATAAAGATTTTTATTGATAAAACCGAAAACGAAAACGAAAGAATAATTAAAATTGAGGGAATTTAATTGAAAATACTTTCTGTAGATTCGTCCGCTAAAGCTTGTTCCGCGGCGATTTTGGAAGATAATAAAATCCTGGGAAGCTTTTTTATTAATACAGCATTAACACACAGCCAGACATTAGTTCCGATGATTGACGCTGTAGTAAAAAACACTTCCACTAAGTTAAATACCATAGACGCTTTTGCTGTTTCGTCGGGACCGGGCTCTTTTACAGGCGTAAGAATCGGTGTCGCGGCAATAAAAGGTATTGCAATGCCGCTTAATAAGCCGTGTATTTCCGTTTCAACACTTGAATCAATGCCTTATAATATAATTTCCGATAATTGTATTGCGGTATGCGTTATGGATGCGCGCTGCAGCCAGGTGTATAACGCGTTATTTGAGATTAAAAACGGTGCGGTTAATAGACTTTGCGAGGACAGAGCTCTCTCGATTGATGATTTAGCTGAAGACTTAAAGAAATATGATAATAGACTTATCCTCGTAGGCGACGGAGCAGAATTGTGTTATAATTCTTTTAAAGAAAGAATTGATAATATTTCATTAGCTCCCGAGAATTCAAGGTATCAGAACGCCTCAGGCGTAGCGTTTGCGTCATTAAATAAAGATTTAATTACATACGATGAGCTTTTGCCGACTTATCTTCGACTTCCTCAGGCTCAAAGAGAATTAAAAAAGAGAATGGAGAATAAAAAATGATAGCGTTAGGTTGTGACCACGGCGGAATAAATTTAAAAAGAGAGATTATAAAGTATCTCGATTCAAAAGGAATTGAATATTACGATTTCGGTTGTTATAGCGAAGAAAGCGTCGATTACCCGATTTACGCTTATAAAGTTGCTAAAGCTGTTGCCGGAGGAGAATTTGAAAAAGGAATTCTCTGCTGCGGTACGGGAATTGGTATTTCTATAGCGGCGAACAAAGTAAAAGGTATAAGAGCCGCGGTTGTAAGCAATGAATTCGGTGCTGAAATGACCAGACGCCATAATAACGCTAATATACTATGTATGGGCGGACGTGTTACAAGTGAAAAAGACGCGGTTAAATTTACTGATATTTTCTTAAATACACCTTATTCATCCGATGAAAATCGTCATATTCGTCGAATTAAGATGATTTCAGACATAGAAAATGGTAGTTTTGACTATTAATGCTTTTTAAAATTCTACAAAATGTTACAAATATCGCCCTAATAAAAACTCGTTTGTAATAAAGAATAACAAAAAATATCATATTTTTAAATTTATTTACAAAAAACTCTTGTTTTTTTTCTATTTTCGTATTATAATAGTCTCACATTGTTTTTAAAGAATTATTTAAATGAATTAAAAATTATTAGGGAGATAGAAAATGAGATTAAGAAAGCAAGAATTAGGCGATCGTAACCTCGTGGGACATCGCGTAGAAACCGTTAGAAAGAAGAAAGGGATGAAGCAAAAAGAGCTTTTAGCCCAACTTCAGGTTAACGGTGTGGATATGAACGCGTCGGGACTTTCTAAACTTGAGGGGCAGATTAGATTTGTAACCGATGTAGAACTCGTAGCATTAGCGGACATTCTTGAAGTATCCGTAGATTACTTACTCGGACGCGAAAACAATTAATAAATACGGCAGTGGACAGAATCCGCTGCCTTTTAATTCGTTATAATTAAATAAATTTTTTGCTCATCGGTTAAGCCGATGAGTTTTTTGCGCTTATAATAATGTATTTTATTTATTATATATTTTAAGGTTGATATTTTCTTTATAATTAAGTATAATAAAATATTGGAAATAACTCTAAGGAGAATTGAAATGAACAGAACGGATAAATTTTTCGAGAGTATAAAAAATAAGAAAGTATGCTTCGTAGGAATCGGAACAAGTAACTTGCCTTTGATCGAACTTTTTTCAAAAAAGGGAGCTATTGTTTCAGCCTGCGACAGACAAAGTTATGAAAACTTGGGAGAAAATTCTTTACGCGCTGAAAAAGCTGGCGCAAAGCTTATATTAGGTGATGATTATTTAAGCAATATCGATGCTGACATTCTTTTCAGAAGTCCCGGAACTCCTTTTTATAAACCCGAGCTTGAAGAATTAAAGAAAAAAGGCGTAATTGTAACATCCGAAATGGAAATATTCTTTGAATTATGTCCTTGTAAAATAATTGCGGTAACAGGTTCAGACGGAAAAACAACCACAACAACAGTAATCTCCGAATTATTAAAAGCCGAAGGTAAAACCGTTCATCTCGGCGGTAATATCGGAACTCCGCTTTTACCGATTATCGAAAGTATAAATGAAGACGACTACGCTGTTGTTGAACTTTCAAGCTTCCAGCTTATTTCTATGCGTAAAAGTCCCGAAATTGCCGTTGTAACAAATTTAGCGCCAAATCATCTTGATATACATAAAAATATGGATGAGTATGTTGACTCGAAACGCAATATAATTCTTCATCAAAACGCTTTCTCTAAGGCTATTTTAAACCTTGATAACAATATCAGCAACAGCTTTTCAAAAGATGTACGCGGCAAGCTTATTAAATTCTCCAGAAAAGAAAAGGTAGAAAATGGAGCCTATCTTGAAGATGATAAAATTATATATAATGATTACGGAAAGAAAACCGAAGTCGTTAATATAAAAGATATTAAAATTCCGGGTATGCACAATGTCGAAAACTATATGGCGGCAATATCCGCTGTATGGGGAATTGTAAGTCCTGAAAATATTGTAAAAGTCGCCAAATCTTTCGGCGGAGTTGAACACCGCGCTGAGTTTGTACGTGAACTTGACGGCGTAAAATATTATAATGATTCAATTGCTTCAAGTCCTACAAGAACGGCAATCGGTACACTTTCTCTTTACGATGAAAAGATAATACTTATCGCCGGAGGATATGATAAGCATATTCCTTATGAACCTTTGGGGCCTGTTATTTGCGATAAAGTAAAAACACTTATACTCCTCGGCGATACAGCGCCTAAAATTGAACAAGCCGTTAAAAACTCAAATAATTTTACCGAGAATAATCCCGTTATAATTAATGTGAATAATATGGAAGAAGCCGTAAATGCGGCGCGTGAGAACGCTGTTAAAGGTGATATTGTTTCGCTATCTCCCGCAAGCGCGAGTTTCGGACTTTACAAAAACTTTATGGAACGCGGAAACCATTTTAAAGATATAGTTAATAATTTAAAGTAACCAATAAATATGATAAAAATTTGTGATTTGGATTTCAATATAAAAGAATATATAGACGCGTTATCTTATAAAAACCCGTTTGGATGCCGAATTAAGGCGCTGTATAACACATATGATTATTCTCTCGCGTTTGTCGACTATTGGGTGCAGGTTATAGATAATACTGTTGTTTCTCTTATAGCGAGAATGGAAACCTCGTTTATTCTACGCTTAACCGATGATTCCGATATGGAGGAAGTCAGTTCCTTTATCAGAGTGTCGGGAGCAACCAATGTTATCTGCGACGGAAGATACGAGATTAACTGCAATATGAAAAGGGTAGAGGGGCCTGTTTTTATCAGTGATAAGCTGATGGAAAACAAAAGAAAATTCAATGTTTTTAATCCTCATATTAAAGATGTATATAACCTGATTAATAAATGCAGAAGTGAGAATTTTAACGTTCCGTCTTACGAAAGTTTCGCGCTTGATGTAGCTCATAAGCTGAATAAAAAATCGCTGAGAATTTACGGTATAGGTGATTCTCAGCTGATTTGCTGTATTATGACTCTTGCGGAAACCGACAACTCCGCTGTGCTCGGAGCGCTCGCGACAGATCCCGACTTCAGACGTCTCGGACACGGCGCGTTTCTTATTAAGTATATTAATAACGCCCTCGTTAAAGAGGGAAAAAGCGTATTTCTACACCGGGCTCCCGATGAAAACATTGAGTTTTATAATAAACTTGGTTTTAAAAAATACGGAACATGGGCAGAATACCGCGAAGAAAGTGAATAATTATGGAAAAAATATTTGACATTTCCGAGGAAATATTATCCGCCTCAAAAAAAGCCATAGAGCTTTGCGGGGATAAATTAAAGGAAATTGATGAAATTCAGGAATATAATCAGCAAAAAATGATAAAAGCTTTCCAGAAAGCTCAGATCAGCGAAAGCCATTTTGTAGGTTCTACGGGCTACGGCTACGGCGACAGAGGTCGTGACGCGCTTGACGAAGTATACGCCTATGTTTTTGACGCCGAGGACGCGCTTGTGCGTTATAATTTTGTAAGCGGAACCCACGCGTTGACGGTAGCTTTATTCGGCGTTCTCAGGCCAAATGATAAAATGCTTTGCGTTACGGGAACCCCTTATGATACTTTGAGAAGCGCAATCGGAATTGAAGGTAATTATCCGGGCTCGCTTCTTGACTTCGGGATAAAATATGAAGAGATTGCTCTGAAAAATGACGGAATTGTTGATATCGAGACTATAAAGAATAAACTTGATGATACATATAAAATGGTCTATATTCAACGCTCACGCGGTTACAGTCTCAGACCTACTTTGACCTGTGATGATATTGAAAACATCGTAAAAGCCGTCAGAGAGGTTAATAAGGACGTTATTATAATGCTCGATAACTGCTACGGCGAATTCATCGAGAAAAAACAGCCTCTTTCTGTCGGTGTTGATTTAATGGCGGGCTCTTTAATAAAAAATCCGGGCGGCGGTATCTCGCCGACAGGCGGTTATATCGCGGGGCGAAAGGATTTAGTTGAGATGTGTTCCTATCGTCTCACAACTCCCGGAACAGGTAAAGAGATAGGCGCGACCTTAAACGTTGAGCGTGAGCTGTTTTTAGGCGCTTATCACGCTCCTCACGCAAGCGGTGAGGCTTTAAAGACCGCCGTGTTCGCCTCAGCTTTGTTTAAAATCCTCGGATACGAAGTAAGCCCCGAATTTGATGAAAAAAGAGGAGATATAATTCAGGTAATTAAGCTTGGCTCTCCCGAAGCGCTTGAAAAATTCTGCGTAGGTATTCAGCACGCATCGGCTGTAGACAGCTTTGTAACTCCGTATGCCGACGATATGCCGGGTTACGAAGATAAAGTTATAATGGCGGCGGGAGCTTTTACCCTCGGCTCGTCAATTGAGCTTTCCGCTGACGCTCCTTTACGTGAGCCCTACGCCGTATGGATGCAGGGAAGCCTCAACTTCCACGCCGGTAAATTAGGCATAATGTTAGCCGCGAATGAAATTTTAAATAAATAATTTAAGTCTCATAATTCTTTATTTTATAAAAATATTATTAAAGGCACCCGTTTTGGGTGCCTAAATTTATACTGCTTTATTTTTTTGCAACTCCCGTTTCTCTTGCGGCTTTAACTACCGCTTTCGCCACAGCTTCGCCTACGCGCTTATCTGTAGCCTCGGGAATGATGTAATCTGGAGATAGCTTATCGTCGCTTACAAGCTCAGCAATCGCGTAAGATGCGGCAACTTTCATCTCCTCGTTAATTTCACTTGCTCTGCAATCGAGCGCGCCTCTGAACATTCCGGGGAAGCAGAGCACGTTGTTAATCTGATTGGAGAAGTCGGAACGTCCCGTTCCAACTACCGCGGCTCCGGCTTTTTTCGCTTCATCAGGCATAATTTCGGGAGTAGGATTCGCCATAGCGAAAACAATAGGATTATCAGCCATGGATTTAACCATATCCTGAGTTACTATTTTAGGAGCGGAAACACCTAAAAATACATCAGCGCCTACCATAGCGTCTTTTAAAAGTCCTTTTTTATGTTCACGGTTCGTAATCGTTGCCATATAAGCCTGCTCGGAATTAAGCGTTTTATCACCCTCACAGATTATTCCGCGGCTGTTTACGAGGGTAAGATTCTTAACTCCGATATTCATAATATGCTTTGCGATTGCGATTCCCGCTGAACCCGCTCCGCTTATTACAACTTTAATATCTTCAATTTTTTTATCAACAATTTTTAAAGCGTTCATAAGTGCCGCGGCTACTATAACCGCCGTACCGTGCTGGTCATCGTGGAATACGGGAATGTCGCAAACTTCCTTTAATTTTCTTTCAATCTCAAAACATCTTGGGGCGGCGATATCTTCAAGGTTAATTCCGCCGAAACTTCCGCTTATAAGATAAATTGTACGCGCGATTTCGTCTACGTCTTTACTTCTTACGCAGATAGGGAACGCGTCAACGTCCGCGAATTCTTTAAAGAGAGAGCATTTACCTTCCATAACAGGCATACCCGCTTCGGGGCCTATATCTCCGAGTCCGAGTACAGCTGTGCCGTCCGTTACAACAGCAACAAGATTACTTCTTCTTGTAAGCTCAAAGCTTTTATCGTAATCTCTGTGAATTTCCATACAGGGTTCGGCTACACCGGGGGTATAAGCAAGCGCAAGTTCATCGCTTGTGTTAACGGGAACTCTCGATATTACTTCAATCTTTCCGTTCCAGTCATAATGAAGTTCTAAAGATTTTTTTCTTATATCCATATTTTTACTCCTTATTCTGAATTACCAAAGATTATTATACATTGATTTTTACTTAAGCGCAAGTATAATTGACAATTATTAAAATATAGATTAAAATATATCTGCGAGTAAATTGAACAGTCGCGCGTTTATTTTGAAAAGAATTTTCGCGAGGAAAGTCCGGGCTCCACAGAGCGATAACAACGGCTAACGGCCGCCGAGGGTGACCTTAGGGATAGTGCAACAGAAAATAACCGCCGTTTTTCGGTAAGGATGGAAAGGTGAGGTAAGAGCTCACCGCTGGTATGGAGACATACCTGGCGTGTAAACCCTGTTTGGAGCAACACCGTGGAGGGACATTTGCCTGCTCGGCAGTCCCGTGGAGGTGGCGTTGAGCAAGTCGGCAACGGCTTGCCAAGATAGATGACTGTTCACGACAGAACCCGGCTTACAGATTTAGTCGCAATAAAAAAGCTTCCGTTAAGGAAGCCTTTTTCATTTTACGAGTATTTTTTCAGCGCATTTTATTCCGTCAACCGCCGCGGAAACAATTCCGCCCGCGTAACCGGCGCCTTCTCCGCAGGGATAAAGACCTTTAATTGAAACGGACTGTAAGCTTTCTTTATCTCTTAAAATTCTTACAGGAGAGGAGCTTCTTGTTTCTGCTGCTGTAAGAACAGCGTCGGGATTTGAAAATCCGTCAAGATAATTGTCCATCTTTACTATAGCGTCTCTCATGCTTTCGGTTACGTAATCGGGAAGGATACTGTCCATATTAGCGAATGAATATCCTCGTCCGTAGCTCGGAATAACTTCACCAAATTTTACGGTTTTTTCTCTGTTTAAAAAATCACCGACTCTTTGTACGGGCGCTTTATAATCTGCTCCGCCGAACTGATATGCTTTTTTCTCGATTTCTCTTTGAAGTTCAATTCCGGCGAGCGGGTGGCTGCTTTTAAAATCTCCCGGGTTAACGCTTACAAGCAGTGCTGAATTTGAATTGATTTCATCTCTGTCAAAACAGCTCATACCGTTTGTACATACCATATTTTCTTCGCTCGTCGCGGGAACAACAACCCCTCCGGGACACATACAAAACGTATATACACCGCGTCCGCTTTTAGCTTTTACATTAAGTTTGTACGGCGCCGCGCCTAATTTTTCATTGCCGGCAAATTTTCCGAACTGGCTTTTATCTATTTTTTCTCTTAAATGCTCAATCCGAGCGCCTAAAGAAAACGGCTTTTGTTCCATTAAAATTTCAGATTTGTAAAGCGTTTCAAAAGTATCTCTTGAACTGTGTCCGACAGCGAGTATTACATTATCGGTTTCAATAATATTGTTATTTTGAATTGTTACTCCGAGTATTTTATCGTCTTTTATTTTTAAACCTGTGAATTTTGTATTAAAACGAACTTCACCGCCGAGGTTTATAATATGATTTCTTATATTTTTAACTACATATCTTAAATTATCTGTACCTATATGCGGTTTTGCGTTATAAAGTATTTCCTCGGGAGCGCCGTGGTTAACGAACTCTACAAGAACTTTTCTTGCTCTTATATCTTTTGTTCCTGTATTCAGCTTACCGTCCGAGAAAGTACCGGCTCCGCCTTCACCGAACTGAATATTGGATAAAGTGTTTAGCTTTCCTGTTTTTATAAAATTCTCAACATCCTGTACTCTTTGGTCGCAGTCAGCGCCCTGTTCTAAAATAATCGGTTTTGCTCCGGCTAAAGCTAAAATTAATCCCGCAAACATTCCCGCGGGGCCGAACCCTACGATAACAGGTCTTTGATTAAGATTCTTATATTCAGGTAAGACGTATTCGTACGGTTTTTCTATAGTAATATTTTTTGATTTAGCTTTTGATACAGCTTTATTTTCGTTAGAATTTAAACATACTTCAACTGAAGCGTTAAAATGTATATCATTTTTCTTGCGTGCGTCAATGGAACGCCTGAATAATGAAATACTTTCTATAGATTTTTCGTCAATTCTCAGCGCTTTAGCTGCTTTCTTTTTTAATATGCTGTCGTCATAATCAATCGGAAGCCTTATATTATTTATTCTTATCATAAGTTTTCTCCCGCGATTATACCGCTCGAAAAGGCAAAATTAAGGTTGAAACCGCCGCAATCGCCGTTTATATCAACAGCCTCACCGCAAATGTATAAATCCTTAATAACCTTACTTTCCATAGTTTTCGGGTTAATTTCATCTCCCGAAACTCCGCCTGAACAAACCTGTGCTTTACTGTAGTCGGATGGCTTTTTAATCTTGAAAGTCCAATTGAAAATTGTATCGCAAATATTATCTATTTCATCTTTTGATAATGAGGAAACAGGTCTGTTAAGCTTATTTATTCCCGCGCTTTTTAAGATGGCAACTCCGAGTTTATTAACATAAAAACCGTCGAGAATATTTTTAATTTCACGTGTCTTAAATCTGTCTATGTTGAGTTTTAAGACATAAAGAAGCTGTCCGTAGTTATCCTTATCATAATTCAGATTAAGGCTGACTGACGGATTTTTTAAATTCTGTACGTATGAGCTGAGATTAAATACGCATATTCCGGAAAGAGCGTTTTCAGTAAACTGAATATCTCCGCTTTCTGTTTTAATTAATTCATCACCGTCATATAAACTGACAATACCTTTTTGTCTTACGCCTTTTATTGACGGCATAAAAGATTTGTCAACAACCTCAAGAGGGCATAAAGCGGGGGAAAGAGGTATAATTTTATGTCCGAGTTTATCTAATAAGCTTATTCCGCTTTTATCCGAACCAAGTTTAGGAGAGGCGGGAGAGCCTGTAGATAAAACAAGTTTTTTACAGCTGTATTTTTCTTTATCCGACGAGATTATAAAAGAATTATCGTTTTTATCTATCGAATTTGCTTTACAGCCGCAGATTATTTCAACTTTTAATTCTTTAAGCCTGAACCGTAATAACTCAAGAACCGAACCCGCGTGATTGGAAAAAGGATAGTAACGCCCTTCCGAATCGGAATATACAGTTAATCCTAAGTTTGAAAACTGTTCTAAAGTTTTCATCATACCGCAGCTTTTAAAAAAAGATTTCAAATTTTTCTTAAAGCTTCCGTGGTAATTCCCGGTATTATCAGCGTCTATATTTGACAGGTTACATCTGCCGTTTCCTGTTGAAAGAAGCTTTCTGCCTGTTTTATTTTGTTTTTCAAGTATAAGTACGGATTTTTCAGGATTTTTTTCTTTAGCTTTTATAGCGCACATCATTCCCGAAGCGCCGCCGCCGATAATAATTATATCTTTATAAATCATATTAAACATCCTATAAATTAAGGGCGAAATTATTCGCCCTGATTTTTAAAATATTGCGCCTATAGCTCCGAATACTCCCATACTCGCGAGTCCCATAATTATACCCGCTAAAAGCACTCCGCCCATACAGGCGATTACACTTTTTTTGAAATCTAAATCAAGAAAGCTTGCGGCTAAAGTACCTGTCCACGCGCCCGTACCGGGAAGAGGAATACCGACAAACAGTAAAAGAGCTATATAAACGCCCTTACCTTTTCCTGATTTTCCTTTAAGCTTTTCTCCGCCTTTTTCGCCTTTTTCATAACACCAGGTAAAAAACTTTCCGATGAATTTTTTATCTTTACCCCAGATAAGAACCTTTCTCGCAAAGAAAAAAATAAAGGGAACGGGAATCATATTACCGATAATACAAATTACGTAGCACTGCCACGCGGGCAAACCCATACCTATTCCTACAGGGAGAGCGCCTCTGAGCTCAACAATAGGAATCATTGAAATTAAAAATACAAGTAAATACTTTTTCATAAAACAAAATCCTTTTTTATTTAATAACTAAAATATTATACATTAGAAATCGAATTTTTTCAAGCTCTGTAATTGACTTATATAAAAATTAATTGTAAAATATATAAGATAATGTATCGAGGTATTTTTTATGAGTATAAAAAGTTCCAAACATAATGTTTTTTATATAATTCTGTTTGTTATTACAGCTTTATATATACTGTTCATTTGGTGGCACTCTACTTTAACCGCTGAAGAATCCACGGTAGAAAGTAATAATGTACTTTTCTTTTTTACCGGTTTCTTTAAAAAAATCGGAATCAACGCTGAATTAGGTGATTATATTATCCGTAAATCAGCACATTTCTGTGAGTTTGCCTTGCTTGGATTATTATGTATATGGTGTTCTTATATTAAAAACAAAGCTGTTAAAAAAAATCTGATGCCCGCAGGCTTTGTATGTCTTTCTACGGCTGTTATAGATGAGCTTATTCAGATTAAATCACAAGGCAGGTCTGCCGAAGTTACTGATGTAGCGCTTGATTTTATCGGTTCTGTTTCGGGTGTTTTGTTTTTTTTACTGATTTTTTTATTTTTAAGATTATTTAAAAGAGTTAAACAGAGGTAGTTTTATGGGTGTAAAGGAGAAAAATTTAGGTCAAAATAAAATGGGATACGCTAAAATGTTCCCGCTTATAATGTCTATGTCATTACCCGCTATTTTTTCAATGACGGTTATGGCGCTTTATAATGTAGTTGACAGTATTTTTGTCGGCCATTTATCTGACGGAAATGTTGCTTTGGAGGCTACGTCATACGCATTTCCTATGCAGATGCTTTTAATAAGCTTCGGTGTAGGTACAGCTATAGGTACAAATTCGCTTATTTCAAGGCGTTTGGGTGCGGGAGATCAGCATGAGGCGGATTTAGCCGCTACTCACGGTTTGGTTCTTGCTGTTTTTACCTGGATTCTGTTTTTACTTCTCGGAATTTTTGCCGTTAATCCGTTTTTATCACTTTACGGATGTTCTGAAAAGACTTTTACATACGCTTTTCAGTATCTTACAACAGTTCTTTGCTGTTCACTTTTTGTAACCGTACAAATCAGTGTTGAAAAATCTTTACAGGCAACAGGTGATATGATATTCCCTATGCTTTTCCAGCTTTCGGGCGCGGTAACAAATCTGATTTTTGACCCGCTTTTTATATACGGAATCGGACCTTTCCCCGAACTCAAAGTTTTGGGAGCCGCTATTGCTACTGTACTCGGACAATTTGTCGGAATGTCGTTTTCTCTTATTGTTCTGTTCTGTAAAAAGAACAGAATCCACGTAACTTTTAAGGGATTCAGGTTTAATATTAAAACTATTAAAAATATATACGCTGTCGGTATTCCTTCGATTATTATGCAAAGCATATCTTCCTTTATGATTTTCGGAATGAACGCTATTTTATCAGCGTACGATTCAGCTGTTACAGTTCTCGGAGTTTATTATAAATTGCAAAGCTTTGTGTTTATGCCTTGCTTCGGACTTAACCAGGGAATACTGCCTGTAATGGGATTCAATTACGGAGCGAGAAATAAAAAACGTATTTATTCCGCAATGAAATGCGGTATTGCCGTAGCGATTGTTATTATGACAGTCGGTACTTTAGTATTTTTATTAATCCCGGAATTTCTTATCGGACTATTCAATGATGATCCTACTCTGTTAAAAAATGCTGTTCCCGCATTCAGAACAATATGCCTTTGCTTTATTCCCGCCGCTGCAAACATTATCTTTATATCATTATTCCAGGCTACAGGCAAAGGAGTAAGATCATTACTTATTTCATTCACAAGACAGCTTGTATTTATTTTACCGATCGCTTATTTTCTATCGATGTTCTTCGATTTACATATGGTATGGTTTGCTTTCCCGATTGCTGAAGCAGGCACGTTAATTCTTTCTATAATCCTATTTATCCAGCTTGCGAAAACTGATTTAAAAAAATTAGATAACCATAGTTAAGTTTTATATTCATCCCGCATATAATTTTGCGAGGTGATAATATGGACAATCAGGATGCGCTGATATTCAGAGATGACTGGAAACCTGTTTATAATCCCGTAAGTGTAGATTATGAAACAAATTCAGAACCCGAAGAAAGCCTTTCCAAAGAAAAGAAAGAAAAGAAAAAAAACTCGGGAAAACCGATTCTTCTAATGATTCAGATTATACTTTGCGTTACGGCGATCTTATCGATATTCGTTTTTAAATATTTTAATATTCAATTATTTAATGAATTTTACAGTTGGTATGATAAAAATATTAATAATGAAATAATTATTAACGAAACCTTTGAAAATTTTAATCTTGACAGTTTGCTGAATGAGATTAAAAATAAATAGTTTTTATATTTATATTTCCTTTCCGTCAATCGCGCTTATTTCAATTATGATATTAAGCAATTTTATGACTTCCTACTTTCTTTGCTTAATCGCTATAATAATTCACGAAACAGGTCATTTATTGTTTATGGTATTACTTAAGTGTTATCCCGCAGGAATTGAAATTAAATCTTTTAATATAAAAATTATTAAAAAATTCAGATACAAAGAAAAGTATTATAAAGATATTTTAATTACTTTAGCCGGACCTGTTTTTAATATTTTATCTTTTTCTGTCTTTTTAAACTTTAATTCCAAACTTTCTTATATTAATCTTTTTGTAGGGCTGTTTAATTTGCTCCCTGCTGCGTCTTTGGACGGAGGACAGCTAATTTATCTTTTTCTGAGAAAACGCTTCTCAGCGGAAATCTCGACTAAAATAACGGATATTATTACAATAATCACAGCGTTTCCCGTGTGTTTATCGGGTATTATGATTTTATTCTCGTCAAAATATAATTTTTCTTTATTATTTATCGGATTATATCTTTTCTTAAGCGTATTTATAAGGGAAGAAAAGTATCTTTAACGGAGGAAATATGATTAACAAGAATGTTGAAAAACTGCTTTTAAAAGTTCAAAAACCCGGCCGTTATGTCGGCGGGGAAATGAACTCCGTTAAAAAAATTAAAGATGAAATAGATGTACGCTTCGCTTTCTGCTTTCCCGATACGTATGAAATAGGTATGTCGCATCTTGGAATGAAGATTCTGTACAGCATTTTTAATAATGTTCCGTATATATGGTGCGAGCGTGTTTTTGCGCCGTGGCTCGATATGGAAAATATAATGAAAGAAAGGAATATACCTCTTTTCGCGCTTGAAAGCGGAGATCCGATTACGGATTTTGATTTTATCGGATTTACGTTGCAGTACGAGTTAAGCTATACCAATGTTCTTAATATGCTTAAACTCGCAAATATACCGATTAAATCAAAAGACAGAACCGAGCTAAATCAAATTGTTGTCGCGGGAGGTCCTTGCGCGTGTAATCCCGAGCCTTTGGCTGATTTTATTGATATATTCTTTATAGGTGAGGGAGAAGAAGTTGATTTAGAAGTAATAGAGCTTTACAGAAAATGCAAGGCTGAAAATAAAACAAAAGAAGAATTTTTAAATCTTGCCGCACAAATTAAAGGTGTTTACGTTCCGGCGTTATATGATGTTGAGTATAACGATGATTTTACAATAAAAAGCTTTATTCCCAAGAACGGCGCTCCTTCCGTTGTTGAAAAGCGCCTTATGCTTAATATGGACAAAAGCTATTATCCTGAAAATTTTGTAGTTCCTAATATTGAAATAGTACACGACAGAGCAGTATCCGAGATTTTCAGGGGATGTATAAGAGGGTGCAGATTTTGTCAGGCAGGTTTTTTATATCGTCCCGTACGTGAGAAATCAGTTGATGTTATAGATGAACAATGCCACGCGTTATGTAACAATACAGGTTATGACGAGGTTTCATTATCGTCATTAAGTTCTTCTGATTATACTAAAATTGTTCCTCTTTTGGAAAAGCTGAATTCTTGGTCGAATGATGAAAAAGTCAGTTTGTCACTACCTTCACTCAGAGTTGACGGATTCAGCGAGGAAATTTTAGAGAAGATAAATACAGTAAGAAAAAGCGGACTTACCTTCGCTCCCGAGGCCGGAACCCAGCGTTTAAGAGATGTAATTAACAAAAATGTTTTTGAGGACGAGCTTATGGAGACATGTTCAAAAGCGTTTAACTCAGGCTGGAATAAAGTAAAACTGTATTTTATGATAGGACTTCCTACCGAAACTTACGAGGATGTAGAAGGTATAGCTCATCTTTCACAAAAGGTTGTAGATACTTTCTATCGCTGCGAGAACAAACCTAAAGGCAAGGGCGTTACAGTTACAATCTCCACAGCCTCATTTGTACCTAAACCGTTCACTCCGTTCCAGTGGTTTCCGCAAAACTCACGCAAGGAACTTATGGATAAACAGCTTCATATTAAAGATACTATTACTACAAAAAAGGTTAATTATAACTATCACGACGCTGATACAAGTTATATTGAAGCGGTATTCGCCCGAGGTGACAGAAGACTTTGCAAAGTTATGGAAAAAGCTTTGGAAAAAGGATTCCATTTTGACGGTTGGAATGACTGCTTCTTTTTAGAAAAATGGCTTAAAATTTTTGACGAGTGCGGTATTGATCCCGATTTTTACGCGTGTCGTGAAAGAAGCTTTGACGAAATTCTGCCCTGGGATTTCCTCGATTACGGCGTAAGCAAAGAATTCCTTAAAAAAGAATGCGAAAAAGCATATAACGATACTACAACTCCGCATTGTAGATTAAAATGCAGTAACTGCGGAGCGGCGAAGTACGGGGGAGGTGTATGCTTTGAAAGACGTTAGAGTATGGTTTACTAAAAAAGACGAATGTAAATTCATATCCCACCTCGATTTAAACCGCGTTATGCTCAGAGCCCTACACAAAAGCAGAATACCTATATGGCATACGGAGGGTTTTAACGTTCATCCTTACGCAACATTTCCGCTTCCTTTATCTTTAGGCTTTGAGGGCGAGCGCGAGTGTATGGATGTACGTCTGATTGAAGAATATTCTTTTAAAGAAATAAAAGACAAGCTTAATGAAAGCCTGCCAAGCGGAATACGTATTTTTGACGTTACCGAGCCCGAAATGAAAGCAAAAGAAATAACTTTTTCGGTTTTTAAAATCAAATTAACGTCCGAAAGCGTTAACGCGGACGAGCTTTATAAGGATATTAACGAGCTTTTCGCAAAAGATGAAGTATTGGTTGAAAAGAAAACCAAAAAGAAAGGTTTTAAGGAAATTAACTTAAAACCTTATCTTAACAATCATAAAATCGAACGTAATATAGGCGGCGCGATATTGAATATAACGCTTCCGGCGGGCAGTGTTACAAATATAAATCCCTTGCTTATTCAGAAAGCTTTAGAGAGATATTACAATATAAACGTGTATTTTGACGTTGTAAAAACAGATATGCTTGATAAAAATCTAAAAAGTTTTAAATAAAACTTGATTTTTCACGAGTATTGATATATAATAGTCGAGGTCGCATGCAGAGATGTCCGAGCTGGCCGAAGGAGCATGATTGGAAATCATGTGTACGGTAATCATCGTACCGAGGGTTCGAATCCCTCTCTCTGCGCCAGTAAAAAACCGCATACCCAAACGGGTATACGGTTTTTTATTTGCGTAAAATAGAGAGAGGGATTCGAAGCGCGCCGTAAAGAAAATGCTCCGGGGGAGCGTTTTTAGGCGTGAGCGTTTATGAATGTTTTAGCTATGCTACACATCCCAAGGTTCGAGATGAAAGTTTTCTCATAGATGAACATACTCTCTCTGCGCCAGTTTCGTAGAAAAGAGAGGGATTCGAAGCAGTCCAGTACAAAATATAGTCGTCTCACTTCGCCCTAAGAGCGGGCTCGTGAAACTCCTTATTTTGCACAGCGCTTATGCTCCCTTAATCCGCCGTTTATGATGTTAGAAAGTATATGAAATCTTTCCAAAGGCGGCTATGGTTCTCGGGACACCCGAGTTAGTAATTCTCCGCGTGGATCTCAAAGAAGCTCTGCGGATGAGCGCATACGGGGCAAACCTCGGGAGCTTTTGTACCTACAACGATATGTCCGCAGTTTCTGCATTCCCAAACCTTAACCTCGCTCTTTTCAAATACCTGAGCCGTTTCTACATTGTTGAGTAAAGCTCTATAGCGTTCTTCGTGCATTTTTTCAATTGCCGCAACGCCTCTGAATTTTTCCGCTAACTCGTGGAAACCTTCTTCGTCCGCTGTCTTAGCGAAGCCCTCGTACATATCTGTCCACTCGTAGTTTTCGCCGTCAGCCGCGGCTTTAAGGTTCTCGGTAGTAGTTCCGATACCTTTAAGCTCCTTAAACCATAGTTTAGCGTGTTCCTTTTCGTTATCGGCGGTTTTCTGGAATAAAGCCGAAATCTGCTGATAGCCTTCTTTTTTAGCTACAGACGCGAAATATGTGTACTTGTTTCGAGCCTGTGATTCGCCGGCAAAAGCCGCTTCTAAGTTTTTTTCGGTCTGAGTTCCCGCGTAGGGATTCTTTTTAATGTCTGACATAATGTCCTCCTTTTATAATTTACTGCCTTGAATAATATTTCTTGATTCAAGCTGATTGTTGATGTAATTTAATACATGTTTTTTATCTGCGCTCCAGAGCGGAGCGATAAGTGTTTTTTTGTAGCCGTCACCCGTGATTCGGTGAATAATAACATTTTCGGGTAAAAGCTCAATTGATTTACAGATTATATCTGTATACTTTTCGAGGCTTAGTGCTTCAAATTTTTTATCTGAAAATTCTTTTTCCAAATCCGTATCTTTTATTATGTGAAGAAGCTGCAGCTTTATACCGTCAGTTATATTTCCTACATACTTAATCGTTTCAAGCATCATACGTTCAGTTTCGTACGGTAAACCTATTATAACATGAGTTACAACATTAATTCCACATTTGTGTAATTTTTTTACAGCCTTTTTATAAACTTCCGTATCATATCCGCGTCTTATATATTCTGCTGTTTTTTGATGAATTGTCTGCAAACCTAATTCAACCGTAACAGGTTTCAATTTATTAATTTCAGACAACAAATTAAGGATATTATCATCAATACAATCAGGTCTTGTGGCAATTGAAAGTTCAACAATATAATCGGGCTTTACAGCCGTATAGTATATTTTCCTTAGGTACTCAATATCGGCGTAAGTGTTTGTGAACGGCTGAAAGTAAGCGATATAAAGATTATCGCTGGTTTTTGATTTAACGCGCTGTTTGGCGTTTTCAAGCTGGCTAATTATATCAATATCAAATTTGCTCGAAAACTCGCCTGAACCGCCTTTAGAGCAAAATATACAGCCTCGTGTATCAATTTTACCATCACGGTTAGGGCAGGTCATACCGCCGTTTATTGATAGTTTGTATACTTTTTTACCGTATTTATTCTTATAATATTCGTTAAAAGAATTATAATGTTTATTCATAATTTGACAATGTTAGTTAATTTTTTTATAATAGTTAAGGTGATTTTATGCCGAAACTTTTAATGTACAATATTGAAAAAAGAAAATCTATTGAAATAAAAAACCTCTGCCGTAAGCTTAATATAAGCTATTCGGATATTGATAAGTCCGATTACGGGCTAACTTTGGAGAGCCTTTTGGAATTATCCGAAAACAACTCAAAAAGTGAGGGAGAGGATTTTAACGAAGAAATGCTTTTGCTTGCTGATTTCGGAGAGGGAGTTTTTAATTTATTCCTGTCTTTGCTTAGAAAGAAGAAATGTACCGTTTCGCTTAAAGCCGTTTTAACCGATACAAACAGAAAATTTACTTCTTATGAGCTTTTTAATGAAATATCACAGGAGCATCAGGCGATGCAAAAAGGTGAGAAGTTCCATCAGGCGTAAAGCCTTATGTAATCCATAAATTTCCTGTAAATCTTGCCTTCGATTTCTTCTATATCTTTATCAATTCCGCCGTTGAAAAACAATTCGTTGTGCGCGCTTAGAGCCCTGTACATCGAGATAAGGTATCCACGTACTTTGTTCTGGAGATCTTCGCTTAGTTCTTTTCCGTTGGAAAGTCCCATGTAAAGGTTTCCGTCGTTGATCTGAGCAGGTAATATTTCTTTAATATTCTGAAAACGATTTGTTCTCTTCATATCTTTATAAAAATCTTTAATAGAAAACTCGTTTTTGTCCTTAATATCCGTGTTTTTATCAACGATTTCCTCACATCTTCTGAGGTCAAAGTATTCGTCGGTCATATATTTATAAAGATTATTCCGGTTAGTTTTAAGAACTTTATATAATCTTATATTGTAAAGAGCGTTTTCAAGACAGGATAGTGATGAGAATATCATATTGTTATCAAGTTGAGCTGTCATATTAAAGATATTCTGATAAATACTTTTGTTAATTAATATTAACGTTAGTTTTTCCTGCTCTTTGTATTCTTCCATAATAGTAGGCTCAATAAGATACTGCGCTGTAAAGCCGTACATACTTCGAACATAGTTTTTGAACAGCTTATAAAAATCATTTAAAAATTCAGCGTTTTCAATTGTAAATGTAAACATAATAATCACCGATTAATAGTATAAAGTAAATACCTTAAAAATGCAAATATTTATTAGATTTAATTGGTAAATTCTGATAAATAAGAAAATTTATTGTTTTTTTATCAATTTATAGTATAATATAGAACTATAAAATATAAAGGATATGAAAAAATGAAAAGGATAAAGTTAATTACGATTTCGCTTGTGTTGGCGTTAATTACGCTTATAAGCGTATTTCCGACAAGCGCTAAAAAGCTCACAAGCATAAAAATGAATTACGATTATCACTACGGTCTTGACGTTTCTACCTGGAACAGAAGCATTAATATCGACAAAATTAAAAAATCTAATGTTGAGTTCGCTATTATCCGAATCGGATATTATAAAAAAGACGGCGGTCATCTTGACGTTCGCTTTAAAGAAAACGTAAAAAAATGCGCTAAAAACGGAATAGAATTCGGCGTTTATGTTTATTCTTATGTATATTCTAAAAGTGATAATTTAAAATGCGCAAAATGGGTACATAAAAATCTAAAAGCTATGGGTAATTACTGCAAAAATGTTAAAACAATTCCCGTAGCCTATGATATAGAAGATAAGGCTCAGACTAAAGCGGTTTCTAAACATAAAATCTCACGCAAGTATTTATTTGACAGCGTATGTAAATTTTGCAATAAGATTAAAAGTTACGGTTATCCGCCCGTAGTCTATTCTTTCCAGGGATTTTTTCAAAGTTATCTTAATATAACAAAGCTTCAGAAGAAGGGTTATAAAATCTGGTACGCTCAATGGCCGTATTTCCATCATCTTAATACAACCGTTAAAAAGATGATGTATAATGGTACTTACGCGGATATATGGCAGTTTTCCGACGCATTAACCATCGGCGGTAAGGTTTTCGATACGAATGTATGTTACGATGATTTTTATGACTACAGTAAAGAGAATAAGAATATAAAAGTTGAAGGTTTAAATAATGTATACAGCCTCGGCAACTCAGCGTCAAAAAAGCCGTCATTTAAAGTGTACAACGGTTCAAAGCTTCTTAAAAAGGATAAAGATTATAAGCTTATATATTTTAAAAACAACAGAGCCGGAAAAGCCAAGATAAAAGTTATTGTTTATAAAAACTCGTCGTATTACACAACAAAGACTTTATTCTTTGATTTAAAACCGCGTATTCCACAGAGCGTTAAAACCAAAAGCTATAAGAATAAAATTAATCTGAGCTGGACAAAGTCAAAAGGCGCAAGCTACTATGAGATTTTTGAGCTTGATGAAAATGACGGTACATACAATCAGATTGATAAAATAAAGTCAAATTCATATACTAACTATGATTTAGAGCCGAATTCAACTGTGAAAATGAGAATACGCGCCGTTTATAACAGAAACGGAAAGAAATATTCAAGCGCGTTTAAGAATATTTCGGTTAAAACTAAAAGTTAAGATTATATAAATTAAAGGCAGTTCATTGAACTGCCTTAATTTTTTACTGTTTTCCTGAGTAATTATGAGCTTTATCAAGAAGCATATCCTTTACTTTCATAAGTCTTGTTCTGCTGCTTCTGTCATTTTCCTCAAGTTTCATACTGATATATTTGATATATTTAATTGTATCCTGATACCTCGGAATCATAACATGTTCAAGTGAGTTAACACGGCGTCTCGTCTTCTCAATCTCAATAGACATAAGTTCGCAGCTTTTCTCATATTCAGCGAGTTTAATCAAATCGGGGAGGACGTTGTTTAAAGAAGTTACCGCGTCATCAAGCTCGAATGAAGTGAAAGCGAATCCGTACGGGAACATATCACCCTCGTCAGATGTTCTTGAGTCATATGAATACTGAGGTATCTCTACGCTCATAACGTTCTTTTCACTTTGTTCAACATTAATTTGCTGCTTAGGAGACATTAAAGACGCGTCGAGCGACTCCTTTGACATAACCGCGCTGGCGTTAACAAAGTGAGAATTACAGTTGTTTAGTTCAGCTTCAACTTTATCACGCAAGACTTTGGTTTCCTTGACTATCTCAAGGAATTGTCTCATAAGCTCATCGCGTTTGTCTTTCAGCATTTTATGACCGCGCACCGCTGTAACAAGCTGTTTTTTCAGCTTTGTAAGCTGCATACGCGTTGGATTAACATTCATTACTGCCATATTTTATGTGTCCACGTTAATCGTGGGCGTTCCTTTCTGGAGTTCATATCCTCCGCACCTTATAACTACTATCAGGTTTTGGATAAAGAGGTTACGATATTGTAAATTAGAACCGTATTATATAAAACTTTATTTTTTAAAACGAGGCTTTGTGTGTTGCGGGTCACGATTTGCCGTAGTATTTATCCAGCATATCGTCCTTAATACGTTTAAGCTCGCTTCGGGGAAGAATCTCGAGAAGTTTCCATCCGATGTTGAGGGTTTCCTCAATAGAACGGTTTGCTTCATAGCCCTGAGAAACATACTCTTTTTCAAAGGCTTCGGCAAATTCAGCGTATTTCTTATCCATTTCGGTAAGAGCCGCTTCACCTAAAATTACCATTAGTTCACGAGCGTCTTTTCCTCTTGCGTAAGCGGCAAAAAGCTGGTTCATTGTAGCCGCGTGATCCTCACGGGTTCTGTCGGGACCTATACCTTTATCTTTAAGACGCGAAAGGGAAGGAAGTACATCAATAGGAGGTGTAACGCCTTTTCTGTAAAGCTCACGTGAAAGAATAATCTGACCTTCGGTAATATAACCTGTAAGGTCGGGGATAGGATGAGTTTTATCGTCCTCGGGCATAGTAAGAATAGGAATAAGGGTAATTGAACCTTCTTTTCCTCTGAGTCTGCCTGCTCTTTCGTATAATGTAGCAAGGTCGGTGTACATATATCCGGGGTAACCGCGTCGTCCGGGAACTTCCTTACGTGCTGCGGATACTTCTCTTAACGCATCGGCATAGTTAGTAATATCTGTAAGAATTACAAGTACATGCATTCCCAAATCAAAAGCAAGATACTCAGCCGCTGTAAGCGCCATTCTCGGAGTAGCTATTCTTTCAATAGCGGGGTCGTTAGCAAGGTTAACGAACATTACCGTTCTGTCGATAGCGCCTGTTTCTCTGAAGCTTTCAATAAAGTAGTTACTTTCCTCGAATGTAATACCCATTGCCGCGAACACAACGGCAAACTGTTCGTCTTTACCTCGTACAGCAGCCTGACGTGCAATCTGAGCCGCAAGCTGAGCGTGGGGAAGACCTGACGCCGAGAAAATAGGAAGCTTCTGACCTCTTACCAGAGTGTTAAGTCCGTCAATAGCGGAAACGCCTGTCTGGATAAATTCCTGCGGATAGTTACGCGCCGCGGGATTCATAGGTGTACCGTTAATATCGAGTCTTTTTTCGGGTATAAGAGCGGGACCGTCGTCAATCGGATTGCCGAGTCCGTCAAATACTCTCGATAACATATCAGGAGATACGGGAAGCTCCATAGAACGTCCCAGAAATCTAACTTTAGAACCCGCTAAATTGATTCCTGACGCTGATTCAAAAAGCTGAACCAAAGCGTTGTTTCCGTTTACTTCAAGAACTTTGCATCTTCTTGTTTCACCGCTCGGGAGCTCAATTTCTCCGAGTTCATCATATTTTACGTTATCAACGTCACTTACCATCATAAGAGGACCTGCGACCTCTTGTATTGTTCGGTACTCTTTAGGCAAAATCCTCACTCCTTTTCAGAACATCTTCAAGTTCGCTGTCAAGCTGAGATTCAATTGAATCAAATTCCTTTTCAATATTATCTTCAGCTTCATATTTAAATCGGCCTATACGTTCGCGTACAGGGATATTTACTATAAGTTCAATATCAGCGCCTTTGTTAAGCGTTTCCAAAGCCTTATCATAATAGCTTAAAATAACTCTCATCATAAGAACTTGCTTTTTAAGAGAAGTATATGTATCAGTCGGGTCAAACGCGTTCTGATGTAAATAGTCCTCTCTTATTGAACGTGACGACTCTAATTTAAGTCTGTCGGGAGCTGATAAAGCGTCCATACCTACAAGGTTAACAATTTCTTCAAGCTCGGCTTCGTCCTGCAGCAAAGCTAAAAGTCTGCCTCTAAGCTCCATAAAATCGGGAGCAGCGTTTTCAGCGTACCAATTTTCAAGCTGGTCTGTATATAATGAGTAACTTGTAAGCCAGTTGATAGCGGGGAAGTGGCGCTTATAAGCAAGATTCGAGTCAAGTCCCCAGAATACTTTTACAATTCTGAGAGTTGCCTGTGATACGGGTTCGGAAATATCGCCTCCGGGAGGTGATACCGCTCCGATAACGGAAAGAGCTCCTTCGGTATCTTCCGTACCGTTTACAATAACTCGTCCTGCTCTCTCGTAGAACTGCGCAAGACGGCTTCCGAGGTAAGCGGGATAGCCTTCTTCACCGGGCATTTCTTCAAGACGGCCTGACATTTCTCTTAATGCTTCCGCCCAACGGGAAGTAGAGTCAGCCATTAAAGCTACAGTATAACCCATATCGCGGAAATACTCAGCGATAGTGATACCTGTATAAATCGACGCTTCACGAGCCGCAACAGGCATATCTGAAGTGTTGGCGATAAGAACAGTTCTTTCCATAAGCGAGTTGCCTGTCCTCGGGTCTTTAAGTTCAGGGAACTCGTTAAGAACGTCAGTCATCTCGTTACCGCGCTCTCCGCAGCCGATATAAACAATGATATCCGCGGCAGCCCATTTCGCAAGCTGATGCTGTACTACTGTTTTACCTGAACCGAACGGACCGGGTACAGCAGCTACACCGCCTTTAGCAAGCGGGAAAAGCGTATCAATCGGACGCTGTCCTGTTGTAAGAAGAATATCGGGAGAAAGTTTTTTCTTATACGGTCTGCCGTTACGAACAGGCCATGTTGTAAACATTTTAATCTCTTTAACTTCTTTATCGTTTTTAATCTTAGCAACAACTTCATCGATAGTAAATTCACCTTCGCTGATGCTGTCGATTGTACCTTCAATATTATTAGGAACAAGTATTTTATGAAGCACGGCTGCTGTTTCCTCAACCGTACCTAAAGTATCACCGGATTTAACATTATCTCCCGTTTTTACAGAAGGCTTAAAGCTCCACTTTTTATTGTGATCAAGAGACGGAACGTCTACTCCTCGTGTAAGGTTAGTACCCGCGACCTTCATAATTTCGTTTAGAGGTCTTTGTATTCCGTCGTAAATAGAACCTATAAGACCGGGACCTAATTCAACCGAAAGAGGAATACCCGTTGATTCAACTTTTTCGCCGGGACCGAGGCCTGATGTTTCCTCGTAAACCTGAATAGAAGCCTGATCTCCGTGCATTTCAATAATTTCACCTATTAAACGCTGTTCACTTACGCGTACAACGTCGAACATATTAGCGTCACGCATACCCTCGGCAATTACGAGAGGTCCCGCAACTTTTGTAATAGTACCTGATTTCAAAGCATACACCTCAATTGTTGAAGATTATATCTGAGCCGACCGCTTTTTCTACAAAAGAAGACAGTCGTTTTGTTCCTGCGTCGTAGTTTCCTTTAACACCCGGAATAGGTATTATGGCGGGGGAAATACGTTCTTTGTATTTAGCCCTGTCCTTAGCAGTGTTTTTGTAATATTCTTCAGTAATATAAATTATTGAATAATCATCGCTTTCAGCAATATTTCTTAAAATCCTGGAAGCTTTTTCAAAATTATCACAAGGGAAAATATCGAGTCCGATAGCGCTGAAACCTTTAATGCTTTCGCCGTCGCCTAAAACCGCAATGTTTTTAGCCATAAATCTCACGCAACCTTTCTCTGATAGTCTCTTTGTCTATTTTTGTTCTGATACCGCTTTCGATAATATGAATTACTTTCTTTTCTTCTTCAAAGCCAAGATAGTAACCTAAAAGCGGTTCCGGTCCTTCGCTTGCTCTTTTGCAGCATTCTACAGCCAAACTAATAAGCTTATTATCTACAAATTTTTCAAAAAACGAGGGAGAGGTATTATAATAATCGATAGCCGTTTTACAGTCATACACATTGTATTTCGAAAGCTCATCCAAAAGATAGTCGCTTCCTTTTAATGAAGCGGATATAACAGAGGATTTTCTGAAATCTTTTACATCACATAATGCTTTGTTAAGAAAAACAGCGTCGACTTTTGTTTTTGAGCTTCTTATAGCTATCTTAATATTATTATAAAAAACCAACGTGTTAAAATAGTTAATTATAAACTCGGAATTGGTTTCCCCGGCAAGTTTGAGCATATATTGCATTGTAGCTTTATCTATAACCGCGTCTGATTCTCTTGCGTCTGACTTGTGAGTTATAATTTCGTAAGCTTCTTTTGCGCTTTCTCTAATCCAATCGGGAAGTTTGCCGAAATTCTTATGTTCAACACAGTCAAGTATTATGTCTTTATCAATAGTACACGGTTCAATAAGCAGTTTCTCGCGCATTTTTCCTGACATAATACCTTTAAGTATTACCTTAAAATTATGAGCGTCATTTTCTATAATAAAAGGATAGAAAATATTATAGTCGGGAGTTACGCTTTTTAAATAATTCCAAACATTTTCGGTACGGCTTTTTAAAACTTCGTCAATATTATTACCTTCACCGTATCCTTTGTCGTTTAAAAATCTTACAAATTCATCAAGATTATCATAGGAGAGCATTTGCTCGATATCTGAATTATTAAGTAAGTTTTTTTCTCTTGCTCTTACGGAACCGATAGAAAATTCATATGATAAACCCATAAGAACCTCCTATTTAAAAAGCTCGCGGCTTATTATATCCTCGAGTACATCCCTTTTGGACATAATTACGGCGTCAAACGCCATATTCTCTTCGATATTACCGTTTTTAAGGATGAATCCTCCTGTTATTTCTACAGGGTTTTCACCGACTTTAACGTTAACACCTGATTTTTTAAAGTTATCCGTAAAATCAGCCGGTAATCTTTCCAAGTCTTTTTTGTTTAAATAAACTGTGCCTTCGTTAACATTTAAAGTTTTTGCAAGTTTATAAATATAAGAAAAATATTCAGAGTCATTTTGTGACAGTAAATATTTTAAAACTTCGTCTATAGTCTTATCAATTTCCTTGCGGCGCTGAGTAAGCAAAGAATTTCTTATCTTAAGCTCGCATCGGCTTTTTGACGAGTTGTTAATTTGCTTTACTTTAGCGTCTGTTTTATCCGAAATTGAATCAGATACTTTTTTAGCCTGTATTTCAGCCTGTGAAATTATTTCAGCGCATTTTGAGTCTGCTTCAGACATTATCGCGGAAACAGCTTTATCGCAGTCTGCTTTAATTCGGCTGAGTATTTTATCTCCACCGTTCATACAGACACCGCCTTTCTACTGAGCCTTATTAAATCTTTAAAGAGGGTACGGTGATTACAACGAGAAGAGATACGATAAATGATAAGAGAGCGTAAATCTCAACCAGTGTAACCGATACCATAGCTTTGGAGAAGTTTCTGTCATCTTTCGCGCTCATAGCGATACCCGAAACAGCCGCTTTACCCTGAGCGAAACCGGATACCATACCGCCGATTCCGATTGCGAGAGAAGCGCCAAAGAAAGCGAGGCCCTGAGCAACGTTGGGAATGTCTCCGCCTAAAACTCCGCAGTTAACCAAAATTAAGAAGCCGACAATAAATCCGTAAAGTCCCTGTGTACCGGGAAGAAGAGTTAATACAAGCATTTTACCGAATTTAGAGGGATCCTCCGAAAGAACACCCATCGAAGCCTGAGCAGCTCCGCCTACACCTTTAGCTGAACCGAAGCCTGCTAAAGCAGTTGCGATTGAAGCGCCTAAAAGCGCGAAAAACATACCGTTTGTAAACATATTATTTTTCCTCCTTGATTTTTATATATTTACTTTTAAGTGAGAATGGCTCGAATTCTTCTCCGCCGCCCTCGTAGAATTTACTGAACATTTCGACATACTGTAATCTCATAGTATGTACATAAGATCCAAGCGCGTTAAGTCCGATATTGATTGCGTGTCCGACGATAAGTATTATTACCATAAATATCGAACCGACAATACCTGTGCCGAACATTGTAGCCAGCATATTAAAAACCTGAGCCATAACGCCCGTTGTCAGACCTAAAGCTAAAAGTCTCGAGTAACTGAGCAAATCGCTTATATAACTTGTAACGTCGTAAAGAGAAGCTAAACCGCCTACAACTTTTCCAACACCTTTTTTATTTCTGCCTTGTGTAAGAACTAATCCTACAGCGCAGGCGATAGCAATTCCTGCTCCGATATATAACATAAGGGGAGTTGTTGCTATTCCGACCGCTAAAACCGCAAAACCGACAAGCATCATCATCCAAAGCCCTGTATCAAAGAACGCGCCGGCGTAATCCTTTTGTTTAAAGCAGATATAGAATTTGCATCCCATACCGACAAGAATATGCACAAGTCCGAACGCTATGGAAATAACCATTAATGTTAAAGCGTCTTTTTGAGGGTCAAGCGTCGGCCACGGCAGAATTTGCGCCATTGTAAGATTGCTGCCTGTAAAGTGATTGTAAAGCGCTGCGGGAGCGTCTCCGAATATACTTCCGAAAATAAGGCCCCAGAAAAATGTTGAAACACCGCAATACTGGAACAGTTTAAGGTTAGAGCGCATTTCTTTATCGGGTTTAAATACTTTAAGTACAATTCCGATAGCTACAACCATCAGCATTCCGTATCCCGCGTCGGAAAACATCATTCCGAAGAAGAAGTAGAAGAAAAACGCAAGAAGCGGGGTAGGGTCAATATCCGAGTGAGCGGGAGCCGCGTACATTGTAAGAATATTCTGCGCAGGAGCGGCAAACCTGTTGTTTTTAAGTTTTACAGGTGCGTCATCCTCAGCGTCCTCGGCTTCAATGTAACACGTAGAAACTCTTTCGCAAAGCTTTTTAAGCTTTTCAAAGTCCTCTTCGGGAACATAACCGTGAATAACAAATACATGCTTTGTATGTTCAAGTTCATTAATTACATTGTACTTATCCGCTCGTATCCTGAAATAATCCTGAGTAACTTTAATCTCCTCGCGCCTTTCGGCAAGAGATTTTATTATCTCAATTGATTCTTCACTGTCTTTAAGTAACTGTTTACTTTTATTTCTCAGTCTTTCTGCTTTAACCGAAGGGGTATGGGAAGTAGGTGTCAGAGGTCTTGAATACCCTAAGTTTCTGAGAACATCTTCAGCCATCTTCTTTTGGCTTATGGGAGTAAAAAGTACGAAGCAGGTTAAATTATTTCCGCTGTATTGAATCTCAAACTCAAATTCAAGTTTAGGATTCTCTTCGGCAATTATCTGAGATAGCTGCGAATCGGTGTATTCAGCGGGGAGAGTACCGATAAATACCGCAGTGGATTTTGTATCCGCGGTGTTAATAGGAATATCAAGATTCTGCCAAACCTCAAGCTGAGAAAGAGAAGTGTTAATTCTTACCTGCTCAGCGGAGTTATCAGCAATGTTTTTATTCAAATCATTGATAGTACGGCAAATTTCGATTATTTCTCCTGAATTTGAAGCGATAACTCCGATTTCATCGGGGTCAACCTCTTTACGTCCTTCAAACGATGAAAGCAAGCCTTTCTTTTCTCTTGAATATTCATCGAGAATTTTTAAGGCATTTTCGCACAGAGTAACATTTCTTTCGAAGACCTGCATTTGTGAGGAAACGTCAACGCTTGTATAACCTTTTCTATGTTTATCAACTTTAGTAACCTGCATCAAAGCGCTGTCTTGTATATGTTCAAGAAGGCGTTTTCTGTCTTCTCTGAGCGCAACGACGCTTACTTTTTTCATTTTTAATTTTGCCAATCAATATCACCACACTTTAAGTAATTGATATATGCTTTATTAATTATGTTTTATTGAAGCAACGCCTCAACAGAGAGCTTTACAACCTTTTCACGATTGCTTTCAGCTGTTTTTGAAATCAATGAACATTTCGACTCAGCCGAATCTGTTGCTTTATTAAGATTATTTTCAGCGCTTTTTTCAGCTTCATCAATTAAAACGTCGGATTTCTTATTAGCTTCAGCCTCAGCTTTTTTTATAATCTGCTCAGCTTCCGCTTTAGCTTCGTTGATGTTTGATTCAGCCTGAATTTTAGCTTCTTTTTCTCTTGTCTTACATTCTTCTTCGGCGTTGTATATCGCGTCCAAAATATCTTTTGCCATAATTTAATACCTCTTTTACAGCACAATTGTTGTAAAATAAAAATACAACTATATTAATATACCATATATTGTATAAATAATCAATAAAAACTCTGTAATAATTATTTAACAAATTAAAGATTTTCTTAGTAATATTAATGATAAAAATTAACATTTTGGGCAGGGGCTGCGGGTAGTTCATCTGTGATAGGACTTCAATCTCGAACCTTGTGTCCACGTTTATTGGAAAGGTTTCTGCAACGCTACAGGCTAAAAACAGTCCACAGGACTGTTTTCTTTACGCCTTTTCGAATCTCGCCGTTTACTTAATATAAACGCTATAGGGAGCACCCGTGTTGGGTACTCCCTATAGCTTATGGCGGAGACGGCGATCAGTTCATCTACGAGACAGATTTCATATCGAACCTTGTGTACACGTTTTTGGGAAAAGTTTCTGCAACGCTACGCCCTAAAACAGTCCACAGGACTGTTTTCTTAACGGGCTTTCGAATCTCGCCGTTTACTTAATATAAACGCTATAGGGAGCACCCGTGTTGGGTACTCCCTATAGCTTATGGCGGAGACGGCGAGATTCGAACT
>CADBCC010000012.1:0-6132 GCA_902793125.1 uncultured Ruminococcus sp.
ACGGAACTTCAACTCCGATGAACGATAAAACCGAAACAATGGCGGTAAAATCCGCTTTGGGTAAAAAAGCTTATGATTTAAGTATAAGCTCCACAAAATCAATGACAGGTCATATGCTCGGAGCTACAGGCGCTATTGAGGCAATTGTTTCCGTTATGGCGTTGAAGGACGGAATAGTTCCGCCGACAATCGGAACCGACGAAGTTGATCCCGAGTGCGATTTGGACTATACAATAGGCGAGGCTAAAAAGCGTGATTTAACCGTAAGCGCGAGCACGAACTTAGGTTTCGGCGGTCATGATACCTGCCTTGTGTTTAAAAAGATATAAATTCGGAGGTAAAAAATGATTGATATAGAAACATTGAAAGAATATATAAAAGTTTTAGAAGATTGTTCGCTCGCCGAAATCGAAATCAGCGACGAAGAAGATTCTATCCGCCTCGCTAAACCTTCGGCGGATTCTCCCGTAGCAGCTTTTCCGGCTCAGGGCGCCGCTCAGGCTCCCGCTCAGCCCGCCGCATCTTCTGCGCCCGCACCTTCAGGTAAAGCTATCAAAAGCCCTATGGTAGGCGTATTTTACGCGGCTCCTTCTCCCGACAGACCTCCGTTTGTCAATGTAGGAGATACCGTACAAAAAGGCGATGTTGTCTGCATTATTGAGGCTATGAAAATTATGAATGAAATCACCGCTTCCGAAAGCGGTACAATCAGCGAGATTTTAGTTGAGAACGGCGATGTTGTTGAGTATGACCAGCCGTTGTTTAAGATAGGATAAAACTCCGCTTAATTTGAAAGAGGTAATTTATGAATCAGGAAGAGATAAAAAAAATAATTCCGCACCGCGATAATATGCTTTTAGTCCAGGAAGCCGAAAAGGTTGACGATGTAACTTCACACGGAAAGTATACTATCAGCGGAGACGAGTTCTTTTTACAGGGACATTTCCCCGGCAATCCCGTTGTTCCGGGAGTAATTCTGTGCGAGATGATGGCTCAGTCAAGCTGTGTAATGTTAGCTGACAAATGCGCGGGAAAAACTCCGTATTTCACAAAAATGGATAATGTAAAATTCAAGGGTATGGTAAAACCCGGCGATACTTTGGAGAGCACCTGTACTCTTACAAGAAGCAGGGGTAATTTCTATTTTATCAGCGCGAAGGGTTACGTTGACGGAAAACTTTGTGTAAGCGCTGATTTCAGTTTCGCGTTAGTATAAATTAACGCTGATTTATTTGGATGTGAATTAAGTAATGTTTAGTAAAATTCTTGTCGCGAACCGCGGTGAAATTGCGGTTCGAATAATCCGCGCCTGCCGTGAAATGGGTATTGATACGGTGGCTATTTACTCAAGCGCGGATAAGGACTCAATGCACGTTCAGCTTGCTGACGAAAGCTATTGCGTCGGCGGAGCTAAAGTAGCGGACAGCTATCTGAATATGCCTGCTATTTTAACGGCGGCGCTTGAGAGCGGAGCTCAGGCTATTCACCCCGGTTACGGACTTCTTTCCGAAAACGCGAAGTTCGTAGAGCTTTGCGAAAAATGTAATATTGAATTTATCGGGCCGACTTCCGAGATGATAAATCTGCTTGGCGATAAAGATATGGCGCGTAAAACCATGCGTGAAGCGGGAGTTCCCGTTACTCCGGGTACGGATGTTTTGGAGGATGTTGAGTCCGCGAAAGTCTTAGCCGAAGAAGTCGGATATCCGCTTCTTATTAAAGCCCGCTCGGGCGGCGGCGGACGGGGAATACGCCTTGTAAGTTCGCCCGCTGAATTCGAAAACGCTTATAACAGCGCTTACGCCGAGGCTGAGTCTGCTTTCGGCGACGGCGCTTTGTACATAGAAAAATTTCTTAAGCCGGTTAAGCATATCGAAATGCAGCTTCTTTGTGATAAACATGGCCACGCCGTATGTTTAGGCGAGCGCGAGTGTTCCGTACAAAGACATAACCAGAAGCTTATCGAAGAAAGCCCTTCTCCGTCTATTTCTCCGGAAACCCGTAAAAAAATGATAGAAGCGGCTACAAAAGCGGCTCACGCCGTAAATTACAATTCTGTCGGAACCGTAGAATTTCTGTACGACAGCGAAGGCAATTTCTACTTTATGGAGATGAATACAAGGCTCCAGGTTGAACACGGCGTTACTGAAATGGTAACGGGCGCCGATTTGGTTCAATGGCAGATCAGAGTCGCCGCCGGCGTTGAATTTACAAGAACTCAGGATCAGATATATTTCCACGGTCACGCTATCGAGTGTCGTATAAACGCCGAAGATCCCGATAATAATTATCGTCCTTCCTGCGGACAGGTAACGGCGCTTCACGTTCCGGGAGGTTCGTTTGTAAGGTTTGATACTGCCCTTTCCCAGGGCTATGTTATACCGCCGTTCTACGATTCGATGGTTGGTAAAGTTATTGTTCAGGGAAGAACAAGAGAGCTTGCTATAAGAAAAATGAAAATGGCTCTTTGTGAACTCAATGTTAAGGGAGTAAAAGTTAACCGCGACCTTATGGTTGATATACTTTCCGATAAGGAATTTATCGACGGAACCTATACTACCGATTTTATGGAAGATTTCGAGAAACGCAAAAATAAAAATAGATAAAGGATTTTTTAAATGGATTTATTTACTTTTATAAAACCTAAAAATGAGCTTGAAGGCAGCGAAAACTCTGACGTAAAAAAACCGTTTGTACCGGATGAAATGTGGGAGAAATGTCCCGAATGCGGAACTCTGCTTCTCACTACGGATATCGAGGAAAATCTCCGTGTATGCTCAAAATGCAACCACCATTTCCGCCTGAACGCAAGGGAAAGAATCGAGATGATTTCCGATAAAGATTCTTTCATTGAAATGGATAAAGATATGGAAAGTACAAATGTTATCGACTTTCCCGACTATGATGAAAAGCTTGAAAAAAATAAAGCTAAAAGCGGTGAAAAGGAAAGCGTTATCTGCGGAACCTGTAAGCTCGGCGGAATTGATACCGTTATCGTTAGTATGAATTCCGAGTTTATGATGGGTTCTATGGGCACCGTTACAGGCGATAAAATTACAAGAGCGTTTGAGTACGCGACAGAAAATAAGCTTCCGATAATTGTGTTTACTGTTTCGGGCGGTGCGAGAATGCAGGAGGGTATTCTCTCCCTTATGCAGATGGCGAAAACTTCCGGCGCGGTAAAAATGCACAGCGACGCGGGACTCCTTTACATAACCGTACTGACCGACCCGACCTCGGGCGGAGTTACCGCTTCTTTCGCTATGGAAGGCGATATAATCTTAGCCGAGCCCAAGGCGCTGATTGCGTTCGCGGGACCGAGAGTTATTGAGCAGACTATCCGTCAGAAACTCCCGAGAGATTTCCAGACCGCGGAGTTTGTACAGGAAAAAGGTTTTGTAGATAAAGTTGTGGACAGGCGCCACCTTAAAGAAACGCTTACCCACCTTTTGAAAATCCATAATTACGGGGAGGTCGAAAAATAATGAGCGCTTATGATAAAGTTGTTGCCGCTCGTAGCACAAAAAAACTGACCTCTGTTGATTATATTAACGCGATGTTCGGCGAAAGTTTTATCGAGCTTCACGGCGACAGAAACTACAGCGATGATAAAGCCGTAGTCGGCGGAGTCGGAATGCTTAACAATATTCCCGTTACGGTTATCGGCCTTGAAAAGGGAAGAAATACATTTGAGCGTATGGAGCGCAATTTCGGCGCGGCTCATCCCGAGGGCTATCGAAAGGCTTTACGCCTTATGAAACAGGCTGAAAAGTTCCACCGTCCGATTCTTACTTTCGTTGATACCAGCGGAGCTTTCTGCGGAATCGGCGCCGAGGAGAGAGGCCAGGGCCAGGCTATAGCGAATAACTTAATGGAAATGATGGCTCTGAAAACTCCTGTACTTTCCATTTTTATTGGCGAAGGGGGCTCGGGAGGAGCAATCGCGCTTGCCGTAGCGGATGAAGTCTGGATGATGGAAAACGCCGTTTACTCGGTAATTTCCCCCGAGGGATGCGCGAGTATTCTCTGGAAAGACAGCTCAAAAGCCGAGGAAGCCGCCGAGTGCTTAAAGCTTACGGCTAAAGATTTATTTGAGCTCGGAGTTATCGAACGTATTTTAAGAGAACCCGCGGCGGGTGACCAAAAAATGTTCGAAAGCTTAAAGCTCCTTATCCACCGTACTTTTGAGAAGAATTTGGCGATAGACGGAGAGAAGCTCGCTAAGATGAGATATAACCGCTTCCGTAAAATCGGAAAGCAGGATTAATAGAATTCGCAATTGATGTATAAAAAACCACCTCAAGCCCATAATAGGGTTGAGGTGGTTTTATGTTATCTTACTTAAATGATTTGCCTGAAAGTTTTAAAAAGGAACTCAGCGGAAATTTCTGCGCGATAAAATACGTCCATAACCTTCCCGAGAAAAAACGGAAAAAAGTAATTGAAAAAGCTTGCAGAATGTCCGAGCGCGAGCTTAAAAACTACGTTGCGTATTTAGGACGTTTTATTTAACTTAATATTCTTTAAACGAATTAATCTTTTTTTAATCAGTAAATACGCCGACGGTAAAAGCGCAGCTATTCCGACAACCGCGCTGAGCCTTCCGAAGAATAACGAAGCGAAACACGCGAGCGCTACACCGATATGGAAGTACAAAAGCGTAAGCCCGAAAACTCTGATTTTTGTCATCCTGCTCTTGTCCTTGTCGATTATGTACTCTATAAGCGAGGTTGAGAACTGGCGGTAGTTGTTGCTCGAGAAAATTGTCGAGCAGGAGTAACCTTCTATGTACTCGAACGCCGTCCATTGAAAAGCCGTCGCGAAAAAGATAGGGTATAGGCTTATAATCAGATTTACGTTTTTCGGCAGAAACAAAAGTACAATAAACGCAAAAAAATCAATAATCAGACTTATTGCGTCCGAGTGAAGCCTTAGCTTTTTCGGAATAACAACCGCCGCGCCGAATCCTAAAAAATACAGGAGAGCGGCAATTATTCTGAGTAAAAGCGTCTCAAAATCACAGTACACGAAGTTGTAAACTATACTTATTAAATTTAAAGTCTGGGCGTTGCCGAAGATTTCGCCGAGATTGCAAACCGCGAATCCGCCGAATATACCTCCAACCAGCGCCATATTGTAGTGCATAAAATTTGTTGTTTTAACTTTCATATCTTTATTATACAACATCAGTCGTCAGAAAGCAAAGATAATGATTTAGCGATATAAACCAATAAATTAAAAAAGCTCCCTTTCGGGAGCTTTTTTTAATACGCCGCCATAAGCGGGTTTATATCGTTTTTCATCTTTGCGTTTCTTTCAACTTCGGCTATATAGTTGATAGCGTTTCCGCAGCCGTTGATTACGCAGTTCTCGGGTTTTTCGGCTACCGTAACTTTTATATCGGTTCTTTCCGCAACTAATTTTTCGAATCCGCCGATATTAGCAAGTCCGCCCGTCAGGATAATTCCGTCGCTGTAAACGTCGCCGACAAGCTCGGGAGGAGCTTCCTCAAGCACATCTTTAATAAGCGTTACTATCTCAATCGCGGGTTCCATAATTACGTCCATAATTTCGCTCGAGGTTACATCCACAAACCTCGGAAGTCCGCTTATAGCGTCTCTGCCTTTTACGCGGAAGATTTTTTCTTCATCGCTCTCGTAAAGACAGCCTATTGTGTTTTTGCATTTTTCAGCCATAGGACGTCCGATAACGAGCGAGTATTTTTTGCGGATATATTTTACAATATCCTCGTCCATATCGTTTCCACCTGTTTTGATTGTTTTATTAACCGAAAGTCCGCCGAGCGAAAGAATAGCAGCGCTCGAGATTCCCGCGCCTAAATTAGCCACCATAGTACCGTGAGGTCCCATAATATCCGCGCCCGCTCCCATAGCGGCGACTTTAGTGTTTTCAATAAGAAATACCCGTCTTACTCCGAAACTGCTGATAGCGTTAACTACCGCGCGCTTTTCAACCTCGGTAATATCTCCGGGAATACTCGCGACAACTCTCGGCATAACAATTTTGCTTGTGCAAACGTGTTTTAAGAGTATGTTAACCATATCTTCAGCCAAAAGCGACTGCGCGATTACTCCGCCCGAGAGAGGATATTCCGCTTCGATACTGTCGGGA
>CADBCC010000012.1:6158-46305 GCA_902793125.1 uncultured Ruminococcus sp.
GCAACAGAAGCCTCGTCAAGCACGATACCTTTTTTTTCAACAAATACTCTTGTCCGGCTGCTTCCTAAATCTATACCTATATCCAAAGTCGTAACACTCCTTAATTCTATCTTATCTTACATTATATTCCATATAACTTTTATTTTCAAGTATAAATATTATTTTTCGCGCAAACTGTAGCGCAAAGAATTGTTGAGTCGGTATACTTTTCTATAGTTTTAGCGCATTCGCCTAAAGTATAACCCGTAGTAAGTATGTCGTCAATTATAAGGATTGTTTTCCCTTTTATTGTTTCATCCTTTACCGCTTTATATGCGTCCCTTACGTTATCGCGTCTTTTAGCGGGGGAGGCGCACTTGTGCTGTTCGTTATTATTTTTAACTTTAATCAGAAGATTTTTACAGGGTATGTTGAGTTCTTTTGAAATATCTTTCGCTAAAAGCTCGGACTGATTAAAGCCTCTTTTCTTCTGCTTTTTCGGATGCATCGGAACGTAAGTTATTATATCTATTTCATCTGTGTTATATCTCTTTCTTATACTGTCGCAAACTACGCGGGCAAGTTTATCGCTGCTTTTTGTGTATTCCTGAAATTTAAACCGCTTAACAGCGTCCGCGAAAATCCCCTGATAAAAGAACGGGGATACGCACGGATAACCGCCGATAACCCTGTTTATACTGTAGGTTTCGGGAAACTTTTTAATGCAATTATCGCAGGCGATTTTATTAAACTCGATCACCTTCGAGCAGTACGGACATCTTTCGGGGAAAAACATCGCGAGGAAAAGGTTGATTATTTTATTCATCGTCATTCTCCTGTAAAAAGAATTTAAGTCCGCTGTAACGCTTGTTTTTTCGATTGTTTGTAACCATTTTTTCTATTGTGATTTCGCTGCCGACTATTATCATAAGGCTTTTAGCGCGGGTTACCGCGGTGTAAAGAAGGTTGCGGTAAAGAAGCATAGGAGCTCCCGTTAAAAGAGGCATAACCACCGCCTCGAATTCGTTGCCCTGGCTTTTGTGTACGGTTGTGGCGTACGCTAAATCCAAGTCAACGGCGAAATCAAAATCATAGTTTGCTGTTTTATCGTCGTACCTGACTTTTATTATACGCGAGCGTTTATTAATTGTTTCTATTATACCAATCTCGCCGTTAAAAATTCCTTCACCTGTTTCACCGTCGTCTTTAACCCAAAGCAAATCGTAGTTATTTCTGATTTGCATTACCTTATCGCCTTCGCGTAAAATCATTTTACCCACGGTAAGCTCGTTTTTATCTTTATCTTTTGGATTTACGACCGACTGGAGATTTGAGTTAAGTTCGGTAACGCCGAGCTCGCCTTTTCTTCCGGGAGCGAGAATCTGAATGCTATTAAAAATATCGTAGCCGTAGGCGTTTTTAAGGCGGTTTTTGCATAAATCCACAATGGTTTTTGTTATAACGTCTTTGTTCTCGCAGCGGAGAAAGAAGAAATCTTTGTCTTTAATCCCGAGCTCAGGCATTTCTCCGTGTACGATTTTATGAGCGTTTGTAACGATAAGACTCTCCATAGACTGTCTGAATATTTCGGTAAGCTGTACGACGGGAATCATCTCGGAACTGATAAGATCATCGAGAATATTTCCCGCTCCGACCGACGGAAGCTGGTGGCTGTCGCCGACTAAAATAAGTCTGCTGCCCAAAGGAAGCGCTTTCATAACGCTTTCGAAAAGCTTTGAGTCGACCATACTTACTTCGTCAATAATAAGCGCGTCGCATTTAAGCATATTTTTTTCGTTGCGTTTAAATTCGGGAATATCGTTTTTGTTCCAGGCAACTTCCAAAAGCCTGTGGATGGTTTTTGATTCTTCTCCCGTAACCTCGCTCATACGCTGAGCGGCTCTTCCTGTGGGAGCGCAAAGCAAAACTTTCTGGCCGTTATCTTTAAGTATTTTTATTATAGCGTTAAGAGTAGTTGTTTTTCCCGTGCCGGGACCGCCCGTAAGCACAAGAAGACCTTTTGTAAGCGCGTTTGTGATCGCTTCTTTCTGCATATCGGCGTATTTAATATTGTTGAATTTTTCTATTAATATAATGTGTTTTTCTATATCGTTTATTTTAACCGCTGGGAATCTCATCATCATTTTAAGCCGCGCGGCTATGTAGCTTTCCGAACGGAACATATCGAGCGCGAAAATCAGATCGTTATTATCCGCTTCGTAGCTGATAAGCGAGTTTTCGTTTATCATTTCTTCAAGCGCGTATTCAACCATAGAATGCTCAAGCCCCAAAAAATCAGCCGTTGTTATAATCAGCTTGTCCTTAGGCAGACAGGTATGGCCGTTTTGAAGGTTATGAGCAAGAACGTAAGCTATAGCTGCGCGGATTCGGATTTTTTCGTCGGATTTAAAATCAAGCTTTGAAGCAATATGGTCTGCTTTCTCAAAGCTTATACGAAGCTCCGAATTCACAAGCGAGTAAGGATTCCTCTCAATTTCCGAAATTGAGTTAGAGCCGAAAGCACGGTATATTTTAACCGCTTCCGACGGCGAAATCTCATACTTTGAAAGGTAAAGCATAAGCTCTCTAATTCCTGTGTTCTCACGTAGCTGTTTGCTTATATCGCTTGCTTTTTTTAGAGAGATTCCTTTTATTTTAGCTACTCTCTGCGGCTCTTTTTCGAGCACATTAAGCGTGTCTGAGCCGAATTCTTTTACAAGGGTTGACGCAGTAGCCGGACCGATTCCTTTAATTGAGCCCGAGCATAAATAATTTAAAATCCCCGCGATATTATCGGGTAAGGTTTTTTCGTAGGTCGAAACCGAAAGCTGCATACCATAGGTTGAATGAGGTTTATAAACGCCGATAAGTTTCACTTTTTCGCCGACGTTTATATCGGGCATAATTCCCACGGCAGTTGTTTCGTCCTCATCATCAAGCTCGATAACCGTGTAGCCGTTCTGCTCATTTCGATATATAATTGTATCAACGTTAGCTGTAAGCTCCATTAATTCGTTGTACTGCATAAAATCTCCTGAAAAAAATTGTGTAATTTTACTGATGAGTAATTGATAAATTAGTTTTTTTATTATATAATAAAGCTGTCAGTAAACAGATTGTACTTTAGTACGGAGGTAAAAAATTATGGAATTTTTTGCGAATGAAGGTAAAAATGTAGAAATCACCGTAAACGGTACTACATATATGCGCCACGCTATAAAAACTCACTTTGTAAAGCAGGGCGAAGATTATATTGAGATATTCAAAAAATATGTATCTCCTTTATATGAAGAAGGGGATATTGTATCCTCAAGCGAGAAAATTATCGCGTTATGCCAGAACAGAATCGTAAGACGCGAGGATTTAAAAATCGGATTCTGGGCTAAGTTTCTTTCCAAGTTCGCTTCCCACCCCGAAACCGCGGGAGTCGGCGTAGGCGAAACGATTAAGATGCAGTACGCTATCACAAAAGCGGGACTTCCCAAGGTTCTTTGGGCGAGCTTTGCGGGCGGAGTTTGCAAAATTTTCGGAAAGAAAGGCGTTTTCTACGAAATCGTAGGCCAGGATATCGCGGGACTCGACGGTTTCTATAATAAAGTTTGGGATGAGTACGGCGATATTGGGATTGAAAACCCCGAAAATCCCTCGGGCGTCTGCGACGAGATTAAAGAAAAATTAGGTATGAGTACCATGATTGTCGACGCCAACGACCTCGGACAGGAAGTATTGGGATATTCTTCGGATATTAATCTTTCCGAGGAAGAACTCCACGGACTTATTTCCGATAATCCCTGCGGACAGGGTAAGGAATGTACTCCTATCGTGCTTATTCGTAAGAAAAAATAACCGAATTTATTATACTACAATTTTTAACATAAAACAACAAAGGAGAGCTTTTTGCTCTCCTTTTGGTTTTTTATTTCTCTATTTATATTCTTTCTATTCTTTCGAGTATTTCTTTTTTTGTGCACATATTCATAAAAGGATATTCGTCGCAAACAAGTCTGCACATCTTTTTGGTTTCGTTATCCATATTGCAGTCGAGACAAATTACCTTGTCCGGCGCGAAACGTCCCATCCACATAACTTTCCATGCCGCGTTGCGAAGTATGAATTCCGCGTTTTCCTGATTAGCCGAAATCGGTTTAATAAGTATTATTTCCTTTTTATCGTTTGTGCGCGACAAAGCCTGGACAATTCCTCTGCAAACCTGGCACACTCCGATTATAGCGAACAGAATAAGTACAATTAAACTGAAATATACCATAAATATCACCTCTACATTATATTTTTTAAAATATTTTTCGTGAGTATATTTTCATGTATTAAGGAAAATATAATAGCGAGGTGAGAAAAATGAATGATACTTCTTTTGCGAATGAAAGCATCCGCTGCACCGTTACCGACTGTAAGTTCCATAACTGTGACAGAAATTACTGTTCGCTCGGAACGGTTACCATAGGCACTCACGAGAGCGACCCGAAAGAATGTCAGTGCGTTGACTGCGAAAGCTTTAAAGCAAAAAACGAGGGGCTTAATTAGCCCCTCATCTTTAGTTGAATCTGTTCTGGCGCGCTACCTGGCGTCCGCGCTTGTATCGGTAAAGTATATTTTCCGCCCATTCGCGGTCAATTCTTATAAAGCCTTTAAGCTTTTTATCTTTAACCGCGAGCTCGTTTACAACGCTTACGGACTTGCCGTATATTTCAAGTCTCGCGCTTTGTACATACGGAGCGCGTTCCTCTCCAATATAGAAGGTAAAGCCCATTGTATTGTTCTCGCTGTTGTACATCGAGAGGTAACCCTCTTTTATTTCGTCGACATTATGTTTTTTAGCGACTATTTTTGATATTGCGAGTTTTGTAAGCTCAATCGCCATATCGTCAAGTCCGCTTTCGAAAATAAAGATTTTCTCCTTAAATGTGTTAAAATCTGGTACAATGCGTTTATTAATATGTTTAAGGTTTTTGAATTGTTCCTCAAGATCTTTATCCGCAAGCTGAAAGTGGTCGATTCGCGGAATAAGATATATCATAAAGCGTTTTTTCATATCATTATAAAGCACGGGATAAGTCAGCCTTGCTTTATATCCGCAGGACTCGCACTTCCATTTAAAAAGGCTTTCGTCCATTGTTTTTTCTCTCAGCTCTTTATAGTTGGTTACATTTATACTTGTAAAAAGCCTCGCAACTGTAGTTTCGTTGCATTTAGGACATACAATTCTTTTTTTAATAATACCGGTGTAAGCCATTATTTAACCTCGTTTCTTGATTAAAAGCGGATTTTTACCGCTCTTACCTAATAATTATAGCAATTAGTTGAGAAATGAGCAAGTAAATTTTAAAAAAATATTGATTTATTGGTGTTTTTCTGTCATAATAAGAGTAGTTTAAAAATTAAGGCTGAATTTAAGATTTAAAATTTTTAAATCTGTTTAGAGATTTGCTTAAAGAAAGGATATATTATTATGACTTTTTTAGATTCTATTAAAACCGGACTTAACAGCGCGGCAGATACTGTATCGAGCGTTACCCAAGCTATTATTGAGCGTAACCGCCAGAACGCCCAGCTTAACCGCTTGCGTAATATTATGAGAAATGAATGTGAAATGATTAACCGCGCGTATATTTCGCTCGGTAAAAAATATTACGATAATAAGGTAAGCGGTAAAGAAGGCGCTTACGAAAATGAGGAAGAGCTTTTTAAGGTTATTGAAAATTCAAAAGCTCAGATTAAAAAAGCCCGCGAGCGTTACATAAAGATTATTGAAAGCCAGACTATCGAGATTACTAAAAAATATGATATAGAGGATTTGGAAGATATTACCGTAGCCTGCTCTAATGAAGACGAATACGGCGAGTCGCCTTTTGTAGGGGATGAGAATATCGACGTTACTCCGGTTACGGCTCCCGAACCGATTCCCGAGGTTGAGCCCGAGGCTGAGGAAGTAGCGAGCGATGACAGCTTTTAATATTTAATAAAGATAAGACAGGTTTAAACGCCTGTCTTTTTTTATGTTTTTTACCTGAAAAAGGGTCTGATGATAAAAATCAGACTCTTTTTATTTTATGTATAAATTAAAAAAATTTAGATAAAATGCGGATTTTGAAAGAAAATGTGAAAATTATTGAATTTTAGCATAGTGAAATAATATCACATTTTGCTCAAAAATGTTGAAAAATTGATATAGAAGATTAATAAAAGAATTATGCTCTGTATACTAAAGTTGTGTAAAGTCCCATAAATACTGGATTCTTATTGACACAAGCCCTGCCGTTTGATAGAATAGACGCGTTGCTTAAATCGAATAAAGAATTAAAAAAGGTTTTGAAAGTTGTGTGTCGGGAGTGATTTACCCGGCCGAAAACCTCATTTGCTAATTGCAAGGAGACTTTATGAAGAAAACAAAGATGATTGCAACCGCGGCGGCCGCGGCTATTTTAGTGCCCGCTTCCGTTTTCGGTGCTATGGCGTTGGACGCTAACGTTACAAACGGTACAATTGATACCGACGCGGACATTACGCCTCAGAAAATTGCCCTTGAAGTTTCTATCGACAGGGACAAGGTAGTAAAAAGCTCAGGTAAGCAGTTTAAGCTTACAGCTCAGACAAGCGATAAGGACTACGACGTAACTTATTACAGCAGTGACGTAAAAGTTGCTCAGGTAAGCAGTAACGGAATGGTACGCCTAAGAAAAAAGGGTAAAGCAAAAATTATCGCCGAGTGTAACGGAGTTCAGAAAAGCTGTGATGTTGTAGTTAAAAAACCCGCCGCAAGAAAAACGGCAGCGGGAGAGGGTATGGCTAATCTAAGCCTTAACAATTCTACGATGTCCAAAATCGCTTCAAAAATCGGACACCAGACTCAGCACGCTTATCCCCAGTCTACGATAATGTGCAGCGCGTATTCTTTCGCGTACGCCTATTATCAGGTAACCGGACAGATGAAACCCGCGGGTTACTTCTGGTCGGGCGCAGGATGCACTTGGAGAGGCGGTACATATCACCGCTACGGTTCTTCAAGCCAGATGCTTTCAGCTATAAGAAAACAGCTTGACAGCGGAAGAGCCTGCGTAGGTTATCTAAGCACAGGTTCCTCGCCCCAGCATTATGTAACATTTATCAGTTACAAAGGTTCGGGCAGCAGTTTAAGTGATTATACTATACTCGATCCCTGGGACGGAGTAATAAGATCCGCTTCGGGATACGGTTACTCCTGTATAGGATATCATGTTGCTACAGTAAACTGAATATATTTAAAACGGGCTGACTCAACGAGTCAGCCCTGATTTTATTTTTTAACTTTAATTTTACACTTTAGCTTAATACCGTTTGTTTTTACGGTAATTGTCGCGTTTCCTTTTTTCTTGGCTTTTATCTTGCCTTTTTTGGAAACGGTGGCAATTTTTTTATTGCTCGAAGAAAACTTCGCTTTACCGACTTTTCCCGTAATTTTAAGCTTAAAAGTTTTTCCTTTTTTCAAAGTTTTCTTTTTAGCGTTTAGTTTTGGGTTTTTAATATGAACTTTAAATTTCCAGGTTTTATTACTCTGCGAAAAAGTAATTGTCGCAGTACCTTTTTTTACGCCTTTAATTTTACCGGAGCTGTTAACCGAAGCAATCTTTTTGTTGGAGGTTTTATAGCTTACTTTAGCGCTGCCCGAGGCAATTCCCGAAATCTTAGCGGATTGTTTTCGATAAAAATCTGTGTGGAATTCCACACCTTTCGGGTTGATAAACGCGCTGTTGAACGCGTATTTAAAAGCGGCGGAACCTACTGCTCCGTAAACTTTAGAACCGCTTATTAATCTGTACTCCGATTTGTCGGTTTTGCTGTCGTAGTAGAAAGAAAAGCCGTAAGCGTGATCTCCGATTTGTGTTACGGATTTTGGAATTTTAAGTTTTTTAAGAGCTTTGTTTTCCGAGAAAGCTTCTGTGCCTATTGACTTTACCGTGCTTGGTATGCTTACGCTCGAAAGGCTCGGACAGTTGTAGAACGCGAACGCTCCGATTGATTTTACTCCGGATGAAATCTTAACTTTTTTAATTGATGTACATCCGTTAAAAGCCTCGTCGCAGATTTTCGAAGTGTTTTTCTTTATTGTAACACTTGCCGGTGAACCGCTGAATGTATAAGCCATATTGTTTATATATACAATTCCCGCGGGTTTTCGGTTGAGCCAGGCAGTGTTGGTGAACGCGCCGGGCTGAATGTTTGTAAGTCCTGCGGGAATATTGATTGTTGCAAGATTGGTGCAGTATCTGAAAGCGCTTCTTTCAATTACTTTTACATTAGAGGGAATAGTAATTTTTTGGAGACTTTCGCAACCGTAAAACGCTGCAATTCCGATTACTGTTGCCGTGTTGGGAATATTTACTCCCGTAAGACCTGTGCAGTCTGAGAATATTCCGTCGGGAATAAAGGAGGTTTTGTCGGGAAGTTTAACCGTTTGTAATGCGTAGCATCCCGAAAAAATATTTTCGCCTAAGCTTGTAACGCTGTCGGGGATTGAGGCGGCTTTAAGGTTTCTGCAGGAGTAAAAAGCCTCTTCGGAAATGCTCTCTAAGGTATCCGCTATTTCCAAAGTTTCAAGGCCGCAGTTGTAAAATGCCGCTTTCGGAATTGATTTTACTCCGTTTCCGATTATAAGATTATTAATATCTAAATTGTGCCAGGGATATTTTTCAGCTTCGTTTTCGCTGCCCATATTACCGTATCCGGAAATTGTGAGCGTTTTGTTTTCAGGGTTGTATTCCCATATGCAATCTCCCGTAAGTCCGCTGTAAACGGGGGCTCCCGTAGGGTTGGTTGTTCCTTCGGGATTGTATTCGACAATTGTATCAGCCGAAGCGGTGAATGAGAATACAGACACAATGATTAATAAAACTAAAAACAAAGACAAAGCTGTTTTTGCGTATGATTTAAAACTCATAGTATTAACATCTCCTTCTCCAGAAATCGAGTATAAACTAACTCATTATCATTATATATTGAATAGATATAATTGTCAAACAGCATTAAAAGGGTAATTATATTATTCTTTCTGATATTTTATCTGAAAAATATGAGAGAAAAATGAAGAGTGGTACGTTTTAATTTCGTACCACTCTGATTATGTATTAGTCTTTCCAGACAACTTCGTCTTCAACGAAGCCCTTCTTTTTCTTTGAATTAATAATTGCTTTTGCAATAAATCCGCTTAAAAATACGAGTATTGTTACAGCCCATCCCGCGGCAATCTGTGCCCAGATCGGATAGTCGGGATTGTATGTACCGCCGTTCTGTACGAAAAGCGTTACAACGTTCCAGATGAAAAGCGCGGCTAAAAGTAAAGGTGAAACAAACTTAATTGAAGAAGCAAGCCACCAGTACGGAGCTTTAAATCTCTTTGTGTTTTTGTTGACTTCGTTAAGCACTTTTCTGAGGCTGAATGTCCAGCCGATAGCTACACATTCAAGAACACCTATAACAATAAGGTTGAACGAGTTAGCCCAGTTATCTACGATATCGAGCCATGCAAGTCCCGACTGAGTTACAAAAAGAAGCGAAATTATTCCCGCGATAATACAAACCGTGATTGTAACCTTTTTCGGTTTAATATGGAATTTATCGGAAACCGCAGCCGATACGCCTTCAACAATTGAGAACGCCGAGTCAATAGCGAGCGTAATAAGCATTAAGTAGAATATTGCACCGAATAAAGCGTTAAGCCAGCCGATGCTTGTAAGGTTAACTATAGCCTGCGGATAAACGAGGAACGCTGTTCCTATTCCGCTGGCGGTGATGTCGTCGAGCATACCTGTTCCGCCCATTGTCGCGAACATAACTACACCGGAAAGCACGCTTACCGCCATATCCGAGAAAGCGATAATCATAGCGTCGGCCGCCACGTTGGCGTCGTCGCCGACATAAGAGCCGTAAGCGAACATAATCGCCATCATAATCGACAGGCTGTAGAATACCTGGCCTATAGCGTCGACCAAAAGCGTAGGATCCGATAAAGCGCTGAAATCGGGGATAAAGAATTTAGCGAGTCCCGCGGCGGCTCCCGGCATTGTGCAGCCCTTTACTGCCATAATTAAAAGCAATACTACCGGGGCGAATACTGTGAATTTTACAACTTTACCTACGGATTTAGCGCCGTTTCTTATACAGTAGAAGATAAGTCCCCACGCGATAACCAAACATAAAAGAACAATCCACGGAATGCCGAATCCTTCGATTTTTCCTGTGGTTTCGGTAAGTTTAAAGAAAAGTTCCGACGCTTCTTTGGATTTATTAGTCATACCCGCAAACTGCCACGAGTTTACGAACATAAGAATAACCCACGCGAATACTACCGAATAGTAGCAAACGATTACAAAAGCGTTGGATGTAGCCGACCAACCGACAAACTCCCATTTTTTACCGATACCGCGCATACTCTCGATAGCGCCTTTTCTGAATTTTCTCGAAATCGAGATTTCCATCATAAGAAGCGGAATACCCATTACCAACATAGCCGCAAGGTAAACCAATAAGAATGTTCCGCCGCCGTGTTTAGCGGCGAGTCCGGGGAATCTCCATGCGTTGCCGAGTCCTACAGCTGAACCTATAGCCGCAAGGATGAAGGTAAGTCTGGAGCTCCATTGACCTCTTTCTTCCATTTTTCCTCCTTTTGGTCAAAAAAGACCGATTTTTATCGTTAAAAATATTATATACTTTTAATGTGAATAATTCAATATATATGACAGTTTTGTTAGAATAGAAAAAGCCGGCTCAGTTGAGCCGGCAAAATTTGAACTTTTAGCAGCCGCAACCACAGTTGTCACCGTTGTTACCGCAACAAGTGCAGATAATGAGAATAAGAAGAATAATCCAGCAGCATCCGTTTCCGCCGAAACCATTGTTACACATATATCTTTCCTCCTTTCGTCTACATTACATAATATCCAAAAGGAGGAATTGTGTTACATTTTAGTTAAGACGGATTGATTACCAGGTTTTAAATATTGAGAACATTCTCGCGAATCCTACGAAATCCGCCTCGTGGTTGTTGAGGTAGGGCGAGGGGTAATAGTAGGAGAATACCAGAGCGGTATTAACTACTATAGCTAAAAACATCGAAATTACGATGAAAGCTCTGTAAAGGTGTTTTGCTTCTTCGCTCTTTAAGTTTCTGTATAAGAGGAAGATTACCATAAACGCGCACGCTGTCATCTCCCAGGCGAAATCCATCATATATCTTACGCCGTAGAAAGATTCCCAGATTGACTCAATTACTACGAACGGCACAACTACCGCGCATAAAGTGAACAGAATCGCGGTGGTGACTCTCTTTTTCTTATCGACATATTTTAAAGCGAAAGGCGAAACGAAAATCGCTAATGTCGGTAGAGCTCTGAATAAAATTCCGCAGCCGTTCATTGTCATTACATAGTAATATCCGTTGATGTTTAAATTGGATACAGTAGACGTAAAATAGGGGAACTGGCCTGTGAACGAGGGTAAAGCGAAGATGTAGTCAAAGAAACCTACAGCGGCCGCCTGAGTGTGAAATTCGGTTTTTGTAAAGTCGTTAATAGTTATCGAATAATCAATACCGAAGTCCGTAAACGAGCCGAACCGCGCGTAGTTATAATACATCTGAGCTCCGCCGATTATAATAAACGGTATCAGCGCAGCGGCTAAATAGATAATAATCTGTTTTTTATCGGTATTCTCATTCTTTAATTTCAGCAGTCCGACAATTATAAACGCGATTGAAACCACGCACCAGATTATTGTTGTCGGACGGCAGGTTACTCCGATTGCCAAAAACAGAGTTGAAAGCAGTACATTGCGCTTTATTATTTTTCCTCCGCCGATAACATTTGACGCGAGCATAAAGTAAGCTCCCATAGCCGTAAAGCAGAATCCCGACGATTGCGCTATTTCGTAGAAGTTTACGTTAACCGTACAGTACCAGACTCCGCAGGAAGCGAATATCGTAACAAGCGCGGCGGTGAAAATTCCGATGCTTATATCGGGGAAGAATTTTTTAATAAGAACATAGAAAGCGAGCCCTATAAACAGAAGACCTATCGAGTTGAATATTATACCTGCCCACGTGCTCGGGAAGTAATGCCCCGTAAACATATGATACGGCATAAATAAAAGAACAACAGGTCCGGCGCCGTAGTACGAATAATACTTTCCGTTATAGTATACATGGTCCCAAAGACAGTCGGCATTTTGCTCAAGGCGAACGCCCCAGTCGTACGGATTTTTCAAATCTTTAAGGCTTTGCGAAGGCTGAGCGTCCAGCTCGACCTTGCCTTTCTCAAACGCGTCTACCATTTCTTTGGTCATCTGATTTCCCGTGTTCATCGAAAAATCAGACATACCTTTTACATTTGTAAAAGAAAGTGTCATTGAAACTATAATCGCCGTGGCGATAATAACCGCGGTAACGCGTTTTAAGAGTACGCCTTTCTCTGAAATCGGACTCCTTAACGCTATAGATTTCTTGAAAAGAAATACAAAAAGAGCGGCTAAAAGGAATATCGCAATTCTTCCGTAATTACATTCGGACGGAAAATCATAGTTTATTTTAGCTGAAAAAACCTGAATAATGTCGGTTTGGTTTTCCGAACTTAAATGAATTTTAAGCTTTCCGACTTTTCCTGAAAAATTACATACAATATATTTTGTTGATTCAATACCTTTTACAACGGAACCTTTTACAAGTCCCGAACGGCATCTGTAGGTTTCGGCGGTTTCATCCGTAAAGTCAATACTGTAATCGACTTTATAATGGTTGGAATTTACGTCGAGCAGAATTGTGCCGACGCGTTCGTTTATATCCGAAAATTCAAATGTGCCCGAACCCGTAGCGGTATACCCCAGCTGGTTTTTGCTGAAGTTCTGAGCGGAAGCTGTGCTTAAATTCAGGTCTTTTTTATTATATTCTCCTCGCCAGAGGTGATAGCTGTTGAAATTAAAAACAACGGCTTCGATTATAAGTATAATCATTAAAGCCTTTGAAATGAAAAGCAGTGTGTTTTTAATTCCCTCTTTTTTGCCGAATTTTTTAGCGTAAATGTTAATAGCTAAGCTTAAAGCCGCAATGAAAGCCGCTCCGAGCGAAATGCTTTTAAGCGAATCATTAACCGCAAAAGAAAAAATACAAAGAACAACTGACGCCGCGATGCATATGAAATAAGCTTTTTCCGCAAAATCTTTTTTCAGAAAACTGAAAACTGTGCCCGCTGTAAGCGCAATTATTCCGGCAATAAAAATTATATTCAAGTTTATCTCCGCCTTTCTTTTTCATAAAATCAAAAAGATGAAAAAGTATAATAATATATTGCTATTATATATTAAAAAACTATATATTTCAATAAAAATTTGAGCAAATAAATAAAAATTCATATTAACACCACGGATAATGTGAATTTTTGTATCTGAAATACTTGAATAATTCGAATGTAAATGATATAATTTTAAAGTTAACGCTATTATTCTAAACAGGTAATACGGTTAAATTCGGAGGAATCGGAATGAAGCTTTCTGCTAAAAACAAACATCCTCAAATCAGGTTAGATAGAATTAAAACTCCTAATTATTGGATTCTTTATACTATTTTTTTCTCGTTGATGATTGCTGTTGTTTACCACTATTTTATTTTTACAGGAAAGGTTTCAATATGGATTGACGACGGTAAAACCCAGAATTATACAACGCTTGTATATATGGGTGTATGGATAAGGGAAATGATTAGGAATTTTATTCATAATCATTCTTTGAATATTGCGACGTATTCATTCAGCTTGGGTTACGGCGGAGATATTGTCCAGCTTCTGCATTATTATGTTTTAGGCGATCCGTTTAATATTTTCACAATATTTGTTCCGTCTTCAAAAACTATTTATCTTTATCATTTTCTTATTGCCTTAAGGTTGTTTTTCGCGGGATTTGTTTTCTCAAAAATGTGTTTTTGTTTTAATAAAAACGCGAATAAAATTGCCGTGCTTGCGGGAGCCTTAGCTTATGTTTTCTGCGCTTACGCAATGATTTCGGGACCCCGCCATCCTTATTTTATAAATCCGATGATATATTTCCCGATGATTATTATGGGAATTGAAAAAATACGCAAAAAAGAAACTCCGTTTGTGTTTATTTTAGGCGTATTCTTTTCGGCGCTGAGCAACTTCTATTTCTTCTATATGATCGTTATTTTTACGGTTATGTACGTTGTTTTAAAGTTTATCTGCGATATAAAGAAAACAACTTTTATCGACGCGGTTATTTACTTCTTAAAGCTGATAATATTCTCCGTGCTCGGTGTAGTTATGGCGGGATTAATCTTTTTACCTGTAGTATTGCAGTTTTTAGGCGACCCGAGAATGACGTCGGAAACATATGTCGAAATGTTTTATACAAGCGAATACTATAAATCTGTTCCGAGACTTTTGGTCGCAACGGGGAAAAGTGTTCCCATGTGGACTCATATCGGTTTCGGAGGTATAATTATCCCCGCGATATTTACGCTTTTTATAAAACGCGGAAAAAGGCTTTTCCTTAAAATCGCTTTTATATTAGTAGTTATATTTATGCTTGTTCCGTATATCGGACATATATTCAACGGACTTTCATACGCGTCAAACCGCTGGATTTGGGTTGCTGCGCCCTTATTTGCGTATATTATTACCGTAACCGCGGAAGATTTTGTTACGCTCGGCCGCAGGGATTTAGTTAAATGTCTTATGTTTACCGGTTTTTACTTTGTGCTTTGCGCGGTAGTTCGATATTCCATTGACTCGAATGTAGCTATCCAGTTGTCAATCGCAATTTCCGCAATATTCCTGATTTTCTTAATAAATACTTCGGCTGTAAGATACAAACGCTATGTAACAATGGTGGCGTTGATTGCCGTTATGATAGGAATAGCGGTAAACTCTTATTACGCAATTTCGCCCTATAATTCGGAGTTTTTAAGCGAATACGACGACGCTCCTCAATTTAACGAAAATTATAGTTCCAATGAAGCCACAATTATAAAGAAAGAGTACCCCCAAGACGAATTTTTCAGATATACGGGAAGTTCGCTTCAGTACAATGCGTCGCTTTTAAACGGCCTTTCTTCTACGCAGTTTTATTACAGTATGTCAAATCCGAATCTTTTTGAGTGGTTTGATGAGATGAATACGAATATCACAATGGGGCAGATGTATAAAGATCTGGACGATTCGGCAATTTTAAATACTCTTGCCAACGTTAAGTATTTTTCGTCCGGAAGTAATTACAACAGAGAACAGAATATCCATAATATGGATTCGGAAAAACGTGTTCCGTACGGATTCGATTTTGAAAACGGAAGGCATTTTGTGTTTAATGACGGCGTTGTGACGGAAACTTTGATGCCCGAAAACAGATATGATGTTGAAAAGAATTCTTACTCGGTTTACGAAAATAAAAACTTCCTTCCGTTTGGTTACACTTATTCTTCAACTGTTTCGCGTGATGAGTACTCTAAAATGAGCGCTATTGAAAAGCAGGAGGCTCTGCTTCAGGGGGTTGTGCTTGATAAGGATGAAAACTCCCTTAAAAAAGTTGAAACAGAGTTTTTGAATAAAGATATAAGTTATACAATTGTTCCCGGAGAAAACGTTACTTATTCCGATAATAAGTTTACTTCTACCGCGGACAGCACTGTTGTAACTCTGTATCTTGATAAAACTTTAAAAAACAGCGAAACATATATAGCGTTTAAAAATGTGGATTTTGTCGGTACAAGTGAATATGAGTTGTATAGCGGCAACGCTGCGGTCGATCCCGAAGATAAGTTCAATAAAGAGGATTTGGCTGATGTCGGCACATTTGAAACCGAGATTATGAAAACCGAGAATATGGATTTCGCTTCTCCCACACGAGTGGATATCGGCGTATCGGGGCAGATTGGCGGTTTTAAAAGTTTTGCTTACCGTGATGAAAATAATATGTATTACGAAGGCAGAAAAGACTTTATGATGAACCTGGATTATTCGGAAAAACCGCTTAAGTCAGTGAATATTTATCTTCCCGTAAGAGGCGTGTACAGTTTTGATGAGCTGAAGATTTACTGCCTGCCGTTTGATAATTACGAAGAAAGGGTAGAGGCGCTTAAAGAAGATGTTTTGACCAATGTGGATTTCCATGAGTATAAGGATTCGTTCTCGACTAATGAAATCACGGGAGAAATTTCTTTAAAAGAAAATAAACTTCTTATGCTTACAATTCCTTACAGCGACGGCTGGAAGGCTTATGTTGACGGAAAAGAAGTTGAAATTTTAAGAGCGAATACTGCTTTTTCCGGTATTATGCTCAGCAAGGGCAGCCACAAGATACAGCTTAAATACGATACTCCATGGCTTAAATTGGGAATAAACTTTAGCATTATCGGAGCGGGTATTTTTGTATTGCTTATTATTGTACTGATATCAATAAAACTGATTAAGAAATCAAAGTCAAGGCGGAGTGCTTAAAGCTCCGCCTTTTTGCTGTCTTAAATTGTATAAAAACTATTGTAATTATTGCTCAAATATGATAAAATAAAACGGTATAGGATTTTGTAGAAAAATTACGAAAAGAGGATTCTTATGAAACCGAAAGTTAAACTTTTAGCGCATACCCCGAACGCTGAACAGGTAGTCGCAATGGCGGCTAAATTATGTTATTCCGCGTCGGATATTGAAAACATAAAAGAAGGTCTGGACGAAGAGAGTACAACCCGTTTTATAAATATGCTTGCGAGCCTCGGGCACGGAAGTCCTGTTGAGCACGCCTCGTTTACATTCGGAATAGAGGGAATCAGCCGCGCCTGCTCCCACCAGCTTGTGCGCCACAGAATCGCGTCTTATTCACAGCAGTCGCAGAGGTATGTTGACGGAACGAAATTTGAGTTCGTAACTCCTCCCGAAATCGAGAAAAACGAGAAGGCGTTCTCCGCCTATAAAAAAGTTATAGATATGCAGTCCGAAGCTTACAGGGAAATAAGAGATTCTCTTATAGCTGGTTATATCAGAGAAGCGTCTCCCGAAATAAGCGGAAGCGATGATGAAATTATTGAAAGCTTCAGGCAGAGCGACAAAACTCAGTTCAATGCTTTTGTAAAAAAGGCTAACGAGGACGCGAGATTTGTTCTTCCCAATGCCTGCACCACTAAGATAATCTGTACTTTTAATACACGCAGCTTAGAAAACTTTTTTGCTCACCGCTGTTGTAACCGCGCCCAGTGGGAAATCCGCGAAGTGGCTGAGCAGATGCTTTTGGAATGCTTAAAAGTCGCTCCCAACCTTTTCTCGAAATGCGGACCGTCGTGCCTGTTCGGACCTTGTCCCGAGGGTAAGATGACCTGCGGAAAGGCTAAGGAAATGAGGGAGAAGTATGGCAGGTAAGTTTATCGTAATAGAGGGGCTGGACGGCTCAGGAAAAGCGACTCAGACTGAAATACTGAAAAAAGCTTTTGAGGCTGAGGGAGAAAAAGTTTTAAAACTTTCTTTTCCCGATTATAATAATCCGAGCAGCGCTCTTGTAAAAATGTATCTGGGCGGTGAATTCGGCGACAATCCCGCCGATGTAAACGCCTACGCCGCCTCTGTTTTCTATACGGTAGACAGAATTGCCGCATATTTAAAATTCTGGAAAAAGGATTACGAAAACGGAACGGTTATTTTAGCCGACCGTTACGCGACTTCCAATATTATTTACCAGATGTCTAAACTCCCCGAAAATGAGTGGGATAACTTTATCGCCTTTCAGGAAGATTTTGAATACAAAAAAGTAAACGTGCCTAAGCCCGATAAAGTTATTTATCTTGACGTCGAACCCGATGTATCGCAGAAACTTCTTTCGAAAAGATATTCGGGCGACGAGAGTAAAAAGGATTTACACGAAAAGAATCTGAAGTTTTTGCTTGATTGCAGAAACTCAGCTATGTATGCCGTGAAAAAGCTCGGCTGGATAAAAATATGCTGTACCGAAAACGGTGAAATGCGTTCTGTTGAGGATATAGCCGAGGATATAAAAACAGCAGTTGAAGGGTAATTATGTTTGATTTTAAAGCGCCGGTTAAAGATGATTTGCCTTACATAAGAAAGATTTGCGAAAAATTCGGAACAATGGGCTGTGACTTCAGCCCGGCGAACATCTTTATTTGGAGAAATAAATATAATATAAAAATATGTGTATATAACGGCTTTTTTGTTATGGCTTATTTTAGTGACGGTAAGCCGTGGGGATACTGTTTCCCTTTGGGAGAAGGCGACCCCACCGCTGTTGTAGCGGAAATTTTTAAAGACGCTAAACAGCGCGGACTCGAGGCTAATTTCGTTATGCTAACCGAAGCCCAGCGCCAGAAATTAGTTGAAATAACCGGTTACAAATTTTCTTTTAAAGAATTAAAAAGCGACGAGGATTATATATACAGAAATTATGATCTTAGTATTCTTCCCGGAAAAAGATTCCACGCTAAGCGTAACCATATCTCAAAATTCAACCGTACTTATCCTAAATGGAATTTTGCTATAATCAACAAGAACAATAAGAATGACGCTCTTAATGTCGCCGAAAAATGGTGTAAATCAAAGAATATTAATCCGTACACCAATGATGAATACAAGGCGATTGAAGAAACTCTGCAAAACTACGAACTACTTAAAATGCACGGCGGTATTCTTTATGTCGAGAAAGAACCCGTTGCTATGACCATGGGCTGCGAAATAAATCAGAAAACCTTCGACGTTATCTTCGAGAAAGCTCTCGTTGAGTACGACGGAGTTTACGCTAAGGTTAATAACGAGTTCGTTAAAACGCTTGTTGGTTTTGAATTTATAAATCGCGAGGAGGATATGGGAATCGAAAGCCTGAGACAGGCTAAGCTCTCTTATCATCCTGTTGTAATACTTAAACGTTATTCGGGAGTAAAAAATGATAAAGCTGAGGAAAGCTGAAGAAAAAGATATTAATTCTCTAAAAGAATTATTTAAAGACGTTTTCTACGAAAATGATGAGGCGTTAGAATTATTCTTTAAAAGAATATATAAACCCGAAATCTGTTACGTTTGTTACGAAGGCGACGAGCTTATCGCGATGGTCTATATTATTCCGACAACCTTAAACACAAGAAAAGCGGGTTATCTTTACGCCGCCGCTACCAAGGATGAATACAGAGGCGCGGGTGTTATGAAAGGGCTTATCCATTACGCGCTTTCCATTACCGCCCAGGAAGTTTGTATAACTCTTCCCGCGAGCGATTCGCTTTACGATTATTACGCTAAGCTTGGCTTTAAAGAGCTCAGCGCAAATATCGCCGAATTAAAAAGAGATGAACTTGAAAAACTCGCGAAACCCTATGAGGTTACCGAAACTGTTGTCGGCGGATACTGCGGGATAAGAAACAGGGTACTGAAAAATAATTTTCTTTTTTGGAATAATAATTTTATTGATTATGCTTTCGAATATAACGCGCTCTACGGGGCAAAAATTATAAAGAATAATTTCGGTTACGTTATCGCTTACGACGAGGGAGATTACTGTTATGTTTCGGAGTTTATATGCGATGATAAAAACGCTCCCTATCTGATAACGGATCTGCTTTCCGAATTTAAAAACGAAAAATTCAGGTTCCATCTTTCGCCTAATCAGAAATTTGTTGAAAGTAAGAAAGAACGTTTCGCGATGATGAAGTCAATCACGGGGTACAGCCCCGACAGCGTGTATCTTGGTTTAGGGCTGGAGTAGTTGACAGTTTATAGTTAAATATTCTTATACAATGTATAGATGAACGTATCCCAAGTATTTAAACTTCATAGAGCGGGGGATATGATTTTTAAGAAAGGAACGTCCGCGTTTTATGCGGATAAATAAAATATGGTTTATTTGATGTTAGCTGATGGATTTGAAGTTACGGAAGCGCTGACTACAGTTGATGTTTTAAGAAGAGCGGGTTTAGAAGTGTTGACCGTAGGAGTTACGGGAAAATGCGTTAACGCTTCCTGCAATATAAAAGTTGAGGCGGATATAACTCCCGATGAGTTGGAAATTGACAGGCTTGACGCTGTGATTTTACCCGGCGGAATGCCCGGTACAACGAATTTAGGCGCTTCCGATTTTGTAAGCGGAGTTTTGGATTTCGCACTTGAGAACGATAAGTTTATCTGCGCGATTTGCGCGGCTCCCTCGGTTCTCGCTAAAAAAGGAATTTTAGACGGTAAAAACGCGACCTGTTTCCCGGGCTGCGAAGTATGTGAGGATAAGGTTAATTACACCGGAGAATTTGCCGTACGCGACGGAAAGGTTATTACCGGAAAAGGCGCTGGCTGTACAATAAACTTCGCGCTTCTTGTTGCTGAAAGCCTTACCTCGTCTGAAGTTGCCGAAAATGTCAGAAAGACAATGCAATGTCCTTAAAAAGTGTAGATGAGCAAAAAAACGAGCTGAGAAAAAAGTATAAAGAATTAAGGAAATCATATTCCGAGTACGAAAAATCGGAACTTGACCGAAAAATCACAGAAAGATTTTTTGAACTTGATTTTTACAAAAACGCCGATACCGTATTCGCGTTTGTCTCAAAAGATATTGAAGTCAGTACAAGAGCAATAATTCTGAACGCTTTTGCGGGTAATAAGAAAGTCGCCGTACCGCTTTGCGATACAAGTAAAACGGAAATGAGTTTTTATTACATCAATTCGTTTGATGATCTTAATGAAAAGCATTTTGGTATTTTGGAACCTGACGCAGAAAAATGCGTTCCTGCCGAAGTGAATGACGCTCAGCTTATTATAGTCCCGGGGCTTGTTTTCGATAAAAAAGGTTATCGAATCGGTTTCGGAAAAGGTTATTACGATCGCTTTATTCCGAATTTTAACGGTATAAAAGCCGGTATATGTTATTCGAATTGTATTGAAGATAAATTACCCTTTGATACTTATGATAGATCAGTGGATTTAGTTGTTACCGATAAATATATAATTGATACAAGGTAGGAGAGAATTATGGATCGCGATAATAATTCTTACGAACAAATGGAACAAAATCAGATAAACGAAATGCGAAAAAGGAAGGTGCAGAACTTTCATCTGAATCTCAACGACGATGACCTTGCCGTTGGGGAGCAGTACCGCGATATGGGCAACTACGATGACGAAGGTCCTCAGCAGATAAGTTCGTATTCCGATGATGACGTTCGCGAACAGATGAAGCGAAACTCCAGAAATATACGTAAACGTGAAAAGCGTGAGGAAAAACGTCAGCTTAAATATGCCGACCACCAGAATAAAAGACGTTTCCGCATTATCTGGTGGGGTTCCGTTATACTCGTTGCTTTGATGTTTTCGATGTTTTTGCTTATCGGCGTAAATGATATGCTCGCGATGAACAGAACCGAAGAAAATAAAGTTACTATTGAAATCCCTGAGAACCCTTCGCTTGAAGATGTTTCGAAGGCGCTTTGGAATAAAGGCGTAATTAAAGAGGAAATGTTCTTTAATATCTACGCTAAAATTACGAAAAACGACGATGATTTTACCCAGGGCGTCTTTAATATGAAAACCAATATGGACTACGAAGCTATAGTGAATTATCTCCAGTCCATCTCCAACCGTACCGATACAATCAAAATCACCGTTACCGAGGGTATGAACGTTCAGGAAATCGCGGATATGCTTGTTGAAAAAGATGTTCTGCCCGATACAAGTGAGTTTTTAAAACTTTGTAATTCAAATTATTTTGATAAAGATTATGATTTTATATCTGAAATAAAGAATCCCGATAAACGCTACTATAAACTTGAGGGTTATCTTTTCCCGGATACCTATGAGTGTTATCACAACGAGGATCCTAAACTTACCATAACAAGAATGCTAAACGACTTTGAAACAAGAATTTACGAAAACCAGAATGTTGAGGGTTATAAAAAGATTATTAATATCGAAAAGATAGCTAAGAAAAAGAAAATGTCTTTAGATAAGGTTCTTATTATTGCTTCGATAATCCAGGCGGAAGCGGCTAACAAAAAGGATATGTATAATATCAGCTCCGTTCTGCACAACCGGCTTAAAGCGGGCAAAGCCTCGGGATTTGCGAAGCTGAGCCTTGACTCAACAAAATATTATCCTTACAGAAGTAAGAAGAAGGTCCCCGAAAGCGAGCGCAAGACTTTTAAGAGCAGTTATAATACATATAAAATTAAAGGTTTACCGCCCGGACCGATCTGCAACCCGGGAATGGAAGCCATTTTAGCGGCGCTTTATCCGAACGATACCGATTATCTCTATTTCTGCCATTCCAAGAAGGGAACTCCTTATTACGCGAGAACTCTGTATCAGCAGAATCTTAATTTAGCCGAAGCTAAAGGTAATTAACTTTTCGGACTCTGAAGGGATATATATGAAAAAACCTGAAATACTTTCGCCCGCGGGAGATTTCGAATGTCTTGAATCTGCCGTAAAATTCGGAGCGGACGCTGTTTTTCTTGCGGGGAAACAGTTTGGAATGCGTACCGCGTCGGCGAATTTTGATAACGAACAATTAAAAAAGGCCTGCGATTACGCACATAAAAATGACGTAAAAATTCATCTTACCTGTAATACTCTACCTCGGGAATACGAGCTTGATACTCTTCCCGGGTTCCTGAGTTTTGCGCAGAGCGCGGGCGTCGACGCTTTTATTATTGCGGATGTCGGAGTAATGGAGCTTGCTAAAAAATATGCTCCCGAAGTTAAGCTGCACGTCTCAACCCAGGCTGGAGTTACAAATCATCTTACCGCGACCGCGCTTTATAATATGGGTGCTTCGAGGGTTGTTTTAGCAAGAGAGCTTTCGTTTGAAGAAATAACCGAGCTAAGGGCAAAAACTCCTAAAGAGCTTGAAATTGAGACTTTTGTACACGGAGCGATGTGTGTTTCTTTTTCCGGACGCTGTCTTATTTCAAGTTATATGACGGGACGCGACGCTAACCGCGGCGATTGCGCCCAGCCGTGCAGATGGAAATACCATCTTTTCGAGGAAAACCGCGAGGGACAGTTCTTCCCGGTTGAGGAAACCGATAAGGGAACTTTCCTTTACAATTCCCGTGATTTGTGTATGATTGAGCATATTCCGGAACTTGTAAAAGCGGGAATAACAAGCTTTAAAATTGAAGGACGCGCTAAGTCGAGTTACTATACCGCGGTGACAACAAACGCTTACCGCCACGCCGTCGATGAATACTTTAAAAATCCTGAGAATTTTAAACTGCCCGAATGGATAAAAGAAGAAACTGAAAAAATAAGCCATCGTGAATATAACACGGGCTTTTATTTCGGAAACGAGCCGGGACAGGTTACTGATAACGGCGGATATATAAGAAAATATGATGTTGTCGCTTTTTGCGAAAAAGGCGGAAAAACTGCCGGGATTACCCAGCGCAATAAATTTTATAAGGGCGATATTCTCGATATTCTTCCGCCCGGCGGAATACCGTTTAATACAAAATGCTTAAAACTTGAAAACGAAAACGGCGAAGAAGTCGAAAGCGCTCCGCACGCTATGGAGAAACTGAAACTTACGGCGGATAAGGAAATACCCGCGGGAAGCGTTTTAAGAGTTAAGAGACAAGAAAAGATTTAAAAGTAATAGTTAAATATTTTATAGATGAACGTTGCACAAGTCTCCAAAACCTGATAGGAAAGTAAATGTGCGGGGGACATCAAAATTAATACAGGAACGAAAAACTTGACGAGGAGAAATAAAAAAATGGAATGGACAGGACTTAATGAACTGAGAGAGAAATTTTTATCATTTATGGAGAGTAAAGGATGCCTCAGGCTTCCTTCTTTTCCGTTAATTCCTAAAGACGATAACAGCCTTCTGCTTATCAACAGCGGTATGGCTCCGATGAAAAAATATTTCACAGGCGAGATTACTCCGCCTAAAACAAGGGTTACAACCTGCCAGAAATGTATCCGTACACCCGATATTGAGGAAGTCGGAAAAACCGACCGCCACGGAACTTACTTTGAGATGCTCGGAAACTTTTCTTTCGGAGATTATTTTAAGAAAGAAGCTACTGCATGGGCTTGGGAGTTCTTTACAAAAGTTTTGGAAATTCCCGAGGAAAAGCTCTATGTATCTGTTTATCAGGATGATGACGAGGCTTACGATATCTGGACAAAACAGGTAGGCGTAGACGAAAGTCATATGGTGCGCTTAGGTAAAGCCGACAACTTCTGGGAGCACGGCAGCGGTCCCTGCGGACCTTGCTCCGAAATTTATTACGACCGCGGCGAAAAATACGGTTGCGGCAAGCCTGATTGTAAAGTCGGCTGTGAATGTGACCGTTATATGGAAGTATGGAATTTAGTATTTACTCAGTTTGACAACGACGGAAATAATAACTATACTCCGCTTGAGCATCCGAATATTGATACCGGAATGGGACTTGAGCGCCTCGCGTGCGTAATGCAGAATGTTGATAATCTTTTCCTCGTTGATACCGTCCAGAATATTATGAATCATATAAGTGATATTGTCGGCGTAAAATACGGCGAAAGCGAGAAAACCGATATTTCGCTTCGGGTTATTACCGACCATATCCGTTCAACAACATTTATGATTGCCGACGGAGTTATGCCGTCTAACGAGGGCAGGGGATATGTATTAAGACGTCTTTTAAGACGAGCCGCCCGTCACGGACACATTTTAAAATATACCAAGCCTTTCCTTTATAAAGTTTGTGAAACCGTAATTAAGGAGAACGAGTCCGCTTATCCCGAACTCAGAGAAAAAGAGGACTTTATTGTAAAACTAATAAAAGTCGAAGAAGAAAACTTTGCGCGCACAATTGCTCAGGGTATGGAGCTTTTGAACTCGCTTATTGATAAATCCACCAACAGAATTATCTCCGGCGAGGAAGCGTTTAAGCTGAATGATACTTTCGGTTTCCCGATTGACCTTACGCGCGAAATAGCTAAAGAGTCGGGAATTGAAGTTAACGTTGAACGCTTCAGAGAGCTTTTAAAGGAACAAAAAAGCCGAAGCAGAAAGGCGCGTAAAAACGCGGGAGCTGATGCCTGGATTTCCGATTCCACCGACTTGTCCGATATTAAGGCAACGGAATTTGCAGGCTATAAAGATTATGACGCGGAGTCAAAAATTCTCGCTATTGTCCGCGACGGAGAGAGAGTAGATATTGTTTCCGAGGGCGAAAGCGCGATTGTTGTAACCGAAAAAACTCCCTTCTATGCCGAATCAGGCGGACAGATCGGTGATACCGGTTTTATTACCAACGAAAACTCTGAGGCTGAGGTAACTAATACAACAAAAGACGCTCAGGGAATTTTCCTGCATACACTTACCGTTAACAAAGGAGCGTTTACGGTTGGGGATAAGGTTAAACTTTCCATTGACAAAAAGCGCCGCGAATCTATCCGCCGTAACCATACCGCCGCTCATCTTTTGCAGGCGGCTTTAAGAGAAGTTTTAGGTACTCACGTTGAACAGGCGGGACAGCTTGTAAATGAATTCTACGTTCGTTTTGACTTTACACATTTCGAAGCTATGACAGCTAAGGAACTTATTGAAGTCGAATTGCTTGTAAACAAAAAGATTTTTGAGGGAATTGATGTTATAACTCGCGAAATGCCGATTGATGAAGCTAAAAAGCTCGGAGCTATGGCGCTGTTCGGAGAGAAATACGGCGACGTTGTAAGAGTAGTTAAGGCGGGCGATTTCTCGGTTGAACTTTGCGGAGGTACTCACGTAGATAATACTTCAAAAATCGGACTCTTTAAAATCCGCCAGGAAGGTTCCGTAGCCGCGGGCGTAAGACGTATTGAGGCGCTTACAGGTTTCGGTGTGCTTGATTATCTTAACCGGGCTGTTGAAATGATCGGCAACGCGGCAAGCGTTTTTAAAATTAATGATCCGAGAAAGCTTATGGCCGCTGTTGTAAAAGTTTCGGATGAACTTAAAGCAAAAGATAAAGAAATTGAAATGCTTAAAAGCAAGTTAGCCGCTTCCAAGCTTAACGATATTCTTTCTTCGGCGGTTGACGTAAACGGAGTTTCTGTTATGGTTTCTTCCGTTAAGGATGTTCAGGGAGACCAGCTCAAGGATATGTGTAATATGTGCCTTGATAAAAGTGAGAAAGCGGTTGTTGTACTCTGCGGAATCAACGGAGAAAAAGGCACTTTTGCCTGCGCTTGCTCCAAAGAAGCGGTTGCGCTCGGTCTTAATGCGGGTAAAATCGTAAAAGCTGTTGCCCAGCTAACAGGCGGTAACGGCGGCGGTAAACCCGATATGGCTATGGCTGGAGCGAAAGACATTTCGAAAGTCAATGATGCTTTGAGCGAGGTAAAGAATATTGTCTCGGAATCGCTTTCATAAATGAATAGGATATAAGAAAGAGGTCGACTTAGTCGACCTCTTGTTTTTTATCGTTTATTCGTCTAATAATTCCGTAGAAGAATTATCTGCAATCTCTATACTTTGGACGTTTTTAAGTTTTCTTTGAATCTGGCGTGTTCTTACGCCGACGAGTTTATCGAGTTCAGCGTTAGCCTGATTGATTCTCTGCTGGGTTTGCACGAGCACGTCGTTGAACTTATCGAACTCGGTTTTAACCTCGCCGAGTATTTTCCAGACCTCAGCCGAACGCTGCTGAACCGCTAAGGTTTTAAAGCCCATTTGCAGGGAATTTAAAAGAGCGGCCATTGTGCTCGGACCTGCTACATTAACTTTGTACTGACGCTGTAATATTTCCACCAACCCGCGGTTTACAACCTCGCTGTAAAGTCCCTCGAAAGGCAAAAACATAATCGCGAACTCCGTGGTGTTGGGCGGGTCAATGTATTTGTCCCTGATGTCTTTAGCTTCGTTTTTAATGGTTGTTGTGAGCGCTTTCGCGGCAAGGTTGATTTTCTCCTTGTCGCCTTCCTCAATCGCGTCACGCAGAGCCGCGTAAGTATCGCCCGGGAATTTTGAGTCGATTGGTAAGTATATGAAGCTGTCGTCCTCGGCGGGGAGTTTAACCGCAAATTCAACAACATTCTTCGAGCCTTTCTTGGTAGCGACATTTTCGTCGTACTGTTCGGGAGAGAGTATTTCCGAAAGAATCGCGCCGAGCTGAATCTCGCCGACAATTCCGCGCGTCTTGACGTTCGTAAGAACTTTCTTTAAGTCGCCGACGCCGACGGCTAAGGTCTGCATCTCGCCGAGTCCCTTATAAACCTGTTCAAGCCTCTGATTTACAAGTTCAAAGCTCTTGTTCATTTTTTCTTCGAGAGTGTTCTGGAGCTTTTCGTCAACAGTTTTACGCATTTCCTCAAGCTGTTTGTTGTTATCTTCCTGGATATATGTAAGCTTGGTTTCCACAGACTTTCTTATTAAATCGAGTTTCTGCTCGTTTTCGAGCGAGAAAGTCTTTAGCCGTGATTCCAGGTTGTCCATCTTTTCCTGCTGTAAGCGTGAAAACTGATTCTGGTTTTCCGAAATCATTTCGCCCATACTTTTTACCGACTGCTGTGTTGAGGCTGTAAGTTCCTGGCGAAGCAGGCTCGACTGCTTTTGCTGTTCTTCTGTAATTTTTGAAATAATCTCCGCTGAATTATCCGAGCTCTTGTTTTTTAAAGCGATAATTATAGCCGCGAAAGAAAGAACAGCGGTAATTGCCGAAAGAATAATAATTGTTATTAATAATGTATCGTTCATATCCTGACCTCCCGATAGTTTAATCTTAACATTTCGTGAGCTAAAAATCAATATTCAAAGTAATATCTGTCCCTTTTTAAGGACAAAGAATTCTAAGTTTTCGCTTCGCGGGAGTTTTTAGAAACAGGGATGATATTTTTAACAGTTTTTTCGATAACTAAAAATGTGCAAATTAGCTAAAAATCAGTCTTGTTTTTTGGATTGCGAAAAGTGTTTACGTATGATAGAATAATTATAAATACAATCTCAAGGAGGTTAATATGAAAGCTTTTAAAAAATCTTTATGCGTAGTTTTATCCGCTCTTATGCTCGTAAGTGTATTTGCGGTTGGTTCGCTTACCGCGGGCGCCGCGTCAATTACTTCGGTAACAATCGACGGGATTTTTGAGCCCGCCGAGGGAAACAGATTTGACGATACCGCGAAGTGTGAAACAGACGGTTATACAATCGATCATATAAGCTGGTATGATTATTCGAATAACAAGTGGATGACCTCGAGCGACAAATTTGTCGAGGGCACCGTATACGAGGTTAATGTTAACGTTAAGGCTGATGATGGCAACAGCTTTGCCGATATGAGCTCTGTAACAGGTACAATCAATTCCTATAACGCGACCATAGGCAAGGTTACTATGGAGGATCCCGAGCAGTATCTGAACCTTTCCTATAAATTTACAGCTACAAAGGAGAATACCGAAATATCCTCTGTCGCTATTTCGGGATTACACGCTCCTGTCGCCGGTTCCAAACTCGATTTTTCATATAATGACAGCAGTTCGTTATATAATATTGAAGCTTTTGAGTGGCGTAATCCAGACACAGACGATATTTACAGTAAAAGCTATATCGCTGAAGTGAATACAACTTATCAGGCGCGTTTCTACCTTACGCCCAAAGAAGGTTATCAGTTTTTCGATAATATTGTCGCGACAGTAAACGGCGTAAAAGCTGAAGTTTATTCTGTTTCAGGTTATACAGAGTTGGAAAAAGCTGTTGTTATTTGTAATTTTAACGCGGGCGATGTTGTTACGGAACCCGAGACAACCGAACCCGCTACTGAACCCGCAACTGTTGAGCCCAAGGAAACTACCGCTCCGATTGATGAAAAATCAATAACAAATATCGGTGTTGTAAGCGTAGTTGAACCCGAAATCGGCGAAAAAGCGAACGACAAAGCATATCCGTTCTATGGATCACCTTTCAATATCCAGTCGGTAGCATGGTACAATAAAACCGACGGATATATGATGATGATTGGCGATGATAAGTTTGAAGCGGATAAAACCTATACCGCGAGAGTATGGGTATCCGTAAAAAGCGGTTACTCGTTTAATAATCCTACGGCTACAATTAACGAAAAGACTGCTAAAGTATTCGAGGAAGACGGATACGATAAAGAGATCAGCTTACTTGTTACCCGCGATTTCAGCACTCCCGCTGAGCAGAGCGACCCCGAGATGATTACCGACGTAAATATCACGGGCGTAGTTGAGCCGAAAGACGGAAAGACTCCGTCCGCGAAAGCTACGGGTGAGGAGAATTATTTCATCGAATCGGTAACTTGGTATAATTCTACCGATTCAGCCGACATAAAAGCTCCCGATATCTTTGAAAAGGGAAAAGAGTATTGTGTTAATATATTCCTCCGTCCGCACGCGGGCTACAGGTTTAATTACAACCCGAAAAACACTAATGAGCTAAATATAAACGCTACAGTTAACGGGATTAGCGCGAACAGCTTCACTGTTTCTACTTATTCGAAAGGCGAGTATATTCATATAAACTGCAGCTTTATCGCGACAGAAGCCGATATAAAAGAAACTACAGCTCCTGTTGAAGAAACTACAGCTCCCGAAACTACTGAGCCTCCGACAGACAAGTCGACCGAGCCCGAAGAAACTTCCACCGAGTCGGAAGTAGTTACCACCGAGCCTCAGACACAGCCTGATACTACATCAACTAATCCTATAGTAATACCCACAATCCCCGAAGTTAATCCAACCGATCCTGTAGTAATTCCTACAACTCCCGAAGTTAATCCTACTAATCCTGTAGTTATTCCCACAACTCCCGAAGTTAATCCTACCGCTCCTCCCGCGAACAGCGTTACCAAAAAAAGTGCTAATCCGATAAAGGTAGCCGCTAAAGCGAAAACCGTTAAGGCGAAAAAGGTTAAGAAAAAGAAAGTAACAGTAAAGCCTCTGACGATTAAAAACGCTAAGGGTAATGTGAAAATCACTAAGGTTAAAAAGGGTACGACTTCTAAAATCTATAAGAAAATAAAAGTCAACTCAAAGACAGGCGCGATTACTTTTAAAAAGGGTAAGTATAAGAAAAAGACCTATAAAGTTAAGCTTAAAATTGTTGTAAGCGGAAATGATAAATACAATGCTAAAACAATTTATAAAACGGTAAAAATTAAGATTAAATAAAATTAAGGGACTGCGTTGCAGTCCCTTAAAATTTTGAAAACATTTTATTTTGAAATCATTTTTGTGAATTGTTCCTGCATATAAGCGTATGTGTCATCGCTTACGTTTCGGAAGGTGTAGCATTTTTCGAGATACTCATCGGGCGGATATACAAGATTGCTTTCTCTCTGTTTTTTCGGAAGAAGTTTCTTAGCGCTCTTTACGGGGCTTGCGTAGGTTATATATTTTGAGTTAGCCGCCGAGATGTCAGCTCTCGTCATATAGTTAATAAATTTATGAGCGCCCTCAACGTTTTCGGCGTTTTTGGGAATACACATAGCGTCAACAAAAAGGTTGGAACCTTCTTTCGGAAGTACACCCACCAAGTTTTCGTTATTTTTCATCATTGTGTAAATATCACCCGCGTAGTACGGAGCAACAGCCGCCTGGTCTTTTTCCATTTCGGCAAAGACCTGATCCATAACGTATTTTTTTAGAAGCGGTTTTTGTTCTTTTAATTTTACGGTCGCTTTGTCTACGCCTTTTTTGTCAAAGTTTGTAGGGTCAACCGAGCATAACTGCATTGCGATAGCATAAGCGTCGCGGTCGTTGCTGAACTGAAGAATCTTTCCCTTAAGTTTTTTGTCCCATAAAGCCTTCCAGCTGTCGGGAGCGTTTTTAACCATTTTTTTATTGTATACAAGTCCGGTAACATTCCATGAATAGGGAACGGAATACTCGCCTTTTAAATCATAAGGAGGTTTTTTAAGGTTATCCATAATGTCGCTTGCGTTAGGGATTTTTTTCATATCAAGCTTCTGGAGCAAGCCTTCGGTTTTTAATTTCTCAACCATATAATCCGAGGGGATAATTACGTCGTAGCTTGTGTTGCTTGACTTTAAAAGATTGTAAAGTTCCTCGTTGGTTTCGTAGGTTGTGTAGTTTACTTTTATATTGTATTCTTCCTCGAATTTATCAATTGTGTCGATGTTGCCGTCGCTTCCTTCGGCAACATAATCGCCCCAGTTGTATACGTTTATCTCTCCGTCATAAGATGAACAGGAAGACATAATCGCCGCGCTCGTAAATAAAAGCGCGCATACAGTTAAAATACAGATAAATTTTTTCATTTTTTCTATACCTTTCTTTTTTCTTGATTTTTGTCTTTTATATTAATTATTATCATAAGAATCAGTACGGCGACAAACATAAGCGCCGAAAGCGCGTTGATTTTCGGCGATATGCGCTGATGAGTCATAGAGTAGATCTGGATTGATAAGGTCTGAAAGCTTGAACCTCGCGTAAAATAGGTTATTACAAAATCATCCATCGAGAATGTAAAGCTCATAAGAAATCCCGAGAACATTCCCGGCATAAGCTCGTGAATAACAACTTTCCTGAACGCCTGCCATTGGTTGCAGCCGAGGTCGAGAGCCGCTTCGTAAACCGCGTAGTCCATATGTCTGATTCTCGGAAGAACATTAAGAACAACGTAAGGCGTGCAAAAAGTTATGTGCGCCAAAAGCACGGTTATAAATCCCATTTTAAAATGCAGAGCTGTTCCGAGCAAGGTGAACATAAGCATAAGCGCAACGCCCGTTACAATATCGGGTGTTAAAATCTCAATGTTGCCTGCGTTTTGCAGAAGAATTTTCTTTTTACCTTTAAAGTTATTTATGCCTATCGCTGCCATAGTTCCGAGCACCGTCGCGAATAATGACGCTAAAAGGGCGATTAAAAGCGTGTTCCACAGCGAACTTATAATCTGACTGTCTTTAAAAAGGTCAGCGTACCAGCGTAAAGTAAAGCCTTTCCATACTGTGGTTTTTCCGTCGTTAAAGCTGAATAAAATCAGGGTTAGAATCGGAACGTACATAAACAAGATGATTAAGGCGGTGTAGATTTTTGAAAATTTTTTCATTGCGCGATCGCCTCCTCATCTCCGAAGAAATTGAGAATAATAAGGAAGATAAGAATAGCGACCATAAGTATAAGCGCGATTGCGGAGCCTGTGTTTTGATCGCTCCAGAAAATTCTGTCAATAACGTCGCCTATCATAATGTCGTCAACTCCGCCGAGATACTGAGCTACTAAAAAAGTACTTGCCGACGGTACGAATACCATCGTAATTCCCGAAACAATACCGGGAATACTAAGCGGAAATACAACTTTACGCATAACTTTAATTTTATTCGAGCCTAAATCCTCGGCGGCTTCAATCAGGCCGTTGTCGATTTTAGCCATAACCGAATAAAGCGGAAGCACCATAAACGGCAGGTATTCGTAAACCATACCGAGTATTACGGCACCCTGGTTTCCGAGTAAGGTCGTATGGATGCCGAGAAAGGAAAGCATTGTGTCAACAGGCCCGCCGTTTTGCAAAAGCGTAAGCCACGCGTAAATTCTGAGCAGGAAATTCATCCACATAGGAATCATTATAATCATTGTGAGAGCGTTCTGTACGTTCCGTTTCTGACGGCTCATAATATAGGCGATAGGGTAGGCTAAAATAAGGCAGATTAAGGTTGAAATAAAGGCAATCCAAAGGCTTCGCAGGAATACATCAAAATAACCGAAAGCTTTTGAAAACGCCTCGAGCGAAAAAGTTCCGTTTCTGTCGGTAAAAGCCGAGAAAAGAATAAGCAGAAGCGGAATCATCGTAAATACAACCATCCAGATTATATACGGAATAGAAGGGCGTTTAAGTTTCATTTTTACCCTCCGCGATTTTAAATTCGGCTTTTGTGAAGTCAAATTTAAGCGGAACATAAGTTGCAACCTGCTCGTCTACATAGCTTTGCATAAGCCACTTCTGTTCGTCCGATTCCAAAATAATCTCGTTGTGCTCACCTTTAAAGATAACCGACTCTATGTAAACGTCGTCGATGTGACCTACGCCGTCGCCTGCAATTGAAAGCGCGCTCGGCGGAAGCGAGATTTCGAGTCTTGTACCTTCCTCAAAGTAACGGTTTTCAATTTCAAATTCACAGTCCTCAACCTTAACGGTGATTGTGTTATTCTCCTTGTCGGAAGAAATAACATCCGCGTAAAATGTGTTTTTCTCGGCTAAGAACATCTTGTTCATAATCTGGATATTAAAAGGAATAACTTTCATTCCGATAGTTGTGCCTACAGGCTCACATTTTGTTGAGTGGATTATCCATTCGCAGCCTTTGCACATTACAGTCATCTCGTAGTGAACGCCTTTAAAAACAACTTCGGTTACTTCTCCTTTAAGCTTCGCTTCTTCGGGTTTTACAACCTCAATATCCTCAGGACGTATTACAATATCAACCGGAGTGTTCTGACCGAAGCCTTTATCAACGCATTCAAGTTCTTCGCCCAAAATTCTTACACGGCAGTCGTCGATCATAGTTCCGTTAATAATATTCGCTTCGCCGATAAAATCCGCTACAAAGGCGTTGACAGGTTCGTTGTATACGTCAGCTGGAGTTCCGATTTGTTCTATAACGCCGTTGTTCATTACTACAACGGTATCCGACATTGTAAGCGCTTCTTCCTGGTCATGTGTAACATATACAAAAGCGGTGTCTGTTTTTTGTTGAATCTGCTTAAGCTCCCACTGCATATTTTTTCTCAGCTTTAAGTCAAGCGCGCCGAGAGGTTCGTCCAAAAGCAGAACTTTAGGGTCGCAAACAAGCGCTCTCGCGATAGCTACGCGCTGCTGCTGACCTCCCGAAAGCTTTGAAACGCTTCTTTTTTCATAGCCTTTTAAGTCAACGATTGAAAGCATTTCTTTAACACGTTTTTTTATCTCATTCTTCGGAAGTTTTTTAATACGCATTCCGAACGCGATGTTTTCAAAAACATTAAGGTGGGGGAAAAGCGAGTATTTTTGAAAAACCGTATTTACATTACGCTTATACGGCGGAAGTCCGTTTATTTTTTTGCCCTCAAAATTAACGGTACCCTCTTTGGGCTCTAAAAATCCGCCGATAATTCTCAGCGTTGTGGTTTTACCGCATCCGCTGGGCCCGAGGATTGTAAGAAACTCTTTATCCCTTATATCCAAATTGATATGATTAAGGATAACTTCGCCTTCGAACTCGACGAAAATATCCCTTAATGATACAATTATATCGTTTTTTGCTTCTGCCATCTATATACTCCTGTAAAGGTAATTTATATTAATAGTATATTAACACCGCTGATTATTATAATTTTTTTTAGCCTAAAAGTCAATAAAAAATGATTTGCTCGAGGCAGTTTGTATCATTTTAGCAAATTATACAAAATATCTTTTATTTATTGGTTGAAAAAAGATATATACAGATGTGATTATTTTTGGTATAATATTTATGATAAAACGTATACAGTAAAAAGTATAGCGTTAATTTTAGAAAGGAGTTTTGAAATATGAGAAAACTCAAAGGTATATTAAGCATATTTATGGTGCTTGCTTTACTTTGTACAACTTTTGCTTTTGCTATGTCAGCTCAGGCTGCCGATACAGCTAAAAGCAAAACAGAGCTTGAACCCAAGCTACAGGATGATATTTCCAACGGCGTAATTTTACAAGCGCTTTGTTGGAGCTATTCAGCAATTGAAAAAAATATTCCGGCTATAGCGGCCGCGGGCTATTCGGCGGTACAGGTTTCTCCTGTTCAGCAGCCCAAGGACGTAAGTTCCTCAACAAACGTATCCGGACAGTGGTGGAAACTTTACCAGCCCGTTAGCTTATCGCTCGCGCAGGAGAGCTGGTCAGGTACACCCGCGCAGCTGAAATCGCTTTGTACTACAGCCCACAAGCATAACGTAAAAATTATCTGTGACGTAGTTACAAACCACCTCGGCGCTACAAGCGACAAATCTTTAAAAAATACACCGTGGTTAAAGCTTGCGGACGAAGTTAAGACTTACGAATCCACTTTATGGAACGGCAACGGAGCTGTTGAAAACAACCCCTATTTCCATAATCCTTCAGGTCAGGCTAATGACAGCAACGCAAACTCCGTAACTCAGCTTGTTTCCTCTATGTGCCCCGACCTTAACACAGGTAATACAACTGTCCAGAATAAAGTAATCAGCTTGCTTAAACAGTGTATCGACGCCGGTGCGGACGGCTTCCGTTTCGACGCGGCTAAGCATATTGAGACACCTTCCGACTCAGGTATCTCACCCAATAATTACTGGACAAACGTAATCAGCGGAGCTAATTCCTACGCTCAGGGCAAGGGCAAGACATTGTTCTACTACGGCGAGGTTCTTAATACTCCCGGCGGCGGAAGAAATATTTCGGGTTATACAAGCCTCAACGGAGGTAAGTACCGTGTTACCAATAACAAATTCGGTAACGGAATCCGTAAAGCTATTGTAAACAAAAACGCTTCAGGAGCGGCTACAACAACGTATCCCTCCGAGTTAGGCGGAGCTAAAAACGCTGTAATATGGGCTGAGTCTCATGATACATATTTGAATACCGATGACAGTGATTACTCCGCAGGAGTTTCTAACGAAAACATCTTAAAGGCATGGGCTATGGTAGCTTCCCGTAAAGACGCCACACCTCTGTTCTTTGCCCGTACAAACGAAATGAGAATGGGCGAGGCTGCTGTAAATACTTCTTACAAGAGCGTTGCGACTGCTGAAATTAACAAGTTCCACAACAACTTTGTAGGTCAGTCCGAAAAAGTCGGCACAAGCGGCAACTACGCTTATGTAGCAAGAGGTACTTCCGGCGTTGTTATCGTTAATGTTAATGGCACATCAGGAAACGCTTCCGTAAGCGGTACAGGTCTTGCGAACGGCGAATATAAAGATATGATTACCGGCGGAAAGTTTACTGTATCAGGCGGTACTGTAAGCGGTAATATCGGTTCAACAGGTATTGCTGTTGTAGTTCAGAGCTCAGCAACTCCTATGGCTTTCGCCGATCAGGAATCAAAAACATTCCAGAGCGATACAATTACAATCGGTCTTTCGCTCTCCAACGCTACAAGCGGTACATACCAGCTTGACAACTATACTCCCGTTAAATTCACAGGTTCGCCTAAAATAAGAATCGGTTCCGATTATAAAGCGGGCGATACAATTAAGTTAACTCTTACAGCAACCGACGGCTCTTCAACAACTTCCAATGTTTACGAGTATACGAAAGCCGAAGCGGCTTCATCGGGTGTATATATTATATTCCCCGCGTCGGTTATCAAACAGAATAACTGGAAAACTCCTGTATTCGCTTATATCTATGACGAAACAACAGGAAACGGTAAACAGGTAGGCGGTAAGGTATACATGAATGCCGCTTGGCCCGGTGAGGAACTCGAGTATGACTCAAAGTTAGACGCCTATTATCTCGAAGTTAACAGCAAAGAATGCCGCGCCGAGACGGTTATTAAGTATCAGAACAACGTTGCCGAGACTTCAAGCGGAGTAAGATCCGACTTCAATCTCGCGACTTCCGCGAATACCCGTGTAATTCTCAGCGATTCCACACAAACTACCGAAGGCGGAAAACAGTATCCGCTGCGAGGAGCTAAGAAACCGATTACTTTAGCGGGTAAAACTCATAAACTTACCGCGCTTACCGAATCGGGTTGGCAGGTTTCTTCTGAGATTCCCGGTCAGTCCACTACTCCCATTGCGGCTACAGAAGTTACAAAGGGCAATGTTGTACAGCCGACAACCGAAGCTCCAACTTCAGCGCCTCCTGTATCCGGCGGACTTTACGGCGACGTTAACGGAGATAAAGCCGTTACAATTAAGGACGCGACATTAATCCAGAAACATTCCGCTTTAATTGAATCGATTGACGAAGCGCGCAGAACTCTGGGCGATGTAAATAACGACAAGAGTATTAATGTTAAGGACGCTACAGCAGTCCAGAAATATTTAGCTCAGCTGAGCGGTTCGTATAACGTAGGTAAAAACTACGACGGAGCTAATAACTCAAATAAATATTGACGCTCAGTCTAATCAAACCAATATAAAATTATTCGAGGCCGGTTCTTTTGAACCGGCCTTTTGTATATCGGATTGAATAATGCGCTTGTTAATATTTTATATAAAATCCGAATTACTTCTCTATATATAAATGAATAAATAAAAAACCTCTGTCCATAATAACGGCAGAGGTGATTTTTTGAGATACAGCGAAAAGAAAAGAAGAAGTAAAAAGGAAAGAATCGGTTTTTATACCGCTCTTTCTATTTGTATTGTTGCCGTCGGAATGGCAGCGTATTCTACCTATACGAGTCTGTCGGGAGTTTTCGGAGATAACGAGAACGAATCGTCTTTAGCGGTGAATAATATTGTAACAGGCGTAGCGCAAACCGAAAAGGAAACAGTGCCTGTAACAGAAACAAAAGAAAAGCCAACCGAAACCGAGGCTAAAAGCACAGAAACCGAATTTATCGAAACCGTACCGCCGCAAACAAAAACAGCTCTGCAAACTATGACAGCGGTAAAAACAAGTCTTTCTTATCCGCTTGATAAACGAAAAGTAATTAAAGAATACAGCGAGGAAAGTGTTTACAATAAAACGCTGAATCAGTGGCAGGCTCATACGGGCGTTGATTTCGCCTGCGAGAAAGGCGATAATGTTTATTCGATGGGGGACGGCGAGGTAAAAAGGATATATAATGATGACATGCTCGGAAAAACAATAGTAGTTGAATCGTCGGATTATACCGCCTATTACAGCGGATTCTCAGGCAACGTTAAAGTTGAAAAGGGAAGTATGGTAAAAGAGGGAGATGTACTCGGTACAGCAGGAACGGTTCCGTGTGAGGATTTAGAAGAAAGCCATATCCATATCTCGGTTAAAGTTGACGGTCAGTTTACGGATGTTTTATCTCTGATTAATAACGATGAATAGCTTATAACATCTAAAAAAGCCCTCGTTACGTTTTAGGGGCAATACAAATTTTTATGTGATAGAGATTTATTGGCGTGTTAAAATAACAACCCCGAAATTAGCGGTAGTTGACATTTTTGCAGAAAGCCTGAAATTTACTATCACAAAATTACCGGCTCAAAACTTTGGTTTTGAGCCGGTGAATACTTTATCAATATTTTAAATGCTAATTAACTTGAATTCCCGCAACGATGTATTGTATTCGCGTAGCGTCTTTTATACTTACGCTCTTGTCATCGTTTACATCAGCTAACTTAAGCTGCTCGTCATCAAGATTTACTAAGAGTACAAGATATTTCTGAATCATTGTAGCGTCCTTGATATTTACAGCCTCGTTTCTGTCAACGTCGCCGATTTCATATTTAGAACCTTCTGTAGTCGGTTCAACAGTAGTGGGTTCAACTGTTGTGGGAGCTACTGTTGTAGGAGGCTCTGTGGGAGGATTTGTCGGTTCCATAGATTCGGGATAGATTACAGCGATACCTGTGCCGCCTATAGAGCCGGATATTTTGCCGCTGCTTACTGTGAAGGAGCCGCCGCCTACAGCGTCTTTATATGTGCCGTTAGGAACTTTTTTCTTCTGTAATGTAATATTAACGCTCTTTGTTGTGCCCTGCATATTAACGAGGAGAACACCGCCGTTGCTTTCGTTTGTTCCTCTTTCAATTACGGTTACGCCGTTTGAATTGCTAATATATTCGCCTTTATCGGCGTAGATGTTGTTTAATTTGTTGATTCCCGCTACAGCCTTGGATGTTGCCCAGTCTGTTTCTTTAGCGTCACCCATCTTAATGCTCTTAAGACCGTTTTTCAATGATGCTTTGTTACTTACTACTGTAGTTGTCGGGCGGGCAAAGTACATTGAAGTGATGCCGTCACGTCCCGCTGTAATTGCCCAAAGCTTATTTCTCTTTTCTAAGGTGAATCCGCTTGTGTTAGCGTCCATATATGTATCATGAGATTCATCCCAAATAACAGCCTGAGCTTTTGTAGCTCCGGACATTTGTATGTTCTGAGGAATAGCCGCGTTTCTATTATTTATAGCGTCGGAAAGCTGCCAGAACAAACTTGAATCGGTTACTTTCATAAGGCTGCAATATGTGCTCCAGGGACGTCCGACACCACAAGTGTTAAGGATTTCGCCGTAAGCTAATAAATCCTTTTTATATGTATTTTTAGCGTAAGTTTTAACCTTGTTTAAAGTGTTTGTCCAGAAACTGGATTTGAGTGAGTCAATATCGGTCGGAGTTTCAATATGTTTAGCAGCGTCAAAACGGAAACCGTCGATTCCCGCATCTACTAATTCCTCGAGATAATCGTAGATAGCTTTCTGAACTCTGCTGTCTTCTGTCTTGAGGTCGGGGAGACGTGAAGTACAGTTTCTTGTAAGGTCATAAGTACTGTCGTATCTGCTGTATTTGGAAGCGTCTTCTAAATACTGCATGTTTTTCCACGGTGAATGGAAAAGCTTATTTTTTACGATTTCTTCCTCAAATTCAGCGGCTTTGGGAGTAAGGTGATCCATCGGATTTGTTGAGGTTATTGAGGATTCATTGTTGCATGTACCCATATGGTTGATAACCGCGTCGGCGATTACGCGAACACCGTACTTATGAGCTTCTTCTACCATATCGATAAGCTCTTCTTTTGTACCGAGAGCGTTGTCTGTGCTTTCGTTAATCTGGAAGCCCGCGGGCTGATAGAACATCCACCAACCGTTTGTTTTCTCGCCTGTAACCTTATGACCTACAGTGCCTTCTTTGATTTCGTTGGGAGGCGAAATCTGTACAACCGAGAATCCCTGCTCAGCGATTTTCGGTATTTTATTCTTTAAGTTCGTGTAGCTCCAGTTCCAGCACTGGAGAATAGTAGCGTTGTCATTCGAGTTAGTGATTCCGTTGACTAAAGTACCTGCTTCGTGTTTTTCTGTTGTTGCAGCTGACGCTGTGTACTGTAACGCGATAAAGCATGTAGACAGTATACAGAGAGAAACTACAACGGCGATAATTCGTTTTTTCATAAGATATCCTCCTGTTATTAACTTCTAACAAGGTATAATAACCTTTTTATCACATACTATAATAAAATATTTTTGAAAAAAATGCAATTCGTGTTTTGTACAAAATTTTACTATAATATATGTATATAATGCTATTATATAATTGCATATTAGAAAAAAGAGTTTCCTTATCAT
>CADBCC010000013.1:0-38763 GCA_902793125.1 uncultured Ruminococcus sp.
AACAATATTGATATAAAATCTATCGGAGCTGTGTTCGTGACTCACGAGCACAGCGACCATTGTATAGGGCTTCGTGTTTTCGCGAAAAAGTATAATATGAAGATTTACGCTTCCGCGGGTACGCTCGAGGCTATGGCTGAAAAAAACTACATAAGCCCCGAAAACATAACCGAAGTAATAGAAGATAAAATAGCAATAGGTAATATGCAGGTTGAGCGTTGCGATACTCCCCACGACGCGAGAGAAAGCTGCTGTTTTAAAGTTTATACCTCCGACGGAAGAAAGGCGGTTGTGGCTACCGATATGGGAATTATGACCGACGGCGTGCGCGAATTACTTAATACGAGCGATTTTTCGGTTGTTGAGTCCAATCATGATGTGCGTATGCTGAAGTTAGGCGGATATCCCTATGTTGTAAAGCAGAGGATTCTTTCCGAAAAAGGCCACCTGTGCAATGAAGCCTGCGCCCGTGAGCTTGAAAGTATTATTAAAAACGGAAATATAAGGATTATGCTCGGGCATATCTCCGAAAAAAACAACACCCCCGAGCTCGCGCTTAATACAAGCCTTTCGCTTCTGAGCGAACTCGGAATGAAGCGCGGAGTTGATTATACGCTTGACGTTGCTCCGGTCGAAACCCAGGGCAGGAGCGTAGTTTTTTGAGGTAATTATGCTTAGCGTAAATGTTATTTGTATCGGAAAAATAAAAGAAAAATATTTTACGGACGCAATCGCGGAATACAAAAAACGCCTCGGCGCGTTCTGTAAGTTCAATATAGTCGAACTTGACGAAGAAAAAACCTATTCTGACCCCAATCCATCGCAGACAGAGTCGATTCTGAACGCCGAGGGAAAACGTATTATTAACGCGCTCGGTAAAAATTCGTACGTTATAGCTATGTGTGTAGAAGGGAAAATGCTGAGCTCCGAAGAGCTTGCCCGAAAGTTAGAGGATGTATCGCTTGACGGTGTAAGTACCGTTGATTTTATTATCGGCGGAAGCTGGGGGCTGAGCGATGAAGTAAAATCCAAATCTTCCTTTAAGCTATCGATGAGCAGGATGACTTTCCCGCACCAGATGGCGAGGGTTATTTTGTCGGAACAGATTTACAGAGCATTCGAGATAAACAATAACGGGAAATACCATAAGTAGTAGTCAGTTTACAGTTGTCAGTTCTCAGTGCTTTATCTTTACGACCATAACTGTGAACCGAGAACTGAATGAAAGGTGACAGGTGACAGGATATTTAAGAAAGGAACGTCCGCGAAAATCCAAAACGCAGAACCTATCCCCACTATCCAAAACAGGATAGCGGTTCATCGGTCAGAGGGATATGACATTTAAGAAAGGAACGTCATTACTTGACGTGGATATTTAAAAATGGCTGTTGACGGAATGATGCTGCATCATATTGTGAACGAGTTAAAAACTCAGGCTCTTAACTCAAGAGTTTCACAAATATATCAGCCCAATAGAGATGAAATAATAATAAATCTCCGTACTATGAACGGAAACAAAAAGCTCTTGCTTTCCACAAGAGCAAATTCCCCGCGCCTGCATTTTACCGATTACAGCGTTGAAAATCCTTCAAAACCGCCGATGCTCTGTATGCTTATGCGCAAGCGTTTGGGCGGCGGCAAGCTTAAAGATATACGACAGTACGGGCTTGACCGAATTGTAAGATTTGAGTTCGAGTGTACAAACGAGCTCGGCGATAAAGTCCCGCTGAATATGATTTGCGAAATAATGGGAAAGTACAGCAATGTTATTTTAACCGACGGCGAAGATATAGTTATCGACGCTTTAAAGCGGGTTGATATGACAATGTCGTCGCAGAGGCTCGTGCTTCCGAATATTAAATACGAACTTCCGAGCCCGCAGGATAAGCTTAATATACTGCTCAGCACCCCTGAGGAAGTTTTAGAAAAAATAATTAACACTCCGGGTGAAAAACAGCTCAATAAGGCGATTTTAGGAGCGGTCGAGGGAGCTTCTCCCGTAATCTGCCGTGAGATAGAATACCGAGTAATCGGCGAAAAAAACGTCGGCAATAAAAGTCTTGACGAGGATGAAAAGAAAAAACTGATTTCACAAATAAAAAATCTTTCGGAAGTTGTGCTGACCTGCTCCGGAAAAGCGAATATGCTCTACCATAAAGGCGACAGTAAACCGTTCGACACCGCTTTTATTGATATTGAGCAGTACGGCTCTCTGTGCGAGAATAAAACCTTTGACAGCTTCTGCTCTTTGGTTGACAATTTTTATTATGAGCGCGACAGTATTGACCGAATGAGGGTAAAGTCCGCGGACCTTTCGAAAATCCTAAGAAATCTTGTCAACAGAACTTCAAATAAAATAAATATTCAAAAAAGAGAACTCGAAAACTGCGGCGATCGCGAAGCGCTGAGAGTCAGGGGAGATTTGATTCAGGCGAATCTGTATCGGATTGAGCGCGGAGCCGAAAGCGTTGAAGTTGAAAATTTTTATAACAATAACGAAGTTATAGAAATAAAACTTAACCCCGCGATTTCACCGTCCCAAAACGCCCAGAATTATTATAAGGATTATAATAAGGCGAAAAACGCGGAAAAATATCTAAGCGAACAGATTAAAAAAGGAGAAGAGGAGCTTGTGTATCTTGAATCTCTTCAGGACAGCCTCTCGAGAGCTTCCACCGAGAAAGAACTTTCGCAGATAAGACTGGAGTTTTCGGAGCAGGGTTATATTAAGCGCAATAAAAACGCTAAGAAAAAGCCTGCTGTTCTGCCACCATTGGAGTATGAAACCACGGACGGGTTTAAAGTTCTTGTCGGCAGAAATAATAAACAAAACGATACCCTTACGATGAAAACCGCCCGTAAAAATGACTGCTGGTTCCATACCAAGGATATACCCGGTTCCCATACTATTGTTGTTACAAACGGAAAAGAAATCTCGGAAACGGCGGTAATCGAGGCGGCGCGTATAGCGGCGTTCCACAGCAAGGCTAAAGACAGCTCCAATGTTCCCGTTGATTATACATTAATAAAAAATGTTTCCAAGCCCAACGGAGCTAAACCCGGTATGGTTATTTTCGTAAACAACCGTACTGTTTACGTTGATCCCGAACTGCCCGAAAGCTGAATTAAAATATTTCTACATTATTCTCAAAAAGAATAAAATTTGTGAAAATATGTATTATTATGAAAATGGTGGAATTTGGCGAAAATTTTGTTTTGGTTTTCGCCGGGTTTTACATAAATTAAAAATGAGAATTATCTTTTTTGATTTCAACTGTTAAATGGTTGAAATCGGCTGTCGGGGGGTCCGGCAGAGGAGGAAATTATGTCAGTCTATGATATAATAGGTGTTTTAGGCGGCCTCGGACTTTTCCTTTTCGGAATGAAGTTTATGGGCGAAGGCCTCGAACTCGCCGCGGGCGCGAAGCTTCGCGTTCTGCTTGAAAAAATTACAAGCAAGCGGTTTATCGCTATGCTTGTCGGCGTAATGGTAACGGCGGTTATCCAGAGCTCGGCGGCTACCGACGCCATGGTAATAGGTTTCGTTAACGCGGGACTTATGGATTTAGGTCAGTCAACCGGTATTTTATTCGGTTCAAAAATCGGTACTACCGCTACTTCGCTTTTGCTTTCTATCAATATTAAAGATATTGTTCCGATATTTACTTTTATCGGTGTCGCGGTAATCGTATTTGTAAAGAAAAACAACTACCGCTACTACGCCCAGATTGCGGCGGGCTTCGGTATACTCTTTATGGGTATGACCTTTATGAGCGAAAGTTTTGACGGACTTAAACACTCAGAACCTTTCCTCAATTTTATAAGTACAATATCTTCTCCGGTTCTTGGATTTTTGCTCGGATTATTAATTACGGCAATTATGCAAAGTTCCTCGGCGACTGTCGGTATTCTTATGGCGCTCGGAATGAGTGGCGCTATAACGCTTGACAGCTGTGTATATATTATCTACGGAATGAATGTCGGCGCGTGTATGCCTGTATTCCTCAGCGCGGCGGGAGCTAACCGCCAGGCTAAACAGGCGGCTCTGTTCAACTTTGTAATGTGCTTTATCGGCGCGGTAATTCTTATGGTTATTACTATGCTTATAGCGCCTACAAGTTTCTCGGTTGTAAATGTATTTACGAATATTCCGGGACTTAGGAATAACGTACCCGGTCAGATTTCCGCGGTTCATATTGTATTTAATATAGTAAGAACTCTTATGATGATGCCGTTTACGGGGCTTCTTATCAGGCTGACTAAGCTTATTCTTCCCGATAAGGCGGACGAGGACGACGAGGTTACTGTATTCCTCGACTCCCGTATCCTTACCACGCCTCCTATGGCGGTACAGCAGACCGAAAAAGAATGCGCGCGTTTAGCTGAGCTTGCTAAAATCAGCTTCGACTTTTCGCTTGACGCGGTTCTTAATAAAAACTCCAAAGCTATCCAGAAGGTTGAGGAAAACGAGAAAGTTGTCGATAAACTTACCCACGGTATTACAAAGTATATCGTAAAAATCAACGGTCTCGATATTATGGACTATGACCGTAAGGTTATGGGCGCTATGTATAACGCGATTCAGGACTTGGAGCGTATCGGCGACCGAAGCGAAAATATCTGTGAAACCGCTAAACAGATTATTAGCGGAGATATTACCTTTTCCGAACAGGCGCAAAAAGAACTTAAAACTCTCTTTGAAACGGTTCAGCAGATTCTGGAAGAAAGCTTCTATATGTTCTCGAACCAGAGCAAGGACCCCAATCTGATTGAAGCGGTTATGAAAGCGGAAGACCAAATTGACGAGTATTGCGAGCTGTTCAGGCAGAACCATATTAAACGTCTCGCCAGCGGCGAATGCAGCGCCGAAGCGGGTATAGCGTTTATCGAGATTCTTACGAACTTAGAAAGAGTCGGCGACCACGCCGTAACGGTAGCGTTCTGTATTCCTTATAAACATACTCCCCAGCAGCGCGCGGTATATCCAAACTAAATAATAAACGCCCCGTTTTCGGGGCAGAAGATAAAGCGGTTCAACTTCGGTTGAGCCGCTTTTATATGTTTTTATCGTGTTTGATTATATCGCTTACCTCGCAGTCTAAAATAAAACACAAGGTATCAAGGGTTTTCGTAGTTATCGGAAGCCCTTGTTTCATTCTGTGGAGTGTATTCGCGGATATGCCTTCTTTATATATTAAATGATATTCGGTTATATTTTTCTTTAGTAACGTGTCATAAAACGGTTTGTACGAAATCATTGCTATCACCATTTTAAGATTATCATACTTAACCCCTTGACTATACTCAATATATTGAGTATAATTATATATATTATTATACTCAAGGGGGTTATTTTTATGAGTAATAATGAAAAAGATTTTGAAAATACGAAAAATGACGTTGTTGAGGCTAAAGAAACAACAGAATCTGACGAGGTTTCTAAAGTAGAAGAAATACCGGAAACTAACGAAGAGGAAAAGCCTGAGGAAGTTAATGAAACTTCCGAAAGCGAAGAAACTGTCGAGAATAACGCTGAGGTAAACGCTTTAGTTCCGATATGCACAGGCTGCGGAAGCAAGCTTGAACCCAATCAGGCGTTTTGCCCTAAATGCGGTAAAAAAGTTGTTAACGACATTCCGCAGAATACTTTGCTGACGGTCGAACAAAAGCCTAAGAAAAATAAAAAGAGAAAAATAATTATTGGAGTTGTAGCTGTTTGTCTAATTGGTGCGGCGATTTTAGTATTGTTTCTTTTTTTAGGTGGACGAAAAGATTTTAATGAGATGTTTTCAAATTATGCGGGTAACACATGGTGCAGTATTGCTTTAGACGGCTCTTACATTAATATTGATACAAATCCTGATGATACGGACGAGGATTATATGACTTCGGATTATTATAACAATGTAATGACGCCAGCGCTTAACGCGATTAAAAGAGTAAATAATGAGCTTGGATTTCCTGAATCTTTATATCAAAAAATGCAAACTACATCAGCGCTTCAAGGGAAGCAAACAGAATCTAATGAAAAATATTCGGTTACTTGGTCATATCATCCTGATAAGGGTTTACAGGTAATATATGAGTTTAAGTGATTTTTATAACATTTTATTTATTGTTTAGAAAGTGAGGAGTTAAAAATGAAAAAAATATTTGTAATTTTAACGGTCGGTATTATATGTGTTTTGTGCGTTTCCTGTTCTTCCAGTGGTTCGAATGAACAAACTACATCCGAGGTAACAGCCGCTCCTACCGTAGCTGAACAGTTGACGGAAGCCAGAATAAGTGAGGAAATATACGGTGCATGGGATTTGGATTACCATGGAACACATTTGTGTTTTGATTTTTTTACTGACGATATAATGTACTCAGGTATTGTAGGGGATACTTCAAATATCAGCACTTCAGATTTAAAAAATGAAAGCACATACTATATTTCTGGTAAAAAAATATATGCTATTGAAGATGATGGTGATAAAGATGTATTTGATTGCGATTTAGTGGATGGTGAGTTTAAACTGTATATGGGAGGTGTTGAATTAACTAAGTTAGGTGATATAGATTAATTTAAGGCAATATTAATGAAAAATACAATGTTTATTATTTTGCGCAGAAAAGGAGATTCATTTCAAGTAATCCTGAAAAAATATTAAGTGCTATATGATATGAGGAAATGAACTAAAGCTAATTAAACAATTTTTGGGCGGGATTTTTCCCGCTCATTTTTTTGAATTATAAAACTCTTTACAAAAACACTTTCGTATGGTAAAATATAATTACTTTATCAATTTAATGTACGACAGTATTGTTGTGCGGTTATTTAGGAGTGAAAGTATGAATTCTAAGTTAAAGAATGACCAGACTGATTTTCTTTTCGAGGCTATTTTAACCCTTAAAACAAAAGAGGACTGCTACAGATTTTTTGAGGATTTGTGCACCCAGCCGGAACTCAACGCTATGTCGCAGCGTATTGTTGTAGCTAAACTTCTTAACGAAAAGACCGTTTATAACGAAATTGTTAAACAGACAGGCGCCTCAACAGCGACAATCAGCCGTGTAAAGCGTTCGCTTAACGAGGATACCGACGGCTATATGTTGGCCTTTAAAAATATGGGCATTAAGGTAGATAAATAATGGATTCCTACGGCATTTTCGCCGATTTCTACGACGCGCTTACCCTGAATGTGGATTACAAAGCGCGCGCTGAGTATATTATAAAAACTCTGAAATCAATCGGGCATAATATGGGGCTCACCCTCGATTTAGCCTGCGGTACGGGAAAGCTGAGCGTTGAGCTTAAAAAATCGGGAGTGGATGTATACGGCGCCGACGCTTCCGCGGATATGCTTTCTTTCGCTCGGGAAAACGCCGCCGAAAATAATCTTGATATTCTCTTTTTGTGCCAGAAAATGCAGGAGCTCGATTTGTACGGAACGGTAGATACCTGCGTCTGCACATTGGACAGCATAAATCATCTTACAAATCCCGGGGATGTAAAAAAAGCTTTTGAGCGTGTTTCGCTTTTTATGAATAAAGGCGGATGCTTTTTCTTTGATGTTAATACCGTTTATAAACACAGGGAAATTCTCGGTAATAATACATTTGTCTATGACCTTGATGAGGTTTACTGTGTTTGGGAAAATTCTTTAAAAGAAAATAACGTGGTTGATATTGAAATCAATTTCTTTGTGCCCGAAGGAAATCTTTACGAAAGATTTGAGGAGAGCTTTTCCGAAAGGGCATATACCGATTCCGAAATTACAACTATGCTTGAGAATTCGGGGTTTAAAGTTGTAAAAAGGCTCGGTGATATGAGCGATGAGGCTCCTAAAGAAAATGAACAGCGTGTAATTTATATTGCTGAGAAAATTTAAATCAGGACTGAGTTTATGGATAAAATTATAAGATGTATAACTTCCGACGGCGCGATAATGGCGTCTGCTGTAGACGCTTCGGATATTGTTTTTACCGCCCAGAGACTGCACAAAACCACACCTGTCGCTACAGCAGCTCTCGGAAGACTTTTGTGCGCGGGCTCGATGATGGGCATGAGTTTAAAACAGGATAACGCAAAGCTTACTTTACAGGTTAACGGAAACGGTCCGCTCGGCTCGGTGGTAGTTGTAGCCGATTCACGCGGAAACGTAAAAGGCTATGTTACAAATCCCGATTGCGAAACCGAATATTACGAAAACGGTAAAATCAACGTCAGCGCGGGAGTAGGGAAGTACGGAACTTTAGGTGTGATCCGCGATTACGGAAGCCGCGATCCCTACGTGGGACGGGTACCGCTCGTCAGCGGAGAAATCGCTGAAGATATTACAAGCTATTACGCAACGTCCGAACAGATTCCCACAGTCTGCGCTTTGGGAGTTTTAGTCGATAAAGAGGACGAACGTGTGCTTTTGGCGGGAGGACTTCTTATTCAGCTTCTGCCGGGAGCCGACGAAAGTACAATTGATAAACTCGAAAAAAACATTTCCGAACTTGAACCCGTAACCACAATGTTCGCCAAGGGAATGGATATACTTGAAATCTGCAAAACCGCGCTAAAAGGTTTTGAGGTTGAGGTTTTAGACGAGGAAAAGGTTAATTTCGTCTGCGGATGTTCAAGAGAAAAAATTGAGAGCTACTTTGCGGGGCTTCCCGAGGAAGAACTCAGAGAATGTATTACCGAAGACGGAAGCGCGGAAGTTAACTGTCAGTTTTGTAATAAAACCTATATTTTTTCCGAATCAGATATAAATAAGATAATTAAAAAGAAAAAATAATGAAAAAGGTATTGACATAATCGGATTTTTGTTGTATTATAATTTAGTCGCTGAAATGAAGCGGCGTTTGTGGGAGATTAGCTCAGCTGGGAGAGCACCTGCCTTACAAGCAGGGGGTCACAGGTTCGAGCCCTGTATCTCCCACCAAATTAAATAAACGTCATATGCACGCATACTGACTTTACATATGGCCCGGTAGTTCAGTTGGTTAGAACGCTAGCCTGTCACGCTAGAGGTCGTCGGTTCGAACCCGATCCGGGTCGCCATAATGTGCCTCTGTAGCTCAGTCGGTAGAGCAGGGGACTGAAAATCCCCGTGTCGATGGTTCGATTCCGTCCGGAGGCACCATATGCGGATGTAGCTCATCTGGTAGAGCGCCACCTTGCCAAGGTGGAGGTAGCGAGTTCGAGCCTCGTCATCCGCTCCATTTAATCACTCTAAATTGGGCTGCAGATAGTCACATTTTGAGTGATTTTTCATATGATATAAAACGGCGTCGTAGCCAAGTGGTAAGGCACGGGTCTGCAAAACCCTGATTCACCAGTTCAAATCTGGTCGACGCCTCCAGTAACCGCCCGCATCTTTTGATGCGGGCGGTTTTGTATAATAACAACCGCCCTTTCGATAATGAAAGGACGGTGTATTTCTGTTTATATTTACGCCGGGTCAAAGGCTATTGCTGTTAAGTCGCTGTTGCATACATAGTTCCAGCTGTCACTCTTTAATCGGTTTATACCGTTTTTGCCGACTACACATGTTTTTGGGCTGTTGCCTGAGGATTTTTTTATGGCTGCGTCAAAATCGTATCCCGTAGCTTTGTAAATATATTCGAAGCCTACAATATAATAATTTATTGATTCACTGTTTCCGCCTGCGTAAGTCATATATGAGTCAGTTGATACTCTGTTTACGTTGAATCCGACTTTTTTAAGATAGTCGCGGAGAGATGTGCCCTCGTGATTTGTTTGGATGTATTTTATAAGCGCTTCCATATCGCCTTTTGAGATTGTATTTGCGCAAATGTCGTTTTTGATTTTGTTGAACGCTCCGGAGCCTGTAACGCCGAACCAGTGGTTGAATTCCTTAAGGTTCTTTTTAAACGGCTGATTGGTTGTATTCTTATTTATGAATATGGTTCTGCTGGTTTTATTGAAGTTTTTGTAGTGAGTCGCAACACTGTCGGAAGCTCCCGCGTCAAACATTTTATCGTTGATTTTATTAATCTCATTATTAATTACGCTTGTACGGGACTTAACCGCGCTGAGCTTTTCGAGCGCGTCCTCGTCAAGCTCTTTTTTATCTTCCGCGGTAAATTTGGAAATATCCTGCGCGGCTTTAAGACATTGACAATCAATGCTGTAAGCGTAAGTTCCGAGGAGCATTACACGGTCAAGATACGGCTTTGCAACATCAATCGCCTCACCGCTGAACATAAAGTTCGATTTACAGTCGTTAAATACTACCTGACAGAAATCACGGCCTTTCTGGTCGGCGAAAGAAGTTGAGCTGAGTGTATTCATAAAACTGAGATACTGGTTGTGAACGTTTGAAGAATTTGTCCACTTATCATTTCTGCCGATAAGAGCGGCAATCTCAATGGCTCTTTCTTTTTCATTCAGCGAGGTGTCTTTGATGAATGTGTCTATCTGCGACGCTGTTTCTTTCATAGATGACATCAATGTGTCGAAATTTGAGCCCTTATTAGCGATAACGGTCTGGTCTACAATTTTGTTTTCTATCTCTTTTTTATTGTTATTCATCTGATTTTTAATGTCGCTGAACTCTTTTGAGATTTCGGCGCGAAGTTTGTTGATGTTGTCATTAATATCGGAAAGCGAGGGACCTTTGTCCGATAAGCCGCCCATTATAGCGTCGAGCGCGCCTACAATCGCCTGTCCGCCCGGAACATACTGCCTTATAAGTCCTGTTCCGATAGCATACTCGGTTTTGATGATTGTGTCGGTTGTTTTGTCGCCTGTAGAGGGAAGGTCTGCGGCGGACGCGGTTGATACCGCCATAGTTGCTATAGAGCAAACAATAACTAATGATAATATAGACGAAATAACTCTTCTTTTAACTTTTTTCATTTTAAGCACCTCATATATAAATTATTGATTATACGGTTAAGTAATTGAATAGTTAACCTCTTGCATAAATAATGTAACATATATATTTTTGTTTGTCAACCCATTTTTATAAATTTTTTAATTTTTTTTAAAATTTTTTAAATAAAAATTTTTTAAAAATAAAAAGCAAAATAGTATGTTTGTTACGAAAAATGTTCTTTATATAAAAATTGAGTATTTTTCACTTCATTTTTCAAAAAAATGTGATATAATGTTTCGGTAAGTCGATTTAAGGATTATATAGAGGTAAAAAATGAAAGAGTATCAAACCCCGGAATTTGAGATAACTAAATATTTATCCGAAGATATATTCCTTTCGGGCGAAGGGGAGAACTCGACCGATAGCACAGATCCCGACGGATATAAGGAGAATATGTTTCAGCCGTAAAAGGTGATTTAAGGGCACGATTTAAGAAGGATGTGATTTTTATGAAGAAGTATACTAAACCCGAATTTGACGCAATTATGTATAATAGCGCGGATGTTCTCTTGGAGAGTAACGGCGATGATAATAACCAGACAAGTTTCGACGATATTGTTGTTTCAACAGATCCGCAGTAAAAGTCTAACGGAAAGTAAAATATAAAAAACAGCAAACCGTATCGTATAGCTTTTAGCTTTCGATACGGTTTTTGTCCGAGGATGAGTTAAATGGGGAAAAGTTATATTTACGCGGGGATAACTGTGCTGATTTGGTCCACGCTCGCGACTGTCGCGAAAATTGTGCTTTATGATATTCCGAATTTTGAGGCGCTCGCGTTTAGCGGTTTTTCGGCGTTTTTGTTTTTGCTGATAATAAATATAATAAACGGCTCAATAAAAGAGATGAAAAAATATAAGGCAAAAGATTACCTGATTATGACCGGGCTGGGATTTTTGGGGCTTTTTATGTACAACGCGCTTTATTACTACGGAATATTCGTGTTGAGTTCCCAGGAAGCCTGTATTTTAAACTACCTGTGGCCGATGATGATAGTTGTTTTTGCGTGCGTTATTTTAAAAGAAAAAATTACCGCTAAAAAAATAACGGCTTTAATAATGTCTTTCGCGGGCATTGTTGTATTGTCGCTCGGGAGCGCGAGCGCGTCGGAGAATAAGCTGTTCGGAATAATCGCCTGCATAGCCGCGGCGGTTTGCTACGGATTATTTTCGGTTTTGAATAAAAAACACAACTTAAACCAAAGCATTACAATGATGTGGTTTTGGCTAATTGTTGCAATTTGCTCATTGTTTGCCGGTTTGCTTTTTGAAAAATGGCAGGAAATATCGGGAGTTCAGTTTATAGGAATAGCGTGGCTCGGAATTGTAGTTAACGCGATTGCGTATCTGCTGTGGGCTATAGCGTTGAAAAATGCTGATGACTCGGCGAAAATCGCCAACTTAGCCTACCTTGTACCGTTTCTTTCAATTATAATTTCAGCGGTTGTTTTAAAAGAACAGATGAGCATAAATACTGTTATCGCCGCAGCGCTTATAGTAGGCGGAATAATTCTACAGGCTGTAAATATAAAAAAGCCGGCTGAACGCCGGCCTGAAAATAAATGATATTTTTAAAACAAAAAGCTCCGCTTTTGCGGAGCCTTAATTTTTGTTATCAGATTGCGCGCTCAACCTTACCGGAGCGTAAGCATCTTGTGCAAGCGTAAACGTGCTTCGGAGAGCCGTCAACAATAGCCTTTACGCGCTGTACGTTGGGCTTCCATGTTCTGTTTGAACGTCTGTGTGAATGAGAAACTTTAATTCCGAAAGTTACACCCTTACCGCAGTAATCACATTTTGCCATGTGTCTGCACCTCCTTATAGATTACAAATTTACATAACTAACTACTGTATTATAAATGATAATTGAGAAAAATGCAAGTCTTTTTTTTATTTTTTTATTCTCCGAACTAAGATTTTTATTTTTAAGTTCTCCGCAGCCTGTTCTTATTTATTGGTGAAATGAAAAATATTTGCCGAAGATTAATAATTATTATGTTACACTCTTGTCATTTTTTTAACTTTGTGGTAAAATGATATGGAATGTATTAATTAGAATAGGGGAGTATTGGTTTTGCTTATATCATTATTATCCGGCCATCTTGATTTTATGACGGCTTTGATGCAGATTTTAGCGTCTTTGGTTGTAATATTCCTGATTATGCCTTTCCACGAATGGGCGCATGCTTTTACCGCTTATAAACTCGGCGATACCTCAATAAAAAGCAGGGGAAGACTTACTCTTAACCCTCTCGATCATATTGACCCGATCGGCGCGCTTCTTATTATATTAGTCGGATTCGGCTGGGCAAAGCCCGTACCTGTTGACGACAGATATTTTAAAAATCCTAAAGTAGGTATGGGTATTACCGCGTTAGCAGGACCTTTGGCAAATTTTATCGCGGCTTTAGCGGGCGGACTTATACTTAACGCGTTGTTTAAATTTTCGTATACTTTTATTACTGCGAATGTTATAGGAAGTTATATTTACTTATTCTTTTCGTATTACATTGTTTTGAACATCTGCCTTGCGGTATTTAACCTTGTACCTATTCCGCCGCTTGACGGTTCAAAAATTCTGTTTATGTTTTTACCCGATAAATGGGTTTACAACCTTTATAAATACGAAAACGTTTTCTTCGGAATAGTAATTATTTTAGTATGGTTTAATATTCTTCCGCTCGGTCATATCGAAAACGCGCTTTGTAATTTTGTATTATGGCTGACGGGACTTCCGTTCGGATTATTTTAGTTGATACTTAATTATATTGGATAGTTGATAATATGGAAAATTTACCGCAGTTTAATTATAAGTTCGAGACATTCGAGGGACCTCTCGATTTGCTCTTGAGCTTGATTGCGAAAAATAAGATAAATATCTACGATATACAGATTTCCGAGCTTTTGGAACAGTATATGGAGCAGATTAAGCTGATGCAGGAAAATCAGATGGATGTCGCGAGCGAGTTTTTGGCAATGGCTTCAAGGCTTGTGTACATTAAATCCGCAATGCTGCTTCCGAAGTACGAGGATGAAGCCGAGGAGCTTAAAAAAGAACTTTCGGGACAGCTTATCGAGTACCAGCTCTGTAAGGAAATCGCGGAGAAGATGAGCAAAATTTATGATTTCGATACTTTTTATAAAGACGCTTCTCCCGTAAAATTCGACCTTACTTATAACCGCAGCCACGATCCTAAGGATATTGTGCGAGGATATATCGACGCTGTCGGAAGAGGAAAGCGAAAGCTTCCGCCTCCCGAGTCAGCCTTTTCGGGAATTATCGAGCGTAAGATTGTCTCCGTAAACGCCCGTATTATTTCCGTAATGCGTAAACTTTGGCACGGAAAAAGAGTTAAATATCAGGAGCTCTTTACCGCGGTTAATGAGAGATCTGAGCTTGTCGCGACGTTTTTGGCGGTGCTTGAGCTCGTTAAAGGCAAGCGCGTACGTATTGACGGCGACGGCGATAAAGCGGAAGTTTATATGTTGGAGAAAAGCTAAGAGGTATATTAATTTAAGAAAGGAATTCCAAGTCGGACAAGGAGTTTAAAACCCGCCGTTAATGTTTTTTGAAATAGTCTGTACTTTTCAGAAAGCGAAATCGGCTGTCGGGGCTTCCTGACGATGAGGATAAATAAAAATGGAAACTGAAAATATAAACGGAGCTATTGAGGCGATACTTTTCGCCAACGGTTCTTCGGTTGAACCCGCGAGAATTGCTATCGCGCTGAAAATTACCGAGTCCGAAGCAAGAGAACATTTAGATGAACTGAAAAATGAATACGAAAACTCCGACAGGGGAATTACTATAATTAAGCTGAAAGACAGCTACCAGATGGTGAGCGTAAAGAAGTTTGCCCCCGAAATAAGAACCGTTATGGATTTAAGAAGAAATACTCCGCTGTCCCAGGCGGCGCTTGAGGTTTTGGCGGTAATCGCTTATAACCAGCCCGTAACAAAGTCATTTGTTGAGCAGATTCGAGGAGTTGACTGCTCGGGTGTAATCGGCTCGCTTACTTCAAAAGATTTAATCGAGGAAAAAGGACGTCTTGAACTCCCGGGAAGACCGCTTATTTACGGAACTACCGAGAACTTTCTTAGATGTTTTAATGTAAGTTCAATTGAAGAACTTCCTCCGCTCCCCGAAGATAACGAGGATGAAGAAGAAAGCGGAGACGTTCAGATGACCGTTGAAGAAGTAATTGAGGAAGCTGTAAAAGGTGAGTAAAATTGCTTGCGCTTTATATAATTTTAGGAATACTGCTTTTTCTGTTTTTACTTACGCTTTTTAATATTTATGTTTACGTAATTTATGACAACGAACTTTTTCTCACCGTTAAAGTAGCTTTTATAAAGATTAAAATTCTACCGCCCGAAGAGAAAAAGAAAAAGGCTGAGAAAAAACCGAAAAAGGAAAAGAAAAAGAAAAAAAAGAAGAAAAAGAAAAAATCCGATAAAAAACCCGAAAAGGAAAAGCCCAATAAACTTTCAGCGTATTTTAAGCAAAAGGGCGTTTCGGGAATTTTGAATATCGTAAAACGCGTCTCGAAGCTTGCCGTGGGAGTTTTAAAAGATTTGTTTAAAAAAATCACGGTTGAAAAGCTGAAAGTCGAGATTAAAATCGCGGGGGAAACCGCTGAGGATACCGCCGTGCATTACGGGGAAGTCTGTTCGGTATTCTTTCCGGCGCTGAGACTTATTACCGAAATTGTAAAAGTAAAAATCTACGACGTTAACGTAACCCCCGATTTTACCGACGGCGCGAAAAGCGACGCGAAAGCGGACGTTACGGCAAAAATAAGAATTCTATCCCTGCTTAAAATAGTTTTCTCAAGAGCGATTGAGATTTTGAGACTCTATCTTAAAGCAAGACCTAAAAAGATAAAAAAAGGTAAAAAATGAGATAAGGAGATAAATTATGGACCATCCAATTAACGGCTTAATGGACACAACGATGGAAAAAATTAAAGAGATGGTGGATGTTAATACCATTATCGGCGACCCGATTACTTCGCCCGACGGTACTATCATCATTCCTGTTTCCAAAGTTAGTTACGGATTCGCCTCCGGCGGTTCGGATTTCCCGACAAAAAAGGAAAGCAAGGACTGTTTCGGCGGAGGAAGCGGCGCGGGTATTACTATCCAGCCGATCGCTTTCCTTACTGTTTTCAGAGGCGACGTAAAACTTATCCCCGTTGAAAAATACGAGGGCGCCGCCGACAGAGTTGTCGGTATGATGCCCGAGCTCGTTGATAAAGTAAGCTCTTTATTTAAGAAAGATAAAAAGAAAAAAGAGCCCGTAGACGTAAATAACGAAGCTGCCGATTCTGACGAAGATATTTTTTAAGCGATAAGCGGTAAGGAATATTTTATTGCAGAGAAATGAAAAAATGTTTCTTACTTCTTAATCCATTCTTTTTTTCATATCATCTAACGGTGATATTATGAAAAGGACAGTTGCGATAATTTTAGCTATATTTTTGCTCGGATGTTTTCCGCTGAACACGGGAGCGCTTAGCGTTTTTGCCCAGTCCGCCGTGCTTTACTGTGTGGATAACGGCAAGGTTTATTTTTCTAAAAACGAAAATAAACGCATGCGACCGGCGAGTACAACAAAAATTCTGACCGCTTTAATTACCCTCGAGTTTGCTCAGAAGAATAACAGGAAGGTGCGCTTTACCGAAGATATGATTTGTGAGGGCAGCAGTATGTACCTGAAAGCGGGAGAAGTTGTAACCCTGCGTGATTTGGCTGTAGGGATGATGATGTGTTCGGGAAACGACGCTGCTAAGGCGGCGGCTCTTTCAATCGCGGGAAGCGAAGAAAAGTTTTCGGAGCTTATGAACGCGCGCGCCCGAAAAATCGGAATGAAAAATACAAATTTTGTAACTGTGAGCGGACTTGATGATGAAAACCACTATACCACCGCTTACGATATGGCGCTTTTAATGAGCGAAGCTTTAAAGAATTCCGATTTTAAAAAACTGACCTGCAAAAAAAGCGAAACGGTAAGGTTTATAAATCCCGATAATAAAATCACAACTTACGCAAACCACAACCGTATGTTGTCGCTGAACAGATATTGTATAGGCGGAAAAACGGGATTCACAAAAGCCTCGGGAAGATGTCTTGTTACAGCCGCGAAAAAGGACGGATTAACCTTTGTGTGCGTTACTCTGAACGATAAGCGCGACTGGTACGACCATAATTTATTGTACAGTTACGGCTTTGAGAATTACCGTATGAAAACTTTGTGCGGTGCTGACTTTATCCTTGACGTCGATACTGTAGGCGGAGAAAAAAGCAAAACCGCTTTATGCGCCGAAAACGAGATTAAAACCGTCGTAAGCGCAGAAGATTATAACAAGATTAAAAGTAAATTTTACATAGATAATTTTTTATACGCCCCGCAAAAATCGGGAGAAAAAGCGGGAAGTATATATTACTTTTTAAACAGTAAAAAAATCGCCTCGGCAAAACTTATAGTCGCGGAGGATAATAATTCTGTAAAAGAAAATAAAAGTATATGGGAAAATATAAAAGGATTTTTTAATAATGCGTTCTAAAGTCGAAAGATTACAAAAATTTATGGCTGAGTGCGGAGTAGCCTCACGCCGTAAAAGCGAGGAGCTTATTGAAAGCGGCGTGGTAAAGGTTAACGGAAAAGTCGCGAAAATCGGCGATAAAGTTAACCCCGATACCGATAAGGTCTACGTACGCGGTAAGCGAATCGTAATTAAGAAAAAAGGCGGTAAACGCTACATAATGCTAAATAAGCCGCGCGGCTTTGTAACGACAATGAGCGATGAGCGGGGAAGAAAATGCGTCGCTGATTTAATAAAGGATATTCCCGAGCGCGTTTATCCCGTCGGCAGGCTCGACAAAGACAGCGAGGGACTGCTGCTGCTTACAAATGACGGAGATTTCGCTAACGTGGTTATGCATCCGAAAAAGGAGATTAATAAGGTTTATCACGTTACGGTAAAACCCGATATGCCCGACGACGCCGCTAAAAAGATTATGGGCGGAGTTGTAATTGACGGTCGAAAAACCGCTCCCTGTGAGGTAAGAGTTATAAGCAGGGGAGAAGATAAGGCGAATGTCGAAATGGTGCTTCACGAGGGCAGAAACCGCGAGATTAGAAAGATGTGCGCTCTTTTCGATATTGAAGTTGTACGCCTTAAAAGAATTGCGATAGGCTCCGTGAAAATCGGAAAATTAAAGAGAGGAATGTGGAGGGATTTAACCGTTGATGAGGTTAAAAAGCTTTCCGCTAATCCAAACCCGTCTAAGTACAGGGTTTAAATAAAATAAAAGGTAATTGAAAAGGAGAGATAGATATGAGTATTGAGAATATTGCTCAGGCTAAGGCTGAAATAGCGCAGACTTCAGCTTACAAAATTCTTGAAGCGTTTTTTGAGGACGGACAGTTCACCGAAATCGCTCCGCTTGCTAAAAGCGAGGATACCTACGCTGAAGTTGTAGCGGGATTCGGGCTATTAAACGAGTGTACCGAGGTTTACGCTTTCGCGCAGAACGCCGATTTATGCGGCGGCGCTATGAGCAAGGCTCAGGCGGCTAAGATTAAAAAAGTTTATGATTTAGCTTTAAAAACAGGTATGCCGGTTGTAGGTTTTTATAACAGCAAGGGCGGACGCCTTAACGAGGAAAACGCGCTTTTAGCGGGATACGGAGATGTTCTTAACAGCGCGTCTAAGCTTTCGGGCGTAGTACCTCAGGTTTCCGTAGTGCTCGGCGATTGTATCGGTACAGGCGCTCTTAACGCTGTTTCCGCTGACTTTGTAATAGCGACTAAGGACAGCAGACTGTCGCTTGATACAACGGGCGATAATTCTAATATAGAATATAACGCTGAGAACGGTATAGTAAATGTCGTTGCTGAAGATGAGAAAGAGGCTATAGAGAAGGCTCGTGAGATTTTTATGTATCTTCCCGAGAATAACAGAGCCTATCCTTATGCTATCGAGTGGGCGGAGCCCGGAGAAAGCGATGCTCTAATAAAAAGGATAGTTGACGAGGGTTCGGTTTATAAGCTTTCGATGGAATACGGCGACAACGCGCGTACGGTATTCGCTTGTCTCGACGGAACTTCTGTCGGAGTTGTAAATACGCTTGGCGGCAAGCTGTCCGCTGATGACGCTAATAAAATTGCTAAATTCGTTCGCTTCTGCGACGCGTTCTCAATTCCTGTTCTGACATTTGTAAATACCGAAGGCTTTGAGGATATTAAGTCCGCTGTAAAGGTAAGCTCAGCTTACGGCGAGGCAACTACGGCGATGGCTTCCGTAATTACAGGAAGCGCTTACGGCGCGGCTTATATCGCTTTAGCGGGTACAGGCGCGAACGCTGACTTTGTTTACGCGTTGCCCGAGGCGGTTATAAGCCCGGTTAATCCCGAAGCGGTTGTGCTTATTAATTCTCCTGAAGAATTAAATGTACCCGTAGCGGAACAGGCGGCAGTTGTTGATAAGTACGCTAAAGAAAATCTAAGCGCCGAGAAAGCCGCCGAAAACGGTTATGTTGACGATGTTCTCGCTGAGGAAGAGCTCAGAGAAGCTTTAAAGAGCGCGAGAAATATTTGGATGTCCAAGAGGGTTGAAACTCTCCCGAAGAAACACAGTACAATTTAGTTAATAGTTAAAACTACATAGATGAACTTGTACTCCATATCAAAAACTTAATGATACGGAGAATATCAATATAAAGAAAGGAGCGTCCACACATAAAACTATAACGCAGAACCTATATAATGTATCCAAAACCTGACAGAGAAACTAAGGTTAGGGGGATATGAATTTTAGATAGGTAATGCACGGACTGATGTGGACAATAAAAAAATGAAGAATTTAAGAGTTACAGTTAATGGTACATCGTACGACGTACAGGTAGAAGAATTAGGAGCAGACGCGGCACCCGCCGCAGCTTCCGCACCCGCAAAGGCAGCTCCCGCAAAGCCCGCTCCAGCTCCGGCTTCATCCGGAAGCGCAGGCGCGGTAAAGGTTACGGCTCCTATGCCCGGAACAGTTGTAAGAGTTGAAGTAAGCGCGGGCGACGCGGTAAAATCAGGCCAGGATTTAGTATTTATCGAAGCTATGAAAATGGAAACTCCTGTAAAAGCCGCTCAGGACGGTACAATCGCTTCTATTGAGGTAAGCTCGGGCGAAAGCGTGGATACAGGTAAGGTTCTCCTTACTATGAACTAAGAGGTAGAAAATGGCAAAAAAGATTTTAATTACGGAAACAGCGCTTCGAGACGCTCACCAGTCCTTAATCGCAACTCGAATGACTACCGAGGAAATGCTCCCCGTACTTCCTTTGCTCGATAAAATCGGCTATCATTCCTTGGAGTGCTGGGGCGGAGCAACTTTCGACAGCTGTCTGAGATTTTTAAACGAGGACCCGTGGGAAAGACTTCGCACAATAAGAAAAAACTGCCCCAATACTAAGCTGCAAATGCTTTTCAGAGGACAGAATATGCTCGGATACCGCCATTACGCGGACGATGTTTTAGATTATTTCGTACAGAAAAGCTGCGCCAACGGTATTGATATTATCCGTATTTTTGACGCGCTTAACGATATTAAGAACCTCCAGAGCGCTATTAAAGCCGCTAAGAAGGAGGGGGCTCACGCTCAGGTAGCTATAAGCTATACCACAGGTCCCGTATTTACCGAGGAGTATTATATCGACTACGCTAAGCGTATCGCGGACGCGGGCGCTGATTCAATCTGTATTAAGGATATGGCGGCGCTTCTTACACCGTATAAAACCTATGATTTGGTTAAGGCGATTAAGTCCGAGGTTGATTTACCGATTGCGCTCCATACGCACTATACCTCGGGGCTCGGTTCAATGTGTCTGTTAAAGGGTGTTGAAGCGGGAGCTGATATTATAGATACCGCTATCTCGCCGATGTCGCAGGGTACATCCCATTCTCCGACTGAATCAATGGTAGCCGCCTTACAGGGTACCGAATACGATACAGGCTTAAACTTAGAAGCATTTACCGAAATCCGTTCCTACTTTATGGATTTACGTAAGAAGTATATCGACTCGGGACTTTTAGATACAAAGATACTTACTGCCGATACAAAGGCGCTTCTCTATCAGGTTCCGGGAGGAATGCTCTCGAACCTTATCTCCCAGCTTAAACAGGCAGGTAAGGAAGACCAGCTTGACGAGTGCTTAGCGGAAGTGCCGAGAGTCCGCAAGGACGCGGGCTATCCTCCGCTTGTTACTCCGACTTCCCAGATTGTCGGAACACAGGCTGTGTTCAACGTAATCGCGGGCGAGCGTTATAAGATGGTAACTAAAGAATTTAAGGGCATTATCGAGGGCAAATACGGCACAACTCCGATGCCTATAGATGATGAGTTCAGAAAGCAGATTATCGGCGATGAAGAACCGATTACCTGCCGTCCGGCTGATTTGATTGAGCCCGAACTCGATAAGCTCAGAGCGGAAATCCCGCAGTATATCGAGCAGGACGAGGACGTTCTCTCTTACGCTCAGTTCCCCGAAGTAGCGACAAAGTTTTTCGAAAAACGCCGTGAAACCAAGGCGGGTATTAACTCCGAACTGGGCGATAAGGAAAATAAAGTTTATCCGGTATAATAAAAAGCTCCCGAAAGGGAGCTTTTTCAGTTAACAGTTATCGGTAATTTTATTCGGCTTACCGAATATTATTTTTTCTTATTAAAACTTTTAACCTTTTCGGATATGGCTTTGAGACGTTCTTCGGACAGGCTCGGGAGATTTTCGAGTTCCTCGAGAAAAGTTGAAATTGTTTCTTTTTCTTTAATACGCAGATATTCCGTGTAGTAGCTTACGATTACACCCGGGATAATCGCGACGGCGAGTATTCCCACGATTGTTACCAAAACGGTTACTATTCTTCCGATTACGCCGACAGCCGCGTAATCGCCGAATCCGATTGTTGTCGACGCTACAAAGCAGTACCACAGCGCGTTGCCGTAGTCTTTTATATTCGGCTCGAATATTGTGATGAGAAGCGCTCCCAGACAGAGAGAAATAATATAAGCGATTAATACTTTCCTCATTCCCGTGCGCTTTATAATCAGCATCATTCTTTTTATCGGTCTGTTTATAGGTTGTTTTGAATTCTTCATTTTATCCCCTTTATTACTTTTATTGGCCTTATAAAATCTTCACCGCATTTTTTCATTCTATCAGTCGCCAGCGAATAAATATCGCTCGCGAGCAAATCTATGTCAAACGTCTTTTTCGCGGTATCGTTAAGTTTTTTGTACCCGTCGGCGACGTTTGTAATAAGCGGAAGCTTTCCGTTCTTTTTTATTTCGCTTAAAATTTCCGCGCCTTTATCGTTAAAAGCGAGTACCCTTAAATACGCAACCTCCCGCTTCAGTTCATCTTTTGTGATGTTTAAAAGCGCGCTGATTATAATACGTCTTATCCGCGCTAACGTGTAGCGTTTGGTTTTGATGTTCATCAATATTTCTTCTAAAGAACTATAATTGCGGAATGAATTATAAATCCTGTTGTGAAGCCCTTCGCTTACGTCGGGAAGATTTTTTAATTCCTCTTTATTCATCGCCCTGAGTTTGTAAATTATAACTTTCTCAAGTTTTTTTATATCGGCAGGATTCAAAAAATCGGGGGAGTTTTCGGGAATGTAAGGTTTGCAATCCGCGCCGCTGAGTATCATTTCGCGGATATTTGAGGCGGATGAAAAATTCTTAATAGTTTTTTCTGAGTCGTGTTCGACTCCCTCGCGCTTAATTACAAGCGGTTTAATATCCGTATCCTTTAAAGCGTTTATGTACTCTACCGCTAAAATATTATTCGGTTTTTTGATTATTTCGCCGAGTCTGTCCGAGTAAAGATTTGTAAGCGCAAGCTGTACTGCCTGCGGATAATAATTGCCGTCTTTCATAAGCCGGTTTAACTCGGCGTTAAAAGCCTCGTTCTCAAAAGCTTTAGAAATTTCTTTAAGAGAATTAAAATCATCATCCTCAACAGAAAAGCACAGGTATTCGGTGCAATTCAGCGCGCTTGCGATTTCAACTCCCGCTTTAGAAAAATTCTTAGCAGACGAGCAGGCGAAAACCGCAGGCATTTCAATAACGAGATCCGCGCCGTTGTTTACGGCGGTTTCAGCACGTGAAAATTTATCGGCAATCGCGACGTCGCCGCGCTGAGTAAAGTTTCCGCTCATAATAGCAACTACCGGATTATTCGATTTTTCCTTAATTTTTTCAATCTGAAATCTGTGTCCGTTGTGAAAAGGATTGTACTCACAGATAATAGCGTTAACGCGCATATTTTCACCTTATGAATTATTTTTTAAAAAAACTTGCAAAATAATAAATTATCGTTTATTATATTATAGTATGATTTTAAAAACTAATCAATATAAAGGGGAATAAAAAATGAAAATTCTTGTAATAAACGCGGGTAGTTCATCTTTAAAGTATCAGCTTATTGATATGACCGACGAAAGCGTGCTCGCTAAAGGCAACTGCGAACGTATCGGAGACTCGGGTTCCGTAATCGGTTATAAGACCGCCGAAAAAGAGGTTAAAAAAGAAGTTGCGATGCCTGATCATAAAGTAGCTTTTTTGCAGGTTAAGGATATGCTTCTTGATCCCGAAGTCGGTGTAATTAAGGACTTGTCCGAAGTTTCAGCCGTAGGCCACAGAGTTGTACAGGGCGGAAGCATTTTCCACGAGTCCTGTTTAGTTGATGATAAGGTTATCGAGGATATTAAAGGACTCGGACCTTTAGCTCCCTTACATAACCCCGCTAACGCGCTCGGTATTGAGAGCAGCGAGGAAGTTTTCGGAGCGGATACTCCGCAGGTTGTAGTATTTGATACAGCTTTCCACAGCACAATGCCCGAGAAAGCGTATATGTACGCTGTTCCTTATGAGTACTACGAGAAGTACGGCGTTCGCCGTTATGGCTTCCACGGAACATCCCACCGCTTTGTAAGTAAAGAGATGGCGAACCGTATGGGTAAGGATATTAAGGACTTAAAACTTATCACCTGCCACATCGGCAACGGTTCTTCCATTACCGCGATTGACGGCGGTAAGGTTATTGATACAACAATGGGACTTACTCCGCTCGACGGATTTATGATGGGCACACGTTCGGGTTCGCTCGATCCGTCCGTTGTAACATTTATCCAGGAAAAAGAGAACCTTTCCGCTCAGGAAATGGATACTATTTTAAACAAAAAGTCGGGACTCTTGGGTATCTCCGGAGTTTCAAGCGACGACCGCGACATCACCGCGGCTGAAAATGACGGCAACGAAAGAGCTAAGCTCACCCACGAAATGCTCTATTATCAGATTGCGAAGTACATAGGCTCTTACTATGTTGCTTTGGGCGGTTGCGACGGTATCGTATTTACAGCCGGACTCGGCGAGAACCAGCCCGTTTTGAGACAGAGAGTCTGCGACTACTTAAAGTGCCTCGGCGTTGAGATGGATTATGAAGCTAATGAAAAGTGTATCCACGGCAACGAGGGCAAACTTTCAACTGATAACTCTAAAATCCGTGTTGAATTAGTAGCTACAAACGAGGAGCTCGTTATCGCGAGAGATACAAAGGCAATTGTTGATAATATGTAAGAAAAACGGTCGGCTTTTGCCGACCGTTTTCAGGTAATAGTTAAAAGGTAAAAGATAAAAGTGTTTAATACATAATTACTGAGAACTAACATCTCACTTTTTAGAAAGGAGCTGGATTAATTGACGAAGATAATTAAAACAATCTCGATACTTTGCGTAATGGTTATGCTTTTTACTTCGCTGTGCGCGGGCGCGCCCGAAATTCACGCGGCGTCAAAAATCCTTCCCGCCGATGTCAGTAAAGCTTCTTCCGATTGCTCGCTTGTAGGACTTCGCGGAAATTATGTAACCCAGGCTAAAGCGGCGATTGATAAAATCAACACAATAAGAAAAGAAGCTTGTTCTAAAAAAATACGTGATCCCCGAAATCCAAAACGCAAGCTTAATGCAAATGATTACGTTCCTATAAAATGGTCGTCGGAGCTTGAGTACCAGGCGAGACTGCGGGCGGCTGAAAGTACAATTTATACCGATCATACACGCCCCAACGGTACAGACTGCTTTTCCGTTGTTCCTAAGACGGTCGATTGCAGCTGCGAGGAAGTGCTTGCATGGAGCAGTTCGGATAATATGCTGTACGGAATCGACCTTTGGTATACGGAAAAATACGACTGGGTAAATGACACCAACGGCGTAACAGGCCACTACACCGCAATGATAAATCCCGACAACACATATGTAGGTCTCGGAACTTTTATCTCCGACCACGGAAGATTTTCAAACAGTACGGCGGGACGTTTCAGTCAGGAAAAAAATCTTGATTCTACTGTCGGTAAATCGGTGAAAAATGTTATCCAGACAATCGAAGTCCACAACCTGCTTTTAGGTTCGGCGAAACTCAAAAAAACAAAAGGCGCTTCTAAATTCCGCGCCGGCAAAACAGCTCAACTGAGCGTAATAAAAAATATTAAAAAATTAAATACTGACGCTTTCGGATATGTTTTAGCTCTCGGCGAAAACAACTGGTCAAGCTCAAAAAGATCAGTCGTTACCGTAAAAGACGGCGCGCTGACATTTAAAAAATCAGGAAAAGCAAAAATAAAACTGAAGCTTAAATCGGGAAAAACCTTATCGTATTCCGTAAAGGTTTATCCGAAAATCCCCCCGAAAACCAAATTCAAAAAGATTACTTCGAAAAAGAACAAAGTCAAGTTAATTTGGAAGAAATCCAAGGGCGCTTCGGGCTACGAAATTCAGTATTCAACGAATAAGTATTTTTACGGCAAAAAGACGGTAAAGGCAGGTAAAAAGACTTCCAAAACGATAAAAGGACTTTACAGTTACACCAAATATTATTTCAGAATAAGAGCTTATACAAAGTCCAAAATCGGAGTTTCCAACTCAAAATGGTCAGGTAAAAAATCAAAAAGAGTAAAATAAGAAAATGGTTGGCGTAACGCCAGCCATTTTCATCTGTTTATTAAAAAATCCGCCGTTTGTAAAGCTTTAATTAAACTTTATAAAAGGCGCAACGGCATCAAAAAATCCCGTTTATGCGTGCGAATTAATCGATGTATCCTCAACAATCTCGTTATCTCTGAACAGAAGCGAGATACACCAAATCGCGGCAAGTCCAACGAGGATATAAATAATTCGGCTGATTATACCTGTCTGGCCTCCGCAGATAAACGCTACAAGGTCAAACTGGAAAATCCCCACCAGTCCCCAGTTAAGACCGCCTATAATTGATATAATCAAAGCAATTTTGTCAATCATAATTTAAGCCTCCTTCGCAACCTTAGTGTTAACCGAAAGAGGCTTTTTTATTCAAAATTTTTAAATTTTTATTTTAAAAAATACAAAAAGTCAATTATGATTAAAACAATTCCCAAAACCATAAACGCCACGCCGATTATCCGAGTTACATTCATCGCTTTTTTGATTTTCATAGAAGTTATCATATTTTCAACGGGGAAGGGAAGAAGCAAAATTATAAGCCCCTCAATCGCAACCGAAAAAGCAAGAATAGAAAATCCGACGTCTGGCGCGAAAGAAAGTATAAACAGTCCTACGGGTATTCCGAAAATGCAGACGATATTTATAAACGAAAACAGCTTCGAAAATTTTTCGTGAAGTTCATAGTATTTAAGGGCTTTTCTGTGGCAGCTTTCGTCACAGTACTGCTCCATATATGAAATCTCTTTTCCGCAATAATCACATTTCTTCATTTTTTAATTGTCCACGTAAAGCGTGAACGTTCCTTTCTTTAATATGCTGTCCCTCATACCGCAAAATATATGTTGCGGTATGAATAGAGAGGATGGGTTCGTGTCTTGGTTTACGGCGTGATTTTTTTAAAAATATATCCCTGCCGCCGCTGTAACCTGTCAGCTATCAATATTATTTCTGTTTTTATTATTTTTCTTTATAAGAATTATAATCCCGACAACAACGAGCACAATTGAAATCCACTGGCTTGTTGAAAGTCCGAAATATATTCCTCTGTATGCGTCATCTCTTAAAAACTCGAGGAAGAACCTCGCCGTGCCGTAAATAATTAAGTAAAGGTAAATCAGTTTTTTGCTGAAAATTCTTTTATGGAATAATAAAAGCAGAACCGCAAAAATAACGAGGTTAATTCCGCTCTCAAGAAGCTGAACGGGAAAACGGTTAACGCCGTTACAGGTATCGACAATCGCGTTGTGAGCGGTAAATCCAAATGGACTTTCGATTCCGTAACAGCAGCCGCTTAAAAAGCATCCGAGTCTTCCGAAGCTGTGGAAAAGCGGAATCGCTACCGCAAAGCAGTCGCTGAAATCTCCGACGTCAAGTCTGCGTATTTTGCAGTAAATAACGCCGAATAAAAGTCCGCCCAAAAGCCCGCCGTAAAATACCATTCCGCCGAAGTAGAGATAAAATATCTCCCAGAGTTTTCCGATGTCCTGATGCAGGCGGAAAAACTTTTCAAGTGAGATATAAATCTTGTCGGCGTTGGTTATTCCGTAGAGAAGATGAGCGCCCAAAAACGCGCCTAAAAGCGAAACCAACTCGCCGAAAAGTATGTCCTCAAAACGGAATTTGAATCTTCTGCCGAGTAAAAACGCGGTAAAAAACATAAGAATAAGCCCCAAAGAGGTGCAGATTCCGTATGTGCTTATTTCAATTGAAAATAAATTAATTATCGGTAACATATTTAACACCGAACATATTTTAACAGAAATCGCGTTTATATTCAAGCTTATTGTTGAAAAGCGGAGTTTATTGTGGTAAACTAAAAAAGTATTAACAATTGATGAAAGTCAAAAACCGCCCGTCGGTTAATTAAACGCAACAGGAATATGAAAGGAGATGAATTTATTGAAGCGTATAATAAAAATATTATTTATCTCAATATTAATAATTCTTTCGGTTTTTTCGGCTAACGCCTCTATAGTTTCCGAACTGTATCCCGATTTCGAGTTTGAGTCCGAGTACGATAATTCTTTCGCGGTGTCGGCTTATAACGGAAGCAAGGGAGAGGTGTATATTCCTGAATCAATCTACGACCGCGAGGTAAAACGGTTTTCGCAAAAAGCCTTCTACAATAATACGGCGCTGACTTCGCTTTATATGCACGATAAAATGACGGTTGTAAATAAATGGGCGTTCCGAAGCTGTCCGGGGCTTAGCGTAGTTTATTTTTCAAAAAATACCTCCGCGCTCTGGGATTTTGCGTTTGCGCAGAACCCCAAGCTCAAATGCGCCTTAATCGGAAACACAAAAATTAGTACATTGTATCAGAGCGCCTTTTATAAATGCTCATCGCTCGAGTATCTTTCGCTTCCCGATACGCTGAAAAATATAAACCCGTCGGCGTTCGAAAAAACCTCGGTAAAATCCGTTGTTATTCCCGAAAATGTAACGAGTATAAAAACGCGCGCTTTCGCCGATAACGGGAATTTAAGAGAGGTTTATATTCCCGAAGGCGTTGAAAAATTCGGCGAAGATATTTTTTCGGGCTGTGAAAATGTTAAAATTTACGTTATCGCAAATAGCCCCGCCGAGAAATACTGCGTGGAAAATGCCCTTAACTATGAGGTGGTTGAAAAAGATAAGTTTCCGTCGAAAATTAACGGAGATGTTGATAACGACGGAAAGCTCAGTATCCGCGACATTACAACTATGCAGATGAATTTAGCGCAAATCGACTGCGGATTTTTAAGCCAAAACTGTGACTTTAACGCCGACTGCGATTTTAATATTAATGACGTTACCGCGGCGCAGAGAAAAGCCCTCGAAACGCTTTAGATTTTAGCCGTGAAAATAAATCGATTATTATATTTAATTAAGTAATTTAAATATCTCTCGATTATGAAAAAAACTTGACTTTAGCGTAGTGCTGTGATAAACTTAAAAAGCTGATATTTTATTAAATTATGAGGTGTAAATTATGAAAAGAACATTAGCATTAATTCTTGCGGTAGTTACATTAGCCGCGGTAGCCTTAACCGGTTGCGGTTCGTCTTCTAAAGACACATCTTCCGCTTCCAAGAGCGATGATAAGAAAACCTCCGCGACAGTAAGCTCCGACGGTTCAAAAACATTTACTGTCGGTTTTGACGCTGAGTTTCCTCCCTACGGCTACAAGGATAAGAAAACAGGCGAATACACAGGTTTTGACCTCGAACTTGCTGAAGAAGTTTGTAATCGTTTAGGCTGGAAGCTTGAGAAGAAGCCCATCGACTGGGATTCAAAAGATATGGAGCTTAATTCCGGTACAATCAACTGTATCTGGAACGGCTTTACAATCAACGGACGTGAGAAAGACTACACATGGTCGGTTCCTTATATTGACAACAAGCAGGTTGTCATTGTAAAGAAGGATTCAGACATTAAGTCTTTGGATAATCTTAAAGGTAAGACTGTAGCGGTTCAGACTGACTCCTCCGCTTTAGCTGCTCTTGCCGGCGATGACGCGACTAAGGAGAATAAGAAGTTAGCGGCTACATTTAAAGAGTTAAAGCAGATCGGAGATTACAATACCGCTTTAATGAATCTTGAGTCCGGCGCTGTTGACGCTGTATGTATGGATAACGGCGTTGCTAATTACAACCTCGCGAAATCTCCCGATAAGTACAGAGTTTTATCCGATATTATTTCTAAAGAGCAGTACGCTATCGGCTTTAAGAAGGGCAACACAGCCTTAAAGGATACTGTTGAAAAAACTTTACTCGAAATGTACAAGGACGGAACAGTTGAGAAAATCGCAAAGAAATATAAAGATTATTATCTCGCTGAGTCGCTTTGTCTTAAAAAGTAATTATTAGCACTTGTTTGATGTCGGCTCAAGCATTGTTTGAGCCGGCGTCTTTTTTAAATAAATACTTAAGCGCTGATAACTCGATATAAAGGAAAGATTTTTATGAAGAAAAGACCAATTATCGCGGTTTTTGTTTTTGCCGCTTTTTTAATACCCTCAATTTTTACCGCGTGCGGATTCGCGCCTGATTCCGAAAGCGGAGTAATAGGCTGGCTTTTCAGTACTGTTTCACAGCTTTCGTCGGGAATCTGGCTTTCGCTCGCTCTTTTCATGTTTACACTTATTTTCTCGATGCCTTTAGGGCTTTTGGTGTGCTTTTGCCGCCGTTCAAGATTCAAGGTTGTCGAAATGCTTGCCAAGTTTTATATTTCCGTAATGCGCGGAACTCCGCTTATGCTCCAGCTTTTAGTTGTATATTTCGCTCCGTATTATGTGTTTAAAATTCCGCTCAGCACCGACTATAATTTCTACGCGGCTATTATCGGATTTTCAATAAACTACGCCGCTTATTTCGCCGAGATATACAGAAGCGGAATCGAGGCTGTTCCGAAAGGTCAGTACGAGGCGGCGGATGTGCTCGGATACAGTAAAAGCCAGACGTTCAGAAAGATAGTATTCCCGCAGATGGTGCGCCATATTCTGCCTCCCGTTACCAACGAGATTATTACCCTCGTTAAGGATACTTCTTTGGCGTTCGCTATCGCGTTTGTAGAGATGTTTACAATGGCTAAGCAGATTGCCGCGTCCGAAAGTAATATTATGCCTCTGTTTGTAGCGGGCTTCTTCTATTATATTTTCAATCTTGTCGTAGCTTTTGTTATGGGAAAAATTGAAAAGAAAATGAATTATTACAGGGAGTAAGGGGGCGTATTTATGAATCTTTTAGAGATAAAAAATATCAAAAAAACTTTTGACGATTTGGAAGTCTTAAAGGATATTTCGATTTCCGTTGAAGAAGGCGAAGTAGTTTCTGTTTTAGGTCCATCGGGAAGCGGAAAGAGTACGCTTTTAAGATGCGCGACTTTGCTCGAGACTATGGACGGGGGTACGCTTAAGTACTGCGGAGAAACTGTTTGCGAGGATGTAGACGGTAAATCAGTTTATGTTTCAAAAACCGAGATTAAAAAGATTAAGAATTACTTCGGCCTTGTATTCCAGAATTTTAACCTTTTTCCACACTACACCGTATATAAAAATATAACCGACGCTCCTATTCATATTCAGAAAAAGGATAAAAAGGAAGTTGAAAAAGGAGTTCTTCCGCTTTTGGAGATGATGGGAATAGCGGATAAGGCTGACTATTATCCGTGTATGCTTTCGGGAGGCCAGCAGCAGAGAGTCGCAATAGCGAGAGCCCTCGCTATGAACCCTAAAATGCTGTTCTTCGACGAGCCGACTTCCGCGCTTGATCCCGAGCTTACCTCCGAAATTCTGAGAGTGTTAAGATCTCTCGCGGAAATGAAAGTGACGATGGTTATTGTTACTCACGAAATCGAGTTCGCGCGTAATGTTTCCGACAGGGTAATCTTTATGGACGAGGGCTATATTGTAGAACAGGGTAAGCCCGAGGATGTTATTGATAACCCGAGTAACGAAAGAGTAAAAGCGTTCCTTAATAAGGTGAAAAAAGCCTGATCGGAAGGGGTTAGGTTGTATGGATAAAAAGACAAAACTACTCGCTAAAATTAAATATTTTCTTAACAAAAATATAGACGATAATATCGGCGCTATCGCCGCCCAGTCTGCTTTCTTCCTGATACTCTCGCTCGTGCCTTTTCTTATGTTCGCTTTTGCGGTTTTATCGTTTTTGAATATTCCGAGGGAATTGTACGATACATATTTAAAGCAGGTTGTAAGCAACGATTTCAGCGGAGGATTAAAGGCGTTTATAGAAACCGCGTATGACAACTCCGTAAGCGTCGCGTTTACTACAATTATTGTGGCTTTATGGTCGGCGGGAAAAGGCTTGTATTCGATAACGGATGGTATTTGCCGTATTTACAAAATAAAAAATAACAAACCCTGGATAATAAAGCGTATTTACGCTATGGGATATACTGTTATTATGTTTATTGTAATGCTTCTTCTTGTAGGAGTGCTTGTTGTAACAGGATTTTTCGACGATCAGATAAAACCTTTTTTAGAAGGTTTGCCTTATGTTGTAGGGCTTTTGTATTCGCTTAGATACATTATAGTATTTATTCTTATTATCATTTTAATCAGCCTTGCAATTAAGCTCTTATTAAGAAATAAGGTTAAAGACAAACGCTGGGCGAAATTCAGGCTGCAGCTCCCGGGAGTAGCGCTTACATCCCTTTGCTGGATGCTGCTGACGTACGGAATACGGATTTACGTTAAATTTTTTAACGGATTTTCAATCTACGGAAGCCTTACGACTATAATTATTATAATGATATGGTTTTATTTCTGTATGTATATTCTCCTTTACGGAATACAGTTTAACTATATCAACCGCCGTGAGATTTATCGTTTCAGGATAAGAAACCTTTTTAAAAGAAAAAAGATTGACAAAATAGATTAAAAGACTATAATATAATAAGAAGTTGTCTTCGGGGCGGGGTGAAATTCCCCACCGGCGGTATAGCCCGCGAGCGCGTTTTGCGCTGAGCCTGTGAGATTCAGGCGCCGACGGTACAGTCCGGATGAAAGAAGATTTTTATTCTGTAATTAAGCCCCGTTGTGTTTCAACGGGGTATTTTTCTTTATAAGAATAATTCCGGGACGCTTCCTTAATTTTAAAGGAGGTCATATTATGACAAAATCAAACGAAAGATTAAAAACCTTATGCGCTTTGGCTATGCTTACGGCTATCGCAATAGTGTGCGATATCTTTATAAGAATCCCCAATATCGGTGGATTTCTTACCTATGAGCCGAAGGATGTTATACTTGTAATCGGAGCGTTTATCTTTAATCCGATAGCGGGTATTATAATGTCGCTTGTTGTGTGCCTGGTTGAAATGGTAACCATCAGTACAACGGGTTTAATCGGACTGCTTATGAACTTTTTGTCCTCGGCTGTGTTTGTCGGCGTAAGCTCGGTAATCTACCACCGCGATAAAAGGATGTCGAAAGCGATTGTCGGACTTTTGGCGGGTTCGGTTTCTATGATAGTTATAATGCTTTTATGGAATTATATTATGACGCCGATTTTTATGGGCGTTCCGAGAGAAGCTGTGCTGCAAATGTTCCTGCCGCTCTTGATTCCCTTTAACGCGCTTAAAGCAGGGCTTAATACCGCGCTTGTGCTTTTGCTTTACAAAGGTGTTGTAACAGCTTTAAGAAAGTCAAAATTAGTTCCCGAAAGAGAAGGATATGAAAACTCCAACAAAAAGACCAATACCGTGATACTGATTGCCGTTTCGGCGTTAATAGTCGCTACGCTTTTGGTTGTGCTTCTTATTTTCGCGGGAATAATTTAAGTTTCTTCTACGGCTGAAAAATATAAGCATAAAAATTATTGACAAAATTATCGAATAGTATTATTATAATTAAGTTCACAGAGTAGGAATTTACGCGTAAAGTGCTTTCCGAACGGGGAGTTGTCGGAAAGACGAAAGTATTTACTGCGGTGTAAGTTCCGCATCCCACTGTTACATCAGAAGTAATGCGGGCGGCTGTGCTGTCCGCTTTTTCCTTTGTAACATCGATACAAGGAGAAGAAATGAAAAATAAATTTTATAATTCCGCAAAAGAATTAAGTAGTGTGCAGCCGCTCGTAGCCTTAGCTATGCTTTTGGCGATAAGGGTGATTGTCGGTATTTTCGCGAACTCCACAATGGCGCTGTTCGGGAATATGGTTAAAATAAGCGTGAACTTTCTGCCGATAGCAATCGCGGCAGCTTTGTTCGGGCCTGTCGGAGCGGCTTTAGTCGGCGGACTCGGGGATATTATCTCGTTCTTTGTTAACCCCGCAAGCGGCGGAGCGTACTTCCCGGGCTTTACACTAAACGGAATACTCACAGGTCTGATTTTAGGCATATTTCTTTATAAGAATAATGTTACCCTTAAATCGGTTCTTATCTCCTGGAGTATAAACGCCGTTTTCGTTGAAGTACTGCTGTCGGGATACTGGCTTTACTTTATTTACGGAATGGGCTCGGGAACTTCGTTCTACGTGTATTTGTGGACGAGAGTTATAAGCGAGGCAATTAAGTTTATACCTTCTGTATTGCTGATTTTAGCTGTCGGAAAAGCGGTAGAGAAAATTAAAATTAAAAGTTAAGTTTAGGTCGGAGAATTAAGATTCTTCGGCCTTTATTCTTTTAACGAAAAATAATTATGCGCCCTTACTGTTTTTGCAGTCGCAAAATAAAAAACGCCGGTCTAAAAGTCCGACGTTTTTATTATTCTATTTTAGAAATAAAACTTATTTTTTACACGGTGTATTTAAGTCAAGGTAGGCTAAATCGTGGGAGATAACCTGTTCCTCTTTGGGCGGAGGAGTCATATAATCTTTTCCGAAAGCTAACTCAAGATACTTTTCATATCCCGCCATAGCTTTAAATTTTTCTCCCTCGAACTCAATCTCAACCGTATCGTAAAAGAGCTCTTTCGGATACTCGTTTTTCATAATTCTCGGACCGGCGCAAAGCTCGCATATGTAATCGCAGTCCTCGATTTTATATTTAGTCATATGCCTTTCGGCAAACTTCCATATTTTCTTACGGGTTTTATAACTTCTGAAAATCCCTAAAAGTATTTTGCTTCCTAAAGTCATAATACCGCCGTGCTTTTCAGGGATAGTCTGCGCTCTGAAAAGCGAGTAGATTATACACCAGAAAAACTGGAAGTATTTTTTTATTCTGCCCGACGGTCTCGGATCGATCGGAAAAATATCGAACGCTACGCCGTGGGGAATGTCTAAATCTTTCTGATAGTTTTTTATAAGCGTCGCGCTTGTATCGACTAAAGTCGCGAAACAGTTGCGGGTAAAGGTATCGTCAGTTTCGTTAAGCAGTACAAATCGCTTGTCCTTACTTTCACTAAGGTACTTTTTTATAAACAGCTCGTAATCTTCCCTCGGCATAAAAACATCGGCGTCATCGTCCCAGGGAATGAATTTTCCGTAGCGAAGCGAACCTATAAGACATCCGCCGCATACGTAATAGGTAATGGAACGGCTGTCGCAAAAATCCCTGAAGTGTTTAAGAATATCAAGTTCTTTAAGCTGCAGAGCGCGGAGCTCTTCACCGCTGAGTTTAATTGTTTCAGCCATAGCTTTAACCTTTTTTCTTTAGTTTCTTTTTCCAGAATGGTATTTTCAAAATTCCGATTATTGTTCCGAACCCGTACGACAGATGCATAAGCGGGAAGAGGAAAGGAAGTAAAAAGTAGTGGATATGAATATCTCTCATCGTAAAACAGCTTACGGTGTTTACGAAGTCAAACATCGAATACAGAAGAAGTAAAATCTCGAGTAAAAGCGGATATCCTAAGCATGCGATTACCGTACAGGCAATAAGAGAAACTACGAATAAAAACGGTACGAAGTGGTAGTAGGAAAGGCATTTCGGAGATACGGAAAGAGTGAGTCCTATCCATTTTCCGTTTCCGTATTTTTGTTTAATCATACCTTTTAGGGTGTTTCGTGTATGCTGATATGAGATAATCTCGGGGTTAAAGCAGAGCTTAAAGCCTGCTTTCTGCATTCTGTAGTGTATTTCATTATCTTCGGTTCTTGTTAAGTCTTCGTTAAAAAATCCGATTTTGTCAAAAACCTCGCGCTTGTATGCGCCGTGGAAAAGCGAGTTAACGTAGGTTTTTCCCTGCTGGCGTCTGTATGGAGCGATTGAACTTCCGAACATCGAGGTTTCAACAAGCAGGAGAGTTTCTTTCCAGGGGGTGGGTTTGTCGATAATATTCGGTCTGAAACCTCCGCAGATATATTCGCCCGAAGAAAGGGTTTCAACATTTTTTTCTATAAAGTCGCTCGGGATTGAGGCGTGGGCGTCAATCCTGACTACAGCGTCGCCGTGGTAGTTGTTAAGCACAACATTCCATCCGCATGGCTGGGTGCGCTTCGGGTTAGAGAGTACGGTTACTCCGTAAAAGTCTACGTCGTTGTTTTTCTTAAAGGTTTCCATAATTTTTTTTGTGTTATCGGTTGAGTTGCTGTCTACAAGGATAACCTCTATTTTTTTATGGTCGTAGCTTTGGGCACAGATGTCTTTAAGAAGCGAGCCGAGCGAGTTTTTCTCGTTATAAGCAATTACGCCTATAGTAACTATCATACTATTTTACCATCCTTATAAAGTCTTATAAGCCATTTTGAAGAAGTGGCAAAAGAGGTGCTCATATACGGTATAACATAGATAGCGGGAAGTACAAAGAAGCAAAGAGCTATCCACGGAATAAATGAAATAAAAAGCCTGAATGCGTCTTTTCCGTGTTTTTTAAGAATTGCTTTAGACGCGGAAATTGTGTTTTCGGTTTCTCCGTCATTTTCAATAAAAAGGAAATCCGCGATATAAAGTTTTGCGGAACGTATAATTCCGAATACAATGCCTGTAATAAAAAACACAAGCTGAATATAATACGCAATTTCGTTAGCGGTTACGGTTGTAAGAAGCTGAACCGAAAAGAAATATGTAACCGCCCAAAGAATAAAAAACGGTATTAATCCGATTAAAATGTTTACGATAAATCTTACGGTGAGCAGGAGGTTGAACTGAAGCGCCGAAAGAAATTTATTTCTTTTAAAGAAATAAAAAACATCTTTTAATTCGCCCTCTTTACCGCTTGCTATATTGTAACAGATTTTAAGAAAACCGTTTTTAGCAGGAGTAAGAAGCATAAAAACGAGTACACCCGTGCAAACGATTACGGTAAAAATGTTTTCCGTATTCGGCTTCAGCATTCCGTTTTCATTTCGGATTCCGAAAACGCTGACGGCTAAATCAACGCCCGTGACAACAAGACATATCATAGCCGATAAAAGAAGAAATCCTGCAACAAGGGAAATCCATTTACCGTTCATAGCCTCTCGTGACTGGGCTTTTATTATTTTTTCTACATTCATAAAATCACCAATTATTCGGTATATAGTTTATAAATCGCCTGTAAACAAATCTTGGCGTGAGTAAAAAACATTTCCTCATCAATACTTTCGTCCGCGTTGTGCATATTTACGTTATCTTCTTTAAAAGCGGGCCCGAAAGCAACGCCTTTTCCTTTTAGCATACGCGCGTAAGTTCCGCCGCCCGTCGAGTAAAGCTCGGGCTTTTCGCCTGTTATATCTTCATACGCTTTTGAAAGCGTCGAAACTATCTTGCTGTCTTTCGGAAGATAGAGCGGTTCGATATTGTGAATAATTTCAGTTTTAAGATTATAACTTTCGCAGAGCAATTTAATTTGTTTATAAATTTTGTTTCCGTCTTTGGTTACGGGATAGCGTATATCAAGCGTAAAGTACGACTCGGCTTCGTTAATACGAACTTTTCCGAGATTGCAGGTAAGCTCTCCCGACGGCTCGTCGCTCATTTTTATACCGAGTGATTCGCCGTTTGTTTCATTCGAAATTTTATCGTTTATAAAAGTTAAAAGCGAGCTGAGCTCAACTTCATTATTCTTTAAAAGCATAATAAGTCCTGCCGCGGCATTTTTACCCTTGTCAGGCATACAGGCGTGGGCAGCTTTACCTAAGAAAGAATTTTCCTTTAATTCGTTATTAGAATAATAAACAGCGCGCGCTTCTTCAGGAACAGCGTTAACTGCCGAACCCGCATAAAATTCCTTTATAGAATTATTCTTTCCGCCGGAAATTTTTATTTGCAAAATTCCCTTTTCGGCAAAGCAGATTCCGTAGTCGCTGTCGGGGGTAAAGCTCATTTCGGGAAGAGGCTCTTCGGAGAAATAGGTTTCCATATCGCTCATACCGATTTCCTCGTCGGTGCCGAAAATACACCGCACGGTGTTTTTGCCTTTAACGTGATTATCTTTAAGGGCTTTAAGGCAGTATAGGTCGATTATTGACGCGCCTTTGTCGTCTGCGACGCCTCTGCCGTAGAGCCTGCCGTTTTTACGAGTAAGTGTAAAAGGCTCAACGCTCCAGTTTTTACCCGCGGGCACAACGTCAAGGTGGGTGAGAACCCCGCGGAGTTCCCCGCCGCTGCCGAGCTCGATATGTCCCGCTTTATCTTTTATGTTTTTTACGGTAAGTCCCGATTCTTCGGCCCTTTTAAGGATGAAGTCCAAAGCTTTTTTACAGTTTTCGCTTCCTTCGGAAGATACCGATTTTATTTCTAAAAGAGTTTTTAAATCATTTAAAATATCTTCTTTATAATCTAATATCTTTTTACCGAAGTCCATTTTTCATTGCCTTTCAACTGTAGATTTTTTCAGACAGCACGCTGTTTTCTCCGCCTGAAAATCTCTATAATGATTAAAGCGGAAATATACATAAGATATATTATACCACATACTGTTGTAATTATAATTCCGGTAAGGAAACCGGGAGGATTGTATTTAAAGACAATCTTGCTTTGTTTATTTCCCTTAACCGAAACCGCCATAAATCCGTAATTTGCCTTAACGATTTCTGATTTTTTACCGTTAACGTAAGCGCTCCAGCCCTCGTCGTACGGTACGCTGAAGAATAAGAGGTTGTCTTTTCCTCTGTTATATATTTTTGCTTTAAAGCCCTCGTTTGTGTATCTGAAATCCGAGCAGGAATTCTTTTTAAGTTTATTGCAGTCCTCAAGATATTTTTCCCGGCCGAATTCGAAGCTGTCGGTTTTGCTTTTGAATTTCTTTTTTTCGTAAAGATTTTTAATATCGTTTTCGCCGTAACCCGTTATCTGCGAATATTTTACAATATCTTTAGCGCTTAATACCATAGCTTTTAAGTAGGCTTCACTCTTGTAATCTTTTTCAACGCTTTTGAATTCCTTTTTTGTTATAAAGCTTTCGTACATAAAGCCCATCGGAATATAGTAATCGTTTTTATATACTTTATAGCCGTTAGTCTTTTTTAAGTAGCTCCATCCGGGC
>CADBCC010000013.1:38793-91134 GCA_902793125.1 uncultured Ruminococcus sp.
TTAAAACTCTCGCGGTTGTAGCAGAAAAGATATTTACAGCTGAGCAATCCTCTTAGACCGTATTGTCCCGTTTCGGGTTCGGAGAATACGTCTCTTGTAACTCCGAGGCTTTTGTAGAACTCCATTATCGAAGGAGTTACAACGCTGTGAAATGCCTGGATTGACGGAATGTTTAAATACATCGCGGAGTTGTCGATGCTTTTGTAGAAGTCCGATCTTGCGCTTTTAATATCTTTAAGCTTCACCGAATCCGCGGCTCCGATGAGGTTTTTGCGTATAAACGGAACGTCGCTTCCGTCCATAAACGCGCCTGTCTGCACAATGTATGTTGACGAAACAAGGGTAATTAAAATTATTCCCGCGGTTATTGAAAGAGAAAGTTTTTTTGCGGAGTTTTTAAAACGCAGTACAATAATGCCGAACAAAAGCAGAGATAAAAGCGCAACAGCTACGTAAATCCAGTATCGCGGTAAATTCTCCGCAAGACCGATTTTTGTGTACTCAAAGTTTCCGTCTTCGTCGTAAACGGATTCGGGCATTAAGCCGATAAGAAGAGCTATTCCGACAGTTATTCCTACCGACCACATTAAAGCCCTTTTCCAGTCTGTAGCTTTATCCTCAAGCGCTTTTATTGTAGCTAAAGACATTATAAGCGTTAGCATATAGTACCATCTTGTGTAGAATGTATCTACGTTAAAAAGCTGGAACGCCGAGTTTAGCACGGGTATAAGAGAAATAACAATAAGAAGCAGGATCAGCTTTTTCAGCCAGTCACGTTTTTTTAGCTGGAGATAACCTATTACTCCGGTCATTCCCGCAAGGGGAAGCCATCCGCTTACAGAAGCCCAGTCGGCGTCAACTCCCGGCGCGAAGTTGGGCTCGGCGGCTAATTCGGGCGGGAAGAAGAAGCTCAGAACAATGTAGAAATACCGCTGCGGTTTCTCGTAAGTCAACGCGTTGTAGCCGTCGGGGAACTCGGAAAGACGCGGGTTTCCGTTTATAAAAAGTATAGTAGGAAAAAGTATAAACGCCGAAGCTAAAACGCCGAGCACGGTCTCAAAAATAAAGAGTAAAAGTTTAGAAAGCGTAAGTTTGTATATGCCTGTAAAAACGAGCATAAGCCAGTAAATGGCTATAAATACCGCCATACCCGCGAAAAAGTAGTAGTTTACGGTACAGCTTATAAATACAACTGCGGCAAGAACACCTCTGCGGTTGTTGTACATAAACTCATCCACACAGTAAAGCATGAGCGGGAATAATATCATCGCTTCGTGGAAATGGAAGAAGAAAATATTGTAGATTGAAAATCCCGAAAAAGCGTAAAGCAGCGCTCCCGCAACCGCAAAAACTTCATTTTTAACGTATCTTTTAAGATATAAATAAGCGGTAAATGAGCATAAGGCGAATTTAAGCATAAACAGCGGGCCCATTAAAAACGGTACCGCTTCGCCCGGAAACAGTAGGGTGAACAGGAAAAACGGACTCGTCACAAGGTAAAAAGAATAAGAGGCTAAAGTCGCGCTTCCGAGGTCGGTTGTACTGCTCCAGTTTGTGTTGCCCGACTGAAAAGCGTCGTGAATCATCTGATAAAACGGAATTTGCTGAACGTTAAAATCTCCGTAATACAAAAACACACCGCTGTTTTCGATTATTACGGGAATAAACAGCAAAGCTGAAATCAAAAGCCCCAGCAAAAACGCCGTAAGCCCGTAATGTTCTTTATATTTATTTTTTAAAGTGTGTGTAAAATTATTGTTTTTCATTAGTTTACCGATTGCAAATAATCTAAAAAAATAGTATAATGTTATCTGAACTTTTTAAGTATACCACATTAAAGCCGAAATTTAAATAGATAGTAAGAAATAAGGGTGATTAATTTTGGAAAACTCACATTTTTTCGCGATGCTTTCGCGTATGAAATATATCTCAAGATGGGGACTTATGAATAATACTAAGACCGAAAATATAAGCGAACACAGCCTCCAGACCGCGATGTTCGCCCATCTTCTTGTGCTTGTTCATAACAATAATACAGAGGATAATTTAAACGCTGAGCGCGCCGCGCTTTTAGGAATGTATCACGACGCTACGGAAATAATAACAGGAGATATGCCGACTCCCGTAAAATATTATAATCCCGAAATCATAAGCTCATACAAGGAAGTTGAGCGCATAGCGGGGGAAAAGCTGACTTCTATGCTTCCTGAGGAACTTCGTTCCGAGTATGAGGATATAATTTTATTAAAGAATAATGAAGATAAAGAACTTTATAAATACGTTAAAGCCGCCGATAAGCTTTCAGCGCTTGTAAAATGTATAGAAGAGATAAGAATGGGGAACGATGAATTTAAAAGCGCCGAAATTTCTACTAAAAAGGCTATAAAAAATATGAATTTGCCCGAAGCGGACGAGTTTATGGAAAAATTCCTTCCGTCATTCTCACTAACTCTTGACGATATAAGCGAATAAAATATAAAGAAAACGGAGAAAAAATGACAATAAGGTTATATTCTATAAAAGAATAATAATAAGCCCTTTCCTGTGCTATAATATCACAAAATGTAAAATTGTGTCGAAATGTTAATATAAAGGAGCTATGTTATTATGGCAGGTAATAGAGGAGTTTCCAACTCTGAGTACGTTGATATAAGCTCAAATACCCAGGTTACCAAGATATATAAGAAAAAAGGCAGAGTAAAACGCGCGCTGTCCCTTATCCTTGCTATACTTTGTATGGTTACGGGCGGCGGAATGATATATTACTACCACGCTCTCGATTCAATGAACTTTGAACCCGAAGCTACCCAGGCTTCCAAACCTAAGGAAACCGAAGCGATTAAGGCTTCCGAAGGCGTGGACGAGTTTAAAACCGCGGTTACCGATTCAAGCTTGCTTTCGAACTCAAAGGTTCTTAACGTAATGCTTTTCGGCGAGGATAACGGTAAAGGCTCGACGGGACGTTCGGACTCCATGATTATGGCGTCGATCGACAACAACTCGAAGAAAATAAAATTAACTTCATTCCAGCGTGATACTTACGTTTATATTCCCGGCCACGGCTACGGAAAGATTAACTCGTCTTATTCGCTCGGCGGACCTTCGCTTTCCATACGTACCATCGAGGCTAACTTCGGAATTAAAGTTGACCGTTACGCGGTAGTTGATTTTAAGAGTTTTAAAAAGATTATTGATACACTCGGCGGAATTACTATGAATCTCGATAAAGATGAAGTCGCTTATATTAACTGGCAGATGTATCTTAACCACCAGACTTCCGAGCGCCATCTTCTTGAAGAAAAAGACGGAAAAATCAAGCTTAACGGCCAGCAGGCGCTCTGGTACGCGCGTGACAGAGGTTACGAGGGCGTTCAGTCGGGCGACGACTGGGACAGAACAAGCCGCCAGAGAAAACTTCTTGAAAAAGTCTTTAACGATATGAAAGGCGCTTCAATTACCCAGATTATCCAGATTGTTTCCGAGGTCGGACCGCTTGTAACTACAAACCTTAAAAAGGACGAGATTACGGGACTTGTTTCTCATTCTCTTACTTATCTTAAATACGGCGTAAAACAGTACACTGTTCCGCAGGATGGACTCTGGTCTTATTACAATGATCCCGTAGCGGGTTCATGTATCCAGGTAAACGATATGACTAAGTGCCGTAAGTCTTTCGCGAAGTTTGTATTCGGAAAATTAATTAAATCAATGTAAATTAAAACGGGCTGCCTTAAATGGCAGCCCGCTTTTTTAAAAAATTTTTATTAGCTACTATTACTCCATTTGTTTTCTAACCTTTTAAACTTATAAATGTTCCAAATGTGTTTTTTTACATCCTATGTATTATGGTGGTTCATAACAATCAATTATTTTAAAATCAAATCCATTAAATTGAAATGTAAGAGTAACAGGAATTTGAGCGCTACCAAATATTAATTCATCTTCATTATAAGCGGTACAAGAGTATGTATAAAAAATCTTTCTATTAAAAAAGTCGACTATCGGAATAAATAAAATATTATAGTTTTCTTTAAGATGTTTATTGGGAATATTTTCAACTTCATCTCTGTAATTATTTCTGGGATTAATTTCTTTTGCAACTTCATTAGTAATATTATTAGAAATATTAGCACCGTCTGAATAAAAATTATTGAGAATTAAAGATTTTATATAAAAACAAAATGAAATATAAAGTATAAGAATAACAAGTAAAACTGACGACAGAATAATAATAATTCTTTTTAAGCTTTTTTTCATAATTACCCTTTCATCCGTACAATACAGATTTTACATTTAGAATGTTTTTTAAAATAATCATCTAATTCTTTATCATATCTGCTTTCAGTATGTGCAGAATATTTTATTATTCCTTTTCAAATCTTCTTATCTGTTTTCCGTCGCGTTCGATTATTTCCTCAAAATTCTTTTTGCTTCTTACCCAAAGCTCACCGCTGCCGTACAGCGCTCTGTAAACTACCATATCCTCGAGGGTTTCGCTGTCTTTAGCGATTCCGATTACCTCGTACTCATTTCCCTTGAAATGGCGGTATTTTCCGACTTCGGCACTAATAGGCTCGAGGCTTTCTATTTCGTTAATATTATTCTCTAAAGGAATTATATCTTCGCTTTCGTTTTTAAAATCAATTTTTATATCTCCGCCGTTAAGCACAAGAATTCTTGACGAGCAGGGCTCAAGCTTAACGCATACGTTTCCGTCGGTATCGAATTTCTCGCCCGTAAGAACATCCGTAAGTGTGCCGCTTTCACCGGTATTTATATCTATATTATAATCGGAACGACTGAGGTTTAAGGCTACGAAAACCGTTTGGCTGTCGCATTGACGCATATAAACAAGCTGTTCGTTTTTAATGTTTATATTTCTGTAGTTTCCGTACTGAAGCGCGGGAAGAGCTTTTCTTATCGCGCCGAGCTTGCAAAGATGATTGTACAATCCCATATTCGGGTTCGGGATGCTGTCAATATCAAGACAAGGTCTCAGCTCGTAATCGCTGTACTTGGTTCTTGTGCCCTCGATTGCCCATTCGCTTCCGTAGTAAAGGCAGGGAACACCGGGCATTGTGTAGAGTATTGTGTAGACGTTGTTGAGGTGTTCTTTTTCTTTAAGCATACTTGCTACGCGGTTAACGTCGTGATTATCTACAAAGTTGAATGTATAGATATTTCTGTAGATTCCGCCGTCGCCGAACTGACGGTTTAATGAGTGCGCGATTTCAAAATAGTTGTGGTCGTTGTGCGAGCTGTAAATTCCCTTGTAGCATTCGTAGTTTGTAACGGAATGAAGCGCGTTTTCATTAGCCCAGCGGTTGTAGTCGCCGCCGATAATTTCGCCGTATAGCCAGAAATCGGGTTTCATAGCGAGGCAGGTGTTTCTCAGTTTCTTAAAGAACTCGATATTAATGCAGTCCGCGGCATCGAGGCGGAGCCCGTCGATTCCGAATTCCTCAATCCAGAACTTTACCGCGCCGATAAGATGGTCGACTACCTGAGTGTTGTCGAGGTTCAGTTTTACGAGGTCGATGTGACCGGCCCAGCCTTCGTAGCAGAAACCGTCGTTGTAGTGGTTGTTTCCTCCGAAATTAAGGTTCATAAACCACGAGCAGTACTGAGAGTTTTCGCGGTTTTGCTGAACGTCTTTAAACGCGAAGAAGTCGCGTCCGACGTGGTTGAAAACTCCGTCTAAAATAACTCTTATACCGTTTTCGCGCAAGGTTTTACAAATTTCTTTAAAAGAATTATTATCACCTAAACGGCTGTCGATTTTGTAATAGTCAATTGTATCGTAACCATGCTTTGTGCTTTCGAAAACAGGGTTAAATACCAAAGTGTTGATTTTCAGTTTTTTAAAATTTTCTATCCAGTCGTATATTTTATCGAGCCTGTATTCAAGCTTAAAGTCGTTTTCGCGAGGAGCTCCGGCGAATCCGAGCGGATAAATATTGTACATAACCGCTTCATTAATCCAGTTCATATTACCATTCCTTTTTAAAAAAGTTCGTTATTATTTTATCATAATATTAAATATTGTGCAAGACAGGATTTTGTGATATAATAAGTTGTAAATTTAAATATAATTCTTTAGGAGAAAAATAATGTTAAAAGTAGAGAATAAAGCCACAAAAAGAATCAGAGTGGTTCAGATTATTGTTTTTATGATTCAGATTTTTCTGACAAGCCAGCCGTTTGTATGGGGAGGAGCGATTTTTCCGCAGTTTAAGAAAAACACTTTTACCGTACTCGATATGATTTCCAATATCGGAGCGAACTCGGCTGACCCGAAAGCCCAGGGGGTATTAACTACTATCGGACTTTGGTATATTGTATTTTTAGTAATTCCCGTAATCGCGTTAGCTTTTCAGCTTTTCGACAGACAGTATAACCTTAAAAACGTTGTCGGAATTATCTGTTCATCCTTAGGAGTAATCGCTATTATCTATCTCGTCGGAGCTAAATACCTCTGCTTTGCTTCAATGATTTCGCTTTTGCTCTACCTTTTCTCGGCGTTTATGTCGGTAATGGGAATCTTCGCGAGGTACTTAAAAACAGACGAAAAGAATTCATAATATTATAAGAATAACGAAAAGGGTGCTGACGCGTTGCGACAGCACCCTAACTATATTGGAGAAAAGAAAAATGAAAATTTCAGATTAAAGATTCGTAAAAATCATATGGAAAATCTTATCTTTAAGATTCAGCCGAAAATCATCGGTTTCCAGATATCCGTTGAGGTTTCCGACTACAAATGTAGTTCTGTCACATTTGCAGGCTAAATAACCTTTTTCGGTTTCAATAGGTTCAAACTCAAGCTGAAGGCTTCCGTCGGGAGTTTCAAAACTCCATTTTCCGGTAACTGACTTGTCGTCCCCGACAACCTTTGTACGTCCGATTTTTACAAGCTTATCGTCAACAAAATAACAGTTCTCGCTTCCGCTTCGGTTTGTTCCGACTTTTGAAGCTAAGTTTATAGTCAGCTTATGACCGCCGATATCGGCGCTTCCCGAAAGCATCTGGAACTTTCTGTGGCGGGATAAAAGATATCTGCATTTCGCGAAATACACAAGGCTGTTTTCTTCGTTTATATCGTAGTCGATACCGCCGAATCTTACAACGCCCGTGGCTAAATAATTTTCGGCAAATCTTTTAAAGTAAAAGCAGGTCTTGTTTTTTTCGAACGGAGAAACCATATTCATATTATCTCCGTCGGTATTTTTTAGAAAGAGTTTTACAAAAAGATTTTTAATATTCGCGAAATCTATAAAATCACATTTTAAGTATTTTCCGTCAACGGTGTTTGTAATTGTGAGGGCGACTCTTTTATCCTTGTAATTCAGCTCGCCTACGGTATCTTCTACCGGAAGTTTCACGGGGTCAAGCAGCATTCGCTTTGAAACTGTATCTCTTACAATCTCACCCGTTTTATAATCGCATAAAATGACTTTTAAATTAATATCCGAGCCCGTAATCTCCGCGCTTAAATAAAAAGCCATTTCGGAATTTGAGATAAAGTAGCTGTCGCTTTCCGTAATTTTGTTTTCCGCGGGGTGGACTTCTTTATTATATTCGAAAAGTGAGGACTTTGACCAACCGCCGAAAGTCAGCTCGCCGTTTTCGTTAAAAATATTTTTTCTGTTTTCCACTATCTTTTGCATATAGTGTTGCTCCTTTGGAGTGTTCTTAGAATATTTTCTACTTTTTCCATAGTAATTATACATAAAATTATATTGCTATTCAAGAATTATAACAAAACTGTAAATCAGTTATAAAAGCTTTAACTTTTGCATAGCATTTTGTATGAGAATTGTTAGGTTTTTACTTGTTTCGGCGCTTATTTTCTTTATGACATCCTGTACTCAGGTAATAAAAAACTCCGCCGACGAAATAAGGCTCTCCTCCTGGAGGGCTGAACTTAAAGGCGGGGGAGCGGTTGAGTTTAGTTTTAATGAGGATGACGCTGAATTTATAATTCTGAATTCGAAAAATAAAACCGTTTCGGAAATAAAGGGTAAAGCTTTTTTTGATAAAACCAGGCTTACGGTTTTTGACGAAAAAGATACGCAAAGTTATGTTTTTAATTACAAACTGAAAGATAATAAGCTGAAGCTCTTTTACGCGGGAGGCGAAATAACGCTTAAAAGAGGAAAAATACAAAGTTAAATTGACATAAGCCGATAAAAGTATTACAATGAATTCGGTGATTTGATGTCGAAAAAAAATAAGTTAAAAGTAAATAAAAAGAAATCGAAAGCAAAAGAGGACAAAAAAAACAAGTATAGTTTTAAAAATGCAGTAATTAACTACTACCTTATACTTATGTTTACGGTTTTCCCGTTGTTTTTCACAAGCCAGTTCTCGAAAATACGCCACGATAAATATTATGTATTTCTTGCGCTTTCGGGTGTGCTTATAGTTGTTGAGACAATTGTATTGCTGATGTCTCTGTCCGAAGGAAATAAAAAGAATCCGGGTGAGAAAAAGTGGTATGAACAGCTTAGCGTTCCCGACTACGCGTTCGGCGCGCTTATTGTCGTTTATGTTATTTCCACTATCTGTTCAATTGCTCCGCTTGACGCGTTTACGGGAGAAATCGGAAGAAATAACGGACTTTTGATTTTCCTTGTTTTCTTCTTTGTATATATTATTATTTCGAGATGGTACATGTTTAAAGAGTACGTTTTCGTATTTTTGGCAGGCGGAAGCTTTGCGGTTTATCTGCTTTGTATTCTTAACTTCTTCTACATTGATCCTCTCGGTATGTACAGAGGCTACGCGGCTGCGACGGTTAATGATTTTACAGCGACTATCGGCAATAAAAATATAATGTCGGCATTCTGCTGTCTTACTATCCCGCTTTTTGTTATGCTTTTTATGAACAGCAAAAATTCTGTTTTCCGATATATTTATTTGGCGGTCGCGGGTATAGGTTTTGCTTCTATGCTCTGCGCCGACAGCGAAAGCGGATTTTTGGGACTTGTTCCGACGCTCGCGCTTATTCTGCTTTATTACAGCCGTAATGTTTCAATGCTCAGAAAGTTCTTTACGGCGATTGTGTCTATGCTGATTGGGGCTAAAGTTTTAATAGTATTCTCGCTTGCCGTAAAAGGCGCGGAAAAAGGTTTCGGCACAATGCAGACAATCTTTATTTACGATTATAAGAGCCTTATCGCTATTGCGATCGCAGGCGCGATTGCCCTCGGACTCTGGTTTTTGGAAAAGAAAAACAGCGAGTTTAAGATTCCGAAAGCTGTGCCCGCTGTATTAATCGGTTTATATGTAGTCGCGTTTGCCGGTATTGTTTCGTTATTTGTAAAATACAGTTTCCTTGATACGGAAAGCAAACTCGGCGGAATTATGACGTTCTTCCGATTTAATGAAAAATGGGGAACTCACCGCGGATTTATGTGGATTAAATCCTGGGAGATTTTCAAAACTTCCGGAGTTAAAAATATGCTTATCGGCTGGGGTCCCGATACCTTCTATAAGGCGTTCGCGCCCTACTTTACGGAGCTTTCCGATAAATTTAACAACTCGTCCACGAATTGTGCTCATAACGAATTTTTGAACTATCTTATTACTACGGGTATTTTGGGACTCGGCGCTTACCTTACGCTGTTTGTTTCGGCTATAGTAAGAGCGGTAAAAACTGCTTCAAAAAATCCGCTCGCGATTGTGTTTATCGCTCCTGTGGTATGCTATTTGTTCCAGAGCGTTGTTAATATCGCGAATCCGATTGTAACTCCGCTTTTGTTTATTTTCCTTGCGCTTTCCGAGGCGATTGTAAGAAAAGAAAAATTAAATAAATAATTTAGTTTTATACGGAATCAGACGGTTTTTACAGCCGCCTGATTCTTTTTGTTTTTGAGTAGAATTTTGTGGACAAATATAGATAAAAGTATATACGATTTTTATTGCTAAATTCTATAAGATGTGGTATAATAATTTCTAATAATGCGCTAATAGGCTTTATTGCGGAAGGAGTGGTTAAATTTGATCGTACTCGGTATTGACCCGGGCTACGCTATTGTAGGCTGGGGACTGGTCGAATTTAAGAATAATTCCTTTCGTCCGATACGCTACGGAGCGATTACAACCGAAGCGGATACGGATTTTAACGAAAGGCTGAGGATGATTTTTGACGACTTGTCGGAAGTTATAAAGACCTTTAAGCCTGACGCTATGTCGATAGAAAAGCTTTATTTTACAACCAACCAGAAAACCGCGATTATGGTTGCCGAGGCAAGGGGAGTTATTTTACTTTGCGCAAAGCAAAACGGACTTCCTATATTCGAGTATACTCCGCTCCAGGTTAAAACCGCGGTTACGGGTTACGGAAAAGCTAAAAAACCTCAGGTTATGGAAATGACAAGAAGACTTTTAAAGCTTCCCGAAGTTCCCAAGCCCGATGATACCGCCGACGCTTTGGCGATAGCGCTTACGCATATTCAGGCGACGGGCAGCGAGCTCAGACAGAAGCTGTACAGAGAGGGGAATTTATAGTGTATTACAGCGTCAGAGGCGAGGTTATACACCTTGAAAACGGAATTGCCGTAATTGAATGCGGCGGAGTCGGCTATAAATGCCAGACTACCTCTAATACCCAACGAAATCTTTCAATAGGCGCTCAGGCGCAGCTTTTTACATATCTTAATGTCCGCGAGGACGCTATGGAGCTTTTCGGCTTTTATACTAAAGAAGAGCTTTCCGCTTATAAAACTCTTATCGGAGTAAGCGGAGTCGGCCCGAAAGTAGGACTTGCGATTCTTTCCGCGCTTACGCCGAGCCAGGTTTCTTTAGCTGTAGCTTCGGGCGACGTTAAGACTATTACTGCCGCTCAGGGCGTGGGTAAAAAATTAGCGCAGAGAATTATTTTAGAGCTTAAAGATAAATTTAACTTCGGCGATTCGGAAGATACCGCCGCTGCCGCGAATACGGTTAATGTTACCGCGGGTAATGTTCCCAAGGCGATTGAAGCGCTTACCGTTCTCGGATACAGCTCGTCGGATGTGGCTCCGTTTATTTCTACGCTGGACGAGAGCCTTCCCGTTGAAAAGCTTATCGGCGAAACGCTGAAGCTTATGGGAAAGAGATAGTTAATAGTTGATATTTAAAACAGGGAATACACGGTTTGATGTGCAAAATAAAAATATGAACGTATCCTCTTTATCCAAAACTTCACAGGATGTAAAACGTGCGGGGGATATGGAATTATAAACAGGGAATACACGGTTTGACGTGTAAAATAAAAATATGAACGTATCCTCTTTATCCAAAACTTCACAGGATATTAAACGTGCGGGGGATATGAAATTATAAACAGGGAATACATGGTTTGACGAGGAGAATAAAAATGATTGAATTTTCGGACGAACTTGATTTTGAAAACAGAATAGTTGATACAACGGAAATTCCCGAAGACAGCGGAGAAAACGAAAATCCGCTCAGACCGAAAACGCTTGACGATTATATCGGTCAGGAAAACGTAAAAGAAAATCTGAGGATTTTTATTGACGCCGCAAAACAGAGAGGCGAGTCGCTCGACCACGTGCTTTTGTACGGACCTCCCGGACTCGGAAAAACAACTCTTTCGGGAATAATCGCGAACGAGCTCGGCGTTTCCGTTCGGATAACTTCGGGCCCGGCGATTGAAAAACCCGGCGATTTGGCTTCGCTTCTTACGAACCTTAATCAGGGCGACGTGCTTTTTATTGATGAAATTCACCGTCTTAGCCGAGCGGTAGAGGAAATACTTTATCCGTCGATGGAAGATTTCGCGATTGATATTATTACGGGTAAAGGCCAGATGGCAACTTCTTACCACCTTCCGCTTCCCAAGTTTACGCTCGTCGGAGCTACAACAAGAGCGGGCCAGCTTACCGCTCCGTTGCGCGACAGATTCGGAGTAGTTCTCAGACTTGAGCTTTACACTACCGAGGAACTTGCTCAGATTGTTGAGAGAAGCGCGTCTATACTTTCGATTGAAATCGAGCACGAGGGCGCTGTAGAGATTGCGTCCCGTTCACGAGGCACACCCCGAATAGCGAACAGGTTTTTGAAACGTGTGCGTGATTTCGCGCAGGTTATGTCTGACGGCGTGATTACGCTTGAAACGGCTAAAATCGCGCTCGAAAAGTTAGGGGTTGATGAGCTCGGACTTGATAATAACGACAGAAGAATGCTCGAGGCAATTGTTAAATTCTATAACGGCGGTCCTGTCGGACTTGAAACTCTTGCCGCCGCTATCGGCGAGGAAGCGGTTACAATCGAGGATGTTTACGAGCCGTATCTTATGCAGATTGGTTTTTTAAGCAGAACTCCGAGAGGAAGATGCATTACCGCGAAAGCCTGCGAACATCTTAAAATGGATTTTCCGGGCGCTGATAATTCACAGCCTACGCTGTTTAATAATTGACCGGCGCTTGCTGAAAGAAAGAATGGTAAAATGAGAGTATCGGAAAACTGGAAGGATTATGAACTTATAGACTGCTCCGACGGCGAACGTCTTGAACGCTGGGGAGATAAAATTCTTATTCGTCCCGATCCGCAGATTATCTGGAGTACGAGTAAAAAGAATCCGCTTTGGAGAAATGCCCACGCGCGTTACCACCGTTCGAATAAAGGCGGCGGAAGCTGGGAAATGTATAAGAAAGTACCCGAAAGCTGGAGTATAAAATACCGCAATCTTAAATTCAACGTAAAACCGATGGGATTTAAACATACGGGAGTTTTTCCCGAACAGGCGGTTAACTGGGATTTCGTTTACGATAAAATTAAATCCGAAAAACGCGAACTTAATGTGCTGAACCTTTTCGGCTATACCGGCTGCGCTACATTAGCCTGTATGGACGCGGGCGCTAAAGTCTGCCACGTTGACGCGAGTAAAGGTATGGTGAACTGGGCTAAGGAAAACGCGCAGATTTCTAAAATTGCCGATAAACCCGTAAGGTGGCTTGTTGACGATTGCGTAAAATTTGTACAGCGTGAAGTCCGCCGCGGCCGCAAGTACGACGGCATTATTATGGACCCGCCTTCCTACGGCAGAGGTCCGGGCGGTGAAGTCTGGAAGATTGAGGAAAAACTTTATTCTTTATTAGAATTATGCATACAGGTCATTTCGGATGATCCTGCGTTTTTGATTTTAAATTCCTACACAACGGGACTTTCGCCCGCTGTAATGGATTATCTTTTAAATATACAGTTTAAAAACCGCTTCGGCGGAAAGGTAAGCTCCGATGAAATCGGACTAAAAGTAACTGAAACAGGGATGTGTCTTCCCTGTGGTTCAACAGTAATTTGGGAGAAATAAATGAGCTTTATATCAGCTTCAGGTGTAAAATATTCCTACGAGGACAGCGATAAAAACGTTCTTGACGGAATTGCGTTAAAAGTGAATAAGGGCGAGTTTGTAGCGCTTTTAGGCCACAACGGCTGCGGTAAATCTACAATGGCTAAGACCTTAAACGCGCTTATTATGCCTAAAGAGGGCGTTATCTATGTTAACGGAATGGATACGAGCGACGAGGAAGTAACGTATGAGATAAGGCGTGAAGTCGGTCTTGTTTTGCAGAATCCCGACAACCAGCTTGTAGCGAGTATTATTGAGGAAGACGTTGCTTTCGGTCCCGAAAATTTAGGAGTTGAGCCCGAAGAAATCCGAAAAAGAGTTGATAACGCTCTTAAGACGGTAGATATGTATGAGTACAGAACTTTCGCGCCCCATAAACTTTCGGGCGGCCAGAAACAGCGCGTCGCTATAGCGGGAATATTAGCTATGCAGCCCGACTGTATCGTTTTTGACGAGCCGACCGCGATGCTTGATCCGAACGGCAGAGAAGAAGTTTTAAGAACGATAAAAACCCTTAAAGAAAAGGGTATTACAATCGTTTTAATTACTCATTATATGGACGAGGCCGTGCTTGCCGACAGAGTAATAATTATGGAAAACGGAAGTATTCTTACCCAGGGCGAACCCGAGGAAGTTTTTTCGCAGGTTAATCTTCTTAAAAAACATTCCCTCGACGTTCCGCAGGCAACCGAACTCGCTTATAAACTTATCGGCGCAGGACTCAGATTCTCAAAAATGCCTCTTAATACCGAAGAATGTATCGAAATGTTAGAGGGGGCGCTGAGTTGAGTGTTATTGAAGTAAAAGATTTGTGCTATACCTACGGAATTAATACTCCGTTTGAGAAAAAAGCGGTTATCGACCTTAACCTCAGCGTTAACGAGGGAGAGGTAATCGGGCTTATAGGTCATACAGGTTCGGGAAAAAGCACATTTGTACAGATGCTTAACGGACTTATAAAACCTACAAGCGGAAAAGTTTTTCTAAACGGAGAGGATATCTGGGAAAAGCCAAAAGAAATAAGAAAAATACGTTTTAAGGTTGGTATGGTTTTTCAGTACCCCGAATACCAGCTTTTTGATGAAACTGTTTATAAAGACATTTCGTTCGGACCTATGAATAAAGGCCTCGGCGAAAAAGAAATTGATGAAACCGTAAGAAAGGCCGCGAAATTTGTCGGACTTTCCGACGAGCTTTTAAACCAGTCGCCGTTCGATTTATCGGGAGGCGAAAAACGCAGAGCCGCCATAGCGGGAGTTATCGCTATGGACCCCGATGTGCTTGTGCTTGACGAGCCGACCGCGGGGCTTGATCCTATGGGCCGAAACCTGCTTTTGTCCCAGATTATGCAGTATCACCGCGAAAGAAAAAATACAATTATAATCGTGTCCCACAGTATGGAGGATATTGCAAAAATTGCCGACAGGGTTATGGTTATAAACAGCGGAAAACTGGAAATGCTTGATACTCCCGCAAAAGTTTTCAGCGAAGCTGAAAGGCTTGAGAAAATGGGGCTTGAAGTTCCGCAGATTACTAAAATTATGCTGGCGCTTAAAGAAAAAGGATATGAGGTTTCCGACGGAATACTTACTGTTGAGCAAGCCTTTTTAGAGGTTGTAAACCTGCTTAAAAAGGAGGGTAAGATATGATAAGAGATATTACCCTCGGCCAGTATGTTCCCGGAAACGGAATTGTTCACAAAGCTGACCCAAGAGTTAAAATAATTCTTTTAATCGCGTTTATTACGCTTATATTCTGCGCTTTTAATTTTGTTTCGTTAGCGGTTATCGCGGCGGCTGTAATGATTATAATACTGCTGTCCGACGTATCGCTTAAGCTGTATTTTAAAAGCCTGAAAGTTATTATAGTAATTATTTTGATAACTTCGATTCTTAATATTTTCTACGGAACAGGAACGCCGATCTGGCAATTCGGTATTTTAAAGATTACAATGTCGGGAATTTACCGGGCTGTATTCGTATCCGTCAGGATCGTGCTTTTGATTTTAATCAGTTCGTGCCTTACGTTTACAACTTCGCCCACCGACCTTACCGACGCTCTTGAAAGGCTGATGAAGCCTTTAAAAGTTTTCCATATCAAGGTGCACGAAATCGCTATGATGATGACTATCGCGCTGAGATTTGTACCTACTCTGCTTGAGGAAACCGATAAAATTATGTCGGCTCAGAAGGCGAGAGGAGCCGATATGGAAAGCGGAGGACTTATAAAAAAAGTAAAGGCTATGACGCCTGTTCTTATTCCGCTTTTTGTTTCCGCGTTCAGGCGAGCCTACGATTTAGCGATGGCGATGGAATGCCGCTGCTATCAGGGAGGCGACGGAAGAACAAGGATGAAATCCCTGCATATTAAAAAGTCGGATGTGTTCTGTATTATTTTTGCAGTAGTGATATTGACGGGAGTTGTTTTATGCGACATCTTCATAGCGCCGATAATTTAAGAAATATACTTGTTACAATTTCCTACGACGGAAAGAACTTTCACGGATGGCAGATTCAGAAAAACGGAATTACCGTCCAGGAGGTTTTCCAGAACGCGCTTTTAAATATAGTTGATGAATATTATGACCTTAAAGGATGCAGCCGTACCGACAGCGGAGTCCACGCTAATATGTTCTGTTTAAGCGTAAAAATCGCCCATCCGATTCCCGCGCATAGGCTTAAAAGCGCTTTGAACTCCTATCTTCCCGACGAGGTTGTATGCCTCGGCTGCAAGGAAGTGGAAGAGAATTTCCACGCGAGGTACGACTGTAAAGCAAAGCAGTATATTTATAAAATCTGGAACAGCGATACCCGAAACCCGTTTCTTAACGGTTACGCGCTTTTTTACCGCTATCCGCTTGATGAAAAGCTCCTTAACGAAAGTGCTCAGGCGTTTGTCGGAAAACACGATTTCACCTCGTTCTGTACTCTTGATAAACGTGAAAAAGGCGATTTTACGCGCGAAGTAAAACTTTTTAAAGTTGAGCGCGACGGAGAAATGGTAACGATGACCGTTGAGGCGAACGGATTTCTATATAATATGGTTAGGATAATGGTAGGAACTTTGCTTGAAATCGCCCAGGGTAAAATAAAGCCCGATGCAATTTCAGAGATAATAGAGAAGAAAAACCGTGAATACGCGGGCACAACAGCTCCCGGATGCGGTTTGTATCTTAATAAAGTTATTTACTGACGGAGAAGTTATGAAAAAAGTTTTTGGAGGACGTTACAGCGCCCGGAATGTTGAGAAAAGAAAAAAGAATAAGCGAAGCGTTATAAGCTACGAGGATGTTCCTCTTGAGGAGTATAACGAAAAACAGCCGGAAATATCTAAAGATGCCGTAAAACGTATTCTTATCGTGGTAGCGGTTGTTTTGGTGCTTGGTCTTGTTGTTTTTGCTATAGCCAACCGTGATAATTTTTCGGCGGAAAAGTTTATTCATTGGTTTAATTACGATGTGCTCGGCTCGAGCGATGAAGGCTATCCCGTAAAGCTTATCGGTTCAAACGTAAGCAAAGGGAATTTTAAAAGCGACGGAGACGTAATGTATGTTTCCGATACTTCGTTTGTTTCTCTCAGCTCTACAGGAAACGAGATAGGCTATAATCAGCACGGCTTCTCAAACCCGATAATGTGTAACGCCGGAAATAATGTGCTTATTTATAATGTCGGCGCGAACGGTTATGTTTTCGGAACCAAAGAAAAATTAGAAAAGCCGAATAATACCGATTATTATGTTATGGCGGGCGATATTAACGATAAGGGTTATTATTGCGTTGTTACCCAGACCGACGGCTATCTCTCAAAGATATTTGTTTACAATAATAATAAGGATAAAATTTATTCCTATTCGTTTTCCGACTACTACATAAATTCCGTAGCGCTTAATCCCAACGGCACAGGATGCGTAGCCTGCGGAGTAACAGGCGATAACGGAAGTTTGCTCGGAATAGCTTATGTGCTCGATTTTTCACAGGAAAAACCGATAGCCACCTATAATTTAGATGATAATACAATCTACAGCGTTGAGTATTTCAACTCCAACAGCGTGTGTATGATAGGCTCAAGATCCGCTTATACTCTCGACGTAGGAGCGGGCGCCTTAAAACAGGTCGATTACAGCAATATGCAGCTTACCGCTTTTGATATTAATACAGACACAAATTCCTTTGTGCTGTCGCTTTCGCGAAGCGGTGACGGAAGAACCTGTTCTATAGAATATGTAAACAGCGCGGGCGACGTTGTTAACGTAAACGATACTAACTTGGCTATTGAGTCATTGACTCTGTATAAAAACCGTGTAGCGGCGCTTGATTCGGATACCTGCTTCCTTTACGATACGGACGGAAGACAAATCGGAAAAGCTAACGCGGGCAACGGCTCAAAAGCTATAAGTATGAGTAATACCGACGAGGTTTATGTACTCGGAATAAATGAAATAAGAAGAATAGTTCAGTTTAATTAAGAGGTAGAAATGGTACTTGATTTAATTATTTTAGCTATTGCTTTACTGCTTGTCGTTTTGGGAGCGGTAAGAGGAATCGCGAAAACATTGCTTAATGTCTTGTGTGTAGCGGCGTCCTCCATTTGCTCTTATTTAGGAGCGGGATTGCTTTCTAATATTATTTATACTTCGGTAATTTCCCCGGTGATAACGAGCAGAATAACCGATTCCATGGCGGATTCCACTGCTTCTGCATCTACAATAATTCAGGAAGCGATTGACGGACTTCCCGCTTTTGTGGTCGGAATTTTTGATACATTCGGAATTACGCTCGACTCTTTGTCGAAGTCCGCGAACTCATCAATCACCGGCGCGGGCGCGAATGTGACACAGTCGGTTGACTTCGCCTTAAAGCCCGTAATTACTTCCGTTTTAAGCGTTATTTTTGTTATCGCTCTGTTTATTGTTTTTATGTTTGTTTTTAAGATGGTAGCAAAAAAGCTTGAAAGAATTTTCCATATTCCGATTGTTGGAACATTAAACCGTATTTTAGGCGGAGCTCTCGGACTTGCGGAAGCGGCACTAATCTGTGTGGTCGGAATTATGGTATTAAAGGTAATGTTCTTCTTCTCTCAGGAGCCGTTTATTTCGGCGGAGTTGATTTCGCAATCGGTGATTTTCTCGGCGATATATAATTCCGAGACTCTCGGGAATATAACCGGATTTTTAGGTATTGGTAATAATTTAGTACAGACTGTTTCCGGAGTTATTGATTCAAAAGCTTCCGAAGCGCAGTCGGTAATTGAGTGATAAGATGAGGTAAGGTATGTTTAAGGACGTAAAACCGCAGGATTGGCTTACAATTCCAAATATTTTGTCATTTTTCCGTATAGTTCTAATAGCGCCGTTTGTTTACTTTTTTCTCCAAAAGAATTATGTTGCGGCGGCGGTAATGCTTATTCTCTCGGGATTATCCGACGCCTGCGACGGATTTATAGCGAGAAGGTTTAATCAGGTAACCGAACTCGGAAAAATGCTTGACCCGATAGCGGATAAACTGACGTTAATCGCGATAATGGTTTGTATTACGATTTTTTCGCCTATTGTACTTCCCGTTATGATTGTACTTATTTTAAAAGATGTAATAATGTTAATCGGCGGTTCAAGACTCGTAAAAACGGGAATAGCGCCTCCCGCGGCTAAATGGTACGGAAAGTTAGGCACATTGTTGTTTTATGTTTCGGTATGTCTTATTGTGTTTTTAAAAGCGGCGTTTAATTATGAAAACGATATACTTTCGGTTACGCTTTTATCCGTAACCACGGCTGTTATGGTTTTCGCTTTAATAAAGTATTTTCTTGTATATATTTCATTGTTAAAAGAATCAGATAAAGAGAAAAAGGAGTAATTTATGACTTGTAGTAAATGCGGAAAACGTCCCGCAGTTGTATTTGTTTCCAATAACGCGGGTGACGCTCCGACAAAAGGATATTGTCTTTCCTGCGCTAAGGAAATGGGAATAAAACCCGTTGAGGATTTAATAAGTAAGATGGGACTTTCCGACGAGGATCTCGAAACCGTCCAGGACCAGATGGATTCGCTTATGAGCGACGACGGTATGAAAGACCTTATGGAAAGTATGAACGTTGAAAACCTTGCCGAGCAGATGGAACAGTTCCAGGAGCAGAGCGAGGATAACGGCGATTTTACACCCGGAGGAACTCCCACCTTCCCGTTCTTTAATAATCTTTTCGGAAACGCCGATACACAGAAGCAAAATTCCGGTGAAGGCAAAGAACGCAGAGACAGAAGAAAAAGCCGTAAACACGATAAAAAGAGAAAGCACTTGAATCTCTACTGCGAGAACCTTACCGAAAAGGCTAAGGAAGGAAGAATTGATAATATTGTCGGACGGGATAAGGAAATCGAAAGGGTTATCCAGATTTTATCCCGCCGTACAAAAAACAATCCCTGCTTAATCGGCGAGCCCGGCGTAGGTAAAACCGCTATTGCCGAAGGTCTCGCGCTGAGAATTGCTTCGGGAAAAGTTCCTTTACGCCTTGTTGAAAAGGAAATCTATCTTTTAGACCTTACGTCTCTTGTAGCGGGAACTCAGTTCAGAGGCCAGTTCGAAAGCCGTATAAAAGGTCTTACCCAGGAGATTAAGGAAGCCGGAAATATTATTTTGTTTATTGACGAGGTACATAATCTTGTCGGAGCCGGCGACAGCAGCGAAGGTACTATGAACGCCGCTAATATTCTTAAACCCGCGCTGTCAAGGGGCGAGGTGCAGGTTATCGGCGCGACAACCTTTAACGAGTACAGAAAGCATATCGAAAAGGACAGCGCCCTCGAAAGACGTTTCCAGCCCGTTAAGGTAGGGGAGCCGTCTATCGCCGAAACAATTGAAGTAATTAACGGCGTAAAAGGCTACTACGAGAGCCACCACAGAGTAAAAGTGGATGAAGATATAGTAAGAAAGACAGTAATACTGTCCGAAAGATATATTAACGACAGATTTCTGCCCGATAAGGCAATTGACCTGCTTGATGAGAGCTGCGCCTGCGCCGCGCTTCGAAATAAGGAAATGGAAAAGTACGACCGCCTTATGATGAGCAAAAAGCGTTTAAGCGCCGAGATGGAGGAGATTGAAGCCGAGGAAGAAGTTAATTACGAAAAATTAGCCGACGTCCGTTCTAAAATCGCCCGAACCGATACAGAGATCTCCGAGATTGATATGGATAAGGTTAACGCTCCTGTAACCGAGGAGGATATAGCGAAAGTTATCGAACTCTGGACGGGAATTCCCTCGAGCCGTATTCGCGAAAACGAGCTCAGCAAGCTTGCTGATTTAGAGAGTGAACTTAAAAAGAAGATTATCGGCCAGGACGAAGCTGTTGAAGCTTTGGCGGCGGCGATAAGAAGAAGCAGAGTGCAGATTTCTCCCCGAAGACGTCCCGCCTCATTTATATTCGTAGGCCCCACAGGCGTCGGAAAAACCGAGCTTGTAAAAGTCCTTTCGCAGCAGCTTTTCGATACTCCCGAAACTTTAATACGCCTCGATATGTCCGAGTTTATGGAGAAGCATTCGGTGTCTAAAATCATCGGTTCGCCTCCGGGATACGTCGGCTATGACGAAGCGGGCCAGGTGACGGAAAAAGTCCGCCGCCGTCCGTATTCGGTACTCCTATTCGACGAGGTTGAAAAGGCTCATCCCGATGTGCTGAATATTCTGCTCCAGATACTCGACGAGGGAAGAGTTACCGACGCCCAGGGAAGAACGATAAACTTTGAAAATACGGTAATTGTAATGACCTCAAACGCCGGTTCCGAAAAGCGTGAAAACGCGCTCGGATTCGGTAAGCAGGAGGACGATGTTGTAAAAGAAAGAGCGATGAAAGGACTGAAAGAGTTCCTGCGTCCCGAGTTTATCGCCCGTGTGGACGAGGTGCTTGTGTTCAGAAGTCTTAACCACGATGATTACAAGGCGATAGCCGCTTTAATGCTCGACGAGTACAAAGAACCTCTCGCCGAAAAGGGAATCAAGCTCAGCTATAACGAGAATGTCTGCGAGTTTGTCGCCGAAAAAGCGGCAAGCGGTACAAGCGGAGCGCGTGACCTTAGAAACTTTATCCGCAAGAATATTGAGGATAAGATTACAAACGAGATTATCGCGCACAGAGACGGCGAGCTTGCCGCGGTTAATGTGTTTGTTGATAATGATGAGGTTAAGCTTGAAACAATTTAACAATTAAGTAATTTGATATTTTATATTAAAGGAACAGACAGTAAACATTGTCTGTTCCTTATTTCTTATTGACTAAATTACAATTATATGGTATGATTTGTATAACAAATCATACTTTAGAGGTGAGGATTATGGCAACGCCGAAAGGGAAATACGCGTGGACGGCTACAGTAGGAGAAAAAGGACAAATTGTTATTCCTAAACAGGCACGCGAGATATTCAGTATTAAACCGGGGGATACGCTCCTGCTTTTAGGCGACGAAAAAAACGGTATAGCTATTCCGAATAAGGGAGCTTTCTCGCATATTTTTGATTCGGTTTTTGATGGAAAGGACTAAAAATGAAGAAAATATTTTTATTCAGTATTCCCGCTCACGGACATACCAACCCTATGCTTCCCGTAGCGGCAAAGCTGGTTGATCGAGGAAATAAGGTGTACTTTTTCTCGTTTAAAGAGTTTGAGGAAAAAATTAATAATACTGGTTCAGAGTTTATAGAATGTGATTCGTTTTTACCCAAGTTAAATGAGAACGAATTAGCGGGATTGAAAAGCGTCTCAACTACCGAGATGACTATTCAGGATATCAGAACCACATTGAATATGGATAAGTTTCTTGAAGAAAAGTTTAAAGCGATTAAGCCCGATGTTGTATATACCGACTCCGTGTGCTTCTGGGGTAAATTAAACGCGTTGAAGCACAATATCCCGATGGTTGTATCCACAAGCACATTCGCTTTTAATCAGATGTCGTCTCAATATATGAAGTATAGTCCGAAAGAGCTTGCGGATATGATATTCGGACTTCCGAAAATCTCGAAGGAGCTAAAAAAACTCAGACCGTACGGTTACAATGTTAAAAACGCGCTTTCGCTTGTACAAAGTGATAATAAAACCGATTCAATTGTTTATACCTCGAGAAGATTTCAGCCGTTTGCCGAGAGTTATTCCGACCATTATCTATTTGTCGGTCCTTCTGTTTTCTCGGATAAAACTCCCGATAAAGAAAAGGAAAGACCGCTTGTATATATCGCGCTCGGTACCGTTATAAACGAACGACCCGATTTTTACAAAAAGTGTATTGACGCGCTTAAAAATGAAGATGTTGACGTAATTATTTCCTGCGGACTAACTACCGATATAAAGCTTTTGGGTGAATTGCCCGCGAAAATAAAAGTTTTTCCGCGCGTAGACCAGCCTGACGTTCTTTCTAAAGCGGATGTTTTTATAACTCACTGCGGGATGAACAGCGTAAGCGAAAGCTTATATATGGCGACTCCTATGCTGCTTTATCCGCAGACAAGTGAGCAGTTTGCCGTAGCGAGAAGGGCGCGGGAGATAGGCGCGGGAATAATTATGGAGGATGATTCTGTAGAGGGGATAGCTTCCTCGGTAAAAAAGATTCTTGAAAACGACAGTTATTCCAAAGCGGCAAAAGCTTGCTGCGATGATTTTAGAGCGTGTCCGGGCTCGGAAGGCGCGGCTGAGTTCATAGAAAACGCTCCGCATAAATCAAACGGCATAGACCTGATTGTCGAGGTTAATAAGAAAACGGGTTTGTTTCAAATAATATTTTGGGCAATAATAGTATCCGTGATGTTAATCGTCGGGTTTTCGGCGGGCTGGATATATATTTGGATGATAGGTATTCCCGCCGGTGTATTATCATATCCTATAGCTAAGTTTGCGCAAAAACTGATTTATAATAAAATAAAAACTAAATATCAGAAAAAATATTAAAAATTGGTTTTATATCATTTGTTTAATTTCTCTTGACTACGATATATAAAAATAGTACAATATATACATGGTATATCCGTATATGGAGGAACATTATGGCACAGGAACATAAAATTAGAACCAAAAATAAAAACGTATTTCTGCGAGTAAGAAAAGGGCATTTCGCTACTATGCACAGCCATACTAACTATTATATAGACGTTACTACCCAGAAAAACCGTCTTTCCGAGGCGAAAGCCGTGGCAAAGGAAATGGTGAAGGCTTACCAGATTAATACAATTGTCGATACAATACTATGTCTTGACGGAACGGAAGTAATCGGCGCGTTTTTAGCGAACGAACTAACCCAGGATAATTATATAAATTTAAACGCGCACCAGACTATTTATGTGCTTTCTCCGGAATATATCGGAGGCGGCCAGCTTATGTTCAGAGATAACCTCACTCCGATGTTAGGCGGTAAACACGTTTTGGTTTTAGCCGCTTCGGTTACAACGGGAAAAAGCGCTTTAGCGGCGATTGACGCGATTAATTACTACAAAGGCTATGTTGAGGGCGTTTCCGCTATTTTCGCAACTGTTGACGAGTGCGACGGCCATCCCGTTAATTCAATTTTTAACCCAAATGACCTCGGCGATTACCAGAGCTTTAAGCCCCATCAATGTCCCTATTGCCAAAGAGGCGAGAGAATAGAAGCCCTCGTTAACAGCTACGGTTACTCTGCTCTGTAAATCAGTTATAAAAGCTTAATCAACAAAGAAAAGCACCTGACATTTTCCCGTCAGGTGCTTAAATTTTTATATCAATTGTTCGTAACGAAATCCGCTATCTCATCGGGTTCGTCGTCCAGATCCTCGCCGACGTCAATAACCTTCGGCTTTTTACGATATAATATATCGTAAAGCACGGGTACAACGAAAAGCGTCATAAGAGTTGAGTAAAGAAGTCCTACGCTTACTACTACCGCCATACTTCTCTGCATAGCGTTGCCCGCGTCCTGAGAGAATACCATAACGCTCATGGAAAGAATTGTGGTGAGCGCGGTCATTAGAATCGGCCTCATTCTTGTTTTTCCTGTTTCAATAAGGGCTTTGTGCCGTTCAACGCCTTTAATCCTAAGCTTATTAGCGTAGTCTACGAATACGATACCGTTATTTACAACCGTACCCATAAGAATCATAAAGCCCATAAGCGACATCGAGGAAATAGTCATTCCGAAAAGTCCGAGACCTATCATTCCGCCTGTAAATGCGAGCGGAACCGTAAAGATAATTATAAACGGAGATAAAAGGCTCTGGAACTGAGCTACCATAATAAGATAAATGAGCAAAAATCCGAGCAGAATAGCCTGACCCATCTGTTCAAGCATTTCCTTTGTCTGTACAGCTGAACCCGCTATTTCTATTTCGTAGCCCGCGGGAGCTTCGTATTTATCTATCTTTTTCTGCATTTCTCTCGAGAGCAGGGTAGCGTTGGCGTTTTCGTCAATCTCGCCGGTTACCTCTAAGTAGGTCCGCTGGTTTTCTCTTGTAATACTGCTCATCGTATAACCTTTTTCGAAAGTCGCGAACTTTTTAAGCTTATAAGTTTTATTTACGCTTTTGCCGGACGCGTTTCTTATTGTGGTTGATATTTTGGTGTTCATAAGGTTTTCGTAGGTGAGCTTATGCGTATTATCAACAATTTTTACGTCAACGTTTTTATCGTTTTTCTTTATTGTTAGCGCCTTTTTCTCGGTTTCGGCTTTTTCGGCAATCTGCGCGAAAATCTGGGCGACGGTGAGTCCGTACTCGGCGGCTCTGTTTTTGTTGATATGAAGCATAATAGTTCGGTCGGACTCGGAAACAGCGTTTTCCGCGCTTTTAATTCCCTTTATTTCTTCCATCATTTTTATAACATCATCGCTGATTTCGATAAGTTTGTTCTTATCGTCGCCGAAAATATTAACGGTGAGTCCGCTGCTTGAGAGAGCGCTCATACTTCCCATAGCGGAGGACGAGGCTGTAATTTTTTTGCATTTTATATTTTTGGTGTTCTTTTCAATTTCGTTTCTTATATTTTTGTATTCATCGGAAGTTTTAATATTATCTTCGGTCAGAACATTAAAAGTAAATGTATCGTATTTTTCGGATATTCCCGAACCCGCTGACTTTAGAAACGCCTTTTACTTTCATAATGGCGTTCATAACTTCGTCAGCGGTCTTGAACGCGTCTTTCTTCTTTACTCCGTTATCTAATTCGAGAGTAACGGAAATCTGGTTGCTTTCGGCGGTATCTATCATATTTACGCCCGTTGAGAAAGTCTGAATTATACAAATAACGAGCAGAATAACCGATACTAATATCGGGATATATTTGTGTCTGAGTGAAAAGCCGAGAGTTTTCGCGTAAGCGTTTTTCAGCTTATCGAACCAGTTTTCTTTTCTTTCCTTTGTATTTTTAAGCAGAAGCGATCCGAGCGTAGGCACAACCGTCAAAGCGACAATAAGCGACGCCGCTAAAGCGTACGAAATTGTAAACGCGAAGGGGATAAGAAGCTGGGCTACAATTCCCGTAGTATATACCATCGGAAGGAACACGCAGATTGTAGTTGCCGTAGAGGCGATAATCGGAGCGGCGACTTGTTTTGTTCCCTGAACCGCGGCTCTCGGAGCGGGTACGCCTTTTTGTCGTAAGCGGAAAATATTTTCCATTACAACTACCGAGTTGTCGACAAGCATACCTATACTTATACAAAGTCCCGCAAGCGACATAACGTTGATGAATATACCCGTAAAGTACATTATTATAAGCGCGAAAGTAACGCTGAACGGAATACTGAACGCTACTACCAATGTAGGCTTAACCGACTTTAAGAACAGCGCGAGTACAAGTATCGCTAAAAGCGCGCCCAGGAGTATACTGCTGAGTACCGTGCTTATGATTCTTGAGATGTATTCACCCTGGTTCATCATTTTCGTGAAGCTTAATCCTTTGTATTTAGCTTCAAGTTCGTTAAACGCCTGCTGGATACTTTCGGATACGGTGCTGGTATTCGCGTTACCCGCTTTGTAAACGGAAAGCATTACCGCGTCTTTTCCGTTAACCTTGCTGTACGCTTCGCCGACATTATCTACAACCGTTACATTCGCTACGTCGCGGACACGGATTTTTCCGACGCCTTTAATTTTTGTAAGAACAAGATTCTTAATTTCTTTTTCGTTTTTAAAATTCTCGTTAACCTCAATAAGCCATTGGTCAGAATTCTTATCTTTAACATAGCCCGCGGGCATTGAGAAATTCTGGGCGTTGAGAATACCCGTTAATGTTTTGATTGATAACAGCGCGTTTATGTTAGCGTTTTTCTTAGCCGCGCTTATTGAGCTGTTGAGTTTATCTTCGGCCGAGCTGAGCTCTTTTTCGGCGTTTGTGATACTTTGCTCAGCCGAGTCGAGTTTTGCTTCGCCTGAGCCGAATGACGCGGCGGCGCTGAGTCCCGCTGAGTTTAATTCGGACTGCTGTTTGTCGAGCTTTTTGGTTTTTGAATTTATTTTTTCAACAATAGCTTCCTGGATTTTGATTTTTGATTTAACGCTTGAAAGCTCGGAATCAATCTCTGGAATTCTGATTTCAACCGCGTTGTAGACGGTTTTAAGGTCTTTGTACTTAAGCTTGCTTACCTTATCGCCGTAGCCGATTTGGTTCATCCAGTTAATAAAATCGTTAAATTTCTTTTCGCTTTCCACAGCTTCCTTTAACGAAGACGGCACGGTTATACCCGCCGCCGACGCGTAGGAGGAGAGAGAGGAGTTTAAGGTTTTAAAAGTTGAGTTTAAGGTTTTATAAGTGTCGGGAAGTTTAGCGTCGTTATACGCTTTCTTCTCGGCTTCGAGTGCGGCTTTCTGCGCCTTTAAGCTTGAGAGTGTTGACTCGTAAGCCGCTTTTGTAGACTGCAGTTTTGAAATCTGTACCGAAGCGTCGGAAATCTTTTTGTTGGTTTTGCTTTTGGTTGAATTTAATTTTTTCTTACCGCTCGATAATTTGCTTTTACTGCTTGAAAGTTTTGACTTTGAGGTGGAAATTTTATCTTTAGCTTCACCAAGTTTTTCGTTGGTTTGCTCAAGTATTTTTTCGTTTATTTTATCAATTTTCTTTTTATTCAGTTTTACTTCGATACTGTCCGAGATAAGTCCGCTTGCCGAAACGCTTGCGACACCGGATTTTCTCTCAAGATAAGGTTTAACGGTGTTCTCGCAGAAATCGGAAAGTTCTTTAATATCCTTTCCGCTGTAGTTAACATTCGCGTACATAGTAGCGACCATATCCATACTGATTTCAAGAATATTAGGCGTTCCGCATCCGTCGGGGAGAGTCATCGAGTTAACGGTTTTTGAAACACGTACAAGCGCCGAGTTCATATCTGTATCGCTGACGAAGCTGAGCATAACCACAGAGTAGTTGTTGTTGGAGGTACTGGTTACTTTCTCAACACCGCTTATCGTTCCGAGCGTATTTTCCATCGGTTCGGTTATATCTTTCTGAACCTTTTCCGGGGAAGCTCCGATTTCGGTTGTGATAACAGCCATATAAGGTAATTCTAAATTCGGAAGCAGGTCGGTTTTCATCGACCTTAAACTTACAAATCCTACTACAATTACCATAATTATAGCTACAATCATATAATATGGTTTTTTAACGAAAAATTTAGTCATAAATAAACCTTCTTTTAAAGCAAGTTATTCCCAAACATTATACCATATAAACAGGATAATAGTCAAAGGGAAAAATGGTGACAAGAATTATTTTTCAATCAATTAATTTTTCCATTGACAAATACCTGATTTTTTGATATAATAACAAAGCTGTAAATAAGCGGATGTAGTTTAGTGGTAGAACTTCAGCCTTCCAAGCTGATCGTGTGGGTTCGATTCCCATCATCCGCTCCACGATAAAAACAGACACCGAATTGGTGTCTGTTTTTTCGTTATGCGTATGATGGGAATCGAACAGGGCGTTAAGAAAACAGTCCTGCGGACTGTTTTTAGCCCGCCGCGCAGATGAAACTTTTCTCATTTACGTGAACCCCATAGGCGATATGAATGGGATTTTCCAGATGAACATACATCATCCGCTTTTTGCGTTAGCAAAAATACGGGAATCGAACAGGGCGTAAATAAAACGCTCCTGAGGAGCGTTTTTAGGGCGCAGCGTTGCAGAAACTTTTCCGATTAACGTGAACCCCACAGGCGATATGAATGGGATTTTTTAGATGAACATACATCATCCGCTCCAAAAAGAAAACTCCCGTTAGGGAGTTTCCTTTTTATATAAAAGTATTTAGATTTAATAGTTTTTATTAATCATCATTCGTTTCAACTTTGTTAATTGCTCCGCTTACATCCTTCGCGAGTTCCATTTTCTGGAAATCTTTATTATCCGACAGGCACATATCAAATTCGGGAGTTATGTCGAACTCAGCCTGTGCCGAGTCAAACGCGAGCTCGAGAATATGTCCGCCCTTTGTTTTATCGTCGGAGATAAAGTGGAAATGCCAGCCCGGGGTGTTGAGTCCGTCCATATAGTCGGGGCAGTAGAGAGCGACTACAGTTCCTTTTATATTGTCGTAGTTAAATTCACGCTGGTCGGTTGCGAGAGCTTTGTCGAGCGATTTGTAGGGCTTTTCCTGCTTAAGCTCGCTGCGTACATTCATCTTTTTAAATTCGCCGCTTATTTTTACGAAACAGAACATATTCTTTCCGTTTTTCTCGACCGTCTTGTCGAGTGTATCTTTAAGAGCGTTAATATCCTTAATTCCGCTGACGGTCTCTTTTACATCGCTGTCGAAGAATGTTACGTTGGAGAAGGGAACAGTTTCCTTGTCAGAGGCTTTTTGTACGGAGCCGTCGCCGAGCGCCTGGTATACCGTTCCGTCCAGAACAATCATTTCGCCGTTTACGCCCTCAAAGGTTCCTATACCGATGTCGCCGTGCTTTTTAAGTTCGCTGACTTCTATAATTCCGTCGTAATAGCCCTGAGTCAGCGACTGCAAAAGCGCTACCTGAAAAATTGTTTCTTTGCTGTTTTTCTCAGTTTTTTCCGATTTGCTGTCCTGTTGCGGGGAACAAGCCGTAAACGACAGCAAAAGCGCCGCCGCTAAAATGATTGCCGATAATCTTTTCATTTTGTACACCCTTTCAATTTGTATTTGTTTATCGCAATTTATTTTCAGTACTGAAAAATAAATAATCAGCCGTTTCCTTGTTCAACTTCTTCAATTTCATCTTTTGACGCTTCTTTAAGAGAATATATATCAAACGCCGCGTCATTCGGAAGCTGTATATCAATTCTGTCAATTTTTTTAATCAGACATTCTCCTGAACTCATAGACGCCTCAAATACGTGGCCTCCGAGCTTTTTGTCTTTCGAGAGGAAGTGCATATGCCAGCCCGAAGCGTTTATACCGTCCATATAATCGGGGAAATATACGCAAACGAGAGTCCCGTAAAGATTCTCAAAACAAAAGTCCTTCTGCGTTTTTGAAAGAATAGTTTTAAGAGTAATGTGCTGTGAACGATACGGAGCTCCTGCCCGCGCGTGTACTTTTTCAAACCATCCGTCTATTTTCGCGATATGTATACTGTTTAAGCTGAAATCTAAATCTATACTCAAAGTCAGTTCCTTTTTTATGGCTTCAATACTCTGCATATTACTCAATTTAATTTTTTTGCCGTCTTTTACAGTGCCCGAAACCGCAAACGGTACTCCCGCCGATTCAGGCGAGCAAATTATACTTCCGTCCTGTTTAGCCTGATAGCATACGCCGTCTAAGATTATCATCTCGCCGTCTACATGTTCAAAAGTACCGAGCCCTATATCGCCGTTTTGGAGCATTTCCTGAACTGTGACAACAGGTTTTGTATAACCAAGCGCTAAAGCTTGCAGAGTAGATACCTGGAAGATTTTATTTGAATTCATTTAAATCCCTCCTAAGTCTTATTATCTTAATATTTATACTAATAATATCACCTTTTTTTATAAGACGCAATAGAAAAATTGACATTTATATTCTGTTTTTAATTAAATAAAGCACGGTTTTCTTTTTTTGATAAAATAGTAGATTTTCAAATAGAATTGTGTTATAATATTGGCAGTATGTACACAAAATTATGTTCACAATAGATTAATATAGTATTTATTACTATATTTTTATAAAAACATTCACAGGTTTAGATTTATGGATAGTATAATTTGGTTGGTTTTTATTGTATTAGCGATACTTATGTGGTCGTCGTCGTGCTTGTTTTATAAAGCAGGTGTTTATGACGGAAAAGAAGAACACATTTGTTTAAAATACTCCGTTTGTATAGGAGTAGTATTTTTTGTTATCGCTCTTGTTTATCTTATAATACGAGACGAACCGTTTTCGATTTTGGAAAGCGCCGTAAGATTCTGGCCTATGACCGTATTCGGTATTTTGTATGCTGTTATTAACACAATTTCTTTTAAAGGTTATGTCTATAACGAAGCGACGGTGGAATCTCCCATAGAGGGAATAAGCGGCGGAGCGTCAACTATACTTCTTATATTAGCGTATTTAGCGCTTGGAAGGGTAAAGTCGATCGCCGAGCTTTTAACTCCTTTCAGAAGTGCGGGAATACTGATTATTTTAGTTAGTATTATCCTGCTGTCGACTGTTCGAAACAGAACCAATCGGAAAAATCCTGAGTATAAAAATAAGAAATTGTTGAGCAGGGGGTTAGGTACTCTTATATTTCCTGTTATATTCGCTATAGTTGACGGCCTGGAGACAATCGTAACAGGCGTTTGTCTCGATACTACCTATGGTTACGCTATGCCCGAGGGCGACAGTATTATCATAGTCGGAATGGAATACGCGGTATTTGCTTTTGTGTTCTGGATTTATATTTTTTGGAAAGAAAAAAAGTTATACAATCCATTCACTAAGAAAAGCGCTCCCCGTCTGCTCGGCGCGCTGACCGATAATGTCGGTATTGTTTTTTACAGCTATGCGATGGCGATGAATTCGGTATCTACCGATCCTTTACTCGCTGTTTATCCGATCTTTGTAATGCTCGGAGGCAGAATTTTTATGAAAGAAAAGGTCAGCAAGGCGCAGTATGTTTTCCTGCTCGGAATTGTAGCGGGAAGCGTTTTGGTTGTTTTGGATACAATATCCTGAGTTTTCGAAATTGATTATTCAGATTATAAAATAAACATTCACTAAAAGGAGAAATAAGCTGTTCGGAGATTTATATCTGCAAAGCTATAATTCCGCGGATAAGATTCTTGAACAGGCTCGGGGATACCTTTTCCGGATGCAGTTTACTATTCTTGTTATTCTGAACGATAAGAAGTATTCCGATGATGAGTATGATTTGATGCTTCATCTCCTTGCGCCGTAAAATAAAAGTTAAATAGCGGGCTTGCCCCGCGTGTTGGTGTATTATAAAAATTTCAAAGTCAATATTAACGAATTATTCTTACGTTTAATTATTGACAGTACATTTATAAATTTATATAATATTTATGTAACATAGATAAAGAATAAATCTCAGCGTTTTTATCTATACAGAAAAGGAGCGGCAGGTAATGGGTAGAAAGATTTCAAGGTAAGACGCAATAGAAATCTTAAACAAATCAGTAGTTTCTAATCCGGGAATTAATCTGTGGCAAGGTGAAGTTTGCTATTTCGCGAGTGCTGCTACGGGTATTGTTGCCAAAAACCAAGTAATCGGCTCAACTTACAGCAGTTCCGGTTCAAGTTTGTACATCCGAAAATTCGGTGTCGGCTTTCACGATAATCAAGGCGTAAGAAACAACGTGCGCGGAACGGTTGTAGATACTTACGAAGGTCACTTGTATCTGACTTCAAAAAGGATTGTACTTGTGGCTTATAGGTGCGGTTTTGATATTCCGCTTGAAAAATTGACTTCATTGGACTTTTACGGCGACGGGCTAATGGTTACATCTAACGGTAAAAGCTATCTTGTCGGATTAAAAAAAGTAAAGAAGCTGATGAAACTTATCGAGGCAAATAATGTGGTTCAATACGCTAAAAACGATGCTCTGCCCGCAAGTCAGCAATATCCCGCAAATCAGCAGATTCCGCCCCCAAATCAGCAATATCCCGCAAATCAGCAGGTTCCGCCCGTAAATCAGCAACCTCCTGTAAATCAGCAGGCTCCTGTAAATCAGCCGCATCAGCCTGTAAATCAGCCTGTCCCTGAAAGCAGTAATTTTAATAACGGCAGCTACACCGCTGCAAGCAATTTGAACAGCGGTACCGAATCTAAAAATAGCAAAAAATCTCCTGTTGTATTATGGATTGTGTTTGCAGTTTGTTTGCTTCTTGCAATCTTTTCATTAACCGCAAGTTATAATAAACTGAAATTTTTTGTTTTCTTTGGCTCAATCGCACTCGGGTGCGCGCTGCATCTCGATCCGTTTAAATTACGTGAAAATAAGAATATGCTGCCCGTTGCGGCTACGTGGATGATTTGCGCGGTGTTAGCTATAATCGGATTATTATTTTTATAAAAAAACTAAAATCTTAGGAGCGGTTTTTACCGCTCCTTTTTTACGCAAAAAGCAGAGCAGGAAAACCTGCTCTGCTTAATAGTTTAATTACGAATTACGCATTGTGAATTGCGAATTAACCAAAGTACCTCTTAAGAAGTCCGGCAAAGCCTGCGCCGTGTCTCGCTTCGTCCTTAGCCATTTCGTGGACTGTATCGTGGATAGCGTCGAGCCCCGCGGCTTTAGCGCGTTTAGCTAAATCGAACTTACCCTCGCAGGCGCCCGCTTCCGCGTCAGCGCGCATTTTAAGATTCTTTTCGGTTGAGTCGGTAATTACTTCGCCTAAAAGCTCAGCGAATTTAGCCGCGTGAACAGCTTCCTCTAAGCCGTACTTTTCGAAAGCGGCGGCGATTTCGGGATAACCCTCTCTGTCGGCAACTCTCGCCATAGCGAGATACATACCAACTTCGGAGCATTCGCCGTTAAAGTTGTCGCGTAAATCTTTGATAATATCTTCGCTTACGCCCTCAGCCTTGCCTTCGCCTACAATATGTACTGTAGCGTAGTCAGCCTCGCCCTTAACTTCGTTGAATTTAGCGGCGGGAGCCTTACAAATGGGGCACTGCTCGGGAGGAGCGTCTCCCTCGTGAACGTAACCGCATACTGAACATACAAATTTTTTCATTTTTTTATCCTCCTTAGATAAATAATTAAAAGTTATACTTTTAGCTATTTTAACATATTTTTAAAATAATGTAAAGTGAAAATTGGTGAGATTATTGCTAAATTGACTTTTTATCCTGTCATTTTTTTAAAAATTTTTTAATATAATTAAACAAAAACTTGAGAGGATGATATTTTGCCTTCTGTTTATTTAAGTCCGTCGCTTCAGGAGTGGAATCCGTATATTGACGGCGGTAACGAGGAATACTATATGAATTTAATCGCGGACGCTATGGAGCCGTATTTAAGAGCGAGCGGAATTGATTTTAAACGCAACAGTCCCGAAATGACGCTCAGGCAGGCGATTGCCGACAGCAACTCGGGTAACTATGATTTGCACTTGGCGATTCATTCCAACGCTTCCGGAGCGAACAGCGCCGGCAAAAACAGGGGAGTAGAGGTCTACTATTATCCGACAAGCGCTAAAGGGCAGAATTTCGCCGAAACTTTAGCGACGAATTTCTCGGACCTCTATCCGATTTCCGAAAAGGTAAGAACTATTCCGACAACCACCCTGGGCGAGCTCAGGCTCACAAGAGCGCCGTCGTCATTAATCGAGGTGGCGTATCACGATAATATAGACGACGCGAGGTGGATAAGGGATAATATTAACGCGATAGCTAAAAACCTTTCCGAATCAGTCGCGCAGACGCTCGGCGTTCCGTTTGTCGAGCCTTGAAAAAAATGCTGATTGTGTTATAATAAAGGCGTAGAAATATGTTCGGCATTTAACATAAAAAGATAAAAACTGAGCCGACTCGTTGAGCCGGCTTTTTACTTATTTACACTCTTTATCGTCTTTGTTCTGTCCGTTCTTGGAGTTTTTATTCTGGTTCTGTTTACCCTGCTTATTCTGACTGTTCTGCTTTTTATCCTGATTGTTGCTCATCAGAGCTCACCTCCTTGTTTGTAGGTAGTTTTTACATATTTATTTTATTTATGCGTTATTATGGAAAAATTTTTTGAGAGAATGAAATCATTGCTCGGCGATGAGTATGATGACTTTTTAAAATTTTATAACAGCGGAAAATTTTACCGCGGACTGAGGGTTAATACTCTTAAATGCGGCGCGGACAAGCTTTTGGAACTTATCGGATTTAAGCTTGAAAGAACGCCGTTTTGTCCCGAGGGGTTTTATATTCCCGATGGAATTGAGTCAATCGGAAACTCACCGCTACACCACGCGGGAGCTTTTTATGTGCAGGAACCGTCCGCGACCTCCGCTGTGGAGATGCTGAACGTTCAGCCGGGCGACAGGGTGCTCGACCTTTGCGCGGCTCCCGGCGGTAAAAGTACCCAGATTGCCGCGAAGCTCAATAATAAAGGGCTTTTGTGGAGTAATGAGATTGTAAAATCAAGAAGTATAATTCTTTTATCGAATATTGAACGAATGGGAATAAGAAACGCCGTTGTTTCAAATTCCCATCCCGACTTGCTCTGCGGCAGGCTGACGGGTTATTTTGATAAAGTGCTTGTTGACGCGCCGTGCAGCGGCGAGGGAATGTTCAGAAAGAACCTTGAAGCCGAGGTTGAGTGGAGCGTTGAGCACGTAAAAAGCTGCGCCGCGCGCCAGCTCAATATTTTAAATTCGGCTAAAAACGCTTTGCGCGGCGGCGGCGAGCTTGTGTACTCGACCTGCACGTTTTCCGAGGAAGAGAACGAGGGCGTTATTACGGAGTTTTTGAAAGAAAATCCCGATTTCGAAATTGTTGACAGCGGAGTTGATTTCGGCAGACCGACGCTTAAATACGCCCGCCGAATCTTTCCGATGGACGGCGGAGAGGGACATTTTGCCGTTAAGCTGAGGAAAAATTCCGAGACTGTTTCTGTTCCGAATGAATGTAAAAGCGAAATAAATACTCCCGATATTGTCCGGGATTTTTATGATGAAAATTTTTTAAACAGACCGTTCGGAGAAAATATTGAAATTATCGGAAATAATATTTTTGTAATCCCCGAAAATCTCCCCGATATGAAGGGCTTGAATATTTTAAGAAAAGGCGTGCTTTTAGGTGAGATTAAGAAGAACAGAATCGAACCTCACCACCACGCTTTTACGTCGGCAAAATATGAGGACTGTTTACGCGCTGTCGATTTTGATTTAAACAGCGAAAAAATAAAAAGATTTCTGCACGGCGAAGAAATTAATATCGAGTCCGGAATTAGGGGTTATACCGCTGTTTGCGTTAACGGTATAACCGCGGGCTTCGGTAAAGCATCGAATTACAGGCTGAAGAATAAATATCCGAAAGGATTAAGGACGCTTAAATGAAAAAATTATCAGACATAGGTACAATTAAAGAAATACTTTCGCGCCACGGCTTTAACTTTTCAAAAGGACTCGGCCAGAATTTCCTTATAAATCCGTCCGTTTGCCCTAAAATGGCTGAACTGAGCTCGGCGGGCGAGGGAGTGGGAGTAATTGAAATCGGTCCGGGTATCGGCGTTCTGACTCAGGAACTTTGCGAGCGCGCCGATAAGGTTGTCGCGGTCGAAATTGACCAAAGGCTTATCCCTGTTTTAGAGGAGACTTTAGGAGATTACGATAACATTAAGGTTATAAATGAGGATGTTATGAAGCTCGATTTAAACGAGCTTATAGAAAATGAGTTTAAAGGGATGAAGGTCGTAGTCTGCGCTAATCTTCCGTACTATATAACCTCGCCTGTTATAATGAAGCTGTTGGAGGATAAACTTCCGATTGAGTCGATAACCGTAATGGTTCAGAAAGAGGCTGCCCGGCGTATTTGCGCTGAAGTCGGAAGCAGAGAAAGCGGCGCTGTTACTGTCGCGGTGAATTTTTACAGCAAACCCGAAATGCTTTTTTCGGTAAGCGCGGGTTCGTTTATGCCCGCTCCGAAAGTTGACTCGGCGGTAATGAAACTGAACGTATATAAAGAGCCGCTTTTTGAGCTTGAGGACGATAAAAAGTTTTTTACGGCGGTTAAAGCGGCGTTCGCCCAAAGAAGAAAAACCGTACTAAATTCAATAAGTTCGTCTTTAGGACTTGAAAAAAGCGCGGTGAATGAGTTATTATTAGATAGCGGAGTAAATCCTCAGTCAAGAGCGGAAAAGCTCTCTATGGAAGATTTCGCGGAAATTTCCAAAAGGATATAACTATGAAAAAGAAAAATATTTTGCAGTTAATCTCTTTTATATTATTTTCTACAGCGCTGATATTACTGATTGTATCTATGATATTACACGCCGTTTTCGGCGAGGACGCGTGGCTTTCGGTAGTATTTGCTGTAATTTGTGCTTGCATAGCATTTACAGGATGTGTTATAATTATTTACAGTGTAAAGGGAAAGGGTGATTCGGATGAAAACAAAAATGAACGGTAAATATACCGGCTTCCAGAAAATTATGATTATTATTTTACCCGTTATAGTTTTGCTTTTGGTTGCGTCGATAGTTATGTGCCTGGCGTTTTCTTTTCTTCCGATGTCAATAAGAGAGATAATTAATACGGGTAACGCTACTATAATTCTCTCGATTCTTTCTTCGGTTTTAGCTGTTTTGGGAATAGTTTTCGCGTTTTTTTCCAAGAGCGATGATTCCGAATAAAATAGAAAAAATTAATTAATCCGGCCGCGGAAAATTGCTGTTGCTTTTTATCGCGGCCGATTTTGCGTTATACATACGATTTTTTGTAAAAAAGTATTGACAAAAATGCACCTGTTTTGTATAATCTTAAATAGCGTTTTGATATACGTCAGAGGTGTAATTTATGCTTCTTCAGTTAAAGGAAGTCTTTTTAAACGAAGGCAAAAGGCTCGATGTTGACTATTCCTTGCCGATGAGCGGGGTTGATATTAACGGCGATTATCCATTCAAGTCGCCCGTCAAGGTCAGCGCGTCGGCGGTTAACAGAGCAAGTCTTGTAGAACTTAAAGTAAAAGCGGTTTTTGATTATACCACCCGCTGCGACAGATGTTTTGATGAAATTGTAAAGCATCTTGAATTTACTTTTGTTCACGGGCTCGCCGTAAGTTTAATAGACGACGAAAACGACGACTATATTGAAACACCGGATTATACGCTTGAGCTTGATGAAGTTGTTGTTTCCGATATTTTGCTTAATCTTCCGAGCAAGTTTCTTTGCGGGGATGATTGCAAAGGGATTTGTCCCGAATGCGGAAAGAACCTTAACCGCGGACAATGCGGATGTGATAAAAATCAGATTGATTCAAGGCTTGAGATTCTTAAACAGTTAATTGACTAATTGATATAAGTATAAGGAGGAATTAAAATGGCAGTACCCACCGGAAAAACTTCTCACAAAAGAAAATCCACAAGACGTTCAGCGGCTTATACAATTAAAGCCCCCGCTCTTACAACTTGTCCTAACTGCGGAGCGTTAACAGCTCCCCATAAGGCTTGCACAACTTGCGGTATGTACAGAGGCAGACAGGTTGTAGCTATGGACGACGACGCTAACGCGACAAAGTAATCTGAACAACTTGGGCGGCAGGTTTCTGACCGCCCTGTTCTTTTAATATGATTTGTTAAGGCAAAGGATTTTTATTATGGCTAAACCTGTAATTGCTATTGTAGGCAGACCGAATGTCGGTAAGTCTACTTTGTTTAACAAGTTAATCGGACAGCGCCTTTCGATTGTCGACGATACTCCCGGAGTTACAAGAGACCGTATTTACGGAGAAATTGAATGGCAGAATAAAAAGGCGATTGTAATTGATACGGGCGGAATCGAGCCGAAGTCGGATGACGTTATTCTTTCCCAGATGCGCAGACAGGCTCAGCTTGCTATTGATACCGCTGAGGTTATTGTGCTCGTTACTGATTTAAAATCGGGGCTTGTGGCAACTGATATCGACGTTGCCGATATGCTCCAGAAATCGGGTAAAAAAATTGTACTTTGCGTTAATAAGTGCGATAAAATCGGAGAACCCGATCCCGATTTTTACGAGTTTTATAATCTCGGAATCGGCGACCCTGTACAGGTTTCCGCGGTTCACGGCCACGGAACGGGCGATTTGCTCGACAGGGTTTTCGAGGCTTTGGATGTTGAAAACGAGCAGGATGAAGACGACGATGTAATAAACGTCGCCGTAATCGGAAAGCCGAACGTCGGAAAAAGCTCGCTTATTAATTATATTACTTCCGAGGAAAGATGTATTGTATCCGATATTGCGGGTACAACGAGAGACAGTATTGATACTGTTGTTGAAAACAGGTTCGGAAAGTATAATTTTATTGATACAGCGGGTATAAGACGTAAAAGCCGTATAGTTGACGAGATTGAAAAATACAGTATTATAAGAGCGAAAATGGCGATAGAGCGAAGCGACGTTTGCGTAATTATGATTGACGCGCAAATCGGCTGTACCGAACAGGATACAAAGGTCGCGGGGCTCGCGCTTGAGGCGGGAAAAGCCTGTATTATCGCCGTCAATAAATGGGACGCTATCGAAAAAGATACAAAGACGATGAGCAACTTTAAAAAGAGAATTGAGGTTGATTTCGCCTTTATGAACTGGGCGCCTACTGTTTTTATTTCGGCTAAAACAGGTCAGAGAGTTGAAAACCTTTTTACTCTTATTAATACCGTCGCGGCGAATAACGCGACAAGAATTAAGACAGGTACTTTAAACGAGCTTTTGGCTCAGATTACCACAAGAGTTCAGCCGCCTTCGGATAAGGGTAAACGTCTTAAAGTTTATTATATGACTCAGCCGTCGACAAAACCGCCGACATTCGTAAGTTTTTGCAACAATAAGGATTTATTCCATTTTTCATATCAGAGATATATTGAGAACCGTATCCGAGAGACTTTCGCGTTAAGCGGAACTCCGATAAGAATGATAATTCGCGAGAGGGGAGAAAAGAAATGAGCAACATTCAGCTTTTATTAAACGGCTGGTATATTTTATTAGCTTCGTTTATTTTTGCTTATCTTTTAGGAAGTATTAACACCGCGGTTATTGTAACCGGTATTGCGACAAAAGGTAAAGAGGATATCCGCAAAATGGGAAGCGGAAACGCCGGCTTTACCAATGTGCTGCGCTCGGTCGGTAAAGTTCCCGCGATACTTACCATTGTATTTGATTTTCTTAAATCAATAATCGCCGTACTCGTCGGCGGATTTCTTTTCGGAATTGTTTTTACAAGCTCAAAGGATATTGACGGAATTATTGTAATCGGAAAATATCTTTGCGGTTTTTTCTGTATTTTAGGCCACAGCTATCCGCTTTATTTCCATTTTAAAGGCGGAAAAGGAATTGTTACCGCCGCTGGAATGATGCTCGTCGCGGACTGGCGTGTTTTTGTGATAATTTTAGCTACGTTTTTAATTGTATTTATTTTCTCTAAAATTATCTCGCTCGCAAGCATAACCTGCGCCTGCCTGTTCCCTGTGTATACGTTCATTCTTACATTTTTTATTGACTATATGAATTTTAATTATCCGATTTCTTATGTTGTGCTTTGTACCGGCGCGGCGCTTCTTATCGGACTGTTTGTTGTAATTAAGCACAGTTCGAATATTAAAAGGCTGTTAGCCGGAGAAGAAAAGAAAATAACGGCTAAAAAATAGTTGAAAATTTTATTTTAATGTATTAAAATATTACTGTGAAAATTTTTTATAACGGAGATTAACTATGGATTGCATTTTTTGTAAAATAGCTGACGGTTCAATTCCGTCAAAAAAAGTATATGAAGACGATAAAATGCTTGCTTTTTACGATATCGAGCCCGCGGCGCCTGTTCACGTTGTTATGATTCCCAAAACTCATATCGCGAGCGCTGATGAGCTTAATGAGGAAAACAGCGCGATTGTCGCGCACATTTACTCCAAGGTGCCCGAAATTGCGTCTAAGCTCGGCTTAAAAGGCGGCTACCGCGTTGTTAATAACTGCGGTGCTGACGGCGGACAGACAGTTTTCCACATTCATTTCCATCTCTTAGGCGGAAAAACTTTAGGAAAAATGTGTTAAGAGGGTGCGAAAAATGGGTAAGAGTTATAAGATGACTATTGCGGGATGCGAAAGAGAACTCCCGCTTTGCGAAGTTGACAGCGGTATGGATATCGCCGCGTTTATTATGTTTGGCGATGTTGAAATTACCGTGGAAAGCGCTAAAGCGCTTTTAAAAAAATGTCCCGAGCACGACATTATCGTTACCGCCGAAGCTAAGGGTATCCCTCTCGGTTACGAAATGGCGAGACAGGAAAACAAGGATTATGTTGTAGCGCGGAAAGGCTTAAAGGTTTATATGCCCGAGTACGTAAAAGTAGAGGTTAAATCCATTACTACTTTATCGGTCCAGGAGCTTTATGTCGGTACTGACGATATAAACAAGATAAAAGGAAAAAGAGTTCTTATTGTTGACGACGTTATCTCAACGGGCGAAAGTCTTATCGCGCTTGAAAAGCTTGTTGAAAAGGCAGGCGGTATCACGGTAGGAAAAGTCGCGGTGCTCGCTGAGGGCGAAGCGGCTGACAGAGATGATATTATTTTTCTCGAGAAATTGCCTGTATTTCCTAAATAATTTGTAAAGGACAGAGAAAGATGACTAAACGACTGTTTGCGTATATCGGATTAACTATGCTGATTACGTTTTCAGCCGTTTTTTATTTTGGAATATACGGAATTACGGTTTCGGCCTTTGTTTCTATCGGAATAATTATTTGCGCTTTTGCGGTTAAGTCTTACCGTAAAAGCAGAAAAGTGCTGATTTTAATAGCTGTTGTTTGTTTGCTATCGGTTTGTTATTTCTGCGCTTATAATTCTTTTACGGGAATAAACAGAAGCAAATATATCGATAAATCCGTAACTTTAGAGGCGGTTATTAAAGATTCCCACATCAGTAACGACTACCATTATTACGAGCTGAAATGCGAAAAGATTAACTCCAATCCCGAAAACTATAAAATTCTTCTTAAAACTTCCGAGGATTTGGGCGCTGAGTACGGCGATATTATTACCTGCAAGGTTAATCTTCATAAAAACGAAAACAGTTATTATAAATCCAAACGCTTTGATTACAGCGCGAAATCCGAAAGCTATTTTCTAAGTTATTCGCTTAAAACGGTACAGGAAAAGGGGATAGATTATCTTCCTGTTTTTGTGCGGGATAAACTTTCTTATGCCGTTAATACCATTGTCCCGGGATATGAGGGCGAGCTTTGCAACGCAATCGCGTTCGGCGATAAGTTAGCCTTATCCGACGAGATTTATAATGATTTTAGAAATACGGGGTTGAGCTATATTATCGTAATATCGGGACTTCATATGACGCTCGCGGCGTCTTTCGTTATGATATTATTAGGTAAATTCCGAAAAGGTAAAATCGGAAGATGGGTTTGCGCGGCGTCGATATTCCTATTTATACTGTTTTATATGGCGGTGACGGGCTTTGCCTCGTCGGCGGTTCGTTCGGGCATAATGATTATTGTTCTTTACTCAGGCAACGCGTTCAGAAGGCAGTCCGACGCTTTTAACAACCTCGGGTTCGCGGCGATACTGCTAACTGTTTTAAATCCTTTTGCCGTAGGCGATGTTGGTATGCTGATGTCGTTTTCATCGGTTGCGGGAATACTTCTGTTTAATCACAGGATTATGAACCGTTTTGACTTAAAATTCTCTAAAAGAATTAAAAATCTTTACGCGCTTATTTCTATGGCGTCAAATAAGATTGATAAAATACGTGTGAACGCAGAGCTTATTATGTTTTCCGTTTTCAGAAAAATGGTTGAGTTTTTCTCTGTTTCAATATGCGCTGTTGCCGCGATAAGTCCGCTTACTCTTATGTTCTACGGAGTATTTAACCCCTTTGTATTTATCTATTCGGTATTAGTTTCTCCGTTTGTCGGAGCGCTGATGCTTTTTACTGTAATTACGGCAGTTTTGTATTATATTCCTGTCTTAAATTTTTTAGCTTTTCCAACCGCTTTAGTCGCAAGGTGGATTTCGGGTTTTATTATCGCGGTTGTCGGCTGTATCGCTGAGATACCGTATCTTACATATTACTTTGAGCCGCTGAATATGAAAATCTGGTTCGCGTTTACCGCGGTTCTGTTTGTAGCTGCGTTTGCGGTGAAGTTAAGAAGGCACAATGTAATTATCGCGGGGTTTGTTTCTTTGATGATGCTTATTACAAGCTTGGGTATCGGTTATTTAAGCGATTATAATAAAACTTCGCTTAAAGTTCTGAGTTCGGGTAACGGTTCTTCGGTTGTTTTTAAGTCGCCCGAAAATCTTGATGTGCTTTCGAGCGGAGGAAGCGCCGGCAATTACGAAAGCGTTTCCGAAAAGATTCATACCATGAGCAATGAAATTAATCTTTTAGTTGTTCAGTCTCCCGACGATAAATGCGATATGAGATTTTCAAAAGATATACTCGGCGAGTTTGACGTAAAGAAAGTTCTGTTGTATTATAGATACAATACAAACGAAAGAGTTTACCGGCTTGCGCGCGAATGTAAGAGTTACCGTGAGTTTAACGAGGGCGAAAGTGTAAGCGTAAAGCTTTCTTCGTCCGTTACCGATGAGATTGTAAACGTAAACAATCATACATATCAGTATATTTCCGACGGAAATGTTTCGGCGCTTATTACTCCGTACAAAGGAAAGTTCGACGAGATTCCCGATAAATTCAAAAATCCCGATTATCTTATAATAAATAACGATATTGAAAATATAGATGAGCTTAATTACGGCGAGGCAATCTGGGCTTCGTATAAAGACTGCCCGAAAAAGCTTAAAAACGTAACAAAAGTTGAGGATAAAGATTTTACTATAGAATTTAATTAAGGTTTGGTACTATGTCTGAAGTTTTACGCGGAGATTTGCGTCAGAGCCTCCGAAAAAAACAATTTGATAATATTTACCTTATTTACGGCGAGGAGAAAATGTATATAAAAGCCGATACGGATTTCCTCGTTGAAAAACTTATGGGTAAAAATCCGCCTGAGTTTAATTATCATAAATTTGATAAGGACTACGAGCTTGACGAAATCGCGGTGGCGGTACAGGTCGCTCCGTTTATGAGCGAGTATAATGTGGTTAAAATCTCGGATCTGGACGTTAATGACGATAAATCTTTTCCCAAAAGCAGTCTGGAGCGTCTGATTTCAATTATTGACAATGTTCCCGATTCAACCGTTCTGATTTTTACCTATCCGACTTTAAAGCAGGATATGAAGAAGTTAGGTTCTTCTTTTACAAAGCTTAAAAATCATATAAAAAAACGCGGAACAGTCTGCGCGGTAAAAAGAGAAACCGATCTTTCTTTAGCGCGCCAGATTATAAAATGGGCTGATAAACGCGGGGTGAAAATCGAACAGGCGGACGCTTTTAAGCTTCAGGAGTACGCGGGTTTCGACCTGAATATGATTAAAAACGAGCTCGATAAACTGTGTAATTATGTCGGCGACGGCGGAATTATCACTACGGAGGATATTGAGAATTTAGTTACAAAACAGCTTGAGGCTAATATTTTCCATCTTACCGACTCGATTGTTACCGGCAACAGCGACAGAGCGTTCTCGATATTAGAGACTCTTTTTTACCAAAAGGCTGAGCCGAACGAAATTGTCAACGTTATAAGTATGTCGTATATTGATTACTACCGAGCGAGAGTTGCGTTTGAGAGCGGAGTTTCGATTGACGAAGCCGCGAAGGATTTTGACTACGGAAGACGCGCTTTCGCGCTTAAAAACGCGGGCGGTAAAACAAGAAGAATACCCACGGAAATGTTAAGAGAAAGTTTAAGCGAAATAACCGAAACAACCGCTAAACTTAGAAGCGTTTCCGCTAACGGAAAGATTATGATAGAAGCGCTTGTGGCTAAACTTCTGATTCTTTCGGAAAAGAAGGAAAGCTGAATGATAAGTTTAAAGGAAGCGGTAATTGTAGAAGGACGCTACGATAAAATAAAGCTTAATTCGTTTATTGATACTCCGATTATCGAAACAGGCGGTTTCAGGGTTTTTAAAGATAAGGAAAAACAGAACTTAATCCGGAAAATAAGCGAGGAACGCGGAATTTTAATTTTGACCGACAGCGATTCGGCGGGATTTGTAATCCGTAATTTTTTAAAGGGAATAGTTCCCGAAAAAACGCTTAAACACGCTTATATTCCCCAGCTTAAGGGAAAAGAAAAACGCAAGGATTCTTTTTCTAAAGAAGGTCTTTTAGGCGTTGAGGGAGTGAGCGAGGAAGTAATACTGAAAGCGCTAAAAAACAGCGGAGCGACTGTTTTAAGCGAAAACGGAAAATGTGAAAAAAGCGGAGAAATTAAGAAAAGCGACTTGTATGAGTTAGGGCTTTCGGGAAAGGAAAATTCCGCTAAGCTGAGAGAAAAGCTTTTAAATAAGCTTGAGCTTCCGAACTACCTATCTACCAACGCCATGCTTTCCGCGCTCAACTGCTTATATTCTTTAAAAGAATTAAAAGAGATTTTAAAAGAAATTGAATAAATAAAACCACCGTCAGAGCAAATGCTAATGACGGTGATTTTTTATGTCTTTTAAAAACAATAAAAAAGGTCTATTCGCTTTAGGCGCTATAGGCTACGGACTGATAGAGGTTTTATGGAGAGGTAAAACCCACTGGTCGATGTTCTTAACGGGCGGATTATGTTTTTTAACCTTGTTCCGTCTTTTTGAAAAAGCCGAAAGCTTTCCGCTTAGGCTGAAGTGTATGGCGGGCGGGGGAGTAATTACGGCTTTTGAGTTTATGTCGGGCTGTATTTTTAACAGGCTGTTAAAGCTGAAAGTCTGGGATTATTCCGATTATCGTTTTAATTTTAAAGGACAAATCTGCGCGCTTTATTCATTCTTATGGACAATGCTTTGTATACCTGTTTCATTATTATGCAAAAAGATGAGAAGAATTTAATCCTTCTCATCTTTATCTTCTTTAGGTTCGATTTTAACATTTACCGAAATAATACGCTGGCTGTTAACCTGCTGAACAGTAAGCTCAATATTTTCAAAAGTAAAGCGCGCCTTGCGCCTCGGGATTGTAGTAAAGTGTTCTAAAATAAATCCGCCTACCGTAACCGCGTCGGTTTCAACGTCGTCGGGGTCAATATCCGCTATTTCAAATAAATCCTCGAGCGGCATATCTCCGCTTACGAAGTATTCGTTTTCGGAAATTTTTGTGCAGTCGTTTTCAATTTCTTCGTCTTCGTCCCATATCTCGCCGACAATTTCCTCGAGCAGGTCTTCCATTGTAACTATACCGAGCGTACCGCCGTATTCGTCGGTGACTATAGCTATATGCAGCCTTTTGCGTTTAAAATCGCTGAGTATTTTCGAGAGATTCTGGTTGTTAAAAACAAAGTACGCGGGCTGAATTAGTTTTCCGAGGTTGGGTTCCTCGCCGAGCGCTAAAATCTCGAGATAATCCCTCGTGTGTAAAATACCAATAATGTGATCTATTGTTTCTTTATAAACGGGGATTCGCGAGTATCGGCTTTCAATGATAATATGGCGCAGTTTTTCGGGGTTGTCCATAATGTCGATAGCGGTAAGGTCTACTCTCGGAGTTAAAATTTCGAGTACGGTTTTGTCGTCAAAGTCGAGTACCGACTGAACCATCTCGCTTTCATCTTCCTCAAGCACGCCCTCGCCTTCGATATTTTCAACAATTTGTTTAAGCTCATCCTCGGTAACCGACGGCTGTTCGTTTTTAGTTCCCGCGATTTTGAGCGCGAGTTCTTTAAGCTTTATGAAAATGAATACTACCGGAGTTAGGACAACTGTTAACGCTTTAAGTATCCCCGCTGTCGCTAAAGAGTAGCTTTCGCAATGTTCTTTCGCGAGGCACTTTGGAATAATTTCGCCGAATGTAAGCACCAAAAGCGTTGTGGCGCCCGTCGCGATAGCGGTACCGATGTCGCCGAATAAATTTAAGCACACAACTGTCGCAAGGGAAGAACACCCTAAGTTTACGATGTTGTTGCAAATTAAAATAGTAGTCAGCGCTTTATCGAATCGGTCTGTAATATACAAAACATTTTTAGCTCTTTTATCGCCGTCGTCAGCGTATCCCTGAATACGGATAACGTTTACAAACGAGAAAGCGGTTTCCACCGAGCTAAAGAAAGCAGAAAGAATAATACATAGAATTATTAATATTATCTGCCACGATTGAACGTCCAAAAACTTTCACCTCATCTTAATGAATATATATAGCATACTATAATTCTTTTAAAAAATAATTAATATTTAGAAAAAAGAATAATTTTCTTGAATTATATTCCATAAAATGTTATAATATAATGCGGTTTATACATTATATTGTGCTTTCGCGGGTAAAATACCCTCGGAGGTGCGTAAAATGGGAAATAATAAATCTCAAAATGACGAGTTCGTAAAGAACCCCTGCGAGGAAGGTTCGGTTGATAAGGACAGTCCGATTGACGAAAACCACCTTGACGCGATAGAAAATTCGGGTTCGGTTTTAGCGGCAAGAGGAGATAAAATAATCCATTGCCTTACGATTATAGGACAGATTGAGGGACATTATGTTCTTCCGCAAAATAATAAAACCACAAAGTACGAGCATATTATTCCGCTTTTGGTTTCGATTGACGAAGATCCGAGAATAAACGGACTTCTTATTCTTATTAATACGGTCGGCGGCGACGTCGAGGCCGGGCTCGCTATAGCGGAGCTTATTTCGGGAATGAAAAAGCCCGTTGTATCAATTGTGCTCGGCGGGGGACATTCTATCGGAATACCGCTCGCGGTATCGGCGAAAAAAAGCTTTATCGCGAAAAGCGCTTCGATGACGGTTCATCCCGTACGTAGTACGGGGCTTACAATCGGAGTCCCCCAGACTTTCGAGTATTATCAGCGTATGCAGGACAGGATAACAAATTTTGTTGTTGATAATTCAAAAATCAGCAGGGAAGATTATACCAATCTTGTTATGAATACGGGCGAGCTTGTTATGGATGTCGGTACTATTTTAGACGGACAGCGCGCTGTTGATACAGGTCTTATCGACGCTGTAGGCAATCTTACTGACGCGCTTGACTGTCTTTATGAAATGATAGAATAATAAAAAGCGGAAGTGAAAGTGAGCTTTTGTTTTTCACTTATCACTTCCCGCGCATCAATTTTTGGAGGTACATATGGAATTGGTTTATAAGATTATCCAAAACGTAATTTTAGGTGTTGTACAGGGTATTACGGAATTTCTGCCTGTTTCGAGCAGCGGCCATTTAAACATCGCGAAGCACCTTATGGGGATTGATGACGGCGGAATTTTCCTCGATGTAATGCTGCATATAGGTACTTTAGCCGCTGTAATTATCTTCTATCATAAGTTGATTTTCAGGCTTATAAAAGCGTTCGGACTGCTGATTAAGGATATTTTTACAGGCAGGTTCAAATGGTCGCAGATGGACGGCGACAGAAACCTTTTGGTTATGCTTGTTATCGGTTTAATCCCGCTTTCCCTTTTGTTCGTACCGATTCCCGGAACCGATATGAAAGTTAAGGATTTAGCCGATTTATTTGCCGAGAATAAGTATTTTATTGTAGTAGGTATTTCGCTTCTTGTGACGAGTACATTATTGTTTATCGGAAACAGAATCAATCACCGTCCGCAGGGTAAACACTTTAAAAAAGACGCCGAAAGCAATTATACAGGCAACGGACGTACCCGCTATACAATTTTGGACGCGCTGTGCGTAGGACTTACCCAATGCTTCGCGGCTGTTTTTCCGGGACTTTCACGTTCCGGTTCAACCCTTTCGGCGGGACAGATACGCGGTATTAATAAACAGGCGGCTTTGGATTATACCTTTATTTTAGGTATTCCCTCGATTATAGCAGCGGCTGTTTTAGAGATTAAGGATGTGGAAACTTCTTCGCTTACCACCGATTCGATTATCGCGGTAGCGTGCGGAGTTGTAGCCGCCGCCGTGGTTGGATATTTAGCTATAGTTCTGTTTAAATGGCTTCTTAAATCCGATAAAATGATTGTTTTTATTATTTATACAGCTGTTGTGGGACTTATAGTTACAGGCATAAGTATTTTTGAAATCTTATCAGGATATTACGTAAGTTTAGTTTAAATATAATTCTTTAAAAGAATGAAACGGAAGTGGAAAATTTGGCAAATAAAAAACAACCCGCCAAAAAATCAAATAGATCGAACAGCAGAAATTCAAAACCAAGGGCAAAGTCTTCCGGAAGAAGTCCGAAAAAGCGTGTAGAAGAAAAACGTCATTTAAGCCCGAGGATTAAAGCTTTGCTTTACTTCGCCGCGGCGCTTATCTCGCTTTTGATTATCTTTGTACCGGGCGCTTCGGTATGGGAATTTATCAGGGGCGTGTTCTACGGATTTTTAGGTATTTCTATTATTTTAATACCCATTTTCCTGATTTACTTCGCGGTTATTACTACGCGCGAAAAAACAATTTCGCATTTTAAAACGAAGTTTGCCGCGGGTATCGGAATAATTTTGCTTTCGGAATGCGGAGTTTATCTTTTGAGTTCTGAGCATTATCTTGATAAAGGATATTTCAGCGCTCTCGGAAGTTTATTCGCGAACGGTTATAACGCCGAGAACAAGCTGTTTTCGGGTGGCGGATTATTCAGCGGAATATTCGGCTATCCGCTGCTTGCGGCTTTCGGATGGTGGGCTGCGGTAGGAGTGGTTTTTGTACTTCTTGTAACGCTCTGCCTTATAATATTTAAAGTTTCTCTGAACGATATGGGACGTGTCGCCGTGAATGTAGGAAAAGGCGTATCCCAGGCTTATGAGCGCCAGGAGGAACGCCGCCGCCAAAGACGCGAGAGAGTAGAAAGAGAACCTCAGATTGACTACTTCGGCGGCGAAAATTTTGATACACAGATTGATATAGACCTCGGAAGCGCAAAGAAAAAACGCAAACCAAAAAGAAGAAAAGGCGACTCCTCAATTGATATTTCCATAGATGATGACCGTAAACCGGCTAAAGAAAATGACGAAGCTATGGATAAGTTTATGGATGCCGTTAAAAAGGCTCAGGGTACTGATACTTATCCCGCGAAAACTACCGCAAGACGCGCCCGCAAACCTAAAGAGCCCGAAAAGACTAACGACATTATTACAGAAGAAAATACATATAAATATCCGCCTGTCGGACTTCTTAAACTCGCCAACAACTCAGCCGTAAACTATGAGGAGGAAGTGAAGCAAAACACTCAAAAGCTTATTTCAACGCTTGAAAGTTTTGGGGTTACAGCTAAACCAATAAATATTTCTAGAGGACCATCTGTAACAAGATATGAAATAAAACCGGCTCCGGGAGTTAAGATTAATAAAATCACAAATCTCGCCGACGATATAGCGCTTAACTTAGCCGCTAACGGTATAAGAATCGAAGCGCCTATCCCGGGAAAGGCGGCTGTCGGAATTGAAGTTCCGAATAAGGCGGTAAGCGTGGTTTCAATCCGCGAGCTTATTGATTCCGACGAATTTGAAGAAAGCAAGAGTAAGCTCACCTGCGTACTCGGTAAGGATATCGCGGGTAAGATTATTACCACCGATATCGCGAAACTGCCTCACCTGCTTATCGCGGGTACTACGGGTTCGGGTAAATCCGTGTGCGTAAACTCGCTTTTAATTAGTATTCTTTATAAGGCTTCTCCCGAGGAAGTTAAACTTGTGCTTATCGATCCGAAAATGGTTGAGTTTTCTAAATATAAGGGAGTTCCGCATCTTTTGGTTCCCGTAGTTTCCGACGTTAAAAAAGCGGCGGGTACTTTAGCGTGGGCCGTTTCCGAAATGCAGGACAGATATAAACTTTTCGCTGAGTTCGATTGTAAGGACATTAACTCTTATAACCGTCTTATAGACTCAAATCTTGAGTATATGAAAGATAATCCGCCTTACGAGAATGAGGATGGCGAGATGATTCAGCCTGTACTTGACGTTAACGGGCTCGACGTAAGGAAAGAAAAGCTTCCTCGAATCGTAATTGCTATCGACGAGCTTGCCGACCTTATGATGACGGCTCCGGGCGAGGTAGAGGACAGTATCGTCCGTCTCGCTCAGTTAGCGCGTGCCGCCGGTATGCACCTTGTTATCGCTACCCAGCGTCCGACCGCTAATGTTATCACAGGTCTTATTAAATCGAACGTGCCCAGCCGAATAGCATTAAAGGTAGGCTCAAATATGGACTCGAGAATTATTCTCGATACAGGCGGAGCCGAAAAGCTGATCGGACGAGGAGATATGCTTTATATGCCTGTCGGTGCGCCTAATCCGATTCGTGTGCAGGGATGTTTCGCTACCGATGAGGAAATCGGCAGTGTTACAAGATATGTTAAAAAATCCGCCCAGGCTCAGTACAACGAAGAGATTGAGGAGAAAATCAAGAAGATTGCCGAAGAAGGCCAGGACGACAGCTCTCCGGATTCCGCCGGCGATATTCAGGTTGACGCTAAAATGGAAGAAGCTATTAAGTTCGTATGCGAAGCCGGACAGGCTTCTACCTCAATGCTCCAGCGCAGACTTCACGTCGGCTACGCGAGAGCGGGCAGGATGATTGACGATATGGAGCAGTTGGGCGTAATAGGTCCTCACCAGGGCTCAAAACCGCGTGAGGTTATTATGACCTACGGCGAGTGGCTTGAGCGAAACCACAATAGTTAGTTGAAAGTTAATCTGTATAGATGAACTTTACACAAGTCTCCAAAACTTCATAGCGCACTAAACGTACGGTGGATATCGCATTTTAAATAGGAATTTCACGGACTGACGTGGAGAAATAAAAAATGAAATTTTTACCGATGACAATTGAAGAATGTAAAGAACGCGGATGGGACTGTGTCGATTTTGTATATGTTACAGGCGACGCGTACGTTGACCATCCGTCGTTCGGAGCGGCAATAATAACCCGCGTTGTTGAGGACGCGGGTTTTAAGATTGCGGTTCTTTCTCAGCCCGATTGGCGCTCCGAGCGGGATTTTACCCGTTTCGGAAAGCCGCGTCTGGGCTTTTTTGTTTCGTCGGGAAATATTGACAGTATGGTCGCGCATTATACTGTCGCGAAGCGTAAGAGAAGCGACGACGCCTATACTCCCGGCGGTAAGGCGGGTAAACGTCCCGACAGGGCCGTGACGGTTTATTCAAATATATTAAAAAAACTTTATCCCGATACTCCCGTAATTATCGGAGGGCTCGAGGCTTCGCTGAGAAGATTCGCCCATTATGACTATTGGGCGGATGGTTATGCGCCTACGTTATTAGGAGAAATAGATGACTCTACTCTGTATCATGTAGGAGATTGTGCATATCACTCTTCTTATGGTATTGTCACTTGCCTATCAGATGGTACCGGGTATGATGCACAATGGTTTGCTGGGTATTTCCCAGAAATAACTGGAAGTTACGATCCCTCCATTTCCTATACTATGGGACAAGTAATTTATCTTGAGTCCTCCTCTAGTGATGCACCTGTCGCTACTTGCAAGGTAAATGCATCTACTCCAGGAGATTTTAACGATTCTGACTGGATCGTAGGATACTACCCTACATTAATAGGGGAGTACGATAATAATCAAGTATACAATCATGGGGATGTTATCTATACATATGATGATGTATTTACTTGTATATATGATAATACAGTTGGACGTGATCCTAATAATTCCTCTGGTGAGGGTTATTGGGTAAATGGTTCAGCTCCTGATATTTTAGGTATGTATGATCCTGCTGAATCTTATTCTATAGGTGATGTCGTAGTTACTGGTAATGTTGGTGAAGGCTACGGCTTGATTCCTGAAACTATTGTAGTAGCTAATTCAGAACGTGATTTGTTACTTAGAGGATATATACCTAATTTAT
>CADBCC010000014.1 GCA_902793125.1 uncultured Ruminococcus sp.
GAACCACCGTAAGATTAAGTTTGAATCTTCCAACACCAAGATCGCGACAGTTACCTCCAAGGGCAAGATCAAGGCTAAGAAGAAGGGCACATGCTACATTTACGCTTACGCTCAGAACGGTGTTTACAAGAGAATTAAGATTAAAGTAAAATAATCGCTTGTAACTTTGTCGGTAAAAAATAAATAATTTACCTAAATTATACAAGGTGCGGATAGCTTTTCGCTATCCGCGCTTTTTTATGTACAGAATTAATAAATTTCCTAAAAAGAATAATTATTTGTTGACCTGAGAGAAAAAATGTGTTACAATATATAAAAATAAGTGTCAAATTATGTCTTTACCGGATATAATAATACTAAGAAAGCCACTTATAATGGGGCTTTCCAGTTGACATTAGGACCAGCCGAGAAAAAACTAAGATGAACTTATTTTGATTTAGAGGAAAAAGTTATGAACAAAGTAATTAAAAAAACAGCTTCTTATTTACTTATCGTTACGCTGATTTTTACCGCGTTCGCAGGTTTGCAGATTGCAAGTGAAACAGAAGCTCAGGCAGCTTCTTATCCGACAGGATACCCTAATACATATAAAAACACAGGGAATTACACTAACGATATTATCGGTGTAGCAAAAACACAGGTAGGTTATAAGGAGAATTCCGTAGGTACAAAGTACGGCTATTGGTATAGCCCGAGTTTTGTTGGTTTGCCTTGGTGCGCAATGTTTGTAAGTTGGTGCGCGAATCAGGCTAAAGTTCCGCAGAGCGCAATTAAAAAATACGCTTCCTGCAGTACCCAGGTTGCCTGGTTTAAATCCATCGGAAGGTGGCATAACAGCAAGTACTACGGAGGAAGCTATACACCTAAAAAGGGTGACGTAGTATTCTATCGGGACGGCGGCAGCTCCGCTGTATCGACTCATACGGGTATTTTAGCAGGTTTAAACGGAAATTATCTTGACGTTATCGAGGGTAACGCTACTAACGAAAGTGTTACTCATTATACTAAAAACTCATCCCGTACACTCACAAATAAATATGTAATAGGTTACGGCGAGCCTAAATACGGACAAGCTGTTACCGAAGAAAAAGAGCCTACTACTTTTGAAAACTGGCAGGTAAATGTTGATTCGCTTACACTCAGAGCCCAGGCTACTACAAGCTCATCGAAACTGGCTTCAATAGGATTCGGTACCGTTTTAGAAGTAACTAAGTTTACTCTCGCGGGCGGATATCTCTGGGGTTATACCAACTATAATAATAAAGCGGGTTGGTGCGCTCTTAACTATTGCGACTACGTTAACGGAAGTATTAACGGAGCTTATTATCAGCTTCCGCCTAAAGCGGACACTAAGTCTTATACGATTTGTATAAACGAAACTAAAAAGTTCACTGTATCCAATTCCAAGGGAGCCGCATACTCGTCTTCGGACAAGTCTATCGCTACAGTTTCCAAAAAGGGTAAGATGAAAGGTATTAAAGTTGGTACCGTTACAATAACTTGTAAGACTAAAACAGGTTCTGTTAGCTGTAAATTAAATGTTGTTAATCCGCATATTAATAAGACTAACGCGATTTCATGTATCGGAGACAGCGTAACTCTTAAAGTTATCGGAGCCAAAGGCACCGTTAAGTGGAAGAGCTCAAAGAAGAAGACCGCTACCGTAAGCAGTAAGGGTAAGGTTAAGTGCCTTAAGAAGGGTACTGTTAAAATTACCGCTAAAGTTGACGGTAAGAAGTACACTTCTACAATTAAGATTTACAAGAACCCGAGAACTTACGAGAGATTTAAAACATCTAAAAAGATTTATCTGAAAAACGCTTATAAAGGTAAGATTAATGTTATCCAGATTCCGAAATCCAAGTTATTAAAGATTAAGGAAGTAAAATATTCCAAGACTCTTACCTGGGGCAGAACAACTTACAAAGGAAGAAGCGGCTGGGTACAGCTTAACAAGTGTAAGTATAAGAACGGTTCCTTTATGGGTAAAGTATTAAAGGTAAGACCTTATCTTACTACAACTTCCAAGAAGATGTATCTGCAGAATAAATTCGCGCTTAAGTTAAAATCCGCTTCGGGAACAATTTCGTTCGCGAGCCAGAATAAGAAGATTGCGAAGATTAATAAGAAGGGTGTTGTAACAGGTACCAAGAAGGGTACAACCTACGTTACAGCTACTGTCGGAAAGACAGTTCTTAAATGTAAGGTTGAAGTAGATAACCCCGTTATCTCAAAAACTTCCGTAAGCATCCTTAAAGGAAAGACAAAAACTCTCAAGGTTACCGGAGGAAGCGGTGTAATAAGCTGGAAGAGCTTGAATACAAGTATCGCAACCGTAAACGCCAACGGTGTTATTACCGCTAAGAAGTACGGCGAAACATCTATTATCGCTACAAGAAACGGAATCTCGTTAAGATGTGTTGTAAGCGTTTTAGATCCTAAGCTTTCCGCGGCTAAGCTTACGCTTAAAGTCGGCGAGTCAAAGGAGCTTAAAGTTAGCCGTTCAACCGGAGCTAAACCAAGCTGGACATCGTCCGCTCTGCCTGTAGCAACTGTTGCTGACGGCAAGGTAACAGCTCTTAAAGAGGGTAACGCAACAATTACATGTAAAGTCAACGGCGCGGTTCTTGTCTGCGAAGTTGAAGTAAAAAAATAAGCAGTTAGTTTTTACGGTCGGCAAAATGCCGACCGTTTTTTATTGCAAAAATCATCTGCTGCTTTGGCGTGTTTTGTGCATTAAAAAGGAGAAAATGTCGAAAATGTTGTTTATTTTTTAACTTAATGCTATTCTATTGACATAATTATTTTGATAATATATAATTGATTTGTGAATGGTCACATACTTTAAATTTGAAAGGTGGATAAAAATGAAAAGAAGTTTAGTTTTATTAATGGCTTTATTAATCGCGCTTTTGAGCGGATGCTCATTCGGCGGAAACCAGACTCCTACCGACGGTTCCAATAATGCTCAGAACGGTGCTACCGTAGCCGCTGATAATGAAAATCAGTCTGATTTTAATGAAGAAGAGATTGTTAAGAATATCAAAGTAACACCTTACCGCTATACTTCCTATTCTTATAACTATCTTGTTTTAGTATTAAAGAATAACTCGAAGGTTGACTGTAAATTAGAAGTTTCCGTTGACCTTTATGATGATAAGGGCGATATTGTAGGTACTGAGGACAGCACTATCCAGGCTTTTGCCGCTGGCACTGAAACTCTTGTTAAATTCAGCACAAAAGATAAGTTTAAGAAATTTGAGTATCAGCTAACCGCCGACAAGATTTCATCCTACTATACTGCTGTATGTAAAGACTTAAAGTGCAAAGTTAACAAAGCTACCGATAAGATTATCGTAAGTGTTACAAACAAAGGTCAAAAGACAGCTAAGTATACAAAGGCTAACGCAATCTTCTTTAAGGGTAAAAAGGTTGTTTACTGCAACTTAGCTTATGTAGGCGACAGCAAGAACCTTATCAAGCCCGGTAAAACCGAAAAGGCTCAGATTACCTGCTATGAAAAATTTGACAGCTATAAGGTTTATTTAGACAGCTACGCTGATAATAACGCAAGCTGATATAGAAAAAATAAAAGTCCTGTTCAGATGAACAGGACTTTTTAAATTTACGGTGTTGCTATATTGTCGAGTATTCCGGTGAAATGGGCGATTGCTACGCCGTAATTTGTCATCGGAATATTTTTCGTCTTAGCCTTTTCAATTCGGCTCATTATATATTTACGGTTAAACATACATCCGCCGCATTGGATAATGAGGTCGTACTCGTCAAGGTCTTCCGGGAAATCGGTACCCGAAACAATGTCGATTTGTATTCCCGCTCCGGCGCGTTTTCTAATCATATTCGGAATTTTCTCGCGTCCGATATCCTCGCTGAGCGGAGCGTGAGTACAGCATTCCGCGATTAAAACTTTGCTGTTTTCTGTAAGAGAGTCAAGTGCCTTTGCGCCTTGGGTGTAATATTCCAAATCGCCCTTATATGCCGCAAATAAAACGGAAAAGCTTGTAAGCATACTTTTTTCGGGCTTGTTTTTATATACGAAATCAAAAACCTGCGAGTCGGTTATAATGAGTTTAGGTGTTTCGTTAAGATATTTTAAAGTGTTTAAGAATCTGTCGGTAGTGCATGAAACCACCGAGCATTTTTTCTCTAAGAGCTCCCTGATTGTTTGAACCTGGGGGAGAATAAGTCTGCCCTTGGGAGCCTGAATATCCTGCGGCATTACCAAAAGCACAAGGTCGTCTTCCGAGCAGAGCGAGCCTGTAATTGTCGGAATATTGCGGTCGGACGGAGCAAGTCTGATAAGCTGTTCTTTCAGCTCGTCGATTCCGATTTTATCAACCGCGCTGACCTGAAGCGGTTTTTCGCCGATTTTATTGCGCACCTTAAAAACGTAAGCTGAGCCGTTTATAAGCATATCCGCTTTGCTGACTACGGGTATAACGGGAATTTTCTTTTCCTTAAAGAACTCGAACCATTCGCACTCTTTTCCTATGTCGCTCCCGGAAAACAGCACCACGGCTATGTCGACTCTTTCCGCGGTTTTTTCGGTTTTTTTGATTCGCATCTCACCGAGTTCGCCTATGTCGTCGAATCCCGCGGTATCAACGATTACACAGGCGCCGAGTCCGTTTATTTCCATCGCTTTGTTTACAGGATCGGTGGTGGTTCCCGCAACTTCGGAAACTATGCTGACCTGCTGGCCCGTGAAGGCGTTGATAAGCGAGCTTTTCCCCGAGTTTCGTTTTCCGTAAAAACCAATATGCAATCGGTTCGCGGACGGTGTTTCGTTTAACGTTGTCATATTCTCACCTTCTTAAAATCTGAAATCGCGTTTGTTGTTTTCTATATCTTTCAGATGCTCCTCGCAAATTTTCCTGACCTTTTCGTTGGGAATATTAAGGAGCTCTTTTTTTATCATTTTTTCTCCGATTTCTTTTGTGTCATCACTCGCGTAGTCCATAAGATATTCTTTTAAAGTCATAAGCGCGTTCGGATGACAGCAGTTTTGAATCTGCCTGTTTTTGCAAAGCGTCATAAATCTGTCGCCTGTTCTGCCTTCGCGATAGCACGCCGTACAGAATGAGGGAATGTAGTCGTTTCGCATAAGCCAGTTTACAACTTCATCAAGTGTTCTGTGGTCGCTTACGTCGAACTGCTCGCTGTTCTGAGCTTCTTCTTCGTCGGCGTAACCTCCGACCGAAGTTTTTGAAGCTCCGCTTATTTGCGATACGCCGTAGTGGATTACTTTGTTTCTGACTTCTTCGCTCTCGCGGGTTGAAATTATCATTCCCGTATAGGGAACGCAGATTCTTATAAGCGCGCAGATTTTTCCGAAAATCTCATCCGAAATTCCATTGTCAAAAACGTTGGGGTCAATATCATCGGCTTTTTTTATTCTCGGAACGCTGATTGTGTGCGGGCCGACTCCGTGAACCGCTTCAAGGTGTTCGGCATGCATAAGAAGTCCCGCGAACTCATAACGGTATAGCTCAAGTCCGAAAAGAACTCCAAGTCCTACATCGTCGATTCCGCCTTCCATGGCGCGGTCCATAGCCTCGGTGTGGTAAGCGTAGTTGTGCTTTGGTCCTGTCGGATGAAGCTTTTCGTAACTCTCCTTATGATATGTTTCCTGGAAAAGTATGTAGGTTCCGATTCCCGCTTCTTTAAGCTTGCGGTAATTCTCGACAGTAGTCGCGGCGATATTTACGTTAACTCGTCTTATAGCTCCGTTTTTGTGTTTTATGCTGTAGATAGTTTTAATTGACTCGAGTATGTATTCAATCGGATTATTAACCGGGTCTTCGCCCGCCTCAATCGCGAGGCGTTTGTGCCCCATATCCTGGAGCGCGATTACCTCTTTTCTTATCTCGTCCTGAGTGAGCTTTTTTCGGCAGATGTGCTTGTTTTTAAGGTGATAAGGACAGTATACACATCCGTTTACACAGTAGTTCGAAAGGTAAAGCGGCGCGAACATAACAATTCGGTTCCCGTAGAAATCTTTTTTTATCTGCTCGGCTAAAGCGAACATTTTCTGCATTCTTTCTTCATCTTCGCACGCTAAAAGTACGGAAGCTTCTCTGTGGGAAAGCCCTTTTAACTGCGCCGCTTTTTCAAGCAGGCTGTCAACAAGTTCTAAATTATCTTTATTTTCGTCGGCGTATTTTAAGGTTTCGAGGATTTCATTATGGTCAATAAACTCCTCGGCCTTTAATGATTTCGGATTATACATTTTTATACTCAATTCTCCATTCTTAATTGTTTTTGCTGTCGCCTCTGTCAATAACTATCTTGCATCCGACGCTCTCTATTCGCTTTTCAAGACAGCTTTTGCATTGGGCGCTTTCGTCACCGGTACAAACTTTGTTATCGTATAATTGGTAATCTTTTCTTACCGCTACGGGGGAAAGATTCGGCATAACAACGTTAGCTCCCGCTTTTATCCCGAGTTCTCTGCCGAGAGGATTAATTGTAGCCAAAGCCGTGGTTGCTGGCAGGAGCACTTTTGGAAGCATAATTCGGACTATGGAAATCATCAGAAGCGTCAGCTCAAGGGTTCCGTTGGGAAAATCCCTGAACTCGGTTTGAGCGTGGTGAATAAACGGCCCTAAACCGACCATCTGCGGATTAAGCTTTTTAATATAAATCAAATCTTCCGCTAAGTTTTCCGCAGTCTGGTACGGTGAACCTACCATAAATCCGCAGCCGACCTGGTATCCGATTTTCTTTAAATTCTCCAAACATTTAATTCGGGTTTCAAATTTTTGGTTTTCGGGATGAAGCTTTTCGTAGTGGGTTTTGTCGGCGGTTTCATGCCTTAAAAGATAACGGTCCGCTCCGCAGTCGAAGTAACGTTTATAGCTTTCTTTGCTTTTTTCGCCGATAGAAAGAGTAAGAGCGCAGTCGGGATACTTTTCTTTTATTGCTTTTATTATTTCGCAAATCCGCTCGTCTGTAAAGTAAGGGTCTTCTCCTCCTTGAAGAACAAAGGTGCGGAATCCTAAATTGTAGCCCTCTTTACAGCATCTCATTATTTCATCAAAGCTTAAGCGGTAGCGACTGCAGTTTTTGTTATCCCGGCGTATACCGCAGTAAAGGCAATTTTGTTTGCAGTAATTTGTAAATTCAATCAGCCCTCGAACGTAAATTTCGTCGCCGTAGTTTTCCTTTCGAAGTTTTTCCGCCAATGCCCTCAGGCGTTCGCGGGTTTCAGCGTCCGAATTAATAAGCTCAACAAATTCCGGTTTCGACAGAATTTTATTCCGATATAATTTTTCTGCTAAATCAGTCATTGAAAACGTATTTTGAGAAAGCGGTTTTAGCGCTTACCGCGTCAAGTTTTCCGAGGTTTCCCGAAAAAGCGGAAATTATATTCTGGGGAGCATCCATAACAACGCTTATTATTGAAATGCCGCGTTTTTTGTAAGGGATTCCCATTCTGCCGACAACGTAATCGCTGTAGTCGCTTATTAGTTTGTTTACTTGTTCAACGGGATTTGAATTTTCTAAAATAATGCTTATTACCGCTACTCTTGTTTCCATAATAATATCCTTTCCTTAAATCGGACAATACATATATAATAAAAAAAGCTACACCGAAAGGCATAGCATTAAAATCGTTTTGCCTTTCACGTCAATAAAATTTCCGTGTCAGTGTTATTATTTTAACACAGTTAAAGTTGAATTTCAACTTATTTCTTTCGTTGAAATACATAAATATTGTATTAGGATTTTGTAAGGGTATACAAAAATCTTTTATTCGTTTGCAAAGTGCGGTTATAAATAGTAAAATAAAGCTGTGGTGAGATTTATGAAATCAAAAAAGATAGCAAATATTCTTTTCTTTATCGGAATTTGTGTAATTATAATCGGAATACTTGCGGGCACGGTTCTCGGCTTTGTTATGAGTGAGGACGGGTTTAATTTTATACCGTCGGTTACGGTATGGCTTTTGTGCATTATAGGCGGTACAGGTTTTATAACAATTTCCGGTACGCTTAATGAAACGGAAGAGAAGAAAAAGAATGACGAGGAGTTTATTAAACTTCTGATTGAAAATGTAAAAAATGAAAAAACAAAAGAGGATTAATCGGCTTTTCTTGACGATAACATAAAAATAAGATATAATCAATAAGGCAGATGCTGCCTAATTAAAAAATTGAGAGGTATATGATTATGGCATTTTGTAAAAACTGCGGACAGCAGATACCCGAAGGCGCGCAGGCGTGCGTCAATTGCGGAACTCCTGTTGAGCAGCCGATGTATCAGAACCAGGCTCAGCAGCCGTATCAAAACCCGCCTCAGCAGGGTACGACTCAGGCTTTTCAGGAACAGCCTGTGATGGATGATGACGTGAAGCAGAACCGTTCGCTCGCGTGGCTTGCGTATTTAGGAATCTTTTTACTTATTCCGTTATTCGCAAGAAAAAGCTCGCAGTTCTGTAAATACCACGTAAAACAGGGAGCTTTACTGTTTTGCGTAAATATTGTGTATTTTATTGTAACCCGTATATTACTGGGTATAGTAGGCGCGATTTTCCCCGGACGTTTTTATTACTACGTTTATGTTCCGAGCGCGGTTTACAGCGCGTTTAGCCTGATTTTTACTTTGGGCAGTATATTCTTCCTGGTGATTTCGATTATCGGTATTGTTAACGCGGCTACCGGAAAGTATAAGGAAGTTCCGATTTTCGGCAAGATAAAGATTTTGGATCCGATTATGGACTCAATTTACAACTCACTTAATAAATGATTTGGTTTTAAGAGCTGTTCGTTTGAACGGCTCTTTATTTTTTTGTAAAAAAGTGTTAATATAAGATAGCGAGGTGTTATTATGGATAAAATAGACCAACTTCAAAAAATTATAGATAGCAGCAATAATATTGTTTTCTTCGGCGGAGCGGGAGTAAGCACCGAAAGCGGAATCCCCGACTTCAGAAGCGTAGACGGTCTTTATAATCAGAAATACGACTATCCGCCCGAGGAAATTTTAAGCCACACTTTCTTTATGAGAAAGCCCGAGGAATTCTTCCGTTTCTATAAAGATAAAATGCTGGAGCTCGATATTAAACCCAACGCTGCCCATAAAAAGCTCGCCGAACTTGAAAAAGCGGGAAAGCTTAAAGCGATTGTAACCCAGAATATCGACGGCCTGCACCAGAAGGCGGGAAGTAAAACTGTTTATGAACTGCACGGAACCGTGCACAAAAACCATTGTATATCTTGCGGAAAACTCTTTGGCGCGCGTTATATAAAATCGGCTGAAAATATTCCCTGTTGCGACGAGTGCGGAGGAATAGTTAAGCCCGACGTTGTGCTTTATGAGGAAGGACTCGATGATATAACCGTACGCGGAGCTGTCAATGCAATAGCCAACGCCGACGTTCTTATAATTGCGGGAACAAGCCTAACCGTTTATCCCGCCGCGGGAATGGTACGTTATTTTGACGGAAGCAATTTAGTGCTTATTAACCGCGATCCGACATCTATGGATAAAGCGGCTAACCTTGTGATACACAGTAAAGTCGGAGAAGTACTCGGAAAAATAAAAGCAGGGGATTGGAATTGAGAAATAAATATAAGCTTATCGCTTTCGATATTGACGATACTCTTTTGAATTCAGAAAAATTAATAACTCCGAAAACACGGAACTGTCTGCTTAATGCCCAAAGCGCGGGAATAAAACTCTGTGTAGCTTCGGGAAGGCTTCCGTACGGAGTGAAACCCTACGCCGAGGAACTTGACGTTCTTAATAACGGCGGATATTATATGGGCTTTAACGGCGGAGCTGTTCTTGACAGCAACAGCAACTTAATCGGAACGACTTTCCTCGACAGCAAATATATAGAACCTGTTTACGAAGTTATAAGACCTACTAATATAACGACAATTGTACATAAAGGCGACGTTATTTACGCTGATAAAAAGGTGAACGCTTACACCCATATCGAGCCCGACGTAATCGGACTGCCGCTTAATTTAGTTGATGATATAGTTGAGTTCGTTGATTGGGAGATTCCGAAAATTTTGCTTTGCGGAGAGCCTGACGAGCTTAAAGAAACAGAAAAAGCCCTTATAAAGAAGTTCGGATACGAAGTTGATATTTATTTTTCGGCTCCCTGGTTTTTAGAAGTTATGCCTAAGGGAATAAATAAGGGAATAGGAATAGAAATTGTATGCCGTGATATGGGAATTGATTTAAGCGAGGTTATTGCCTTCGGCGACAACTATAATGATATTCCTATGCTAAAAAAAGCGGGGCTCGGTGTAGCTATGGGCAACGCCGACGAAAAGGTGAAGGCTTCTGCTGATTATGTTACCGATACCTGTGACTTGGACGGTATAGCCAAAGCGCTCAATAAATTTCTATAATAATTGTACAAAAAATCGCGTCTAAATTTTACATCAGGGTTGGATTAAAATTCTTTATTAGAAAATTAATCCGACCTTTTTATATTATAATTATAATGATTAGGTTTCTCTGTTCAGGAGGTTTGAAATGAAAAACGTGAAAAAAGTTATAGCTATGATTCTCGCGTTATTGATTATCGTGAGCGTAGCCGTAATTTCTTCTTCTGCCGCAACGGTCAGTAAAGAAAAAACAGCGGCTTCGAAAATTACGGTTCACTGTTACAGTGATAAGGGTACTCCGAATATCTATTACTGGAACAGTTTACCCGAGAATATTTCCACCAATTACCCCGGTCCGTCTATGACAAGCGAGGGAAACGGCTGGTATAAATATTCTTTTGATAATAAGACAAAGATAAACATGCTCTTTGTTACGGGCGGAGTTCAATCAGATGAACTTACCCGCGAAACAGGCGAATGGTGGTTTAAAAACGGCCGCTGGTATTCCAAGGATCCCGCCCAGTCCGGAGCCGTTGACCGCACCGATATGCGCGAAGACAGTATTTATTTTGTAATTACCACCCGTTTTTATGACGGTGATAAGAGCAATAACGTGCACTGCTGGGAAGATAAAAAAGCCAATAACCCCGATTCTGACCCTGCTTGGAGAGGCGACTTCAAAGGCCTTATCCAGAAGCTTGACTACATTAAGGCTTTAGGATTTACGGCTATCTGGGTTACACCTGTTGTTGATAACGCTTCCGGATACGATTACCACGGATATCACGCGTTTGATTTCAGCAAGGTCGATTCCCGTTACGAAAGCTCGGGCGCAACATTCCAGGATTTAATTGATGCCGCCCACGCAAAGGGACTTAAAATAGTTCAGGACGTTGTATGGAACCATACCGGTAACTTCGGCGAGAATTACCTTGAGAAAATGTTCAACAAGAAAGTTGTCAAGGGTACTTCAAGCGTACCGGGTACATATACAATGGACGTAATTAAGGGAAGTAACCTTGATAAAAACTATCCCAATTACGACAGTATGCAGCCGGATCCTCAGTTCCAGGCCCGTCTTGACACAATGAAAGCTCATCAGGGCGGAAAATACAGTAACTCAAAAGAACATTACCACCGTGAAAAAAGTATGGGTTATGAAACAGAAATCGAACAGACAGGCTCAATGGCGGGTGACTGTGTTGATATCAATACAGAGAATCCCGAAGTAGCTAAATATATCACAAGTACTTATCAGCAGTATGTTGATATGGGTGTTGACGCTTTCCGTCTTGATACCGAAAAGCATATCAACCGCTGGACACTTAACAGCGCTTACTTCCCCGAGTTCTCATCTTCAAAGTATAAGAACTTCTTTATCTTCGGTGAGGTTTGCGCGCGCGTAAGAGAAGTATGGAACCACGGCCTGCAGTCCGACGCTCCCGCTTTCTACGGCTGGAAAGAAACAGGCACATGGACGAGCAACTGGTCAAAAACCGACTGGAAATCCAACCTCAGCAACAGTCTTAAACATTTTAACGCTTACGCTAATTCGTCGGGAGCTCCGACTTCCTCGAACGCTTTACTCAACGGTACAACCTACCATAATCCCGACTATAGTAAATCAAACGGTACGGGCGTTATCGACTTCCTTATGCATTGGGCGTTCAAAAGTGCTAATGAAGCTTACGGCTCGGCTTTGGGAGAGGACCAGTACTTTAACGATTCAACATGGAATGTAATGTACGTCGATTCTCATGACTACGGTCCTGACGGTCAGGAAAAAACACGTTACCAGGGCGGTACAACCGCTTGGAAAGAAAATATGAATCTTATCTTTACTTTCCGCGGTATTCCCTGTATCTTCTACGGCTCCGAGGTTGAGTTTAAAAAGGATATGGAAATTGACGTCGGTCCGAATAAACCTCTTGAAAACACAGGCCGTGCTTATTTCGGAGATTATCTCGAGGGCAACGTTACAGCTTCCGACTTCGGTAAGTATACAGCTTCGGGCAAAGTTAACGATACTCTGAGTAAACCTTTGGCTCAGCATTTAAGAATGCTTAATAAGATAAGACGTAAGGTTCCCGCTTTACAGAAAGGCCAGTATAAGTCCGTGGGCGATATGTGCTATATCCGCCGTTATACCCAGGGAAGCAAAGATTCCGTAGCGTGCGTAGCCGTTACAAACGGAGCGACATTCTCGGGTATTCCCAACGGAAAATATACCGACGCCGTAACCGGAAAAACCCAGCAGGTAAGCGGAGGCTCGCTGACTGTTTCGGCTCCCGGACAAGGAAACTTAGCGGTTTATGTAAAAGACCTTTCGGGTAAAATAGAATAATCTGTTCGAAGATAAAATAAGTTGCATTTTTTACAGATATATGATATAATATATTTCTAAAGTATAAATAATGCACAAATATCCAAAAACAAACAATTTATTAAAAAGGAGATGGTGCGAACCCATCTCCTTTTGTACGCATTATAAAGAAACCGTTTAAAGGAAGTGATTTTATTGCCGAAAGATTTAGCTTATTATGATACTAACCGAAGACTGACTTCTCTTACAGATAAGCTTATGCATAATTCCGTGATCAATAAGGATCTTTACGCGAAATACGACGTAAAAAGAGGACTCCGTGATATTGACGGTAAAGGAGTGCGTACGGGACTTACCGATATTTCCGAAATCCTTCAGAATAAAGTTGTTAACGGTGAAACCGTACCCTGCGACGGCCAGCTGTTCTACAGAGGTTATAATATAAAGGATATTGTTAACGGATTTGTAGATGACGGACGCTTCGGCTTTGAGGAAGTTGTTTACCTGCTTCTTTTCGGAGAAATGCCCGATAAAAAAGAACTTAATGATTTTACTGCTATGCTCGGAGCTTACCGTACATTGCCCACTAACTTTGTACGTGACGTAATTATGAAAGCGCCTTCCGCCGATATGATGAATACTTTGGCGCGTTCGGTGCTTACGCTTTACTGCTACGACTCAAACCCTAACGATACTTCAATCGAAAATGTTCTGCGCCAGAGTATGCAGCTTATTTCGGTTTTCCCGCTTCTTTCCGTATACGGCTATCAGGCTTATAATCATTACTTGAGAAACCAGAGCCTCTTTATTCACGTTCCCGATCCGAAAAAATCGACGGCGGAAGTTGTGCTTACGCTTCTTCGTCCTGACCAGAAATATACCGATCTCGAAGCAAAAGTTCTTGATATGGCGCTTGTTCTGCACGCTGAGCACGGCGGCGGTAATAACTCGTCATTTACAACCCACGTTGTTACATCATCAGGAACTGATACATATTCTTCCGTTTCCGCGGCGTTATGTTCCTTAAAAGGACCTAAGCACGGCGGCGCTAATGTTAGAGTAAGCAAGATGTTTGAGGACTTGAAAATAAACGTTAACGACTGGGCTGACGACGAGCAGATTGAAAATTATCTTTCTGATATTTTAGATAAAAAAGCTTTCGACCGCAGCGGCTTGATTTACGGTATGGGACACGCGGTTTATTCAATTTCCGACCCGAGAGCGAGAATTCTTAAAGACTATACGGGAATTTTAGCTAACGCGAAAGGGCTCAGCGACGAATACGAGCTTTACAAAAGCGTTGAGCGTTTAGCTCCCAAGGTTATAGCTGAAAAGAAGAAGATATATAAGGGCGTTTCCGCAAATGTCGATTTCTATAGCGGATTTATTTACAATATGCTCAATCTACCGACCGAGCTTTATACACCCTTGTTCGCGATAGCGCGTATAGCGGGCTGGAGCGCTCACCGTATGGAGGAGCTTATTAACGGCAACAAGATTATACGTCCCGCGTATATGAGTATTTCGGAACATAAAGAATACAAAAAATTAGACAAAAGATAATTTAAAGCCGATTCATTAAGAGTCGGCTTTATTTTTTGAAAATAATCGTATTGTAAGATATCAGCGCCAAACTTTGGTTAATTTGACAGTAAATTTAGCATAATGCACAAAACTCGAACTTATTTTTTGTGCGGGTTTAAGTTTATAATTTAAAAAAATTCTATTGTGCAAAACTAACAAAAATGTTATAATTTTAAAGTAAAACGTTTGCAAATCAATAGATTTGCTAAAAATCTTATATGAAAGGGTTGTATTAATTTTGAAACAATATGACGCTAAAAACATTTTGAATATCGCTTTCGCGGGACACGCGGGATGCGGAAAAACTTCTCTTGCCGAGTCAATGCTCTATTTAGCAAAGGCAAGCGACCGTCTCGGAAAGGTTGACGACGGAAACACCGTATTGGACTATGATTCCGAGGAAATTAAACGCCACGTATCGCTGAATACTGCCGTTGCTCCTTTGGAGTGGAAAAACACAAAAATAAATATTATCGATACTCCCGGACTCTTTGACTTTGAAGGAGGAGTTTCCGAGGGCATGCGCGCGGCTGACAGCGCTTTAATCGTTGTTTCGGGAAAAGACGGCGTAGGCGTCGGAACCGAAAAAGCGGTAAAGGCTGCTAATAAACAGGATATATCTAAAATATTCTTCGTAAACGGTGTTTGTGATGAAAACGCTCGTTTCTACAGAGTGTTAGAGGACTTAAAATCTACTTTCGGACCTGCTGTATGTCCTGTAGTAGTTCCTTATATCGAAAACGGAAAAGCTGAAATATATGTAAATCTTTTTGAGTATCGTGCCTATCGCTATGAAAAAGGCGTTGCTGCTCCTTGCGATATGCCTGATTTAGGCGACCGTCTTGAAGGATTAAGAGAAGCTATTAAAGAAGCTGTTGCCGAAACAAGCGAAGAAATGCTCGATAAATTCTTAGAGGGCGAGGAGTTTACTCCGGAAGAAATCGTAGTAGGCGTATCCCAGGGCGTAAAAGACGGTTCAATTTGTCCCGTATTCTGCGGCGACGCTCATAATACATTCGCTATCGATATGTTCCTTAATTCGCTTATCTGGCTCGCTCCCAAGGCTGAGTCCCACAGCGAGGTCGGTGTCGATCCAAACGGCGAACCTGTAGAGATTTCCGTATCCGCAGACGGCGCCGCGGCAGGTATTGTATTTAAGACAGTATCCGACCCGTTCGTAGGTAAGCTTTCCTATATTAAGGCTGTTTCGGGTAAGATTTCATCCGATGTACCCGTTATAAATATGAGAACAGGCGAACCTGTTCGTATTACAAAGGTTCTTACAGTACGCGGTAAAAAGCAGGAAGACGCCAAGGCTATCGTTGCCGGCGATATCGGAGCAATTCCGAAGCTCAACGACGTAAAGACAGGCGATACACTCTGCTCACCGCTTAGAAAAGTAACTTTGGAAGGAATCTCCTACAATGTTTCTTCTTACTCAAGAGCAATTAAACCCAAGACCAAGGGCGATGAAGATAAGGTTGCTCAGGCGGTTAAGAAGGTTATGGAAGAAGATCCCACAATTAAATATTTCCACAACCACGAAACCCATCAGATGCTCGTTTACGGTATGGGCGAACAGCATCTTGACGTTCTTATCTCCAAGATAAAGAGCAAATATAATGTTGACGCTGTTTTGGACGTTCCCAAGGTTGCGTACAGAGAAACTATCCGCAAGCCTGTTAAAGTACAGGGACGCCATAAGAAACAGTCCGGCGGCCACGGCCAGTTCGGCGACGTTTGGATTGAGTTCTCGCCCTGCGACAGCGACTCTTTAGAGTTCACAGAGTCAATCGTTGGCGGCGCGGTTCCCAAGGGATTCTTCCCCGCGGTAGAAAAAGGTCTGCGCGACGCTATCCAGAAAGGACCTTTAGCGGGTTATCCGGTAGTTGGTCTTAAAGCGAATCTGTACGACGGTTCCTACCATCCTGTAGACAGCTCGGAGATGTCCTTCAAGATGGCGGCTATGATTGCTTACAAGAACGGACTTCCCCAGGCGAGCCCGACTCTTCTCGAGCCTATCGGTTCATTAGCGGCAACAGTTCCCGATGACCATATGGGCGATGTAATGGGTGAAGTTACAAAACGCCGCGGCAGAGTTACAGGTATGAACCCCGCCGAGGAAAAAGGAATGCAGGTTGTTGAAGCCGAAGTTCCCGTAGCCGAGATGGACGACTTCGCTACATTTATCCGCCAGTGTACTCAAGGACGCGGAAGCTATACTTTCGAGTTCGTTCGTTACGAGGACGCTCCCGCTAATGTAGCCGCTAAGGTTATTGAGGAAAGAAAAGAAGACGAATAAAGAATAAAAATCTTTACAGGGGTTAGCGCTGAAAGCTAACCCCTAAATTATGCACAATTTTTAATTACCTCCATAATATGTAGTGTTAACAAGCAAAATGCTTAATACAAATTTGGAGGTAATTACTTATGCCGGATATAAAAAATCCCGCGAACAGCGACAACGCGGATTCTGCGGAGCAGTCTTTTTGTATAGATGCCGACCGCGTTTATGATTCCTGCGGAGACAAGGATTGTTTGTCGGAAATGAGAGTATTCTTTACCGAAGCTAACCAGGCGGTTATAAATTCCGCTGTGTCGGTAAGAATAAGAGAAGCCAATATTTTAAATACGGTTGTTAACGTTGAGCCCGTAACATACCACTGCGGATTCTACTCGGTTGATATGACGTTCTACTTTGAAATTGTTCTCGATGTCTTTACAAGCGACGGCTCCGCGCCGACAACGATAAACGGACTTTCCGTATTCGCGAAGCGCGTTATTCTTTACGGCGGAAGCGGAAATGTAGCGGTGTTCTCGAGCGAACCCGAAAGCACCTGCGCCGATCCCGATGAATCGAGCCTGCCGGTCGCGAAAGTACAGGTAGCCCAGCCGATGGCTCTTACAGCCTGTCTTACCGAATGCTGCAGCCCGTGTATGCCGAGCGCGGCAATTCCCGACTGTGTAACCGATTATTTCGGCGGAGCTATTGTGCCGTCACAGGCTCGTTCCGTACTTGCTACAATAGGCGTTTTCACAATAGTACAACTCAAACGCACCGTACAGATGCTTATTCCCGCTTTCGATTTCTGTGTGCCCGATAAGGAGTGCGTAACTTCTACGGATAACCCCTGCGATATGTTTTCGAAGGTTGATTTCCCTGTAGAACAGTTCTTCCCGCCCAACTTAGCGGATATCGACCCGGATAATATTGAAACTTGCTGTAATTAAATAAAAATGAATAGTAAATAATTATGGTCGGGAGACGTTGGTGAAAATACCGTTCTGTCTGCCCGACCGTAATATTTTATATATCAATCTCCGATTGATTTCAACTGTCTGCTGTATTCTTCGTTGAGCTTGTCCGAAATAGCCATATTGCGGATAATGTCCTTGATTGTTTTATCGAGCCCCGAGCCTTCACTGTAGTCCGCGGGATAGATAAAATCAACTCTGTCTTTTTTCAGAAGCTCTTTTACCTTTTCGTCGAGCGTCTGATAAACCGCGATAGCCTTGCCGCCGTAGCTTTTCATCATTTTCATACAAGGTACGTCTGAAAGTCCGTCGCCTATGTAAATCATATTCTGAAACGGAATACGCTTACTGTCGTCAGGCATACTGCGGTTTAAGTCTATATCGTTGGAAACGTCAAGCACACCTTTGTTGATACGGTAAACGAACTGGGTTTTGTTGGTGTAGTTAACCGCGGTTTTAGGCCACACGGCTGTACCGCCGCTGTCGTAAAGATATTCGCAGGCGAAAATATTTTTAAACTCTCCGCTTATTACTGTTCCGTCAATAATCTCTTTCATACCCGACGAAATAACGTAATGCTCAATTTTAACACCGTTATCTTCGCCGAATTTATTGATTCGGTTAAACCACTCAATTACCCCCGGAAAGAACTCTATGCCTTTTCCGTTTTCTTCGAGACGGCTTCTTTTAAGCGGAATATTTTTTTCTTTGGAGATTTTAATCGCCGCGTACATATAAGCAAGTACCGAGTCCATATGCTCGTTTTGCTGAACTTCGTTTGTATAATCCCAAAATTCGCTTACCTGAAGCCCGAGGCTGGGGATAAAGCGGTAATTCTGCATATCCTTGGTGCAAAGCGTTTTATCGAAATCATACATTACGGCGATAATCGGTTTAGAATCGCTGTTCACTTATTATTTGTACTCCTTGATATCTATGCTCTTGATAGTGACGTCTTTTGCGGGTTTGTCCGAGCTGTCTGTTTTAACTGCCGCGATTTTGTCAACAACATCCATACCGTCGTAAACCTGAGCGAATACGGTGTGGCCGGCGTCAACAGCATTGTAAGCGCCGTCGAGAGACGGGTTGCCGCCGTTCTTCTCGTAAAGCGACTGGATTTCTTCGGGTACAACCGCGGCGTCGTAAGCCTGGGTTCCGATCTGGGAAACAAGCGACGCTAAGTTGGTTGAGTTGTCTTTGTTGTTCACAAAGTACGGTTTAATCTGATTGTTCCAGTTGTCGATCTGCGCTTTAAAACCGCCGTTGTTTTTAAATACATCTTTGTTCTGCTGGTTAATAAAGAACTGGCTTCCGTTTGTATCTTTTCCGCTGTTTGCCATAGCTACGGAACCGCGGATATTTACGAGTTTATCGCAGAACTCATCTTCGAACTTTCCGCCGTTTGCGCTCTTACCGCCTGTGCCGTTGGCGTTTTCGTAATCTCCGCCCTGAATCATAAAGTCTTTAATAACTCTGTGGAAAATGCAGTTGTTGTATTTTCCGCTTTCAGCGAGTTTTACGAAGTTATCAACGGTATTAGGAGCGTATTTCTTAAAGAGTCTCAAAGAAATATCGCCCATATTGGTGTGCATAACGGCTACTGTTTCGCCTTTTGAGGGTTTATCAAGCTGGAATCCGTATTTTTCTTTTTCGGCGTATGTTATTTGCGGGTCTACACCGAACTGTGTAACGTCAACTCCGCTCTTTTTTAAGTCGTCAACAGCGGCGCTGGTTTTCGCGTCTGAATCAGCGGGTTTGTTGTTGGAATTTTCAGCCTGTGTAGCAGCGTTGTTCTGAGCTTCGGTAACGGGAGCCTGGGTTTCACCGTTATTGCCTGAGCCGCATGATGTAAGCGCTGCCGCCGAAGCGGAAAGCAGAACCGCGGATAATAAAATGGAAATTATTTTTTTTGATTTCATAAACTTTCCCTTTCTTGAATTGAAATTTTTACTATATTATTGTATTATAAATTACCCTAAAATGCAAGAGTAATAAATGCACATTATTTTTCATATGATTTTTTAGGAAATATCATTTACTGGAGGAATTTCAATGTCAACATTCTTGCCTGAGGGTAACCTGCTGAAAACCGAGGAAAATCAGGTTTATATAAATAATCCCGAAAAGCTGAAAGAAGCGATGAATAAGCAGAAAATTCTCGAAGCTACCGCGATTGTGTGCGACCGCGAACATAATCTTCATTTAAAGCTTGGGAATATAAACGCGGTAATTCCCCGCGAGGAAGGCGCTTTGGGAATACGCGAAGGCACAATCCGCGATATAGCCGTTATTTCGAGGGTTAACCGCCCGGTATGTTTTGTTGTAAGCGATATTACCTCGGACGAAAACGGAAATCCTTTGGCTGTTCTTTCCCGCGAAAAAGCCCAGCGTATGTGTTTTGATAATTACATAGATACTTTAATTGAGGGAGATATTATTGACGCGAAAGTCAGCCGTATGGAAACTTTCGGCGTTTTTGCCGATATAGGCTGCGGAGTCGCGGCGCTGATGCCGATTGATACAATATCTGTTTCCAGAATAACTCATCCGCGCGAACGGTTTTCTGTCGGAATGAATATTAAAGCCGTAATTAAGTCCATCGAAAACGGAAGAATAAGTCTCAGCCATAAAGAACTTTTGGGAACATGGGAGCAGAACGCCGAGATTTTTTCGCCCGGAGAAACCGTAAGCGGAATAATAAGAAGCGTTGAAAGCTACGGTTCCTTTGTAGAGCTTACGCCGAATTTGGCGGGACTCGCGGAACCTTATCCCGGCGCGGAAGAGGGAATGAGAGTCAGCGTATATATAAAAAGCATTATCCCGAAAAAGATGAAAATAAAGCTTATTATAATTGATACTTTTCCGTATAAAAACTATCCGGAAAAACCCGAATACTTTATAAACGATTCCCATATTGATAAGTTTACTTATTCGCCCGCGGGAAGTTCGCGCCTTATTGAAACCGATTTTTCGGAAAACAGATAAAAGAAAAAGGATGCCTCAAATGAGACATCCTTTCGTTTTTAAAATTAATTAGCAGAAAAATACATCCATTTCTTTTTCTACGCCGTCAGCAACGAAGTAAGCTTTGCTCTCTTCGGGCTTGATATAAACTGTAAGCTCCTTAGCGGACTTGCCGTTTGTCTTCTTAACGTTCTGAACTACCTCGTCGATAGAAACCTGAACTCCGCCGAACTCTACGAATACGTTAACCTTAGCGGCTGTTTTCTTTGTAGCAGCAGCCTTCTTAGCGGGAGCAGCCTTCTTAGCAGCAGTCTTCTTAGCGGGAGTTTTCTTAGCAGCAGCCTTTGTAGCTGTTTTCTTCTCCGCAGTTTTAGCAGCTGTCTTGGCAGCAGTCTTTGTTTCAGCCTTTGCAGCTGTCTTAGTTGCTGTCTTCTTCTCAGCAGCTTTAGTTTCAGTCTTCTTTGTTGTTGCCATTATAATGACCTCCTCATAAAAGATAAATATTATTATTATACAAAGTGTAAGCAATTTTATGTTTACATCTCGTATTATACTATAGTTTTTTTAAATGTCAACGAATTTTCAAAACTTTGGTACATTGTACAAATTGCACAATATTATTTTTTGTTTTTATACAAAAACAACAACGAAAAATTATTCAAATTCCCATAAAATCTGAAAAAATGAAATTGTAACAAGATTGATGTTGTAATTCATAAGCAATGTTGATATAATATAAAGTGATTTGTTATGTCCTGATAAACGGACAATGAAAAGGGTAATTATATGTGGGATAATCTGACGGTTGTAACAATACAGGTAGCGATTCTTTTTATTTTGATTGCTGTCGGTTTTATAAGCGGAAAATTTAAGCTCATAAATAAAACGGGAGCGAAATATCTTACCAACGTTGTTTTATATATCGCAACTCCCTGTATAATGGTTCAGTCGTTTCAGAACGTAAAATTCAGCGTTGATATAATACGCAATTTCGGTATCTGCGTATTGTGCGCTGTTTTGATTCAGGTCCTCTCGATATTTCTTTGCAGGGCGATTTTCAGAAGCAAGTCCAAAAGCAGAGAAGTAGTGTTAAGATTCGCCGGTGTTTTTTCGAACTGCGGTTTTATGTCGCTTCCGCTTCAGCACGCGATTTTAGGCGATGAGGGTGTTTTTTACGGAACAGTCTTCGTAGCCGTATTCAATATTATCGTTTGGAGCTACGGACTTGTTGATATGAGCGGAGACAGGGCGAACTTTAAGCTTAAAAAGATTATTATTAATCCGGGTGTGCTCGGAGCTGCGTGCGCCGCGGTTCTGTTCTTTTTGCAGATTCACCTGCCCGAAATAATACTCAGCCCGATTCAATATTTGGCGGCGCTTAATACTCCTTTGCCGATGCTGGTTATCGGTTATTATCTTACAAAATTCAACTTTAAAAAATCGGTCGCTGATCCCGGAATTTACGCGGTATCCGCGGTAAGGCTTATTTTAATTCCTCTATCGGCGCTTTTGTTAATGAAACTTTTTTCGGTTGACGCGGGTATTCTTACCGCCTGCACAATAGCGTCGTCAGCGCCCGTTGCCGCTACCACAACAATGTTCGCGACAAAATTCAACCGTGACGTTGAGCTGTCCGTCGGGCTTGTTTCAACAACAACCCTGCTGTCGATAATTACTATGCCTGTAATTATCGCGTTAGCTCAGACTATAGGATAAACGAGATTTCCGCAACTTACCTCTTATCTGTACCGACAGTCAAAAAGAAAGGCTATGAAATTATTATGGCTAAAAACCCACGACAAAAACAAAAATTATTATATATTCAAAAGATACTGCTCGAAAAAACCGACGAGGAACACGGTATTACAATAAACGAGCTTATAAGCGCGCTTGAGTCGTACGGTATTAACGCCGAGCGTAAAAGTTTATATGACGACCTGCGTATTCTTGAGACCTACGGGCTCGATATTTGCAGCGAAAAGTCAAAAACCGTAAAGTATTATATCGGTTCGCGAGATTTTCAGATTTCCGAATTAAAGCTTTTGGTCGACGCGATACAAAGCTCAAAGTTTATTACCGAGAAAAAGAGTTTGGAACTTATTAAAAAAGTTGAGTCGCTCGCGAGTGAAAACGAAGCGAAACAGCTCCAGAATCAGGTAGTAATTTCGAACCGTGTAAAAACCTCCAACGAAACAATTTATTACAACGTAGACCGTCTGCACGACGCTATAAATAAAGACAGGGCGGTTGAGTTTTACTACAACCAATGGAAGCTGAATTTGGGAAGTACGGAAAAAATAAAGCATGAAAGAAGACGCTCGGGAGAACGCTATAACGTCAGCCCGTGGGCGCTTTGCTGGGATGATGAAAACTATTATCTTATAGCTTTTGATGAGAAAAACGAGCAGATTCGTCATTACCGTGTAGATAAAATGGAAAAAATCGAACTCACCGAACGCAGACGCGCAGGAACCGATGAGTTTAAAAAAATTGACCTCGCGCAGTATGCCCAGTCCACATTCGGAATGTTTGCGGGAGAAAATGTGCAGGTTACTTTGTCGGTTGATAATTCCCTTATCGGAGTAATAGCCGACCGTTTCGGTAAAAATGTTTTTGTTACAAGCGACGAAGAAAACGAAAACCGTTTTCTCGTTCGCGTAAAGGTAAATATAAGCGCGCAGTTTTTCGGATGGCTGTTCGCTCTCGGCGAAAAGGCAAAGATTGTTGCGCCCGAGAATATTGTAAAAGATTTTAAAAAACATTCGAGGAAGGTTAGTAATATGTATAAGGAGGCGAGGTTATGATTTGTCCGCGATGCGCGAAAGAAATTCCGGATACAGAGACTTTATGTCCGTTTTGTATGCAGGAAATTGACCGGAATTTTGAGTTTAATAATTTTAGAGAAGACGGATTTGTTCAGATACGCGCTAAAGACAGCGCGAACGTTTCGGAAAATCAGAACTATAAACCGAAATATTTTGATATCTCCGAGTACAATATTTTTGTTATAGCGGTAATTTTTGTGCTTGCGGTATCGGTGTTTACGGTATTTTCACTTCGTTTTGTACAGAAACGAAACGCGGTTGAACAGAAAATTCCGAAGTATATCTCAACCCAGGCTCCGACCGAAGCTCCTACAGAAAAGCCTACCGAAATTCCTAATTCCATTAAAAAGCAGGAGATAAAGAACCTCTACGGAAGCTGGAAACTGTCGACAGACGAAGAGGAAAAATATAACGCGGTTCCGTATTATACTTTTGTTGAAGGAGGATATCTCCAGGAGAACTACGGTACAATTATTGTAAAAGGATCGTTTAAGGATATTTCCGATAAAGATGAGGCGGGAGTTTACCTCTCTATCGACTCGGGAATCAAAGGCGCCTATGACTTTGAAGTTAAAGGCAATAATAAAGACGGATATTATCTTACTCTTGTAAACAGAACGAGCGGAAACACCTATGTCTTTAAAAAGACAGACGCCCAGATGAAAAAGCTCGGAACAATTTCGGGATATCGCACTGACAGAAAACTCTTAGGTTCCTGGCTTACAAAGGATAAGAAGAAAGGTTATAAATTCAGCAAAAACGGAAGGATGGAGCGCAAGAGCGTAAACACCTATACCTACGGAGTTTATACTGTCGATACCAAGGGCGAGGTTATTATCAAATATATGAAAGAGGAGATAAGTACCGTTAACCTTAACTACAAGGTTTCTCCCGACGGAAAGAAGCTCACTATCAACAACGTAACTTATTATAAAACTTCCAAGAAAGCTGCGAAAAAGAAAAGCAGATAACCACAGTACGGTTTATAGTACAGCTAATCCTTTATAATGTAATTAAAGACATTAAAAAGGAGGAGCGGAAATGTTAAATTTATGTGTTTTCGTATTTGTTGTTTACGCCGTTGCGGCGATTATCAAAATGCTGTTTTCAAAGAGGACCGAGCGTTTCAAAAAAGAACGGGAAAATATATTTTAAATCTTTACTATTAAAAACACAGGCGCGGCTTTACGCTGACGTCTGTGCTTTTTAATTTAAGGTAAATAAAATTCTCTGTGCAAAGTGCATAAATACCGACGTTGATATTTGTACAGTATTTTTGAATTAATTATGTTAAAATAATATTAATCTATAGCTTTCAGGAGGAAATAGTTATGCTTAAAAAATCAGTCAGTATCGCTTTAGCGCTTTTGATGCTAATCAGTGTTTTTACTATTGTACCGCTGAGCGCCGGCGCTGAAACAAGCGGTGATTGGGAATATGAGATTCTTGAAGACGGAACAGCAAGAATTGCTAAATACAACGGTTCTTCTTCTCAGCCCGTAATTCCGTCGGAGATTGACGGTAAAACTGTTTCTTCCGTAGGTTATCAATCCTTTTATAACAACACAAAGATTAAAAGCGTTGTATTTCCCGACACGGTTAAATCTATTCGAGGTTGTGTTTTTGAGGGATGCGTAAATCTGAATAATGTTACTCTGCCTGAAAGTATAGAAGAGATAGGGATGGAAGCATTTTTAAATTGTGAAAGTCTTTCGTATGTAACGCTTCCCGATAAAGGAATATTTATCGGCGAAAATGCTTTTGACAATACCGCTTATTATAACAATGAAAGCAATTGGAAAGATGATGTGCTGTATTTAGGCAATAGCATTATAAAAGCTAAAGATACAGTATCAGGTCATTTTGAAATTGAGCAGGGAATAAAGAATATAGCCGCCGAAGCTTTTTCTTACTGCAAAAAAATAACGAGTATTACTATAACCGACAGTCTTGTAGTTATAGGACAAAGCGCGTTTGAATACTGCTGTTTTTCGGATTTAGTAATTCCCGATAGTGTTGTTTCAATAGCGCAAGACGCGTTTATCGGTTGTAAGAATCTGCTAAGTGTTAAAATCGGAAAAGGATTAAAAGAGCTCGGATTTCAAGCATTCGCGAGTTGTTCTTCTCTTGAAAGCGTAGAGATTGAAAGTGTAAGCGATTTTGATACATCCGTTTTCAGTGAATGTGAGAGCTTAAAGGATGTTGTTCTTGGTGACAGCGTTACTGAGATAGGAAGCAGAGCTTTTGAAAAATGCGCGAGTCTTACGAGTATAATAATCCCTGATAGTGTTACCGAAATTGAAAATTTTGCTTTTGACGGTTGCGCAAGCCTTAGTGAGGTGTCAGTAGGCAAAAAGGTAACTACAATAGGCAATTACGCGTTTATTGCTTGTGATAGCCTAAAAAGCGTAACAATTCCCGAAAATGTTACATTTATCGGTGAATACGCTTTTGGGTATCATAGCCGCAACGAAAAAAATTACGGTTTTAAGATTTACGGGGAATTGAACAGCGTTGCTGAATTATACGCGCAGGCTAACGATTTCGATTTTATTCATATTACATCAGATGAAACCGAGCCAATGTCAACCGAGAGCTTAACCGAACCTGTCTCTACCGAGCCAACCATGACTCAGCCCGCTGAAACTATACCGATAGAAACCGAGGAGATTGATATTCCCGACGTTACCAATCCTCCCTCAACCGATCCGCCTGTAACTTCTCCCGCGGTTACCAACCCGACTCAGCCGAGCAATCCGAAGCCTGCAGCTCCTAAAGCGGCAGCAAAAAAAGTTAATCCCCTTAAGGTAACGGTTAAAACTAAAACAGTTAAAGATAAAAAGCTGAAGAAGAAAGCTCAGAAAGTTAAAGCGATAACAGTTAAAAATAATCAGGGTAAAGTTACTTATAAGTTAGTAAAAAGCGGAATAACAAAGAAAATCCGCAAGCTCGTTAAGATTAACTCAAAAGGAGTTATCACGATTAAAAAGTGGAAGAAAGCGAAGAAGGGTAATTACAAGATTAAAGTAAAAGTTACCGCTAAGGGCAACAATACTTATAACGCAAAAACAATTACAAAAGTTGTTAAAGTAAAAATAAAGTAATATGTATCTCCCGGGTTTTTGGCCCGGGAGATTTACTCGTTTATCAAAATTCCAAAAACAAACGTTCATAAAATTGTTGACTTTTTAGAACATATGTATTATAATAAACGTACGTTCTAAGGAGTTCGCTATGGAAAAATCAAGAAAATATATTTCAATAGATTTAAAGTCATTTTACGCGTCGGTTGAGTGCGTCGACAGGGGAATAGATCCGCTCGACGCTTACCTTGTAGTCGCGGATTTATCGAGAACAGAAAAGACAATCTGCCTCGCGGTTTCTCCCGCGCTTAAAAAGTACGGCGTTCCGGGACGCGCGAGACTTTTTGAGGTTGTTCAGAAAGTAAAACAGATAAACGCCGAACGGCTTTCGAAATCCGTAAAAAAAGAATTTTCGGAAAAAACGGAGTTTTCATCCGTTTCTGATAAAAACCCCGATATCGCGGTGGATTATATAGTCGCTCCGCCGAGAATGGCGCGGTATATCGAAGTCAGCGCCGAAATTTTCAAAATTTATTTAAAGTACATTTCCGCCGAAGATATACACGTCTATTCCGTCGACGAAGTTTTTATGGACGTAAGCAATTATCTTTCGTCTTACGGCTTGACCGCGGAGCAACTTGCTGATAAAATAATTAAAGATGTATTAAGAACAACCGGAATAACCGCGACCGCGGGCGTAGGTACAAATCTCTACCTGTGCAAAGTGGCTATGGATATTGTGGCGAAACATATTAACTGTAAAAAGGGCGAGTCGCGAGTTGCGTATCTCGACGAATTAAGCTACCGAAAACTTTTGTGGGAGCATACTCCGATTACCGATTTTTGGCGAATCGGAAGAGGATATTCACGCTCTCTTGAGCGTTACGGAATGCGTACAATGGGCGATATCGCAAGATGTTCTCTCGTGAATGAAAACCTGCTTTTCGGACTTTTCGGGGTGAACGCCGAGCTTTTGATTGACCACGCCTGGGGCAGAGAATCCTGTACAATCGACGATATAAAAGCTTATAAACCGCGCGCGAAGTCGCTGAGTTCGGGGCAGGTTTTAAAGGAACCCTATACTTTCGAAAAAGCGAAGCTCATCGTTCGCGAGATGACGGAGCTTTTAACGCTCGATTTGGTGGATAAATCTTTGCTTACCGACCAGATCGTGCTGACCGTAGGTTACGATATAAAAAATGTTACGGATAAAACCCGAAATTATAAAGGCGAGGTAAAATCCGATTTTTACGGAAGATTGGTTCCGAAACAGGCTCACGGAAGCGAAAACATCGGGCGCTTTACTTCCTCGACCAAGCTTATAACCGACGCGGTTATGAAGCTTTTCGAAAGAGTTGTCGACAAAAACCTTTTAGTCAGGCGTATGTATGTAGTAGCTAACCACACAAAATCCGAAGAAGATTTTAAAAATAAAACTCAATTTGAACAGTTGGATTTGTTTACCGATTATAATGTATGCGACGCCGAAATGAAAAGAGAAGAAGATTTTTTACAGCGCGAAAGAAATCTCCAGAAAGCTACGATAAGTCTGCATAAACGATATGGAAAAAACTCGGTTTTAAAGGGTATGAATTTTAAAGAGGGCGCGACCTCAATCGAAAGAAACGGCCAGATAGGCGGCCACAAGGCGTAGGCTATGAACAGTAATTTTAAGTATAAAGATATACTGCACCTCGAATACCGAATGTCGAAAAAGCGCGCGCCTATGACGGATTGCGACCGCGCGGCGCAGTTTATGCCTTTCGCGGCGCTTACGGGTTTCGGCGCGGTTATAAACGAAACTTCGCGCACTGTCTCAAAAAAACATATCCTTAACGATGAAGAGCTCAGAATATTAAACGAAAAACTAAATCGTATAATTTGTAATATTTCCCTTAAACCCGAAGTCGAAGTGACCTATTTTATACCCGATTCAAAAAAACCGGGCGGACGTTACGAAACGTTCAAAGGCAGGGTCCGCCGAATAGATACATTTGAGAAAGAAATTATTTTTACGGATAAATCCAAAATCAAAATCGAAAATATTATGTTTATAAGCGGAGAAGTGTAATGAAAAAATTTTCAGCGATAATTTCGCTTTGCCTGTGCGCGCTTTTGTGCGCCTGCTCGTCGGGCGTAAACAGCGGAAAAAAGGCAATTGATCTTAGCGAAATTCCCGAGTATAAAAACTCGCCTTATATTGAGATTAATAACAACAATCCCGATTTTACCGAAAAAGAAAAAGAGAATAAAAAGTCGTTCGAAAAATATTCCCGCCTCGATAAGTTAGGACGATGCGGTACGGCGTACGCGAATATATCTACGGATTTAATGCCCGATAAAAAGCGCGGTTCAATAAGTTCCGTCCACCCGACAGGCTGGATGCAGAACGAATATGCCTTTATACAGGACGGACATATTTATAACCGCTGTCACCTTATCGGATATCAGCTTACGGGCGAAAACGCAAACGAGCGCAACCTTATAACGGGAACACGGTATATGAATGTCGAAGGTATGCTGCCGTTCGAGAACAAAGTCGCCGAGTACGTAACTTCTACCGAAAATCACGTGCTTTACAGGGTAACTCCCGTTTTTGACGGGGATAACCTCTTGGCAGACGGAGTCGAGATGGAAGCCTGGTCGGTTGAAGACGGCGGAAAAGGCGTCTGCTTTAACGTTTACTGCTACAACGTACAACCCGGTGTAATGATAACCTACGCCAACGGAAACAATAAAGCCGACGGTACCGTAAAGGGAAGATTAACGGTAAAATCCTCCCAAAAAGGCAACAAAAACAATACTTATAAATACAAAAAAACAAAAAGCAATTCCGCCGAAAAATTTGTATTAAACACAAAAAGCAAAAAGTTCCATCTTCCGAGCTGCAGCGCGGTGAAAAAGATGAAAACAAAAAATAAAAAGGTATATAAGGGTAAGCGTTCCGAGCTTATAAACAACGGTTATGAGCCCTGCGGAATGTGCAGCCCGTAAAGGAAAGATTATGAGGTACTATAAAAGATTACCGCTCGAAAAAATGAGCAACTGCCGCGATCTGGGCGGCTATCCGACAAAATACGAAAAGATAACCAACTACGGCGTTTTTCTGCGAAGCGAAGCGCCTGTTGAACTTACGGAATACGATATTCAGTTTCTTAAAGATTACAAGGTGAGAAAATCGCTCGATTTCAGGGGTGATTCCGACACCTCGCTTTTTCCGAGCAGTTTAAGAAATATCGAGGGAATAGAGTATATTCACCTGCCGATGTTCGGACGCGCCGACGCTATCGGTTTTGAGGATAACGGAAAAGACCCTGCCGAAAATTTCACAGGCTGGGGAAAAAGCTATATCCAATGGATTGAAATTTATAAGGGCTGGGTAAAAGACGTAATGGGCCATTTGGCGGGAACGCAGGACGTCTGCCACTTTAACTGTAACGCGGGCAAAGACCGTACGGGAATAACGAGCGCCCTCGCGCTCTCGATTGCGGGCGTAGAGCTTTCGGATATCGCGTTCGATTATTGTATAAGCCGTACAATGCTAAAGCCCCGATTTCCCGAGCTCGCTAAACAATGGGGAGATTACCTTAAAGATGAAAAGGGAAGACTTATCGTAAACCACCCCTTCCTCTATACGCCCAAAAGCGCAATAGAACAACTTTTTAAATATATTTATAAAGAATACAAAAACACCGAAAACTTTTTATACAGCTGCGGTGTAAGCGAAATGGACGTAATAAAAATCAGGCAGAAGCTTATCGGATAATATATCTAAACTTAATTTAAAAAGCTCAGGCAATCGCCTGAGCTTTTGTGGTTATATAATTTTAACTTTAATAGTTTTTGTAACCGTCTTAGCGTTGAAATTCGTGTTACCCGCTGCGGTAATTTTTACTTTAATCTTGTAAGTGCCTTTCTTAGCTTTCTTCCACTTCTTGATAGTTATAACTCCCTTTGAGTTAATCTTAACGAACTTGCGGATTTTCTTTGTGATACCTTTTTTTACTAACTTATAAGTTACTTTGCCCTGATTATTTTTAACCGTAATAGCCTTAACTTTCTGAGCTTTCTTTTTAAGCTTTTTAGCCTTTACGGTTTTGGTTTTAGCCGTTACCTTAATCGGGTTAGCCTGTTTAGCTTTAATTGTTGGAGAGGATGTGGTCGGCTGAGCGGGTTCGGTAACAACAGGATTGGTAGTAATCGGATCGGTTACGTTCGGAGTAGATTCGTTCGGGTTAGTAACAGGCGGGTCGGTGAATTCGGGAGTTGTTTCGATTGGATTAGTCACGATTGGTTCGGATGTTTCGGTAACTTCTTCTCCGATATTTAGCTCCTTTAAAACGGGAACTAACTCGTCAAGCTTTCCGGGCACATTCTGGTAGTCGTTTATGTCGTAGAATTTATCTTCTTTTACATCGTAAACGCCGTAGCCTGTCTCAAAAGGAGAGAGAATTGCGTTCGAGTGAATCTTTAAATTGCCGACGAAAATATCCGTTTCGGCGCAAAGCTGCATACCCGAGTCTCCCTTAACTAATGCCCAGTCAATTTCGCCGTCTTTATCCTGATGATAATACAATTCATCGTAAACATATCCGAAAACATTGGGCTCGAATTTATCCATTTCATATTGTTCGATAAATTTTTTCTCATACTTCCATAAATTCACGTTGTACGGTTGGATGTTTTCTCCGCAATCTATGCTCTTAACTCTCTCGTCTTCGGCGATTTTATCAACGTTATAAGCGTAAGCGCGCGCTATTACAACGCCGAGAGTATCTCCCTGATATTGAATCTCATAAAAGTTTCCCGCGTTATCGTCTATGAATTCCTGAACCTGAGCGCTGATTCTCTTTTTGACTTCCTCGCGGTAGTGTTTGGCGAAAATGTTAGCGTCTTTATCCGCGCCCAAGACGTTTGCGGATATATAATGCTCGAGTCCATCTTTATTGAAGTCAATATTTAATTCAATACCGATTTCGGCAATGTTGTCGTAAATATTGGTTTTTTTATTCAGTATCTCCCTGAGCTCAGGTGTGATTTTTTCGCTGACTTCTGTTCCGATATTCAGTTCTCTTAAGGCGGCTTCCAAATCCTCGGTTTTTACGTTTGTGTTTTTGTAGCTTGTTATATCGTAGAATTGATTATCTTCCGCGTTGTAGATACCGTATTTAGTTAAAAACGGATTGTAGTAACTAAAAGAGTGTATAAATCTGTTTCCGACAGTCGCTGATGTTTCCATAGCGCCGCAGGGCATAACATACGCTTCAACCAAAGCCCAGTCAACTTCATCGGCGCTGTTTTTATGATAGTATAATTCCGAGTAGTGATAGTCTTCGGGAGAAAGGTTTTCTATATCAAAATCACTGTTGTATTGGTCAAGGAAAACACCCTCATATTTTCCGCTGAATTCTGTTCCGATACCGTGTTGTTTTAAAACGGCTTCCAAATCCTCGGTTTTAATATTCGCGGATTTATAGCTGATTATATCGTAGAATTTATCCTCTTTTACGCTGTAAATTCCGTATTGCGTACGAAACGGCATAGAGTCACAGTTAGAGAATATAAATCTGTTTCCGATGGTCGCGGATGTAAACATATCGCCGGAGCCTCCTACATACGCTCTGACCAAAACCCAGTCAATTTCTTCATCGCTGTCTTTATGGTAGTATAATTCCGAGTAGTGATAGTCTTCGGGAGAAATGTTTTCTTTATCAAAATCATACTGATTAAGGAATTTATCCTCGTATTTCGTCTCGTTGTTCGGGCTTTCACCCTCAGCGTTTACAGCGGTAACCGCGCTCGATAAGAGTACGAGTACGCATAAAAAGATTGATAAAAGTTTTTTCATAGCGGATTCCTCCTTCACATTTCTATATACTATAACCCTGATTTTTAGAATTTGTGACATTTTTTGTATTTTAATTATATCACAATTAAAAGGAAAATGCTCAACAAACTTCAGTGTGAATAATTGTGAATTGTTACTAAACCCGATAAGATAATTCGTAATTCGCAATGCGCAATTCGTAATTATTTTAGTATTTAAAACTAAGATAGATTATTCGGTTTAAAAAGCACTAAACGTACGGGGGATAGCACATTTTAAACAGGAGCTGAAATATCTGACGAGGACAATAAAAAAACTTGACAGAACGGGGTAAAAAAATTATAATATTATGGTATGCGAAAATCCATCTGAAAGGAATTTTTTAATATGGCTAAAAAAATAATGCTGACCGAAGAAGGTCTTGCGAATTTAGAAGAAGAACTTAAATATCTTAAAGGCGAAAAACGTAAGGAAATGGCGGAGAAAATTAAGCTTGCGCGTTCCTACGGCGACCTTTCCGAGAACAGCGAATACGACGACGCTAAAAACGAACAGGCGATTATGGAAGCCCGTATCCGCGATATTGAGGCAACTCTTAAAAACTACGAACTTATCGACGAAAGCGACGATAACGTACAGCACGTACGCCTCAGCTCAAGAGTTAAGGTTGAAATGATTGGTACAGGCTCAACCCGCGAGTTTAAAATTGTCGGCGCGAACGAGGTTAACCCTTCCGAGGGTAAAATCTCCGACGAAAGTCCTATCGGACGCGCGTTAGTCGGCCACGGCGTGGGCGACGCTGTAGAGGCGGAAACTCCGGGCGGAACCGTAGGCTTGAAGATACTCGAAATCGGAAAATAAAAAACACTTAAAAAAGAAAGTTTATAAGGAGTGTTAAAAATGGCTGATAATCCTAAGCAGATTCAGATATCCAGCGATCCCGTAAAGGCTCGTTACGATAAATTAAATATTTTAAAGGAAATGGGCAGAAACCCGTTTGAGGAGACCACCTCCGACCGTGATACAATGTGCGCGGAAATCTCCGAGCGTTTCGAAGAGCTTGAGAATAAAACCGTTTGTATCGCGGGACGTGTTATGTCCAAGCGCGGTAAGGGAAAGGTTACTTTTCTTGATGTTCACGATAAAAGCGGAAAAATGCAGGTGTTCGCTAAACGCGACGATCTCGGCGAGGATGAATACGCTATCCTTAAGCGCTGGGATATTGGCGATATCGTAGAGGTAAAGGGTTTTGTATTTAAAACCCAGATGGGCGAAGTCAGCGTTCACGCCGAAAAGGTAAAGCTCCTCTCAAAATCGCTCCAGCCGCTCCCCGAGAAATACCACGGACTTACAAATACCGATTTACGTTACCGCCAGCGTTACGTGGATTTAATTATGAATCCCGAAGTTAAAGACACATTCGTTAAGCGTTCACAGATTATAAGCTCAATCCGCCGTTTCCTTGATGAGCAGGGCTTTATGGAGGTTGAAACTCCTATGCTCGTTTCAAACGCGGGCGGAGCAGCGGCAAGACCTTTCTTTACTCACTTTAACGCGCTCGACGAGGATTTAAAGCTTCGAATTTCCCTCGAACTTTACTTAAAGAGATTAATTGTCGGCGGACTTGAAAAGGTTTACGAAATCGGACGCGTTTTCCGTAACGAGGGTGTAGATACCCGCCACAACCCCGAGTTCACTTTAATGGAACTCTACCAGGCTTATACCGACTACCACGGTATGATGGACTTAACCGAAAAGCTCTACCGCCATGTAGCTCAGGATGTGCTCGGCACAACTAAAATCACCTACAACGGCGTTGAGATGGATTTAGGCAAGCCGTTCGAGCGTATTACAATGCTTGACGCTGTAAAAAAATATTCGGGCGTAGATTTTAACGAGATTAATTCCGACGACGAGGCGAAAGCAATCGCTAAGGAAAAGGGAATTGAATTTGAGGATCACCATAAGAAGGGCGATATTCTTAACCTGTTCTTCGAAGAATTTGCCGAGGAGCATATGATCCAGCCCACATTCGTAATGGATCACCCGATTGAGATTTCTCCGCTTACCAAGAAAAAGCCCGAGGATCCGAACTATGTTGAGCGTTTCGAGTTCTTTATGAACGGCTGGGAAATGGCTAACGCGTATTCCGAGCTCAATGATCCTATCGACCAGCGCGAGCGCTTTAAGGCTCAGGAAGAGCTTTTAGCCGCGGGCGACGAAGAAGCGAATACAACCGACGAGGACTTCTTAAACGCACTCGATATCGGTATGGCTCCGACAGGCGGTATCGGCTACGGAATTGACCGTATGGTAATGCTCCTTACCGATTCCCCCGCAATCCGCGACGTATTATTATTCCCGACAATGAAATCCTTAGATAAGTAACACCCAAAAAACCCAGTGTTTATGCGGGTTTCGAGAGTTGCGATGTCTCGGATTTACGCCATTTACGCCAAACTTACGCCAAACGATGCAGAAAGTTGTGCAGAGCTGAATCAATCGCATATTTGAATGAATTTGACCTTGATGGATTCGTTTTCATCAAGGTCTTTTTTTGTTTGACGGATAGACAAAATCAGGCTGAAATGATATAATTATAGCAAGATAAAT
>CADBCC010000015.1 GCA_902793125.1 uncultured Ruminococcus sp.
AGCGTTGAGGCGCTTGAATTTGATAAGGCTAATAAGCACGATTACTATGTTTTCCAGTATGATTATATGCCTGTAAACTATATAAGTACCGCGACGATTTCGGAAAAGGTAAGCACCTCAAATATTTTTGCTGCGAAAACCGCGATAAATATTAACGAGATTACCTGCCAGACTACCGCGCCGAACACAAGTGTTCACTACGATCTCTATGTTCTGAACGATAACTTTAAAAACCCGACCGACGGAAAGAAGCTTTACGAGACTGATGTTACATATGAGTGGGGCGGTTTCCACAGACAGGATTTAGATAAGGATGCCATAATTAATAAAGGAAAGAAGTTCTCTGTAGTTGTTACTCAGAAATCTCCTACAAATAAATATATGATTAATACATATTACGGTGTAAATCAGAATTACGCTGAACTCTACGACTTGTTCAACTACAACAAAGGTATTATCAACAAGGGCGAGAGTATGTTCTATGCCGACGGTCAGTGGATAGATATGTCCGGAGCGTGGATTAAGGATATGCTTTTGGGCAGCGACACCCGTTTCTTCGAAATGGATAACTTCCCGATTAAAGCTTACGGCGACGAGATAGAAGCCCCCGTTGAGCCTGCTTCCGATCCTACAACTCCGAAAGTAAAAGAGAAGAAAGCTAATCCCTTTAAAGTAACAGCAAAAACAAAGGCTGTAAAGGCTAAAACCCTTAAATCCAAAAAGCAGACCTTTAAAGCCATTACTGTTAAAAACGCAAAAGGTAATGTCACCTTTGCAAAGGTTAAAAAGGGAACAGCTTCGAAAATCTATAAGAAAGTTACCATTAATAAAAAGACAGGCAAAATCACCTTAAAGAAAGGTAAGTACAGTAAGAAAACCTACACAGTTGCCGTAAAGGTGAACGCCGCCGGCAACTCGGACTACAAGAGCGGTACAAAAACCGTTAAAGTTAAAATCAAAGTAAAGTAGGGGAGGGATATTGATGAAAAGATATATAAGCGTTATTCTCGCCGTATTGATGATGGTAAGTGTGTTTACCGTTATGCCGCTTACCGCCGGCGCGTATTACGAAAGAAACGAAAGAAGACAAAATGATGATTTTGAGTATACATACAATATCGAAGACAATGTTATACAGATTTATCAATATATCGGAAAAAGTGCCGAGGCTGTAGTACCTGATAAAATTGACGGTTATCCCGTTACATTAATCAGCGCAATGGCGTTTGAAGGCTGTGACTATGTAACTAAAATTTCGCTTCCCGATACCTTAACCTATGTCGGCGAGGAAGCATTCTGTGATACCGCGTTTTATAAAGACGAAAACAACTGGGATAACGGTGTGCTGTATATAAACTCGGTTCTTGTTGAGGCGGATGAGACTCTCTCGGGAGAGTATACGCTTAAAAAGGGAACTTCCGTAATCGCGCACAAAGCTTTTGCAGGATGTGAGAAGCTTACTAAAATTACAATCCCGGGAACCGTTAAGCATATTCCCGAGTCAATGTTCGTCGGCTGTAAATCTCTTGAGAGCGCAATATTGGAGGAAGGCGTTGAGGATATCGACGAAATGGTATTTAAAAACTGCTCAAAGCTTGGAAATATTAAACTTCCTGAAACTATAACCAGAGTAGGCTATGACGCATTCAAAGGTACGGAGTTTTATAATAATTACTACAACTGGGAAAACGGCGCTCTTTACTATAACAATATTTTGATTACAGTCGATCCCGAATGTAACGGTGTTTTTAAAGTTAAAGACGGCACTACCGTACTCGGCGACTACACTTTTATGGAATGTAACGTTGAGAAAATCATTCTCCCTAACGGTATTAAGGTCTTACCTTTTGCGTTTGAGAGTAATTGTCTTTGGCTTGAATCTGTTCAATTAGGAGACGACCTTGAGGAAGTTAACTCATATTCCTTAGAGGATTTGATGAATGTGGAATTGCCCGAAAATTTAAAAAAGATTGGTTACCGCGCGTTTTTCCAGAGCAAGATTTCGGAAATTAAGCTTCCCGAAAACCTTAAGGTAATCGACGTTGAAGCATTCCTGAGCTGTACGTATATAAAGGAAATCACCATTCCGAAGAATGTCGAAAAAATCGGACACGAAGCGCTCGGATACAGAATGTCCGGAATCGGCGATGAAGGTTATATTACTGAAAAGGCAGAAGGATTAGTTATAAAGGGCTATCCGGGTACAGTTGCCGAAACTTACGCAAAAGAAAACGGATTTGAGTTCGTGGATTTGACTCAGGAACCCGTTACGGAACCTGAAACTGCGGCGCCTGCTACCGAACCAAAAACCGAACCTTCAGGTATATCCGCTAAAAAAGATAACCCTGTAAAAGTTACGGCTAAAACCAAGACTGTTAAGGCTAAAAAGCTCAAGAGTAAAAAGCAGACTGTTAAAGCTCTTACTGTGAAAAATGCGCAGGGCGCTGTAACTTTCGCTAAGGTTAAAAAGGGTACAACCTCAAAAATCTTTAAGAAAATTACCGTAAATAAAAAGACGGGTAAAATCACTTTTAAGAAAGGTAAGTACAAGAAGAAAACTTACAAAATCAAGATTAATGTTACCGCCAAAGGCAACACAGCATATAACGCTAAAACGGTTACCAAGACTGTAAAAATTAAAGTTAAATAATCAATTGCCGCCGGAGTTTCTTCGGCGGTGTTTTTGCGTAAATATTATTTGTAATCCGTCCGTTTAGTATTGAAAAAATGATAAAAATGTGATAAAATGTAAAAAAAAAGTTCTTAAATTAAGGAGGAGAAATATGAAGAATTTTATTAAAAGATCTTTAACTGTTCTTTTAGCTTGCACTTTGCTCGCGACAGCGACCGCGATTCCATCGGCCGCGAAGTCCGCGAATACCGAAAAGAAAAAAGCTAAGAATTATGTCGAAGGCGAAGCAATCGTGGTGCTTAACGATAACGCCGCGGGAAAATTCCAGTCCAAAGCGAAGGCGGCTTCCGCTTACGGAACGGGAATCAAACTTAAAAGTGCGTACACTTTTAACTCGAAGAAGAATAAGGACGTGCTTAAATTAGCAACAGTTAAATCTTCTTCTCTCTCAACAGAAAACCTTGTTAAAAAGCTTAAGGGCAACGGCGCTGTTAAGTATGCTTTCCCGAATTTTATCAAGAAAGCGTCTTCCGTTACAAAGGACACCTACAGCGATTTCCAGTGGGCTCTTAAAAATACGGGACAGAATAACGGTAAAAAGGGCCTTGATACAAAGGCTGATAAAGTCTGGAATGACGCCGATAAATCCGGTAAAGAAAAGGTTGTAGCGATTATCGACACAGGTATCGACTACGACCACGAGGATTTAAAAGACGTTGTCTGGAATAACCCCTACGGTTCAAAATTAGTCGGTAAACACGGCTATGATTATTCGGGAACTATCGATGACGGCGAGCCTTACGACGATAACGGCCACGGTTCCCACTGTGCGGGTATTATCGCGGGAAAAGGCGATAATAATATCGGTATAAGCGGTATTAATAAAAAGGGCGTAAAAATTATGGCGTTAAAATTCCTCGATTCTTCGGGCTCAGGCTCCGACGATGACGCGCTCGCTTGCTTTGACTATATTATCCGCGCGAAAAAATTAGGTACCGATGTTTGCGCGATTAACTGCTCATGGGGCGGTGCAGGCGAAGAAGAAGAAAAGCTTATGTACGACGAACTCTTCGATGAGCTTGGCGAAATGGGAATAATCACCTGCGTCGCGGCGGGTAATGAGTCCTCAAATATTGATGAAGACGGCGGAGATTATAACACTCCAGCGTCTTCCGACAGCCGTTACTGCTTAACCGTTGGCGCTTCAACAGTTAAAGACGAGCTTGCGAGTTTCTCTAACTACGGAAAAGAAAGGGTAGATATAGCGGCTCCCGGTACCGAAATTCTCTCGAGCGTAAGCTACAACTGCTTTAACCCGTCAATTTATTCCGATAAGCAGATCGAAAAGCTTTGCGCTAATTTCCAGAATTATAACGGAACTGTCAGCGTGACTGATTTCGGTTATCCAAATGAATTGGAAAATGCTCAATATGATGATGAAGATGAGGAAGAATATGAAGATGAGGAAGAATCCGAAAAGCCCGGAGATACTAAAGATACTTCGGATTTCAAAGTAAAAACATCATCTAATTTCTTCGGAAAATCAGGCAAGTCAATTTCAATTACAAACGATTCGGGAAATGACCTTTATTTTGAAATCCCGTTTAAAGTTGATGGAGAGAGCGAAAACTACAGCGTAAGCTTTATGTATTCTTCGGATAATAGCTCAACAGGCGAAGTTTACGATGTCCCCGCCGATTACACCTATGATGATATTTTCGGAGGTGAAGACTGGGACGATGATGACTGGTTAGTAAACAAGCGTATAAAACGTTATGAGGACGTATACTGCGACGGCGGTTACTGGGCTCACTTTGCTTTCGGAAACGAAAACGAAGAGGAAGAAGATGAGGATGACGACGATTGGCGTCTGAATAAAAAAGCCGATTTTGATGACGAAGATACCGAAGATGAGGCTTATTATAACAGCGGTGAGAGAAAGCTGGTTTTCCATATTGAAAGCGATTCCACAGTATATCTTGACGACCTCGCAATAAGCAAAACCGACGCTGATGAGGAAGAATTTGGAAAATACGATTTCTACAACGGAACTTCTATGGCTACCCCTTATGTAACGGGCGCGGTTGCGCTTGTAAGCAGAGCTAACCCCGATTCCAGTATTATTGACGTGCTTAATATGGTACGAAATACAGGCAGGGAAAGCAAAGCGCTTGAAGGACAAATCAACACTGAATCCGTTCTTTCACTCGATAATTTAAATAATATACCTCCGTTTATTACGGGCGTCGCTTATGACGAAAGCGGAAAGCTGAAAATCAACGGCTCGTTCAGAAATATTTCTTCCGTAATGATTAACGATAAAAAAGTAACCCCTGAGAAAGTTGAGAATTCCGTTATTACCGTTCCCGACGATAATTACAACACAAGACGTCTCAAAATCAGAGTTATTAACGATAACGGAAGAGATTATTTCGACGGACTTTTATCCGAGAAAAAATCCTATTCCTTAGGCACGGATACAATCGGAGCTCCCGAGGATACCTCAGACGGAGTAGTTGTAAACGGCGGCGACTGCGCTTACTATATTGACGTAAATAATAAAATCGGAACAATAACTTACGACAGCGCTAAAAAGTCTTACGTGTATAAGGCTAATCAGTATACAATCGACATTAATTCCTTTACCGACGAAAACGCGAATGTTTATGTTAATTCGGCGGTAATGAATGGTAAAAAGATTTACTTCTCGGCTCGTATTGAAATTGTTTCACCGCGCGCGGGAAAAGTACTGGGCTACGACGGCGTGTTCGGTTATTATGACCTTGAAAGCAAAAAGACAGTAAAACTTGATACTCTTGATGGAAGCACATTCCTCGGTTCATCCGTAGCTGTATACAATAACGATGTTTATCTGATAGGCGGTTACGACTTTACAAGCTCAAGATTCTCCGACGCTGTGTATAAAATGGGCACGGACGGAAAGCTTGCTAAGACTGAATCTAAACTCCCCGTATCAAGAGCGTATTCCAAGTTTATTGAGTACGGCGGAAAGCTTATCGGAATGTACGGCGCTCAGGAGAACGGAGATATTCCGCAGATTATTACCTTTGACGGCTCAAAATGGACCCAGTCAAATGCTAAGCTTGAAAGCGAAGATTCGGATGTATATAACCCGACAGCCGCGCGTTCGATTTCTCTTTACAGAGGTAATCTCGGATTTGATAAAAAGGGAATTTTCTGCAACGGCGCTTACTGCTACGGACTCGGCGATACATTTACCTACAATCCCGCTTCCGACAGCGTTACCGCGAGCGAGTATTCGTTTAACAACGAGTTGCACGGCGGACGCCTTTTAGGCACTACGGTTCCGGGAGCGTTTATCGGATTTAACTCGGTTCAGCCCGTTGAGGAGGAAGAAATCTGGATTATCTTCTCGAAGGGATTATCTAAAAATTCCTTTAAGGCTAACGGAGTAAGCGAGGATGAAATAAACACCTTTACTTTAAGCCTTAACAACGGCGCTCCGAAGACATCGGATTCTTCTTCTGATTCCAAGGCGAAAGCCCAGTCTAAGAAGGCTAACCCGATTAAGGTGAAAGCAAAAGCCAAGACAATTAAGGCTAAAAAGCTTAATAAGAAAAAGCAGACCGTAAAAGCGCTTACAGTCAGCAAAGCTCAGGGCGCGGTAACCTTCGCGAAAGTTAAAAAAGGCACAACCGCGAAAATCTATAAAAAGATTAGCGTAAACAAGAAAACAGGAAAAATTACCTTTAAGAAAGGTAAGTACAAAAAGAAAACCTACAAGATTAAGATTAAAGTAACCGCAAAAGGAAACGCTTCTTATAACGCAAAAACAGTAAATAAGACCGTCAAGGTTAAGGTGAAATAAAAATCATAAAAGTTAACTAAAAAAGGAAACGGATGTATAACCGTTTCCTTTTTTTACTTCCGACTTAATATGAGCGGGAGAGGATTGCGTTAGTTTTACGCGATAACACCTGCGACGCTTGTGAGAGCGGTAAAAAAGCAAGCCAGCCCAAACCAGTCGTCCGTTTTGTCCTAAGAACAGTCCGCAGAACTGTTTTCTTAACGGGCTTTCGAATCCATCCTCGAGGCAACAAAAAAGACATCCAAGTGGATGTCTTTTTTGTTGGTGGGAGAGGATGGATTCGAACCATCGAAGCGAAACGCAACAGATTTACAGTCTGCCCCCTTTGGCCACTCGGGAACTCTCCCACATTTTAAATTGTAATTGCTACAGGATAACCCTGTAGCAATTATGGAGCTGGTGGACGGACTTGAACCCCCGACCTGCTGATTACAAATCAGCTGCTCTACCAGCTGAGCTACACCAGCACTTTACAGCCTAACTATAATATCATAAATAAAAGAATGTGTCAAGATATTTTTCGAAATAACTTTTAATATTTTTAAGCTTTTAAATAACTCGTTTAATTGTTATTGTTTACGATGGGTTTTAAAAAAACAGTTGACACAGAAACTTGATTATAATATAATGTTTACAAATTAGTTTTAGGGGGAATATTCTTAATGGATAATCAAGACTATAATAATCAGAATACTAATGGTCAGGATTTTAATCAGGGAAACGATAATCCTGTTAATAATCAGGGCTACGATAACCAGCAGAATTATACAGCCCAGCCTCAGCAGCCTAACGCTCAGCAGAATTATACAGCTCAGCCGCAGCAGCCTAACGTTCAGCAGAATTATACAGCTCAGCCGCAGCAGCCTAATGCTCAGCAGTATAATCAGCAGCAGTACAACCCGCAGCAGTATAATGCTCAACCTTATCAGGCGGAGGTTCCTCAGAAGAAGAATGACGGAAATGCTATCGCTTCTTTGGTTTTAGGTATTGTTTCTATCGTATGCTGTAACCCGTTATTCGCAGCTTCAATTGTCGGCCTTGTTCTCGGAATTAAGTCCAGAAATGCAAATCCCGATAATAATTCTATGGCTACTGCAGGTATTATTTTGTCCTGCATAGGTATAGTTGTAGGTATTATCGCTATAATTGTTGCCGTTGTTAATTTTTCAAACGGTTCAAGAGTAAATTATTATTATTAATAATTAAATTATTTAGACAGTGCGCGCGTTTTGCGCGCGCTGTTATTTTATGCTTATCGCTTATGAATAATAAAATTGTTTTAAAAAGAATTCTTATTATAGCTCTGCCTTTTATTTTTATTCCGCTTATATTTTTTGTCGGAAAAATACTTATAGACAATATATCCGTACCACCCTGTTTTTACTACAAAACTCTTCACATCTACTGCCCGGGATGCGGTTTTACCCGAGCCGTTGAGGCTCTTTTCAGAGGAGAGATTCTCCTCTCTATAAGACAAAATTTTTTAGCGGTATTCCTTATTCTGCTCGGCGCCTTGTATTATATTGAGGCTTTGCTTAATGCTTTTAATATAAATTTCAGGATTAAACCTCTCCATAATATTTACTCTTTATATATATTTATCGCATTCGATATAGCTTTCGATATATTAAGAAATTTTGTTCCCGCTTTAGCTCCTATATTTTTATAATTTAAAATTCGCATAAAAAAACAAGCCGAGAAGCCCCGGCTTGTTTTTTTATTAATTTAATTACTGTGCTGACTGACCTTTTAACTGGAAAGCGCCGATAATGTAAAGTACGGGAAGTACTAAACCTGTAACTACGGAAAGAATCTGAACACCTGTGCCTGAAGTAGCGAAGATGATGTTGCCGATTACGGAAATAACTGCGCAAACAATACCTAAGATTAAAAGAGTCTTTGCTGCTTCGGGATTATCCCAGTTTTTCTTACCCTTAACGCCTGCGATAATTTCAACTACAGCGGAAATAATCGAGAAGATAGCTGCAATCCATACAGCACCTGTAACTGTGCCCATATTCATGCCTGCTTCAGCAGCTGCTTTCTGAGCTTCTGCGTTGCCTGATGCAGCGGTTAAAAATCCTGCGCCTGCAGCAGCTATAACAGCTCCGATAGCGCCTAAAATTCCGCCGATAATCATAAGAATACTAACAACTTTTAATAATTTGGAACCCATCATTATACCTCCTTTATATTTCTCGAATACATTTTTGTATTCTTTTAATAATGGAATTCTCCACTCAAATTATATCAAAATAAAAGTTAAATAACAACAAAAAAACGAATACAATATTGTAATTGTATATGAAATTATATTACAACTTTTTAAAGAAAGTTTTACTCATATAATATTATCGTATTAACCTGATTATTTAAGTTATAAATTTATTGATTATGTCGCTTTTACCGCTTATTTATGAGAAAAGAAAAAATTATAAAAAAGTTGTCCTTTTTAGTCGTCTTTTCTTGTTTTTATTAAAAAAATGTGTTATTATTCAAAATAGGTGAAAAAATGAATAGAATAAAGCTAATAGGCGTTGATTTGGACGGAACTGTTCTTGACGCCGAAAAAAAGATAAGCGAGAAAAATAAAGAAGTTTTTGCCCGATGCAGAGAGCGCGGAATTTACGTTGTTCCCGTAACAGGCAGGCCATATTCGGGAATTTATGATGAGCACATAAATGTAATGAAGTGCGATTATACAATTAACACAAACGGCGCTGCCGTAATGGATGTTAAAAGCGGACGAAGAATTATTTCACATACTATGGATGTTAAAACTTCTTTTGAGGTTATGGATGCTTTGCAAAAATACGATTGTTACTACGGAGTTTTTTTCGACGGTTTCGGTTATCTGAAAGAAAAACACATTGAGCGCGAAAAACGAAATCATATAAATACTCCTATTTACGATTATATACTAAAAACGAGAAGAACATTAAATGACTATTATGATTTCATTCAAAATGCCGGCGAGTGCGATAATATTTATGTTATTGCTAAAAACAGCGGTGTCCGCGGCGAGATTTGCGAAGTAATTAAGGATATTAAAAATATCTGTTTTACCTGTTCCGATTATAACGACGTTGAAATCGGCGGTAACTGCTCAAAAGGAGCGACGCTTTTAGAGCTTGCGGGTTATCTTAATATTGAGCCGTCTGAGATTATGGCGGTAGGCGACAGCGGTAACGATATAAATATGCTTGAGGCGGCAGGCTTTTCCGTCGCGATGGAAAACGCGTCGGATGAGGTAAAAAACGTTTCGGATTATGTTACCAAATCAAATGAGGAAAACGGCGTAGCGTATGCTGTGGAAAAATTTGTTTTATAAAGGAGAAAAATATGAATTTACTGGTTGAAATCCTATGGGTATTTATTATTTTTTCATTTTTAGGCTGGCTGTTTAAGTTTACGGTCAACTTAATAAAAAAACGCAAATTAACCAATCCGGGTTTTATAACTCTACCGTTTTTACCGTCTTACGGCATAGGAATGACAGTAATATTTGCTTTATTCTCCAATGTTAAAAACGACTTCATTGTTTTCTTTGCGTCAGCTATATTCCTGACTTTTTATAAATATTTGCTGGCGCGTTTTTTCGAGCGTTCGTTTGGATTCAAGTGGAATAATTATTCGAAAAAGAGTTTTACTTTAAACGGTTATGTAAGTATATGGGAGCCGTTTTTGTACGGTATTATCGCGTTTTTAACTATTAATTTCGCGGTTGAGCCTTTAAGTTCGCTTTTGTCGTTAATACCGTTTTGGCTTGCGATTCTCATTCCGGCGATTATTGCGGGAATGATTATAGCCGACTGCTGTATTTCCGTATTCACCGTAATTAATCTTCGCAGAAATTTAAAGAAGATGAGTGATATTTCAACTCTTTTAGAAGATAACAACAGCGGTGTTTCCGACGAAGAGTTAAGAAGAAGTTACGAGCAAAGACTGCTTAAAAGCAAACATTTCAGATTAAGGCTTGTAAGAGCTTTCCCCGATATGCAGTCGCTCGACTACGAAAAACAGCTTTCCGATATTAAGAAACAATACGATATAATTAAAGAAAAAAATGAGGAAACTTACGAAAAGAAAATTGAAAATAAAGACGAAAGACCTTTCGCTTACGGTTTATGTTTTACCAAGCTGTTCTGGCTGTTTGTAATCGGAAGCGTTTTCGGAACCATTCTTGAAACAATCTGGTGTTTGTTTGTCGAAAAACGATTCGAGATGAGAGTCGGTATGGTTATCGGACCGTTTATTCCGGTTTACGGAGGAGGAGCCGTGGCTATAACCCTTTGTCTTTATAAACTGCATAAGCTTAATGATATTTTGGTTTATATAGCTTCCGGGGTGATCGGCGCGACGTTTGAGTATCTGTGTTCTTATTTCCAGGAAATGTTCCTTGGAAGTATAAGCTGGGATTACAGCGATACCCCCTTTAATATTGACGGAAGAACCAATCTTATGTTTGCGCTTATTTGGGGCGCTCTCGGACTTGTCTGGTTAAGGTATCTGTACCCCGTAATAAGCCGTACTATTGAGAGAATTCCGAAGAAAAAGGGTAAAATTATTACAATAATTTTAGTTGTGTTTATGATTTTTGACACCGTTTTATCCGTAGCGGCTATAAACAGAAAGAACGAAAGAGCCGAAAATATTCCGCCGAAAACTGTTGTCGGCCAGACTATTGATGTAGTGTTCAACGACGATTATATGAACTTTATTTTCCCGCATATGGGTACGAAAGAAACCTTTGCCGAAGGCAGAAAGAATAAAAATAAATAAAGATACAAAATGCCATTATTCCGTAATAGAAAAATAGATAAACAATTATATAAAGACTTAAAAAGATATATTTCGGAAAATTACGAAGATAATACTTATTCCGCGGCGCAGCCGAAAATGGCGGTGCCCGCGTCTTTTGCGCCTCTTAGAAAATCTCCCTGCGCGCCTATGGCTGAGGAAAATTTAAGCGGCGCAGGTGATTCTTCGCTTTATGAGGAAAAAAGCTTACCCGGCGAGGGCGCAAAAAGCCTGAACGATATGCTTGAAAATATCGACGAGAGTTTTTCCGAAATGCTGCTTAGAATAATTGACGAAAAAGGAATGAGCGACAGCGAGTGCTACAAGAAAGCCGATATCGACCGAAAGCATTTTTCAAAAATAAGAAGCGACCGTCTTTATAAACCTTCTAAACAGACCGCTATCGCTTTCGCTATAGCTCTTGAGCTTTCTGTTGATGAAACAAAAAGCCTGCTTGAAAAGGCGGGTTACGCGCTTTCGCACAGTAGTCAAGGGGATATTATTGTTGAATATTTTATTCTCCACAAGAATTATAATCGGATTGAAATAAACGAAGCGCTTTATGAATTTGACCAGAAGCTTATTTAGTTCACACTTCCCAAGCATCCAAAATCTGATAGGGCTCTAAATGTTCGGAGGATATCGCATTTACGATAGAAACGTCTGCGCCAAAAACCAATACGCAGAACATATCTTATTATATCCAAAATTTGAAAGGCTTCTAAATGTTCGGGGAATATCACATTTACGATAGGAACTTATACGCTTGACGAGGACAATAAAAACTGTCGCCTGACGGGCGACCAAAACAAAATAATAATTCTTTATAATTTAGTCACAGGCTGAAAAAAGCTTGTGACTAAATTTTATTTCAGGAGGATTTTAAGATGAAAAACACAAATAACATTACCGAATTGGTATTTATACTTGACAGAAGCGGTTCAATGGGCGGACTCGAGAGCGATACTATAGGCGGTTTTAATTCGCTGGTTGAAAAGCAGAAAAAGCAGGATGGCGAGTGTTACGTTACTACGGTTCTTTTTGATAACTTTATTGAAAAGATTCACGACCGTGTTAAGCTTTCCGAGGTTGAGCGGCTTACGGAGGAAGATTACTATGTGCGCGGATGTACGGCGCTTGTTGACGCTATCGGTACAAGCGTTAAGCATATCGAAAATATCCATAGATACATCCGCAAGTCCGACGTTCCCGAGCATACAATGTTTGTAATTATAACGGACGGAATGGAGAACGCGAGCCGTGAGTTTACGGGCGATAAAGTCAGAGAAATGATAGAAAACCATAAGGAAAACGACGGCTGGGAGTTTCTCTTCATCGGCGCGAATATTGACGCCGTAAAAACAGCTAAAGGGTTCGGAATCAATGAGGACAGGGCGGTTAACTACCACGCTGATAAAAAGGGTACAGGCGTAGTATATAGAGCTATGGAAAAAGCCGTAGGCTGTGTAAGAGCTTCCGCTCCGCTGAAGAAAAGCTGGTGCGAGGAGATTGATGATGACTATAAAAGCAGGAAGTAAGTGTTAACTATATTCCCGTACAAGCATATAATGTATTATCCGCCGTATAAAAAGCGGAAATATACCGAAAGGATTAGTTTATGAATACTATTAATTGCTCGTGCGGAAATCCAAATTCCTGTAATTGCGGCTGCGGTTGCTGTAAAAGCTGTCAGTTTAACCCCTGCGCCGTAACATGCGGCGGCGGTGGCCCTGTTGCGGTTGATTACGCGTATATTTATAATACCGCCGCTCAGACAGTAGCCGCCGACGCGGAGATTACTTTTTCGGCAAACGGACCGCTCTCCGGTACAATTACCCACACAGCGGGAACGGCTGATATTACTATCGGAAATACAGGCGTGTATCTCGTGAATGTAATGGTTAACACGGCAACCGAGGGCCGGTATACTGTCTTTAAAAACGGAACATCAGTTGAAGGCGCTTCGTTTGCGTGCGACAGCGGAGAGTTAATTTTAGCGGCTCAGACAGGCGATGTAATTACCGTCGTAAATACAGGAAACACCGAGATGGCTTTAGACGCTGAGGGTACAGCTCCCGAAGCTGTGGTAAATACCGAAGTAACAATCAGAAGAATATTTTAATTCTAATAAAGAATAATAATCCCGCGGAGAGAGGATATTTCCGTGGGATTTTCTATTGATATTTTTATATTATATGTTATAATATTTATAAAATTTTATGGAGGTATGTTTATGAATTTATTAAAAAACGGCGGGCAATCCGCTGTCTCGATTCTACTTAGTTTGCTTTTGATAATTTCGAGCGGCGTGTGCGCGTTAAGCGTAAACGCGGCAGGCACAACGAGTATCGAATATACTTTTAAGGGCGACAATATCGAAAAAGCGGGTTATGCCGAGGGTACAATAAAGCTTAACGTTGAAAGCGCAGGAGACTATAAGCTCTATTGGGCTGACGACAACGGAGCTTTAGATGGCTATTATCCTATAGCTCCCAAGGAATTCCTGAGCAGCGGAAGTAAGAGTTTTACTTTCGATAAACACACAACGATTCCCGCAGGCGCTACAAGAATTATTGCATTAAACAAGAGCAATTCTCAGGTTGCGCAGTATGTTTTACCCGAGAAAAAAAGATTGAACGCGGGTAAACTGCTTTATACATTTAATTCATATTCCGATATTCATATTGATAAAGATAAAAACGGAGTTTTTTATACAAACGCCTCAAAGCATTGGAGCGAAGCGCTTAAATTCGGCGTTGATATGAATACTGATTTTATAGTTACTTCGGGAGACACGGTTACAAACGCAACGGGTCCCGACGCTGAGTGGGAAGAGTACGAAAGGATTCTTTCGGAATCAAATTATTTAAATCCCGTATGGGAATCCGACGGAAATCACGATATGCGAAGCGACAAGGAAAGCGGACTGAAAGCGTTTATTAGAGCTACCGGTACCGACAGTACTACCGCGAATTACGACGCGAATAAACCCTATTACTATATGGTTGAAAAAAACTCGGGCGATGTGTTTATCTTTATGGCGCTCGAGGGCAGTACCAAGTCGGCGGCGAACGAATCAAGCCAGTTTTCGGACGCGCAGCTTAACTGGCTGGATAATCTTCTTAAGAAGTATTACGGTACAGGAGTAAATGTTTATATTGTCGAGCACTCGCCGATTAAAGGTTTCGGAGCGGGCGACAGAATGTCCGATCCTTACTATAAGGGACATATAAGCGAAAGTTTTGAATCAACCAAAAGGTTTAAAGAAGTGCTTAAGAATTATCCCGGACTTATCTTTATGTCGGGCCACAGCCACGAAGATTTCTCTATGGGTTACAATTATTCCAACGAGAACAACACGGCCTGTAATATGATACATAATCCGTCTGTAGCGGGTACAACAATACCCAATAATCCCGATGACGGTAAGCTCGATTATACCGGAGGAGCCGGTTCCGACGCCAAAGGAGTAGGTCTTAATTCCCAGGGTTATTATGTTGAAGTTTATGATAACGAGGTTATATTCTACGGAGCTAATATTTCAGACGGACTTATCTATCCCGAGTATTCTTATATTATGGAAGGTTCCCGTACTTCTGAGTCGGATGAAGATGAAACCGACGCGACTTCCGATGTTACGGAAAGTCCTTCCGAAACTGTAGCGGAGACTTCCACAGAAGCTGAAAAATCCGAACCCGCAACAGAAAATACTACAGCCGCAACAGAAGAAATGACAGAGCCTGAAACCGAAAAATCTACCGAAATAAATACCGAGCCTGAGTTTGAAACAGGCGATGTTAATATGGACGGAGGAATTAACGTAAAAGACGCTACGTTAATACAGAAAGCTACAGCTAAAATACTAACTCTGAGCGATAAGCAGGCTAAGCTTGCCGATACTGATTTTAACGGAGCGGTAAATATTAAAGATGCTACTCTGATTCAAAAATACTCCGCTAAGCTTATAGATTCTTTCGAGAAAAACAGTTCTAAGAAAACCGCGAAGCGTACAGGCACAGGCGGATTATCCGAGGAAATTACAAAGGTATACCGAACACTTGCGTCTTATTATTCCTTCTCTTCTTACGACCAGTATCAGGAACTGAAAAAGCTTTATTATAAGTATAAAAACACGTTATCCGCTGAAAATGAGAGCGAGGTAATTGCCGAGTTTGAAAATAAACTTTCAAATCTGCATGCAATTGCCGATCATATTTCTTCGTCGGGAATTTACTTGATTGGCGATACATATTATTTTGAAAATACAAACAACTGGGGCTCGGTTTACGCCTACGCATGGAGAGGTACTTCCAATAACGCAAGCTGGCCGGGAGTTAAACTCAGTAAGGTCGGAACTAACGCGGGACACGATGTTTATGCTTTAAAATTTGATTCCGCCGCTCAGTACACGCGCGTTATTTTCAACGGAGGTAAGGATAATCCGCAGACGATAGATATTCCGCTTGAAAAATATAAAGGAAACTGTTTCTATCTTGACGGAACATCTTCCGACGGAAAGCTTAAAGTAGGAAGCTTTACATATAAGGACGGTACACAGCCTGTATCGGATGAAGTTTACGCGCTTTACTACTATACCGCGAACCACGCTTGGGGTTATGATGAATCAAGCTTCTTCAGCAAAAACGGTGACGGTAGTTTTTCCTTCAAATATACTGCCCCCGACAGTAACGACTTGAGTTTTAATGTGTATAATACAAATACAAAAAAATATAACTGTGTAGCTTCGAGCACGCCGCTTACTTATTCGGTAAACAGCGAAACGCAGTACACTCTTAGCGAAAGCTCGTCAAGAGGAAAGAGTATTACAGTCAGCGGTCTCAGCGCCGGAGCTGTGCTGAAAATGACATATAACCCGGGCAGCAATACTTTGAAAGTTGTTTGTGAATAATTAGTTTTAAGATTTAAAGTTATGAAAAAATCATTTGAGTTAGGGCTCGTTTTAGGGCGGTTCCAGACTTTTCACAAAGGCCACGAATTTATAATCGATAAAGCGGTTGAAATTTGCGACAGCGTTTGCGTCTTAGTCGGTTCGTCTCAGGAATCGGGGACTCTAAAAAACCCCTTTTCCTACGAAACCCGCGAAAGAATTTTAAAAACAATATACGGCGAGAAAATTAAGGTTTTCCCTTTACCCGATATTGGCGTCGGTAATAACAGCGCCTGGGGAGAATATGTTTTAAAAAACGTAAAAGAAAGGTTTAACCGCTTTCCCGATTTACTTGTTTCGGGAAAAGAACAACGCCGTGTAAGCTGGTTTGACGGATTAACCGAAACGGAAATCGCCGAGCTTTATGTTCCGAAAATTCTTGATGTTTCCGCGACGAAAATGCGTGAGTATTTTATAAATGACGAGCGTGAAAAATGGGAAAGCCTTACGAATAAAAAACTCTGGAATGAGTACGAAAATTTAAGGCAGGAAGTTCTTAAATCCAAGGATAATTCTTTTACGTCGAGCATTTAAGAGGAAGCCATGTTTAAAAGAAAAAAAGTACGCAAATATATAAGATTTTACGGACTTGTGCAAGCGGTCGGATTCCGCTATCACGCCCGCAACGCCGCGTCTTTGTACGGCGCGACAGGCTGGGTGCGAAATGAATACGACGGTTCGGTATCAATGGAAATCCAGGGAACCGAAGATCAGATTAACTCTGTGCTCAACGCGCTTGAGAACGATTCGTATATCAGGATATATAATAAAGAAGTCCGCGAGATCCCTTTGGAAGATGACGAAAGAAGTTTCACAGTCGCATATTAAACAGGTGAAATTATGGAATTAATCGATATAATGCTTAAAAGAAGAAGCGTAAGAAAATTTAAAAATATTGAAGTTCCTGAAGAAAAGCTTAAAAATATTTTAAACGCGGCGCTTTTAGCTCCCACGAGCCGAAACCGCAATCCCTGCTCGTTTTACGTTATAAAAAACAAGGATATTTTAAAGAAACTTTCGAAAGCCAAGAAAGCGGGAGCCGCTTTTCTTGCCGAAGCGGATTGCGCGGTTGCGGTGTTTGCCGACAGCGAAAAGGCTGACACCTGGATTGAGGACAGCTCAATCGCTCTGACGTATATGATGCTTTCGGCTGAGGAACAGGGAATAGGTAACTGCTGGTGCCAGCTTCATATGCGTTTTTCCGAGGACGGAAACGACGCCGAAAAAAACGCCCGCGATATTCTTTCTATGCCTGATAATTACAGGATAGTCGGGGTTTTAGGACTCGGTATTCCTAACGAAGAGCCCAACGCTAAAACATTAAATGATTTGGATTTAAGCAAGATAGTATATTTTGAATAAAAATTAACGCTGTGTTTTCGTTATCGGAACGCAGCGTTTTTATCTATAGGAGTATTATTATCCATTACTCTTGTATAGATGTGATAGGGAATGGGCGAAAAAGCTACATCCTGACCTCGGCGGTAACGCCGAAGATTTTAAAGTAATGCAGAATGAATTTGAAAAGCTGTGGGAACGCCTTAAAAACGTACATAAGAACGCTAAAGGCGAAACATATACAAAGACCTCAGAAACGACCACAGAAACGCCGTTGGTTGTAATATACAGAACGGTACGGGAATGACAACCCGTATAGACGGCTTTACGATTTACGCCGATAAGGATTCAGCAGCGGCAAAATACGCGGAGGATAACTTTACGAAACGTGAGGATTATTCAAAAGCGCCTTCGGCTAAGCCGTCGAATACGACAGTTAAAAAATCTGCTAATACAATTAAAGTAAAAGTAAAAACTAAGACTATAAAGGCAAAAAAGCTTTAAAAGAAAAAGCAAACCGTTAAACCCTTAACCGTAAAGAACGCTCAGGGTAATGTGACTTATAAGATAGTTAAGAAGGGCACAACTTCTAAGATTTATAAAAAAGTTAAGATAAGTAAAAAAGGCGCTATTACCTTTAAGAAGGGTAAGTACGCTAAGAAAACTTATAAGATTAAGGTTAAAGTAACCGCTGCGGGTACTTCCAAGTACAATAAAAAGACGGTCACAAAAACAGTTAAGGTTAAAGTAAAATAATATGAAATAATGCCGGAAGCTAAGCTTCCGGCTTTTTTGATACAGAAAGTACAGGGCGGTTTATAGGACAGTAAATAATTTATAATTTAATAAAAGGGAAAAACATAGGAGGATAAGCTATGGATATAAAAGGGAAAAATTGGTACTTCATATCCAAAGAAAAGGATGATTGTCTTGAGCTGTTAAGAATGTTCTGGGACTTTCACGATTTCAGAGTAAAGGAGATATTCTACCGCGCGTCGCTCGAACAGTTTGATCTTCTGCTTGAATATGACGACAGAAAGCTCAATGTGGTACTGCGCTTTTACGATACCGTAAGAATGAACCTTCTGCCGATGGACGATGATTACGATAACAGCTGGATTTGTGAAGGGGCAATCTTTATTGATGAAAAAGGATACTTTGTGTGGAACGACGGAGACGGTACCCCGAACGAAAACGGAGAGCTTCGCGGAACATGGATAAAATCCGCAAAATTTCAGTACGCCGTTGTTGACGAAAACGGCAACACTATTGAAATACCCAAACGAATAGTAAAGCAGGTTTGGAAAGAATACAACTATTCTACAGGTAAGTACGAAAAAACGATAGAGACATTTCATCCGAAAAAGGTAAAATGAAAAAGCCATATTGTACGAAAAGTGTGTAGAAACTTCGGTAAACGAAATAAATTTGCCGTATATAGTATCGGAAAAGATCGACGATTAAGGAAAGAGGAAAAAGTAATGAAATATTTTGGTGAAAAAACAAAACAAGATTTTATAGACCTTATTTACGAGGGAGAATTAACAATTACCTATAAAGACGCTACTTATGATATATGGCTTGACGGTAACGGCTATAATATAGGAATGACGTATTTTAAGGACAAGAAAACAACACAGGAAGAAATGGATAAAACTATTGATTACGCCGACACAGTCGAGGAACTTTTAGACAAGTATGTAATGTACGACGGCGTAAAAATGTCCGATGTTTTGGAAATGGATACAGAAGAGTATAAACAAGTAGGAACTAATAACAAAAAATATGATTACAGCATTTATCCCGATAACAGTCCTGAAAAGTTTAAATTAACTTGTAAAAAAATAGAGCAAGCTTTTCCTTGTGCAATAAAACAGAAGCTACTCGTTGATGTAGACGGTTCAACAATTCAAGTGTACAAACAAGATAGCAAAGAAATAATTGTTTACGATCATTATGAAATTGGAGCTGTTTTTGTGTTATCCGATATCCCGTTGGAGTTTTTATGAGTATAAACCGGTTGCGGAGGAATACGTTCATAAAAGCGAGAACCTATACCTCGCTTGTGAAGTCGGTACATAGCTAAACGACGGGCTAAATCCAGTCCGCTGAAAACAGTCACACCGGACTGTTTTCCGAGACGCGGACCTTCAAGTCCTTCCTCATATCATATTAAAAGACCGATACCCATACGGGTATCGGTCTTTTAAACTGGTTGCGGTGTATGGACTATCGCCTTTTTATCGCCTTTTTCAGCCTTTTTGTTAGTTACGTGTTAGTTACAAATTTTATGTGTACTTATTATGCGCCTTTTCGCCTTTGGTGTTCAATGTAGCTTTTGAACACTACGGAATAATATTTATAGTGTCAATCAGCTTTTGATTTTCAATGTGAGTATAAACACGCTCCGTCAGGTTCATAACTGATTTGTGACCGACTATATGTTTTACTATCGTCATATCTGCGCCGTTTTGTATAAGCTGAGTAATGCAGGTGTGTCGTGTTTCGTGTATGGTATGATTAAGACCGAGTTTTTCGAGAAGCGGCGTCCAATACTTTTTATGAAAATTGGTGTAAGTAAAATGCGCTCCGTTTACCGTCGTGAAAGCATACTCGCATTTGGATTTAGAAATAAATTCTTTCCAAAACGGGAGGACTTTGTCGGCTATCGGTACAATACGAATTCCGCTGTCGGTTTTCGATTTACGTACATAGAAAATCTGTTGATCAAGTCTGACGTCCTCAATTTTAAGGTCTAAAAGCTCGTTAATGCGTAGTCCTGAGTAAATCAACATTAAGATAGATTTTACATAATCATTCTGTCCGACGTTATCCCACAGGAATTTTATTTCGTCGGAGCTGAAAGGCGTTTTTTCGTCCCGATTTGATTTTATCTTAATTTCGAGGTTTTCGGCAAAGTTGGTACGCAAATAATCTTTTTGAATACAGAATTTATATATTTGGTTTAGTAGCTTTTTTGTGCGAGTTACTTTGTCGTAAGTGGGATTAGGTATGTTGTCTAAAAGCTGTTGAAGAATAGGCGGACGAAGATCAATCATCTTTTTATTATAAATAGGTTCACAGCGTTTATAAGCGGATTTATAGTTATTTGCTTTCGAGCGACTACCTGTGCTGTAGGCTTCTTTGCTCCATAATTCATATACCTGTGCAAATGTAGCCTGTGACATTGTTAAGTCGTAAGGACTGCTGTTGTACTCAGCTAACGCTTGTAAAGCTTTGTTACGGTCAGGAAAATAACCGATAGTAGACATAATCTGCTTTTTGCGTCCGTTCTTGTCCGTTTCCCACCCTGTCGTTTTACGTGCGACAAAAGGGTTGCGGCGGTTGCCTGACAGTTTATAAACTGTCCCGTAGCCGTTAGGTAATTTCATATTATAACACTCCTAAAAATATTGAATTTTCTATAAAGAAGTGCTATAATACAAAATAGATCACTTCTTTATGCTTTTTACTGCTCCTTATTCTGTAAATTGTTTTAAAGTAATGATCCCTGTGTGGCTATCGGAACGGCATTTCCGATAGCCTTTTTTATTTAAAACTACATCTACAGAATATCTACAAAAACAAGCGAGCGGTTGTTTTTGGTTGTTTTTGGTTGTTTTCGCTTGTTTTCGGTTGTCGTGGGTTGTTTCGGTTGTTTTGGTTGTTTTTATTTATGCTAAAAACGGTCAAAACAGCCGATTTTTTACGTTTTAGGTTGTTTTTATTTTATCAGCTCCTTTCGGTAGGTTGTTTTTATGTTTTTGTAGCGTCCACCCTTAAAAAAGTCAATTATAATACAACTTTGAGGGGAGTTTTTAAAAAACAACCGAACGGTTGATTTTGCTTGTTTTCGCTTGTTTTCGGTTGAAAAAACAACCGAAAACAACCCAAAACAACCTATAATTAAAGTATAAAGTATAATATATATATTATATATAAGGTTTAAATTTATAAAAAGAAAATAAATAAAAGAAAAAATATTCTTGCGTTTAAAAATTTGTAGTTTGCTTTTTTGCAAACAAAATTTTATATCTTGGCTACAGCCTGATAACGGAATAAATAACAAATTGCGAGTTTTACATAGTGATAGATTTTTACTCAGGAATATAACAAAGTAAATCTTCATATTGCTGATTGTAAAACAATATGTTTTCGCTGTTCATTTCAGCGTCATAAGTTTTAAGAGAATTTATAAAATCGTTAGCGCTGTTCTTTTTAGCTTTGATAGTTTTTAGTTTAATTATCTTAATCAAAACGCTTTCGCTGTATTTCTCTAAAAAGGAATGAATAGCGTTTTGCTTTCTGCTGTGAAATTCAAAATTTGTTTCAGACCACTTTTTACTTGTTATCAAATATGGTTCAAGAGCTTTTAGCTGATCGCTTGCTTTTAACAGCAGGGTGTAGCGTGAGAAAAAAACGTCGGGATTTATTGTTTTGCTGATAATGTTTGCGCAGTCAGTTAGTATTTGACAGTTACGCTCTGCGATTTGTTTAGCCGTTCGGTAAATTTCCTGTTCGCTCAAAACAAGTTTGTTTTGCGGTGTTGATAATACCAAATTTTGAAGCTTTAAAAGCTGTTGTTTTTTATTGTTGTTAAAAAGTCCCATAAAAGCACCTCGATTTTGCGAGAATTGTCCTGTATTAGTTTTTTAGCCCGAAAACGTGAAAGTGTATTATTTTCGGCTAAAGTCGAACTTAGGCGTAAATTCTGCGAAAATAGCCATATTTAAACCGCAATTCCATACTCGAAATAATATGTTATAGCGGTATTCACTAAATCCTCTGTAACATTAAAATACTCGGCAAGCTCCCATTTTTGTAAACCCTGTTTCATCAAGGCTATTAATTCCTGTTTCGGTACACAGCGAAGAACAGCCCATTTATTCGCTCGGTATTCGTGCTGTCCTCTGACTTGCAGGGGAGCGCCGACCTCGTAAAACGAACCTGTCGCACAATGCCCTAATTCGTGAGCTAAGTGTGTACGTTCTACGGCTGAGTTTTCTATTGCGTCCTCGTCAAGCCCTATAAAATCCCTGTTTTGTATTCGTACAGACAGGGATTTATTTTTTTGTAAATTCATTCGTTCAATGACGATTTGCTTGTCCTCGGCAATTTTATATAAATCGTTATTATTCAATTGCTCTCAGTCCTTTAAGTGTTTTTGTTTGACGAACTCGACGAACTGTTTAACCTCCGCCCACATTTCATCTGTTACTTCCTGATCGCCGCCGAATAAAGCAACTTTTGCTATTTCTTCAGGATCAAAAGTCTTTTCGTCGTCAGTTATTCCGTCTGTAATATAGAGAGCAGAAACACCAAAATAATCAGCGATTTTGGCTATTTTATCAGCGCCGAGATTTTTTACCCGTCCCATTTTTAATTCCGTGAATGAAGAACGCTGTAACTTCAATTCCCTACAAACTTTGGTAATATCTGTTCCGTTTTTTTTGCATAATTCGTCAATACGGTCATATACGGTACTCATTACTATTACTCCTTTGTGCAATTTGCCAAAATTACAGAATTTTGTAATAAATCTCTGGAACTGTCTTGACAATTACAGAATTTTGTAATATCATAATGAGCGAAAGGGGACAATTACAGAAACTTGTTACAGAATTTTTGTGTGGTAGCAATATTTTATTACAATTTTTTGTAATTGTCAATACCTTTCTATTATTTTTTAGGAGGTGTTTTTTTGAGTAAAAGAGCATTAACGGAATACGGCAAGACAGTTAAAAGTAAGTTGCTCGAACTTAACGAAACGCAGGAATGGCTTGTAGGCGAAATAAAAAAAATCTTGCCCGATAGTTATGTTGACAGCTCTTTGTTAAACAAAGTCCTTGTCGGTGACGTTAATAATAGCAAAATTGTACCTGCTATTAACTCAATATTAGGTATAACCGACAATGCCGACGGATAAGTTAGACCGCCTAATTTGTGGAGGTGAAAAAACGTGAAGAAATTACTTGCGTAAGGAGAGAGAAAAATGTTTATTCAACGAGCAAAGCAAATTATGTCCGAAAAAGGAATATCACAGGCAGAGCTTGTAAGAATGACAGGCTTTTCAAAGTCAGGTGTCAGTCAGTATTTATCAGGCAAGAGTAAGCCGAGCGACAGGGCAATTATAAAAATTGCCGAGGCTTTAGGGGTAACGGCTGACTATTTAACCGAGGGAGAAACGCCGAGGCTGACAGTACAGCAGGCGGCGGAGCTTATGGGACTTGATGTACAGTCCGTTAGAGTAGGAATACAAAAAGGGGCTTTGCCGATTGGTTCAGCGTGGAAAGCCGACGGGAGCAACAAATACACCTACTACGTAAGCCCGAAATTATTTACTGAGTTTACAGGGATCAGGATATGAGAAAACCGCAGAGCGATAACCCGTGTAAGAAATGCCGAAATTACAACGGGTGTCCGAGCGAAAGCAGGGAAATGCTTTGTAGTTGTTTTCGCAAGAATAGGAGAAAAAGAAATGACAAAAAGAAATCGAAAAATGTCAAGACTTCAAAAAACTGAATATGTCGGTAATGAACTACATATTCGCCTGCGCCGTTTGTATGATAACAAGGTTTTGAACACCTATTATCAGGAAATCGACGGAGAGGAAACCGTAACGGTAAGGTTTAAAAACGGCGTCAAAATAACAGTTGACGTTACAGGCTTATTGAAAGCGCAGATAAGTAAAGCTGTTATTTCAGCTTTACACGAAAATTACAAGGAGGGCTAAAGAATGAAATTAACACGATATGAAAGTTTTATGTTATACATTCTCGGATTTGTAGACTGTGTCGAAACCCTTTTTGTAAAGCACTTCCGTATAGGCGTTTTTTCTTTCTTGTTGTTTTTTGTTTACAACTTGGGAGGCGGTTCGGATCAGGGTAAAATCAGCCCGTCGGAAACTATTTCATATTTTATAACCGCTCTACTTGTTTGTGTTGTCCTATACCTGATTTACAAAATCTTAGTTTACAAAAACAGAATAAGGAGCAGTAAAAAAAGAAATGTCAACAGAAATCATTAAACTTACAAACCCGAAAGACAAGCTGATAGTTACACAGGAGTTTATGGAGCAGTTTAACGCCGCTCTTGCAACCTGTCAGGAAATCGGTACAGAGTTTAAGCACGAGCTTGAATACGTCGAGGGGCTTATTGTAACCGAAGAAAACATACAGGCGGTAAAGAAAGAGCGCACCGCTCATAATGCCGCATTTAAAGAGTACGACGATCAGCGTAAGGTCATTAAAGGAGCTTTAAACGCTCCGTATGACACATTCAACAAGGCTTATAAAGAGAATGTCGGCGACGTTCATAAAAGCATTGACGACGCTTACAAGCGTAAAATTGCCGAGTACGAGGACAAGCTGATTACCAAAAAGACCGAGAACGTCAAGGGTTATTACGACGAATACTTAGCGGCGAGCGGTATCGTTGAAGATTACGGCGAGTTTTTCAGTTTTGAAACAATCGGACTGAAAATCAACCTTTCCGCAAGTGAAAACAAACTCAACGAAGAAGTTAAGGCGTTTATCGACCGTATCGGCGACGACCTCGCCCTGATTAAAACGCAGGAACACGCCGACGAAATTCTTTACGCATACAAGCTCGTCAACGGCGGAAGTTACCTGAGCGCAAGCACAGCTATTCGTAGCATAGACGCAAAGTACAAGACTATCGAAGCCGAGAAAGCAAGAGCCGCCGAGCGTCAGGCTCGACAGCAGGCACAGAAAGAAGCCGAGAAGAAAGTTGAGGAAGCTGTACCTATTCCCGAACCGCTCGAAGCTCCGAAGCCGCTTTCGTCCCCTGCGCCGAGCGAGAAAATCGTAACCGTAAAATTCACCGTCAAGGCGACAATGCCAAAAATGAAAGCCTTAAAACAGTTTTTGATTGACGGAGGTTATGACTATGAGTAACGAACAGACAAAACCGAAAGAGCTTCTCGTACAGTACGACATTGACGGCGAAACAATAAAGCTCACGCCGAATATGGTACAGGAGTACATAGTCGGCACAAATAACGGAAAGATTACGCTTCCTGAATTCAAATTCTTTTCTGAGCTTTGCAAAGTGCGAAAGTTAAACCCGTTCCTTAAGGAAGCGTACTGCATAAAGTACGGGAATAACCCTGCACAGATCGTCGTCGGCAAAGACGCTATTCTTAAACGTGCAATAAAGCACCCTCAGTACGACGGTATGGAAAGCGGAATAATGGTTCAGGTTATCGACACGGGCGAGATTATCGAGCGTAAAGGCACTTTCTACATCAAGGCGCAGGAAAATGTTGTCGGCGGTTGGGCGAGAGTTTACCGTAAAGACTGGAAATATCCGATTTATTGTAGCGTCGGATTTGATGAAGTCGCACAGCGCAAGAGTGACGGCACTTTAAATACTCAATGGAGAACTAAGGGCGCAACAATGGTTGAAAAGGTCGCTAAAGTCCGTGCTTTGCGTGAAACCTTTGTCGAAGAACTCGGCGGAATGTATGAAGCCGAGGAAATGGGCGTACAGCTTCCGAACGAACCTAACGAGCCTGCGCCGTCCGAGGAGATTATACAGCAGGGCGACGTTATCGAAGCTGACGCCGTCGAGGTCGTAGACGCCGAAGTAGTGTCAATGGAGGATATATGAACAGTAACATAACCCTTTTCAACGAGGAACTACCCGACGTCGAAGAAAAGATATTAATGGAAGCTGACTTAGAGGTATCAAAAAAAGTAACTCAGCCTTTCGGCTTAATGTACGTAGAGTTTATTCCTCGCCCAAACACCAGTAAAGCAGAATATACTTTAACACTTTTCGACAAAGGCGGCGTAAAGGTTGACCTACCGACAGAAAAAGAGCAGTTTTCCACTTTAGATGTAGATGCAATTATTCATCATTATACACACGCTTTAACTGTTCTCGGACAATACGGGATTGTAAAGTTTAGTCATTAAGAGTATGCACTACAAAATAATAGCGACAGGCTCGAAAGGAAACGCCGTAGTCTTAAATGACTACATACTTGTTGACTGCGGCGTACCGTTTAAGAAACTGAAAGACAATTACCGTGATATAAAAATTGTCCTTTTAACTCACATACACAGCGACCATTTCAACAGGTCAACAATTCGCAGGCTTGCGAGGGATCGCCCGACGCTCCGTTTCGGCTGTTGCAGTTGGCTTGTAGCTGACCTGCTCGAATGTGGAGTATCAAAACGAAATATAGACGTTTACGAAATAGGCAAAGTTTATGACTACAAGGCTTTCAAGGTTAGTCCGATTAAGCTGTATCACGACGTACCACAATGCGGTTACAGGATTTTTGCCGACGGAAAAAAAGCTATGTATGCAACCGACACGGCGCACCTGCAGGGAATTTCCGCTAAGGGATATGACTTATACTTGCTTGAAGCGAACTACGAGCAGAGCGAGCTACAGGAGCGAATACGAGCAAAGGAAGAAAACGGCGGTTATATTTACGAATACAACATACCTGACCGTCACCTATCCAAAGAGCAGGCAGACGAATTTATTTTTGAAAATATGGGAGCTAATAGTAAATACGTGTATTTACACGAACACAGGGAGGAATGAAAGTGTACATATCTGAATTTTGGTGCGGCGTAGCCGTAACCCTGATTGTTGGCTTTGTAGGCTTGATAGTTTACGCTGTAGCGGACAATCGAAAGAATAAAAGGAAAGGGAAAAAATAAATGCTTAACAGAGTTGTTTTAATGGGACGGCTTGTTGCTGATCCCGAATTGAAAACGACGCCGAGCGGCGTTTCGGTAACGAGCTTTCGCATAGCGGTTGACCGAAGCTATGTAAAGCAGGGCGAGGAAAGAAAAGCCGACTTTATCGACGTTGTATGTTGGCGACAGACCGCCGAATTCGTTTGCCGTTACTTTGGTAAGGGTTCGCTTATCGCCGTTGACGGACAGTTACAGTCCCGTACATATCAGGCGAAAGACGGTACAAACCGTTATGTTACCGAGGTTGTCGCTGAAAATGTCAGCTTTACGGGCGAGCGTCGGGATCAGGGCGGACAAACACAACAGCAGTATGCGCCGCCGAATGTCGTACCGCCTGAGCCTGCCGAGAATACGCAGACGGCGTCGGGATTTACTCAGCCGCCGCCTGCTACGAGCTTTGAGCAAATGCCGCTTGACGACGACTTACCGTTTTAAGGGGGTTGCTTAATGGCTGAATTTGAAACCTCCGAAGTGTTGGTAGAAAAAATCTTAGAGGAAAAACCGTCAACTCGCTTTAGCGACTATAACCTCTTTGTCGAGGTTGTAAGGCGGCTTAATCGTAAATTGCTTAGATTACCTGCAGAAGATTTTTTCAGAGCCGTAAAGCATAAGGAAAACGGCGTACCGAAATACGAAACGGTAACACGTTGTCGACGGAAGATACAGGCGAAACGCCCTGAGCTTAAAGAACCGCACACAGCACAGAAACGAGCAAAACAAGAAGCGAAATACAAGGACTATGCAAGAAGCTAAGGCTTTCAAGTACATAATACCAAATATTCCGCCGAGTAATAACAAGTATATCGGGCGAGAAAATCGCTTTGAATATCAAGATGTAAAACAATCGTGGGCGGAGCTTGTCAAACTGTTTTGTAGACCAAAACCGCAAAAGCCGTTAGATAAAAGCATTGTGTTTTTAATTTATTATTTCCCTGACAGGCGGCGACGTGATCCCGATAATTACAGCGGAAAAATGATTTTAGACGGCTTGGTACGGTCAGGAATTATCAAGGACGACAGCTTTAATTGTATTCGTCTTTTCCTCGACGGCAGGTACGACAAGGACAACCCCCGAACAGAAATAATTATAAAGGAGATTAATCAATGGAAAGATCAATAATGCTTAACGCAGACGACGCAAAAAGGGACGTAGATGTTACGTTTTACAACGTGAACGGCGAAAAGGCGCTTATACCGCTTTTACTCAACTTGATTGTTGACGCCGCCGAATATGTAGGCAAGCCGACAGGTGAATTTACAAGAGTGTTGATAAAAGCTATCAATTCACAACTCCCCGTGTGCGGCGAGCCTGATACAGCCGAGGTATCAGAGGACAAGCCTACCGTAGAGAACAACGACGGCGGTTTTATCAAGATTTCATTTGATAAAAAGCCTGAAAAAGCAGGAGTTGAGGTTAAATACGACCTTGAAGAACACAATGTAAGCGCCGACGCCGAGCTTAATGTGCTTAACCTGTTTGTATCGCACTTAATCAACACAAGAAAACTTCCCGTCCCTATGGTTTTGTTTGCGGTATCAAAGGCAATCGACAAGGACGCTAAAATACTCAATTTAGACGATACCGACTGTGACAACGACACCTGCGCCGACTGTGAAAACTGTTGCGATAAGTCAACGGAAGTCAAGGCGAGCGAGGATATACCCTGTACACCTTACGGCGCAGAAGCTAAGGACTGCGGCGAGTGTCAGCCTGAGTACAAAGGCGAACCGAGAACACCTACAAATTTACGATCAACAGGTGATACCGAAGTAATCGGCGACACTCCGTAAAACAAAACGATAAGGAGAAAAATCTATGGCACAAAAAGTCAAAAGTATTATTGACTTTGGCGGCGGCGAAATTGTGGATCGTATCAATTACGAAATGGCAAAAGTCGTTGACAATATCAATAATCCGAACACAGACGAAAAGCCCCGAAAAATCACCGTCGAAATCAAGCTGACACCTAAGAATAACCGCAAAACCGTTGAAATGAATACAAGCGTAAAAAGCAAATTAAGTCCGATTAACTCGGTAAGTACGGCTATGGTTATACAGTCCGACGACACAAAAGTTTGTGCTTTTGAGGCGGACGGCTTAGGTGACGGACAGATTGATATTTTCGGTGAAGTACATCAGGTCAAGTTTATTGAGCTTGGCAAAGACAAAATAAATATAGGCGAAAGCGAGGATAAATAAATGTTAAACAATTTAGTGTGCGACATTAAAGAACTTTGCGAGAAGGCGAGCGAAGTTAAGGAAATCGACGGAAAACATTTTTCTGTTAGTCGTTATTTTGAAATTGATACAAAAGACAGGGCGGAAACATTACCGTTTTCAGATTTAAGCAGTATCGTCCCGATCATCAAAAACGAGCTTAAGGAATACGACTTACCGCTTTATGTTGTTGTCAACGACTATAACGAGGTTTGTGTTGTTACAAGTCTTGACGCCGACAGAGAAAGAGAGCGTCCCTATCTTGTGAAATACGACGCTCAGTCTTTTAGGTTTAATAGTTGGCTGACGTTTGAGGAATTTGTTATTGCTTTACGTTCAAAATTTGTAGAGAACGAGGACACGGCAGAGCTTCTTTCTTTCCTTAAATGTATTACAAACAGCGCAAGCGTAAGTACACAGGACGACGGTATTTCTCAGCGAGTATCAAGCGTTAAGGGGACATCAGGATATAAGGAAACCGCACCGATCAGGCGGCTTGCCCCTTTCCGCACATTCTCAGAAATCGAACAGCCGACAAGTGAGTTTTTATTCCGTATTAAAGACAACGGAGAGTTATTCGCTTTGTTTGAAGCGGACGGCGGAGCGTGGAAAAAACTTGCAAAAGACAACATAAAAGCATATTACGAAAAGACTTTTGCTAACGAAATTAACGACGGAAAAATTATAATTCTGAGTTAAATAATTGCAGGGCGGCGGCTTCCGTCCGTCGCCTTGCACACAGCCGCCGAAAAGGAGAAAAAACTATGAGTAGTAAACCTAAATGCTTTTTGGTTCGGCTCGATACAGCGGAGATAGTGGAAAGGCTTTCCGATAGTGAGGCAGGACAGCTTTTTAAGGCGCTGTATAAATATTCCGCTGACGGTGAAAAACCGAGCTTTGACAGCGCCGCACCCGACATAGCGTTTTTGACCTTCCGAAAGGATATTGACTATAACATCAAGGAATACGAACGCAGGAGCGAGATTAACCGAGCTAACGGGCGAAAAGGTGGCGCACCAAAGGGAAACCGCAACGCTCAGAAGGCGGCTGATAAACCCGAAAAAACCAAAGAAGAAAAGCCGACAGCCGATTACAAAGCGGAGGTTGCCGAGATTATAGAATATCTCAACCTAAAGGCAAAGACAAACTATAGACCGAACTCAAAGACAGCAAAAAAACATATCATAGCGAGGTTAAACGAGGGTTTTACAGTAGCGGAGTTTAAGAAGGCTATCGACAACAAGGTTAAGGAGTGGAAGGACACCGAATACGCTAAATACTTACGACCTGAAACCCTGTTTAGCTCAAAGTTTGAAAGCTATTTAAACACGCCGAGAAAAGAGCGTAAAGCCTCTTTCGATATTGACGAGTTAATGAAAATTAAATAACAAGGAGCAGTACATAATGAAAAATAAATGCTACACCAAAAAGCAAAAGAAAAGTAGTCGCTTTTATTCATCAAGGCAGGGACTACACAATATGCAGAGATACAAAAACGCTCGTCCTGAGCGCCGAGTATTCAGGAGAGCAAGACGAGGCTTTTTTAGTAGGCTTTTCGGCTTAAAAGGTTACTAATGAGCGTAATTGATATTCTACATACCGACAGGAAGTACAACATAATCTACGCCGATCCTCCGTGGCAGTATAACGATAAAGGTTGTAACGGTAACGCTGAAAAGCATTACAGCACAATGAAACTCGCTGACATTTGCGAGCTTCCCGTTAAGGACTTAGCCGCCGAAGATTGCGTATTGTTTCTTTGGGCTACATACCCAATGCTCGAAAATGCCTTAAAGGTAATTAAAAGTTGGGGCTTTCGATATAAGACGCTCGGCTTCCAATGGATAAAAACGAACAAGCGTTCGGGGGGGTACTTCTTCGGTACGGGACAATGGACGAGAGGCAATACCGAGGCTTGTTTATTGGCAATCAAAGGAAAGCCGCATAAATTCAAGCAAAATAACGGTATTTCGCAAATTATTGAAGCCCCCGTCGGTAGACATTCGAGTAAACCGCTTATCGTTCGGGATAAAATAACAGCTCTTTTAGGTGAGTTGCCGAGGATCGAGTTATTCGCCCGTGAGCAAGCGGACGGTTGGGACTGTTGGGGCGACGAGGTATAAAATGAACAACTTTTTTATTATTCGTTTTTGGAGTATGGACGGTTGGTGTTACATAAAACACGGCGACAAGACAAGAAAACGGGTAAATATAAAGAACATAACGCTTGACCGTCGGGACGCTCAGGTGTTCAACAGCGAAAGAGCCTGTATTAGAAAAATACGGCAGTTATCAAAATCAAAGTTTGTTAATGTCCCGAAAGACGTTTACAAATACAGCGTTGAGGAATACACAGATTATTTAAGCTCGGAAACACGGACAGTAAGGGGCTATAACACCCTTAACGACTTATAAGGGAGGTATATATAGATTTGCATTATATGGGCGGTAAAAGCCGCATAGCACGAAGGTTAGCGGAGGTAATAGTTGATGATGTATCAGGGCGGCAAGGATCACATAGCGGTAGAAATATCGCAGGTGATAAAAATTCACACGGGGGGGGTACGCTCCGCTGTTTAGTGTCCCTCTTTTGCGGTAGCTGCTCGGTTGAAAGTAAGCTGACATATTTTGAGCGTCGCATTTGTAACGATAAGCACCATTACTTAATTGAAATGTTCAAAGGTGTACAGAACGGTTACGAATTGCCCGAAAATATCAGCGAGGAAGAATACCAAAGCATAAGGAATAACAAAGACGCCGACAAGGTGTTGACGGGCTTTGTGGGGTTCGCTTGTAGCTTTGGTGGTAAGTGGTTCGGTGGATATGCGAGGGACAAGAAATGCAACCGCAACTATGCTGAGGTTGGAAAACGATCCCTTCTTAGAGATATGGCGACAATGCAGGACGTTGAGTTTATCAACAAGGACTATCGGGACGTTGAACTTCCTGCAGGTTGCGTGATATACGCCGATCCGCCTTACGCAAATACAACAGGCTATGGTAACGAGAAATTCGACAGTAAAGCGTTTTGGGAATACGCACGGGAGGTTAGCAAAGACCATTTAATGTACATATCCGAACAGACCGCTCCCGACGACTTTGTAGCAATATGGGAAGTCCCGTTTAGGCGTACTCTTGACCGAAACAAAGACAATCAGTTTATAGTTACGGAAAAGCTGTTTATACATAAATCACTTGTTGAAAAGCTCGCCGAGCCGATATATAAACAAATGACACTTTTTTAAGGAGATAATATGAAACCTATATACGAGCCGAAGGGTGCGGCGAAAGAATACGGCGACTATGCCTTGAATATATACACAGGCTGTCCGCACCGCTGTTATTACTGTTTCGCCCCGAGTGTGTTACACCGACAGCGTGACGTGTTTTATAATCACGTAGAGCCTCGGAAAAACATAGTCGAGGAAACACGCCGACAAATTGAACGTGAAGGTATTACAGGAAAGCTGATACACCTTTGTTTCACCTGTGATCCATATCCGACAGGGTACGATACAACGCCTACAAGGGAAATCATAAAGGCAGTAAAGGACAGCGGAAACAATGTGCAAATACTCACGAAGGGCGACGGTACAAGGGATTTTGACCTGCTCGATAGTGGGGATTGGTACGGGGTAACGCTTGACGGGACTTCAAGTAAACACAGGCGAGATAATTATTATCTAATCGAGGACTTATACAAAGCTCAGGCTTTAGGTATAAAAACGTGGGTGTCTTTTGAGCCTGTTGTGAACGCAGGCGGAATAATAAAATACTTGCGGTTAGTCGCCCCGATAATTGACAAGGTTAAAATCGGTAAGCTGAATTACCACCCGTCCAACATTGATTGGGCGACATTTGGAAGAATGATTGAAAGAAACTGCCGAGAACTCGACGTTGATTACTATATCAAAGAGAGTTTACGGGCTGAAATGAACAAAGGGAGGTAACAATGGAAAACACAACAGTTTATGTACATTACTACGGTAAGCGTTATTTTGGTGATAAAGAAATCACTCTGCACGTCAATCCTGTTGAGGTGATAGAAACCGAACAGCAGTATAGGACGATTGACCGTAAAAGCAGTTTGGTTGACAGACAGAAAATTGATAAAGTCAGAACCGAAAAGCTGATACGGGAGTTTGGGCGTTTTTATTACATATCGAAAAACAACGATTTACAGGAGTTTAAGCGTCTGATCTTAGAGAATATCGCCGAGAGGAAAGCGGATTTACAGAAGAAAAATCATATCCTTGAACAAGAGAAAAGCACGATAATAGCGAGGTTCGAGCAGGAGGGCGTTATATGAATAACGTCCCACTTAAAGAAGAATTTAACGACGTTACAGATCGTGACGTTTGTTTGAGAGAAAAAGCCCGTCAAATAGCCCTTACGCCTTGCGCTTGCAAATTTTGCGATAACAACAAACCCTATCTTCTTGTTTGTAATAGACAATGTATACAGGGTATATTTGAACACCTGAGAAAGCAGGCGGCGGAATGTTAGGCGGTACACCAAAAAGAAAGGTCTCGGAAATTCTCGAAAAGTACGGCGAGAGTGTCGAAATAATTACTGAGGACGGATTTTCAAAGGACTATCAATACACAAAGGGATTTATTGATCCTTTGTATCACAGTAACAATCCGTATAAGCCGCTGACAGATTATCAAAAAGAGTTTTTTAGGCTTGTTATTCCTCCAAATGTTTTTACGAGGTGGTTTTGTATGAAAAGAACAACTGTTATCTGCAACGGCGAAAAATACGAGGTTAAAAAAACAAACGAATACAAAGTAAAGAACGAGATTTTATACAAATGGGCGGTTTTACGCCTGCTGAAAGGAGAAAACAATGGATAATGGATCAACAACACCTAAGCACCTGTTACAGCAGTATAACGGCGCTATGGTAATTTTAGATAAC
>CADBCC010000016.1 GCA_902793125.1 uncultured Ruminococcus sp.
GACCGCCAAAGCATTTTTATTTGACGGTCATATATTTAGATATAAACTAATTCTGTGTTTACGAATTCCATTGCTCGATTACGGATATTATTCATTTTCTGCACCCATAGCATTTGGTTTTCAGCTTTTAATTGTTCGGTTACACCTTCTTGTTTTGCGAGCTGATTTACCAACCGAAAAAACATATCCTCTGCTTGCTTGTCGATATCGGCAAGGTAGGCGGTGAGCTTACAGTTTGTCAGAAGATTAGTGTAAATAATCGGATGGTGGTTTTTGAGGTATCGCAAATGCCGCTTGCCCCAAACACCGATTTCAACCTTTGGTTGTTCGGGTAACTTCAAATTGGGTAGAAGATAATCTCCCTGTTGCGTGTATGCAATCTTTGTAGTCATAGCTTATACCTCCTTGACCTTGATTTTCTTGGCTTTTGCTTTTGTGAGCTTAATTAGTAGTTCGTCAATTATGTCGGTGTACTTGCCCTGTGAAATGAGGTCGTTCCTCAAATCAATCAGGCTGTTGAAGACTGTGCGCCTTTCATCAGCAGTCAGATAAATATGATATTTTGGATTTCTCATTGTTTTTACCTCCGTTAAATTTGATGATTCCATTATAAACGGAGAAGATCGACAAATCGAATGTGTCGATTTAAAACCAACATAAAACAAAAGCACCGCTTCGATTTCTCGAAACGGTGCTTTTGTAATGAGTATCAGAGCATTACCCTAACGGCAAATCCGCCGCTGAAAAAGTAGGTGTTCATCCAATACTTGTTTGGTGGAGATGAGGAGAATTGAACTCCTGTCCGAAAATTCATCCTCAAGGCTTTCTACGAGTGTAGTTATTGATTTAAATTCCCTCGGCGCAGCGCCCAATAACAAGCTTTACGCGTTGGTAGTTCCTGATGTGTGACCGGGGCCGGAACATTCCCCGGTTCACATTTACCACTTAATCGATGCCCTTGCTTAAGCCGTGGTGCTCTTAAACAGGACAAGCAGCATTAATTAAGCTGCTAAAGCTAACTTTTCAGTTTTGCCGTTTAAATTTAAGTTGTGGATTTTAAAGCGGTTCCACACCGCTACCCGCTTACCAAGGTTCAAAATCCCCGTCGAAACCTTTACATCCCCGTTTTTTAATTGTCCGCGTCAAGCGAGGGCGTTCCTATCTTACTACGATATCCCCCGTACTTGCGCGTACTATGAAGTTTTGGATAAAGAGGATAAGTTCAGCTTTTTATTTTCGCGTCAAGCGAGGGCGTTCCTATCTTAAATTAAATATCCCTCGTACGTACGCGTACTATGAAGTTTTGGATAAAGAGGATAAGTTCAGCTTTTTATTTTCACGTCAAGCGTGGGCGTTCCTATCTTACTACGATATCCACCGTACTTGCGCGTACTATGAACTAACTTAACGGTATCTTTCCTTAAGTTCTCTTTCAATCGTTCTTTTCGCCGATTTCTTCGCCATATCGTCGCGCTTATCGTAGAGCTTTTTACCCTTACAAAGCCCGATTTCAAGCTTTATATGATTTCCCTTAAAATACACGCTAAGCGGAATAAGAGAATAACCCTGCTGTTGAATCTGTCCGAAAAGCTTCATAATTTCCTTTTTGTGCATAAGAAGCTTGCGCACTCTGAGAGGGTCCTTGCACCATATCGCGCCCTGTTCATAAACGGAAATGTGCATTCCGTTTACGAAAATCTCACCTTTTACAATTGAGCACCAGCTGTCTTTAAGGTTAACTCTGCCTAAGCGGATTGACTTAACCTCGGAGCCTTTGAGTTCGATTCCTGTTTCGAAAGTCTGCTCAACAAAGTAATCGTGGTGGGCTTTTTTGTTTTTAGCGATAATTTTAATGTTTTCGTCGCTCAAAGCTCATTCCTGCCTTCCAAAGCTCTCGCGAGCGTTACCTGATCGGCGTATTCAAGGTCGCCGCCTACGGGGATACCGTACGCTAAACGCGTTACCTTGATTCCCATCGGCTTTAATAGTCTTGAAATATACATCGCCGTAGCGTCGCCCTCAACAGTCGGGTTGGTTGCCATAATTACCTCGCTGACATTTTCCGAAAGACGTGCTATCAGCTCCTTGATTTTTAAATCGTCGGGGCCTACGTCGTTAAGAGGGGAGATGGCTCCGTGGAGCACATGGTAAGTGCCTTTGTACTCGTCGGTAGCTTCCATCGCCATAGCGTCTCTCGGAGTTTCAACAACGCAGATTATCCCTTTGTCACGCTTTTCGTTTCTGCATACAGGGCATAAATCGCCGTCCGTAAGGTTACAGCAGACCTTGCAGTAATGTATTTTTTCGTGCGCCTCAATAATCGCTTCCGAGAAATTCTTCGCTTCTGTTTTTGGCATATTCAGTACATAATATGCAAGCCTCTGGGCGGTTTTGTAGCCGATACCAGGCATTTTTTCGAATTGCTCCACCAATCTTTCGAGCGGAGCTACGTTATAATTTGACATCTTTAATCCAGTTAATCAGAATATTCCCGGGAGGTTGATTCCGCCCGAAAGCGCTCCCATTGTATCTTCTTTTTCCTGGTTAGCTTCTCTTAAAGCTTCGTTTGTAGCCGCGATAATGAGGTCTGAGAGCATTTCCGCGTCGTCGGGGTCGATAACCTCGGGCTGGATTTCGATTGATTTAACTTCCATTTTACCTGTTACGGTAACTTTAACGGCGTTTCCGCCTGAGGTCGCGGTGTATTCCTTAGCCTCTAATTCTTCTGTCGCGGCTTCCATCGCTTCCTGCATTTTCTGAGCCTGGCGGGCAATCTGCTGCATATTATTTGAGCCTCCGCCGCCGTAGCCTTTGGGTAGTCTTGCTTTCATATTTTTCAATCCTTTCAATTATCAACTTTTAAATCAATTCCGCTGATTTTAAGATCGTTTACAAGATCGTTAAGCGGATCTTTTTTATCTTCCTTTTTTTCGGGCTTTTTGTAGGGGCCTAATTTATAGACCTTGCCCGTAATCTCCTGAATCGCGGTTCTTATATTCGCGCGCTGGGAACTTTCCTTTAGAAGCCTGAAAGGTATTTCGCTTTCGGAATCAATTAAAAGGTAGTTTCCGCTTTCGAACGCGTTGGTGTTGTTGAACGCCGCGGCGATTCCCTTGGAGTATTTTTTTATATTCTCAACAACCTCGGGCCATTGTCTGAACGGCTTTGCGTTGTTGTAGATTTCTTCGAGGTTAACTTTCGGCTGCGGGGGAGCGGGGTCGGGGGTTTGTTCGGCTTGTTCGGGAATAGGAGGAATTTCCCCGCTTTTTGGAACGGGAGCCATCTTAGGCGGTTCGGGAAAAACTTCCTTTTCTTCGGCTTTATTCTCCTCAATTTTCCGCTCAACCGGCTTTTCCTCAGCAGGCTCGGGCTCGGGCTTGGGCTCGGGCTTGGGCTTTGATTCAACCTCTTTTACTTTAACTTCTGTTTCAGGCAGGGTTTCCTTAACCGTAACGCCTGATTTTAAGGCTTTTTCGAGCGCGCAAACTCTTGCGGTCAGCGCTTCGTTTGTGCCCTCTAAATCGGGAGCCGAAAGCTTTACAAGAGCCATCTCGAGCTCGGTTTTGTTGCTGTTGCCTTTGCCCATACGCTGATAGGTGTTCTGGAGAATATCCATAATATAGACAATCTCGCCGAGGGTTAAGTAATCCGCCTGAGTCTGAGCGAGCTCAAATTCGTCCGCCGACATTACGATATGCGACTGCGGATTCCTTGTGCATTTTATCATCATAAGGCTTCTGAAATGGTCTAAAAGCTCGTCGCAGAGCCGCGCCATATCCTTGCTTTCACGGTGGAGTCTGCTTAATGTTTCGAGCGCCTTTGCGGTGTTTTTATTAATGCAGGCTGTCGAAAGCTCGAAAAGGTAATCCTTTCTCGCAAGTCCCGCTGAATCTCTTACAATTTCGGTTGTTATAGTATCAGCGCCGCCGAGACATCTGTCCATAAGCGAAAGCGCGTCGCGCATCGCGCCGTCCGCGATTGCCGCGATAAGATACGCCGCGTCGTCCTCGATAGAGGCGCCTTCGTTTTCGGCTACGAATTTAAGCCTGTTTTTAATATCTTCGGGAGAGATTCGGTTGAAGTCAAATCTCTGGCATCGTGAGAGGATGGTGGAGGGGAGCTTGTGGACTTCGGTAGTCGCGAGTACGAAAACAACGTGCTCGGGAGGTTCTTCCAAGGTTTTTAAAAGCGCGTTGAACGCGGGCTCGGTGAGCATATGAACCTCGTCGATTATATATACGCGGTATTTGCCCCTTGACGGTCTGAACTGCGCTTCGTCGATTACGGCGCGGATGTCGTCGATACCGCGGTTAGAGGCGGCGTCCATTTCCACAACATCAAGAATACTTCCGTCGTCAATTCCCTTACAGTTCTCACACTCGCAGCAGGGATTACCGTCCTGTAAATTAAGACAGTTAACGGCTTTCGCGAGTATTTTGGCGCAGGTTGTTTTACCTGTACCGCGCGAGCCCGTAAAGAGGTAGGCGTGGTTTATTCTTCCACTTTTGAGTTCATTCTCAAGCGTTTTTGTAACCTGGGGCTGTCCCGCTACGTCCGAGAATTTTTGCGGACGCCATTTTCGGTAAAGTACCTGATACATAATGCTCGCTCCTTTCTAATAAAAAAGCCGCAAACCGTAAGACCGCACTTACGGCGGTTCGTTTAAATAAGTGAACGACAGACTTACTGCATCGCATCTCAGTAATGCTTAATGCTGCTCGGTTCCCCGCCTGACATGGTTCGCAGACCTCAATCGTGCAGGGCCTGCCGCTCACTTATTCAAACGATTATTAACTGGTTTGCAACTCTAAAGTATTTTAACACATTTTTATCCTAAAATCAATAGTTAATATTGAATAATAAATCTTTTAATGATATACTAAAGAAAAGGAAGTGAAAAGCTATGTCGGGTAAGATTTATTCTATAAAAGAAATAAAAGATATTGTTTCTCCGATTGCGAAGAAATACGGAGTTGAAAGGGTATACCTTTTCGGCTCTTACGCGCGCGGTGAGGCGACTGATAAAAGCGACCTTGATTTAAGAATTGATAAAGGCGGGCTGAAAGGTCTTGCGTTATAAAGATACCCTAAACATGTCATTTGATTTGTAAAAGCATTAAAAAAAGCATCAGTATCTAAAGGGTTAGGTAAGGCGAAATTAATAAAGCGTAAAGGTAAAACAGTTAAGTTTAATTGGTAAGAAGGCGAGGGAAAACTATGAAAAAGATAGTTGCGATATTTTTGATTATGACAATGGTTGTGTTGTATGGTTGCAATAATAAAACAACAAATGATAGCAACGAATTACTTTATCGTGCAATTGTATCGGGAAATTATGAAGCGGCAAAAGAAGCAGTGCGTAAAGGAGCTGATGTTGACAATCTTGGAGAATTTAGCGATAAAACTGCATTCTCATCTCATGATAGTAATCCGACTGCAATCGCGCTGTCTTGTGGACAAAATAAAATAGCTGAATTCCTTATAAAAAACGGTTCAAATTCCAATTATGGTTACTTATCCGAACATGTATTAAATTATAATGATGTCTCTTTTCTTGATTTTTTGATTGCTCAAGGGGCGGATATTAATTACAAAAACTATGCCGGAGAATATAATGGAGAAACTGCATTAGAGCGTTTTTTGTCTACAGATGACCTTCAAGATTGTAATGTTAATGGATATATTAAGATGTTTGAATATCTAATAAATCAAGGAGCGGATTATAAATCATTGCTCTCAAATTTTGATTTGTCTTCTCTGAGTGATTACTACATAATAAAACACATTCACGATTTTATGGAGAAGCATAATATTAAATCCGCAAAAAATAAAACACTTGATGTTATTATAGCTAAAGATAAACAATCTTTTGTCAATCTTTTAAATGATGATTATTCCGATAGATTTGCATTTTTTACGGTTGCATACGGCAATTTAGATATGGTTAAACTTTTATGCGAAACAAAAGATGTGAATAATTTGAAAGATGATTCAGGAAACAGTCTGTTGTTTGCCGCAACAGTTAATACGGATAAAACTGTTGCGGAGTATCTTCTTAAAAAACTTCATATTAATATTAATATGAAGAACAATGATGATTATAATGTGTTATCATATGCTTTAGCTTTAGGAAAAACAAATTATGCAAAGCTTTATTTAGTTAAAGGAGCAAAAATCCAATTTGCTGATTTTTCAAATAAAGAAGATGAAAGCGATGCTTTGATTTTTGCTGCGCTGAATGATAAAATAGAATCGGTCAATTTATTATTAAAAACAGGATATCCTAAAGGTAATAAAGAATTGTTGTTCAACGCTTTACAAGCTGTAATTGATTGTGATAATGTTGAAATGCTCCGATATTTTATAAAAAACAAAATATGCTCAATTAATATTGAGAATGATGATGAAAATTTATTATCTTATGCGTGCTTTTATGACCGTGAAAAATGCGCTCAATATCTTATTGAGAATAAAGTGATTTTTAAATACTATCCTTTGCATAATAGTATTGAGAATCATAATTTGAGATTAACAAAGCAGTTAGTAAAATACTCGAAAAATATTAATGAAGAAGATGATGAATTATATTCTCCTCTTATGAAAGCGGTAGCAGTTGGTGATTTAGATATAATTAAACTGCTAATTGAAAACGGAGCAGATATCAACTTTAAAAATAAAAAAGGAGAAAGCGCGGTTTCTTTAGCTAAAAACAACTTATCACAAAATGTAAAAAAATACATTACTAATCAAATGAAATAAGATTTAATAATCTATTACACTAACCTATTTCGGACTGCTTGAGGATGTTGTAAACGCGCTTGATAAAAATGTTGATTTGCTCGATACTTCACAGATTGTTCCCGATTCTTTAGTGGATAAGGAAATAGAAAAAAACGGAGTGTTGATTTATGGATGAATTAATCCCTGATTTAGTCGGCGAAAAAGATATGAAATCCGCGTGGAAGAATAAACCATTAAGAGTAATCGGACTTGTGTTATTGTTTTTAGTTGATTTTGCTGTAGCGATAATACCTGCGGGATTGTTGGGAGATTCAATTGAGAAAATTAAGCTTGCCGATAATTTGGAATGGTTAATAAATATTCTTCATCATATAGCTTTCGGAATAGTATTTATTGTATGCTTGGTGCTTCTGATTGTTATTGAGTATTTAATAATAGGTTTAATAGTTTGTTTAAAAAATAAAGAGTAAAAACAACGGCTGCCTTTCGACAGCCGTTAATTCTTATTTATTAACTCTTAGTTATTGATGAGCTTATCCTCGTCGGACCAGCTGTAGAGCTTTCTGATTTCCTTACCGATAACCTCGGAGGGATGCTCTGAAGCTTTCTTTCTCATAGCCTTGAAGTGAACCTGACCGCCCGCTTCGGACATATCGAGGAGGAATTCCTTAGCGAAGGAGCCGTCCTGAATATCGGAGAGAACTTTCTTCATAGCTTTCTTTGTATCTTCTGTGATAATCTTGGGACCTGTAATATAGTCGCCGTACTCGGCTGTGTTGGAGATAGAATATCTCATTCCCGCGAAGCCTGACTGATAGATAAGGTCAACGATTAATTTCATCTCGTGGATACACTCGAAGTAAGCGTTTCTCGGATCGTAGCCTGCTTCTGTAAGAGTCTCGAAGCCTGCCTGCATTAACGCGCATACGCCGCCGCAAAGTACAGCCTGCTCGCCGAAGAGGTCGGTTTCTGTTTCTGTACGGAAAGTAGTCTCCAAGATACCCGCTCTCGCGCCGCCGATACCCGCGCCGTAAGCTAAAGCCATATCGAGCGCCTTGCCTGTAGCGTCCTGATAAACAGCTACTAAGCAGGGGGTACCCTTGCCTGCCTGATATTCGCTGCGTACTGTATGACCGGGAGCCTTGGGCGCGATCATTGTAACGTCAACGTCAGCGGGCGGTACGATCTGTCCGAAATGGATGTTGAAGCCGTGAGCGAACATAAGCATATTGCCTGCCTCGAGGTTCGGAGCGATATCGTTCTTATACATAGAAGCCTGCTTCTCATCGTTGATAAGAATCATAATGATGTCGGCTTTTTTAGCTGCTTCGGCTGTTGTGTAAACCTCAAATCCCTGTTCCTCAGCTCTTTTCCAGGATTTAGAACCCTCGTAAAGACCGATAATAACATTAGCGCCGCTTTCTTTAAGGTTAAGAGCGTGGGCGTGGCCCTGGCTTCCGTAACCTACGATAGCGATTGTTTTACCGTCTAAGAGTGAGAGGTTACAATCTGACTGATAGAAAATTTTTGCGTTTGACATATGTTTTCCTCCTTGCCGCGTACGCGGTATAAAATTAAATAAAATATAAACATAGTATATGTAAACGTGATTAGCCGACCGACGCTTTGCCCTTGTCTATGGCGATAGTGCCTGTCCTTACTATTTCACGGATACCATACGGTTTTACCAAATCAATAAGCGTTGAGATTTTCTCAACTGTTTCGCAGTATTCAAGCGTAATTGTGCTTACCGCGACGTCCACAACCTTAGCGCCCGTAAGTTCGGCGATTTTAAGAAGCTCGAATCTTTTTGCCGCCGCGCAGTGGACTTTTATTAAAATTAATTCACGGCTTATAAATTCGCCGTCAATAAGCCTTTTAACTTTTATAACGGGGATGAGTTTGTTAAGCTGTTTTTCAAGCTGTTCAACAACATACTCGTCGCCGTCGGCTACAATTGTTATTCTTGAAACCGTAGGGTCGGCTGTAACTCCAACCGCTAAAGAGTCAATATTAAACCCTCTGCGCGAGAAAAGTCCCGATACCTTGGAAAGCACGCCCGCCTGGTTTTCAACCAATACCGATAAAGTATATTTCATTTCTTACCTCACAATATAGACGGTGTGTCGGGATGAACCTGACATACAAGTACAAACGGCTTGTCGCTTTCGACAATCTTGTTTATGTATTTTTCGGCGTCCTCGTTGGAGCTTACTTCAGCGCTGTCGATTCCGTAGGCTTTGGCTAAAGCTACGATGTCGGGCGAGTCGTTTAGAACGGTCATCGAATGTCTGTGGTCGTAGTAATGGTCCTGGAGTTCTCTTACCATACCCAGGCGGTAATTTCTCATAACGATGATTTTTATATTGAGGTTGTTCTGAACGATTGTTGAGAGCTCGTTTAAGCTCATCTGGAAGCTTCCGTCTCCGCATACAACGACAACGTCGCGCTTTTTAAGTCCCAGCTTTGCGCCGATAGCGCAGGGGATAGAGTAGCCCATTGTACCCATTCCGCCGGTTGTAAAGAACCGTCCCTCGCGGATTCGGAAATTGTTGGCGCACCATATCTGGTTCTGGCCTACATCGGCGCAGAGTATCGCCTTGCTTTTAAGCATAGAGCTTAATTTTCCGATAAGGGTTCTCGGCTCAACGTAACCGTCGAATGTGGAAATCTTGCTCTGGTAATGAGCTTTTAAATCCTTAACCTTAGCGTCCCATTCATCGTTTACCTTATAGCCGTCGATATTTTCAATAAGCTTTTTAAGAACGTGGTTCATATCGCCTACAATCGGAATATCAACCCTTACGTTTTTTCCGATTTCGGCGGGGTCTATATCAATATGAATAATCTTGGTAGTGTTTTCGCTCATCTGGTCGGGAGAGGCGATAGCTCTGTCTCCGAGACGCGCTCCGCAAACTATAACAAGGTCGGTTGTATGTAAAGCGGTATTGGCGCATTTTCTTCCGTGAGTTCCGAGCATACCGAGATAAAGTGGATGGTCGCTGGGCATAACGCCGATTCCCATCATTGTGGAGATTATAGGAATCTGAGTTATTTCGGCAAATTTCTGCAATTTTAATTTCGCGCCCGAGCTTAAAACTCCGCCGCCCGATACGATAATAGGACGTTTCGACTGTTTAATAAGCTCAACCGCTCTTTTAACCTGGACAATATGTCCCTTTGTATTGGGCTTATAGCTTTTAATATCTACGGTTTCGGGATATTCAAAGCTTTCGATTTCATTAAACTGAATATCAATAGGAACGTCTATAAGTACGGGACCCGGTCTTCCTGTTGAGGCGATATGAAAAGCCTCTTTAAAGATTCTCGGTAAATCCTCGGTTTTCTTAACAAGATAGCTGTGCTTTGTAAAAGGTTCGCAGGCGCCCGTTATATCGGCTTCCTGGAAGCTGTCGCTTCCGAGTAAATCCGAACGTACCTGGCCTGTAATCGCAATCATCGGAATAGAATCCATATAAGCGGTCGCAATACCCGTAATAAGGTTCGTGGCTCCCGGCCCCGAAGTCGCGACACATACGCCCGGTTTCATTTTAGCGCGCGCGTAACCGCTCGCCGCGTGGGCGGCGTTCTGCTCCTGGCGTACAAGTACGCTGTTTATATCTGAATCATATACTGAATCGTAAAACGGACAAATGGTAGCTCCCGGGTAGCCGAAGATGGTGTCAATACCCTCAGCCTGCAGGCATTTTACCATTATATCTGCTCCGCTAATCATAGGTAATTCTCCCTTAAATCATACTTTCGGATAATAATCCAACATTAAATTACATTATAATACAATTATAAGGAAATGTAAAGTATTTTATATATGCAATGGTTATTCTTAACAATATATGCTCTACTACTTCCTAAACACAAACAGATACTCGTGCGCTATGAGCAGAAAGTTATACTTTACGCTGTTTGTTTTCCAATAGCCGGTGGCTTTGCAGTTATGTTGTTCTTTAATAATGAGTTCCTTTAATTTGAAGCCCGCGTCCTGGAAGATTTTCATAACGTCAAACGACATCGGGATCATATGTCCTTTTTGGCGAGTGTCGCCCATAAGAACTGCGCAGAACTTGTCCTTTTTCAAAACGCGATAACTCTCTGCGGCGACAGGCTTCATTTGTTCCAGAAAATCCTTAACCTTACAGTGAGATAAATCCTCCGGGATATCCTCGCTGTATTTTATTATGTCGGCATAAGGCGGATGAGTGCAAACGAGGTCTATGCTTTCGTCGGGAATAAAGTCAAGGTTACGCGCGTCACCTTTATGGATATAAACTTTTCCGTCGGCACCTTCGTGTTCAAAGTCGATTTTCTCACGGCATCTCTCAAGCGCAACGTCGTTTACGTCCACGCCGATAATATCACGGTTGAGGAGCTTCGCCTCAACTAAGGTAGTGCCGCCTCCCGCGAACTGGTCGAGAACTAAATCGCCCTCTTTGGAGTACCTGAGCAGGATGTTTCTCGGAATATACGGCGACCAGTTGCCGCGCCATTTTGCGTCGTGAGTAGCCCAGTCTCCGCGCTTCGGAAACGACCAGTGAGTAGTCATCTCCAGCTCGAAATCCTCCGGTTCCCATTTTTTGATTTTGTTTATATTTTCTCTTATCATGAATTTAATCCCATCCATACACCAGGGTGTATCATTAACTTCATATTTTTATCAACTTTACCGCTGTTTCTTATAACAGATCTAAACTGCAACTGTCCATTTCTGTTTCTATTTGTGTTTAGTAGGATTCCAACATCATATAGATATTCAACAAGTTTATCTGCAGACATATTAAAATCAAATTTGGGATTGCCTTCGTATCTTTGCTTGAAACGATAAAAAGGGAAAGGTTTTTTACCAATTAGCTTTAATAAATCGTATAATACATCAACGTTCTTTATAGTTGGATTAATTTCGTTTGAAATCTCGCTATTAACTAACCAGTAAGTAAATTGTTTTTCAGCATTCTTAATATTTCGGTATCCAATATATGTACAATTTGGTGTCTCTGATATTTCTTTTTGAATGCACTTACAAAACTGTATAACATCTCGTGGTCTATGAAAAGTTTTATCTATAATGTATTTAAAAACATCTTGCTGAACGCTGACTTTCCCAGTATAAACATTATAATAGCGCAAGTTAATAGTTTGGGTTTCAAATAAATCGGAAAATGTTGTATCGTCTTTTAAAGAATTTTGGATTCGTTTATTAATCATTTTTAGTAATGGTGCATCTTCCCAGTCATTTTGATTTATTATTGCCCAATTAATCTTATACGTAAAATCATCCCATCGAGCGCTTTCGGAATCTCTTTTCCCGATTTCGTTAATTATATCACTTCTTAAAAAAACTATTATTTTGGCGTTTTCAATTCTCTTTATTCTAAGTTTGTTATTTAAGGAATATACTACTTTTAATAAACTTATAATCATTTGATAATAGGTTTCAATATTAGTGTATTGATTGTATGTATCATCTAGTCTATCAAATTGAATTATATAAGTATTGTTTTCGTCTCTGGTTATTAAGTATTGTTCTATTAGCTCAAATAAAGTAGAATTAATCTTTGAAACATTTTTAATTCCAGAACCAATACTTTTACTTGTAGTTTTTTCTTTTGAGATAGCTGGAGAAAATCCACGTTTAGAAAACTCCAAATTAAATCCATTCTTTGATACTGTAGTTAAAGAATCCTTGTGTAGATTAATCGTATCTCCTAGATACATATCATAATATTTTTTTAGTTCGTTGAAATAATTGTTTTGTGTATCAGCATTTTCGTTTCTTATAATCAGATCTATAAAAACATCTAATATAAGATGTTCCCATATACTTTGGTATTGGTTTGGCTTAGAAAACGAATCATCACTCAATTGCATTAATCGCTCAAAAGGAAAATCTCCAAAATCTCTATTAGATATAAGAGCTCCCTTTTTCTTTGATTCTTGAGATAGATATTGATATATTGCAGATTTTCCCGTTCCTTTTTTTCCGATAATATAATAAATAGAATTGTTTATTATCCTATTCCAATAATTATTGTCTATAAAATAGTGTTCTAAATCTGGATCTGAATTTGCATCAATATCCCCGAAACGTATTTTTTTTAAACATTTTATTTTTTCATATTCGGTCATTTGTGTTCCCTCATTTCAGTATTAATAATATTTCATTTTCCAAATCATTGATATTATAAATATGTTTCATAACATCAAAAGTTTCTTCCAGGTTGTTTTTCGCACTGTTCCAACCTTTACCGTCTGTAAACCAAACAAAAGTAAAACCATCTATGGTTTCGACCTCCTGCGAAATCTGCTTATAGCTTCGAGCTGTTTCATTTAGTTTAGAACCACTGCTCGCATAAAAGTTTGTTTCTATACCGTAAATCATGTTATCGGTTTTGATGACAAAATCAAAGCGCTTTTCCATTTTACCTTGATTTGAAATTGCGGAAAGGTCAATGTCCCATTTTTCGGTTATTTCATGAATATACATTTCTTTAAAATATGTACTGTTTTTAATAAAACCTGCTTTTTGAATATAGCTTTCGACAAGATTTTCCATAAGATGTCCACCGCGGTTTTTACGTCCGTTTGAGTCAAGTCCTGTTTCTACTCCGGTAGCATAATCAACGAGATTATTAACCACATGATTAGCAATCAAATCGAATAATCCTGTTTTGCGCATAAACACCTTGTATTGTTCAATAGTGAGGTTTGGAGTTTTGAAATTATAGGTAAATTCACCGTCTCCGTCAATCGCATAAATTTCGTTAGCTCTGACAGCAAGCAAAACGGGAATACACTTTAATGTTTCAGGATATTTAGTAACCAATTCCTCAAAATCATTTTCAATATTATTGGAGCCAATCAGCGAATTTAGAATGTTCAGCTCAACTTTTATAGCATCTACATTTCTATATACTTTATCAAAATTTACATAGTAGGCATAATCAGAAATACTATCACGAAAGCCTGATAGCCAAGAATTAAAATCTCTACCCATACTTTTCTCCTTAATAATTAGTTATCAATAGTTCGTTAATTTTACCTCTGCCTTTACCTTTGCTATTTATAGCTCGGATTGCGGACACTCGGTTTATGTTCATTCCTTCATAAAGGTCGTCAAAGAAATTATCCGTTTCATCTACATTGTGAGGATCTGAATTGCTTAGCATAATTCTTGGTTCATTTAGAGATTTTATAAACTCTGACAATCTGATTTGGTCATCGTCATTGAAATCATCAGCTGTGTATGAAGTAAACTCAGAGGTTTTATTAAGTGGTCTGTATGGCGGATCAAAGTAAACAAATGTATTTTCGTCAACATAGTCTTTTACACACTCATAATCTCCTGTCAGAATTGTTACTCCCTGCAACAGCTCTGAAGTTTTCTTGATGTTCTCAGCGTCACATATTGTAGGGTTCTTATATGAGCCCATTGGGACATTGAACAAACCTTTTCGATTTACTCTGTAAAGTCCGTTAAAGCAAGTTTTGTTAAGATATATAAACAATGCAGCTCGCAGCACTGAGTTACGTTTTGTAGGTTTCTGGATTTCAGTATTGAACATTTCTCTCTGTTGATAGTAAAATTCTTTTCTACTATCGCCTTCAAGATGAAGATGTTTCTTCTCATACTCCGAAAGAAGCTTTATCATTTTTAAGGGATTGTCTCTGACTACTGAGAATACATTCATCAATTCTGTATTTGTGTCACAGATATACACTTCATCCATTTCGTAAGTGTTCAAAACATCAAACAATACTGCGCCTGCTCCAACCATCGGCTCACAATATTTGTGTATTTCCGTACCCATTTTGGGCGGATACATTTTTCTAATTGTAGGAAGGAGTTGCCCTTTTCCTCCTGCCCATTTAATAAAAGGTTTTGCAGGATTTTTTTTATCATATCTGGTTGTACGACCATCTATAGGTTTTACAGCCTCAATCGGAATTATCCACATATTACCGAGCATAGCAACATTTGGAATTCTATTTTCCTGACAAAGAGTATTAACTCTCCTGCGTGATATATTCCATTTTTCTGCTGCATCTTTAGCAGTCATATATGCTAACATTGATATCACCTCTTTGCCTATTATTATATTCTAAAGTTGGAATAATAGCAATACTATAATTAAAAAAATTTTAAAAAATAAAAAGTTCGGTGTTTCCGAACTTTTTATTAACTCTTAAATCTTAATTTTTAATAACCTCATTGCCCAGAGTACACAGAGCATACAAACTCCCGTATCCGCGACTACGCCCATCCATATCTGAGCCATACCGAATGAGGCGAGGATTATTACGAGCGCCTTAATTACAAGCGCAAAGATGATATTGGCTTTAGCCGTATTTACCGTCTTTTTGGCGAGCTTAACTACCTTGGGCAAGGCATTTAGGTTGCCCGATGTAAGCACCGCGTCGGCGAAAGCTATCGCCGCTTCTGAACCTAAGCCCATAGCGAATCCGCAGTCCGAAGCCGTAATGACGGGAGCGTCGTTGATTCCGTCGCCGACAAAGCAGATTCCCTTTCCGTTTTCTTTAAGCACATTTACGATTTCCAATTTTTGTTCGGGGAGCAGGTTAGCGTAAACATCCGTTAAACCGGGTAAATCGTTTTTGATTTTATCGGCGTTTGATTTGCTGTCGCCTGTAAGCATAGCGATTTTATTATATCCCGAGCTTTTAAGTTTTTTAATTACCTCAGCCGCTTCCGGGCGTACTTTATCTTTAAGCTTAAACGCTCCGATAATTTCATCGTCGTATACGAGATACGCGTCCGCGATATCCTCGGGCTTTGAATTCAGATTTCTTATTCCGACGCATTTTATAACTTTTTCGTTATATACCGCGCTGACTCCGCCGCCCGATTTTTCCTCAAAAGAGCTGAGATTTATAAGCTCTCCGCTGTAGGAGTTTTTTATCGCTTCGGCGATAGGGTGGGAGGAGTTTTTCTCTACGCTTGCGGCCAAAGCTAAAATTTCGCTCTCTTTATAATTCTTATAAGGAATTATTTTATCAATTGTAAGAATACCCTCGGTAAGAGTACCCGTTTTATCTAAAGCTATTGTATCGGCTTTCGCGACTACCTCGAGGTATTTTCCGCCTTTAAACAGCGCGCCGTATTTTGAAGCCGCGCCGATTCCCGAATAGTAGGCTAAAGGAATTGAAATTACAATCGCGCACGGACAGCTTGCGACTAAGCACACGAGCCCCCGATATATCCATTGAGTAATATTGCCGAAGAAAATCGGCGGGATAAACGCGATAGCGAGCGCGATAAAAATTACCACGGGAGTGTAAATGCCCGCAAACCTTGTTATAAGTTTTTCTCTCTTGCTTTTCGTTGTTGAAGCTTCTTCGACAAGTTTAATAATCCTGCTTGCCGCGCTGTCTTCAAACTGTTTAGTCGTTTCGGCTTTAATAAGCTTTTCTCCGTTGACCATTCCGCTTAAAAGCTCGGTGCCTTTTTTTGCGGAAACGGGCATACTTTCGCCCGTAACGGCAGAGGTGTCAATGCTGCTTTCGCCCTCGGTAATTACGCAGTCAATCGGCACTTTTGCGTGAGGCTTAATAATAATTTCCGTTCCGATTTTTACGCTTTCGGCGTTTACGGTTTTTTCGACGCCGTTTTCCGTAATAACCGCTTCGTCGGCTCGTATATTGGCTATTTTTTCAATACTCTTACGTGATTTTTCAACAGCCTTATCTTCTAACATTTCGCCGATTCCGAAGAGTATAGTTACCATCGCGCCCTCGACAAACTGTCCGAGCGCGAACGCCGCGATAACCGCGATAGTCATCAGCGTGGTTTCGTCAATCTGAAGTTTAAATACGGATTTAACGCCGGAGATACATACCTTGTAGCCCGACATTATTATTGCCGCCGCGCTTAGTATAGCGACCGCGGTCTCATTGATTTTAAAAATATCGAGCAAAAGCGCCGCGACGGCGAAAGCAATCGCGATAATAAGCAGAATATTGGAAAGCGGTATATTATTTTTATGATTATCAGCGTCACAGCAGTTATCGTGACAGCGGTGTTTTTCGCTTTTATGCTTTTTTTCAAAGCTTACTTCAACGCCGTCCTCGACGCTGTCGGTAATTTTCTGAACTTTTTCTATTATATCCTTATCTTCAATATGTTCGAAATATAAGGACTTGGTAGCGAATACAAGGCTGACTTCCTCGAAGCCCTCGGTGTTCGCGATAGCTTTTTCGATTTTAGCCGCGCAGTTCGCGCAGTCTAAACCGTTCATAATAAGTTTGTATTTCATATAATCCTCCGGAATTTTAATTTACAATTAACAATTAACGATTGACAATTAACGGTTGTTGTCGTGCAGATAGAATTGTAAAGAAAATAACTATTGTATCCCGACTGAATCAATATTGATATTATCTTTAATATAAATATGCAAAATACTTCTGTTATACTAAGTTTTTTTATCCAAGTGGTTTGTTAGCGATTAACTGTTAATTCTAAATTATTAATTGCTAATTATTCTAAAACGTGGTCAAGTCCCATTTCGATTATTCTCTTAACGTGGTCGTCGTCCAAGCTGTAGTAAATCTGTTTTCCCTCGCGGCGGACTTTTACGAGCTTGTTTGTGCGTAAAACCCTAAGCTGGTGGGAGATAGTGCTCTGCTCCATATTAAGATTCTCGGCTATTTCGCCGACGGAATGTTCGTCCTCAAAAAGCGTGTGCATTATTCTGAGTCTTGTTGAGTCTCCGAAAACCTTGAATAAATCCGCCAATTCAAAAAGAATTTCCATATCGGGTATGTTTTTCATAAATTCCACCTTAATTTATCATTTGAACATATGAATAACTGTTCATATTTCATTTACAGTATATCAGTATATTTTATGAAAGTCAATAAAAATTTTTTAAAAAATTTGAAATAATGAGAAAAAACGAGATTTAAAGAGATTAGGGGAGTAAATGTGTTAAATCAAAGAATAATTTGACTTTTTCTGACTTTGACTTTCTCTGACTTTAGCTCTATAATTGAATCATCAAAGGTCAAAGAAAGTCAAACAACCAATTTGACCATGGGAGATGATTAAAAAATGCGTATGAGTGATTTAGTGGCGCAGCATATACTCGCTATGCTGGACGAACAAAACGGCAACGCCGAAATACGAAGAAACGAGCTTGCGAGCGATTTGGGATGTGTTCCGAGCCAGATTAACTACGTAATTACCTCGCGCTTTACGCCCGAGCAGGGTTATATAGTTGAAAGCAGGCGCGGCGGCGGAGGATATATCCGTATAACAAGGGTTAACGCTGATAAAAGCACAGCCGTAATGCATATTGTTAATTCAATAGGAGATACGCTCGATAAAGCGACCGCCGAGATAATGATTAATAATATGTATAACCAGTCAATAATAGATTTACAGACCGCAAGACTTTTAGCCTCGGCGTTGTCCGAAAGGGTATTCAAGGAAATTCCGCGTGATTTAAAAGATATTTTAAGAGCGAGAATTTTTAAGAATATGTTTTTAACTTTTATAAATAATTAATTTGGAGGTAAAGATTATGAAATGCCAGAAATGTAATAAAAATGAAGCCAATACGCACGTTAAGCGTGTAATCAACGGAGAATTCGAGGAATATCATCTCTGCTCGCAATGCGCTAAAGAGATGGGATACAGCAACGTGTTCTCTGATTTTACGAGCAGCTTTGCCGATGATTTCAGTTCGCTGTTCGGAAGCTTTTTCGAAAACGCTCTTCCCGCGAGAACCCAGGCGACAAGATGCGAAACCTGCGGTACTTCTTACAACGATATAGCCTCAACCGGTATGATGGGATGCGCTGACTGCTACGACGTATTTTCCGACAGAATCTTACCTACAATCCGCCGTATCCACGGAAATACAACCCATATGGGCAAGAACAGCCCCTCTTATAAAAAGGTCGAGGTTGAAGAAAAGCCCGTTGAAAAAGCGGACGACGAGTTATCTAAGCTTAAAGCCGAACTCGATACCGCGATAAAGAACCAGGAATTTGAAACCGCGGCGGTTTTAAGAGATAGAATTAAGGAAAAGGAGAACGAAAATGAGTAACGTAGTAATGCAGACGAGAATAAGACTTGCGCGTAATCTTAAAAAATATCCTTTTCCGCTTACTTTAAATACCGCGGGAAAAGAAAAGGTGGCGGATGAAATTATAACCGCCCTGAAAAACTGCAACTCGCCCTTGAGTAAAGAGTTTGATGTGCTTTACGTTAAAGACTTAACCGAGCCGCAGAGAATCTCCCTCGTTGAGCAGCACTTGGCTTCTCCCGAGTTTATGAGCGAGAGCGGCGGACGCGCGCTAATTCTTTCCAAAGATAAAACGATGAGCATTATGATTAACGAGGAAGACCATATAAGGCTCCAGATTTTGTATAAAGATTTTAATCTTGAGCAGGCTTACGATACAGCCGATAAGCTGGATACCCTGCTTGACGAGAATCTTGACTTTGCCTTTGACGAAAAGTTAGGCTACTTAACCCAATGTCCGACCAACCTCGGTACGGGTATGAGGGCTTCGGTTATGCTCCATCTTCCGGCGCTTAAAAGCAGTAAGGCGATAAACAGAATCGCGGGTAATCTTTCCAAATTAGGTCTTACAATCCGCGGAGCTTACGGCGAGGGAAGCGAGCCCGAGGGCGCGATGTACCAGCTTTCCAACCAGGTAACTCTCGGTATCTCGGAAAAATCCGCGATTGAAAATCTTAAGAACATCGCCGAACAGCTTGTTTCCCAGGAACTTCAGGCTCAGAAGCGTATGAGCGAAAGTATTGAAACCCGTGATAAAATATGCAGAAGCCTCGGAATCCTTAAAACAGCGAAATTAATAAGCTGTAAAGAAGCGCTTGAGCTGCTCTCGAATGTCCGTTTCGGAATAAATACGGGGATAATCAAGGATTTGGAGATCGAAACAATTGATAACCTTATAAGCGAAATTCAGCCCGCGACTATGATGGTCAACAAAAACGAACAGATTTCACCCCGCGATCGTGATATATTGAGAGCTGAAATATTAAATAAAAAGCTGAACTGTTCAAAGTAGAAGTTCTTAATTGACGAAGAAAAAAGGAGGTATATGTTATGTATGAATTTAAAAATTTTACCCAAAAAGCAAATAAGGCCTTAAACCTCGCTATGACTTGCGCGGGAGAAATGGGCCACAACTACATCGGTACCGAGCATCTCCTTCTCGGTTTAATCAAGGAAGGCAGCGGAGTTGCCGCGACTGCCTTATCCCAGGCGGGACTTAACGCCGATGAGCTTAAAAAAAGAATTAAAGAAACAACGGGTACGGGTACTCCCGTAACTCTTACGCCCAACGACTTTACTCCCCGAAGCAAGCGTGTAATGCAGAACGCCGTTATTATCGCCGCTAAGTTAGGAAGTAATTACGTCGGAACAGAGCATCTTCTTTTCAGTATTATGCAGGAAACCGACAGCTACGCCTACAGCTTTTTAAATGAATTAGGCGTTAATCTGAATTCGGTTTTAGATACAGCCGAGGATTATGTCGGCGAAAACAATACCGCTGAAAACGCGCAAAACGGCAGCGCAAAAGGACTTAACAAGTTCGGCAGAGATTTAACCGAAGCCGCTAAAAACGGCGAGATTGACCCCGTAATCGGAAGAGAAAAGGAAATCGAAAGAGTAATACAGATTCTTTCGAGAAGAACGAAGAATAATCCCGTTTTAATCGGCGAGCCCGGCGTAGGTAAAACAGCCGTAGCCGAAGGTCTGGCGCTTGAAATCGTCGAGGGAAAAGTTCCCGAGATACTTCGTGATAAAAAAATCGTAAGCCTTGACCTTACGGGAATGGTAGCGGGCGCTAAGTACCGCGGCGACTTCGAGGAGCGTATCAAAGAAGCGATTGACGAGGTTAAAAAGTCTAAGAATATTATCCTCTTTATCGACGAGCTCCACACAATTGTCGGAGCGGGTTCAGCCGAAGGAAGCACCGACGCTGCTAATATCTTAAAACCCTCGCTCGCAAGGGGCGACTTCCAGGTAATCGGCGCAACTACAATTACAGAGTACAGAAAATATATCGAAAAGGACGCGGCTTTGGAACGAAGATTCCAGCCCGTTAACGTAGGCGAGCCGAGCGAGGAAGAAGCGGTTCAGATTTTAGAGGGATTGCGCGACCGCTACGAAGCGCACCACAAAGTAAAGATTTCCGACGAGGCGATTAAAGCCGCCGTTGAACTTTCCTCGAGATATATTGCCGACAGGTACCTTCCCGATAAAGCGATTGACCTTATCGACGAAAGCGCGTCAAGAGTAAGACTCGAAAGCCTTACCGCTCCCGAAAGCTTAAAGGAGCTTGAGGAAAAAGTAAAAGAGCTTGAAGCCGAAAAATCGAGCGCCGTAAATGAGCAGGAGTTTGAGCGCGCCGCGAAAATCCGCGACGAGCAAAAGGAAATTCAGGAGAAATTAGAGAGCGAGAAGCAGAAATGGCAGGAATCTCAGAACTCCGCTTCGGGCGAAGTTACAGCCGAAAATATCGCTGAGATTGTTTCCCAGTGGACGGGTATCCCCGTAGTACAGCTTACCGAGGAGGAGAGCGAAAGACTTCTTAAAATGGAAGATATCCTCCACGACAGAGTTGTCGGCCAGGACGAAGCCGTTAAGGCTGTAGCGAAAGCTATCCGCCGCGGCAGGGTAGGACTTAAAGATCCGAAACGCCCGATCGGCTCGTTCATCTTCTTAGGCCCCACAGGCGTCGGAAAAACCGAGCTGTGCAAAGCGCTTGCCCAGGCGATGTTCGGCGACGAAAACGCTATGATACGCCTCGATATGTCGGAGTTTATGGAGAAGCACACCGTCTCTAAATTAATCGGTTCTCCTCCGGGATATGTCGGATTCGACGAGGGAAGCCACTTCACCGAGCAGGTAAGAAGAAAACCCTATTCGGTTATACTCTTCGACGAAATTGAAAAAGCTCACCCCGACGTATTCAACGCCCTCTTACAGATTCTTGACGACGGACGTCTTACCGACTCGCAGGGAAGAACGGTTGACTTTAAAAACACCGTAATTATTATGACGAGTAACGTCGGCGCGAGAATGATTACCGAAAAACAGGCGAGCCTCGGATTCACCGAAGATAAGGAAAAAGAAACCGAGAACATTAAGGAAATCGTAATGGGCGAATTAAAGAATACCTTCCGCCCCGAGTTCTTAAACCGTATCGACGATATTATCGTGTTCAATAAGCTTACACAGGACGAGATTAAGGAAATCGCTTCTAAAATGCTCGATAACCTTAAAGAACGCCTTAAAGCGCTTGAGATTGAGGTTGACTTTACCGACAAGGCAATTACCGAAATCGCGAACGCCGGCTACGACGAGAGCTACGGCGCGAGACCGCTGAGAAGAGCTATCACGAGCAAAATCGAGGACGAACTCTCCGAGCGTATTCTCGACGGAACTGTCAGCAAGGATAAGAAAATCACCTGTGATTTCAAGGACGGTAAATTTATATTTGAATAATTAAGAAACGGGGCTGCCATTTGGCAGCCCCGCGGTTGTTAGTGGGAAGTAGTAAGTGTGAAGTAAATTGTAAATAATTTAAGGAGCGGTTCATTTGAACCGCTCCGTTTTTTATAATTATAATTTCTGTCCGCAGTTTCCGCAGAATTTCATACTTGGGTCGTTTTCGTGTCCGCAGGATGGGCATTTACCTGTCTTTTGCATAGGTGAACCGCATTCGCCGCAGAATTTTAATCCCTGAGCGACAGCCGCGCCGCAGTTCGGGCATTTATTTAAGGCGAGCGGAGCTCCGCAGTTGTTGCAGAATTTTCCGTTGCCCGAGGGCTTTCCGCAGGATGGACATACAGTTGTGCGGCTTTCAATATCGCCTTTCCATACCGTAGCGGTTTCCGCGGCTTCGTCAATATTTCTCTGCATTGCTCTGCTGTGAGCCTGAGCTACATACGCCGATTCTCTCGGCGCGCATTCAATGCACAGTCCCTCGTCCTCGTTGTAGCATTCGGGACATACCCATTTTGTGCAGGCGGGACATTTTCTGAACTCGGGACGAACCTCAGCCTGCGCTTCGTCAAAGGCTCTTTCGTGTTCTTTTCTCCACTGTGGAGACTCACCGCTGAATTTGCTTCCGACAACGTCGCTTCCGCGCTCTATAGCCGAGCCTAACTCGCCGCCGATACCGCCTAAAAATCCGCCGATTCCCGAAGCGAAGCGTCCGAATCTTTCCGATTTATTCTTTTTACCGTAGGTGCTTGACGGGACAAAAGTGCTTTTGAAGCCGTTTTGGCAGCAGTCGCAGAAGAACTCAAACTGGAATCCCGCCTCGGTTGATAAGTCGTTATGATTTTTTGTAAATGAATGCAGCATAATAACTTTCCTTTCATTGTTATATATTAACATAATAACATATTTTTCACTTTAATACTAACCAAAATTTAATGCCTGTATTTGTGCAGATTGTATAAGGGCTTTCTGAAATAATCTTGACGGCGATATATTAAAAATGTTAAAATCGTTTCGTGAATGAAACGGAGATATAAATATGCTTAAAAATATGAAGGGAAATTTAATACTGCTGCTTACCGCGTTAATCTGGGGTACGGCGTTTGTGGCGCAAAGAGACGGTATGAACCATATCGGGCCGTATACCTTTAACGCCTCAAGGACTTTTTTAGCCGCGGTAGTATTAATACCCGTTGTTTTGGTGTTTAAAAAGATAGAAAAACGAAGCGGTTCTTATAAACCGATTGATAAAAAAACGACCATTTTGGGCGGGATAGCCTGCGGCGCCTGTCTTGGAGTCGCGAGTACACTACAGCAAATCGGAATCGTTACGACCACTGCGGGTAAGGCGGGGTTCATTACCGCGCTGTACGTTATTATCGTTCCGATAATCGCCCTGATACTTGGGAATAAACCGCCGAAAAAAATATGGATATGCGTTGTTTTAGCGATAGTCGGATTCTATTTCCTATGCATAAAAAGCGGATTTTCGCTCGATATAGGCGACGCGTTCGTGCTTGTGTGCGCGCTGGGGTTCGCCGTACACATAACCGTAATTGACAGATTTCTTTCCAAAGGCGCCGACGCGCTTGTTATGGCGAATATTCAGTTCTGGACGGCGGGTATTTTAATCCTCGTTCCCACCTTTGTATTTGAAACGCCTACGGTAGACGGAATTATTTCGGCGAGGTATTCGATTCTCTTTACGGGTATTATGTCGAGCGCTGTAGCCTATACCTTGCAGATTATCGGCCAGCGCTATACCACGCCCGCTGTAGCTACTTTGATTATGAGCCTCGAAAGCGTTTTCGCGGCGCTTGCGGGATGGCTGATACTCGGCGAAAATCTTTCTTTAAAAGAATTATTCGGCTGCGCGCTTGTGTTTACGGCGGTAATTTTAGCGCAGGTTGATTTTAAAAGTATGAAGAATAGTAAGGATAGGAGTTGATAGTATGAGTGTATATGAAAGCATTATAAAAGGTTTAAATGAAGCTATTGAATATGAAAAAGCGTTATTTTTACAAAAGATTAATTCTAAAATTGCCGACTCTGAAAAACAAATTGAAGAAGGAAACGTTTTAAACGCCGAAGATGCTCTCGAAAAACTAAGAGATAAAAATTCGGGCTGTCGCGATTTGCGATAGCCCGTTAATAATGCTTATTAAATTTTATGCGCCAGCGCTCTTGAAAGCCAGGCGTCGCCGATGTCCATAGCAACGAAAAGACCTTGCTTTTCGCTGGATTTTACAAGCTGTCTTCTCGGTGAAAGTCCCGGATCGGTCGCCATAAGCTGTACGGCTACTTTGTCCGCAACCTCAACACCGTTAACCTCGCGCTTGCTTTTAATGATTAAATGGATAACGTACTCGTCGTCCATATTACCGTAATAAAGCTCATCTCCGCAGCGAACGAGAGGTTTGCCCTTATAGGTAGGGAACTCCTGCTTTTCAGCCACAAAAAGTCACACCTTTCGTTATGTTAAGTTAAGATACGATTTAACCAGTGCTTCCAATAAATCATCTCTGTCGATTCGACTGATAAGATTTCTCGCGTTGTTATAAGTTGTAATATAAGTCGGATCCTCGGAAAGAATATATCCTACAATCTGGTTAATAGGATTGTAGCCCTTTTCCTCCAAAGCTCGGTAAACTGTGTTAAGAGTGAGCTTAATCTGGTCGTCCTTATTGTCATCAAGCGAGAAAACCATCGTCTTGTCAATCATGGAAACACCTCCATTTCAAAATTCTAATTCATAATTATACTACCATAATTATACATTTTAGTCAAGATATTTTTTATCAATATTTATTCTTTTAAGGAAAATAACATCACAACTAAAAACTTTTATTTTTCTTAGTTAATATACTTACGCTAATAAAAGCGTCCAAAAGCGCGCTATAAAAAGGCGAAAAACTTTTCCCGACCGTTTCGCGGCCGGGAATAAATTTTATTTTCTTAAGCTTACACCGATTTTATTAAGATTTTCGATAATTTTATCCATAATATCCTGAACCTCGTTTGAGGAAAGTGTTCTCTCGTTGGAGGAGAATTCGTAGCGGATAGTAATACTGTGGATTGTTTCGGTGTCGTAAGTGTCAACAATTTTTACGCCCTTTAAGATGTCTTCGCCGACGCCTTTCCAACATTCCGTAAGGTCCGCGAAAAGTGTTTCGGAGCCGAGTTCAACGCTTAAATCGTAGGTCATCGGCGGGAATTTTGAGGGTTCGCTGTAGTGAATACCCGCGTTTGAAACCGATGAGAATTCTTCGACGTCAATCTCAGCGTAAACTACGCTGCCTTTTTTATCAATCTTTTTAGCTACAACGGGGTGGGCTATACCGATTTTACCGATAACTTTGCCGTCTAAAATAATGTAGTTTAGATTAACGGGATGCTCAAAGCTGTGTTCGGGTTCGGCTTTTTTAAAGGTTAAATCTCTGTGCTTAATATCGCTTGAAAGAGTTGCCAAAACATCTCTGAGTTTTAAGTACAGCGCCTTGATGCTTACAGTTTTACTGTAAACGGTAATCGCTAACTTTTTCTTTTCGATACAAAGGTTGTTTTCGTCAACGCCCTCTACAACTCTGCCGATTTCAAAAATTCCGAAAGTCGGAGCGTAACCTGTGTTGCTCTTAATCTGGCAAAGCTGGGTGGGGATAATCGAGCGTCTGATTGTTTCGATGTTGGGGTTGGTGGCGTTGGCTAATTTAATATTTTCTTCTACGGGAATGCCGATTTCCTTCTGCTCGTCGTTGTAAGCCCAGACGTAGGAGTGAACTTCGTGGAGGTTGTATTTTTTTACGAGAAGGTCTTTAATCTTTTCCTCGTCGCTCTTAACCTGGTCCATTCTTACGGGGTAAAGGGGAGAACGCGTTGTGTTTACATCAAAATTATCGTAGCCGTAAATTCTCGTAATTTCCTCGATGATGTCGGCTTTTATTGTAACGTCCTTTGTAGCTCTCCAGGAAGGAACCTCAACCTTGAAGTTTTCTCCGCTTTGCTCGGCTTTGAATCCGAGAGAGGATAAAGTGTTGATAATACGGTCGTCGGAAATTTCAATTCCCGTATATTTGTCAACAAACGCCTTATCGAACTCGAGAGTTACCTTGTCGTACTTGTAAGCGTACTCGTCGGTAAGCGAGCTTACAACCTCGATACCGTTGTCATAATCGCTTAAAAGCTTTACAAAACGCGCGATAGCGGTAACTGTCATTTCGGGGTCGAGGGATTTTTCGTAACGCATTGAAGCGTCGGTGCGGTGGGCAAGTCTTACCGTTGATTTACGGATAGACGCCGCGTCGAATGTAGCTGACTCCAGAGTAAGAGTAGTTGTATCATCTACGATTTCGGAATCAAGTCCGCCCATAATACCCGCGATTGCGACAGGTGTATTGTCGTTGCATATCATAAGGGTATTTTCGTCGATGTTTCTTTCTTCACCGTCCAAGGTCTGGAAAGTAAAGGGTTTATCGAATCTTTTGATTCTGATTTTTTCAACTTTTCTTGAGTCGAAAGCGTGCATCGGCTGTCCCATTTCGAGCATAAGGTAGTTGGTAAGGTCGGCAAGGAAGTTAATAGCTCTCATACCGCAGTAGAAAAGTCTTATTCTCATATTTACGGGGCTTGTGTTTCTGTTGATATTCTCAACCTGCAGGCCCGAATATCTGTAGCACAAAGGATCCTCGATTTTAATATCAATCTTTTTAAGGCCGTCGTATTTGCTTAAATCAACGGTTTCAATAGGCTTTAACTCTCTGCCCGAGAGCGCCGCGAATTCTCTCGCGATACCGTAATGGCCCCAAAGGTCGGGGCGGTTTGTAAGCGACTTATTATCAACCTCAAATACAATATCGTCAATTTCGTAAATATCCTTTAAGTCTGTGCCGTTTTTAACGTCGTCGGTTATTTCCATAATACCCGAGTTGTCGTCGCTGATTCCGATTTCAGCTTCGGAGCAGCACATTCCGTTTGAGGTGTAACCCGCAAGTTTGCGCGGTGTAATTTCAATCTCGCCGATTTTAGCGCCGATTTTAGCGAAAGCGGTTTTAAGTCCTACTTTAACGTTCGGAGCGCCGCATACTACATCAACCAACTCATTTTCGCCGATGTCAACCTTTAAAAGGTGGAGCTTCTTGCTTTCGGGATGGTCCTCAATGCTTTTGATTTCAGCAACTACAATACCGCTTAAATCAGAGCCTTTGTAAAAAATCTCGTTTTCAACTTCAGCCGTTGATAAGGAGAATTTGTTAATAAGTTCAATTTTATCGAGTCCGCTTAAATCAACGAAATCGGAAATCCAGTTCATAGATAAAAACATACTAATTATACCCCCTTAAACTTCATCGTCTGTAAACTGCGAAAGCGCCTTTAAGTTTCCGCTGTTTAAATCTCTTATATCTTTTACGCCGTACTTCATCATAACAAGTCTTGTAAGTCCGAGTCCGAACGCGAAGCCCGTGTATTCTTCGGGGTCAACTCCGCCTTCTTTAAGCACTTCGGGATGAATCATACCGCAGGGGCAAAGCTCAAGCCAGCCGCTTCTGTTACAGCTCGGACATCCCTCGCCGCCGCAGATAAGGCAGTTTATATCGAGCTCGAATCCGGGTTCTACGAAGGGGAAGAATCCGGGGCGTAAACGTACTTTAATATCTTTCTTGAAAACTTCGGAAAGCATAGTTTTCATAAAGTAGATAAGGTTGGAGATGCTTATGTCCTTATCCACCATAACGCCCTCCATCTGGAAGAAGGTGTTTTCGTGGGTAGCGTCGGTAGCTTCGTTTCTGAAGCATCTTCCGGGGAAGATTGCCTTAATCGGAGTTCCTTTTTCAACTAAGCTTTTACCGTATTTTTTTATAATAGCGTTCTGAGCCGCCGAGGTCTGCGATTTTAAGAGCTGGCCGTTTTCGAGATAGTAGGTGTCCTGCATATCACGGGCGGGGTGGTGCTTCGGAATATTAAGCGACTCGAAACATTCGTAGTCGGTTACAACTTCCGAGTAATCCTCTACGGTAAATCCCATAGATTTAAAGATGGTTTCGCATTGTCTCTGAACTAAGGTAATGGGGTGGTAGGAGCCTTTCGCGACGTCAACGGGAGTTGTGATGTCGAATGCGGGCATAGTTTTAATTTCCGCCTCAATTTCCTTTTCTTTAAGCTCGGCTTTCTTTTTCTCGATAGTATCGGCAACGCTGCTTTTAAGCTCGTTTACCTTTTTACCGAATTCTTTTCTCTCCTCGTGGGAAAGGTCTTTCATACCCTTTAATAGTCCCGTAACGCTGCCTTTTTTTCCGAGATAAGCAACTCTTATCTTATCAAGGTCAACGAGATCGGCTGTTGAGGAAAGTTCTTTTTCAAGAGTTTCTTTAAGATTCTTAATCTTGTTATCCCTAATTACCTCCATAGAATTAGTTATTTAATAGTTAATAATTTTTTCGAACATATCCTCTATATCCAAAATTACATAGAAAAATAAACAATCGGGGGATATGAGTTTAAGAGAGGAACGTTCACGTTTGACGCGGAGAAATAAAAAATCCCTTATGAGATAAATCTCATAGGGACGAATAAATCCGCGGTACCACCCTGATTTTAGCTTAAGCAGTAACTTAAGAGCTAACACTCTGCCGACGTATAACGGTGTCTGCCGTTGAGACCTACTGTTGTTTCAATCTCACCACTCGAAAGGGAACTTCATTTCTTCCGCCCAGCCCGCGATTTCAGCCGCGTCGCGCAGTCTCTTTACAAAGCTTTGAAAAAACTACTTCCTTCGTCATCGTGTTGTCTTTGAGTATTTTAACACTTTAGCTTTAAATATGCAATAGTTTATTGAAAAAAAAACTATGTTGTGGTACAATTGATTGGTAGTTTTTACTTTAATCGGAGGGAAATATATGAATGATATTTTTATTGAACAGCTTGTAAAGAAAAAGAGAACAGTTAAAGACCGCGTTATTTTTATCGCTGTTATTCTTATGGTAATTCTTATTCCGGCTACTTTTGTTATTTTAGCGACCCATAAATTAGTTGTCGCTTATTTTATTTATATAGCTTTCTTTTTGCTTTGTATCGGAATCTGGTTTATCTGGTTTGTGCGTTCGCACCAGAATATAGAGTTTGAGTACCAGGTTGTGCAGGATACCCTGGTTGTAAGCAAGATTATAGCGAAGCGTAACCGAAAAGAGATTATGAAGCTTGACGTGCGTACGGTTGATTTGCTCGAAAAAGGCGACAGTCCCGAAATTAAAAAGCTTAATTTCGTAAAGGTATATGACGCAGCAGAACACAGCTCGGACGATAAAAATACAACCTACGCGGTTTACCAGCACGCGGCGCTCGGAAGATGCGCTCTGATGTTTAATCCGAACGAGAAGATTTTAAACGGTATGAAGCCGTATTTAAATAAGGATATTGTACTTAAATTATTTTATAAGAGGTAAAAATGATACTTCCGATAGATAAAAACCTTGTAAAATCAACAATAAAAAAACGACCTGTCGAAGCTGATAAAACAACAGTCGGAAGTATGCTTTCGGTTTGCGGAAGCTACGGAATGGCGGGAGCTGCAATTATGTCCTCAAAAGCCGCGCTTAAAAGCGGAATCGGACTTTTAAAAGCCGCCGTACCTAAGTCGATTTATCCGATTTTGGCTTCCTGTATACCCGAAGCGGTGTTTTACCCGATTGACGATAATTTTTTATCGGACTTTGATTTTGCGGAAAAGTCAAAGTACTGTTCCGCGATTTTAGCAGGTCCCGGACTTTCCGTTAATAACGCCGTAAAAGAGCTTGTTGAGAATATAATTTTAAAAAGCGAAATTCCGCTTGTGCTTGACGCCGACGCGCTGAATATTGTTTCCGAAAATACTTCAATTTTAAGCGAGTGCAAGGCTCCTGTGATTATAACTCCCCACGACCGTGAGTTCTGCCGTCTTGTCGGCTGTTATCCCGACAGGCTTCAAAACCGCAGGGAAGAGTTAGCTCTTAAATTTTCCGAACGCTATAACGTGATTGTGGTTTTAAAAGGTCACAAAACTTTAGTCGCTTCCCCAAGCGGAGAGCTCTATTATAACGAACAGCTCGGAAACCCGGGTATGGCTGCGGGAGGCAGCGGAGATGTGCTCTCGGGAATTACTGCGTCTTTTGCAGCCCAGGGATTCGACCCGTTTAAATCCGCCGCGAGCGCTGTTTATATTCACGCCTTGGCGGGGGATATAGCGAAAGAAAAATACGGCGAGTTCTCAATGCTCCCGAGTGATATAATCGAATGTATACATATTGCTTTTAAAGAATTAAACATAGGATATTAAGACGGATAAATACTAAAACGATTTCATATAAATTAAGCAGAGGTGAATTTATGAAAAAACTGCCCCTGCTTTTTTTATGTTTAATTATTTTGCTCGGCGGATGTAAAGCCGAACCGGCTTTTCCGCTCGATAAATTCAAAGGGAAATTTACGGCGTTTGAAAAAGACGTAAAACTAAAGGGAGAAATTATCTCCGATTCAAACAATTGTATGGCGCTTAAACTAAGCTCGCCCGAAAGTATGAGGGGATATATTTACAAATATACAGACGATAAGCTGAGCATACATTACTGTAATATGAATATTGATTGTGAAGTCGATTATCTTCCCAAAGGAGCTTTTTCGCAGGTTATTTTCAGCGTAATTAAAAGTATTAAAAAAGAGGAAAACTGCGTTTTAACAGGAAGTTATAATTCTTTTGCGGAATATAAAGGCAACTGTAACAGCGGAGAATATCGGATTAAATCAGATATAATTAACGGTTTTATTAAAGAAATTTCTTTAAAAGAAATAAAAATCAAATTCAATAATCTATCCTATATAAAATAAACTCACCAACCTCTTATATAAAAATATTATATTAACGGTTTAATAAGTATAAAAATTTCCAAAACGGTAAAAATATTTACAGAAAAACTTTTGGAGGTAAAACCGTGAGTATAAAACGAGGAGATATTTTTTACGCGGATCTTTCGCCCGTAGTCGGTTCCGAACAGGGCGGAATACGTCCCGTTTTAATAGTACAGAATAATATAGGAAACCGCTACAGCCCGACGGTTATCGCCGCGGCGATTACAAGCCAGCAGTCTAAGGCGAAGCTACCTACCCATATTCCGATTTCTTCCTGCGCCTGCGGACTTTCCAAAGACAGCGTTGTACTTCTTGAGCAAATCCGCACAATAGATAAACAGCGCCTTAAAGAGAGGATGGGCGCGGTTGACGAAAATTCTATGAATAAAGTCGATAACGCGATTTCAATTTCTTTCGGACTTCAATAAACTACATAAAGGTTGCCGTAAGGCGGCTTTTATTAGTTATCGGTTCTCAATATTAAAAAAAGGGTTGACCGTTTGGCCAACCCCTTTTTTATTTAACTTTTACTTTAATTGTAACTGTCTTTTCGCCTTTCTTGTAAGCGGATGTGCCGGCGGCGGTTACTTTAACCTTAATCTTGTAAGTACCCTTCTTGGTCTTTTTC
>CADBCC010000017.1 GCA_902793125.1 uncultured Ruminococcus sp.
GTTTAATTTTCAAGGTTCTCGCGCCGCCGCTCTGTTATGCGGCGAACATTAAGATTATATTACATCCTCCTTAAAATGTCAATATCTTTTTGTAAAAAATTTTAGAAAACTTTAAATTTTTTTAAAATTCATCTGCTTTCGATTTTAATCGCCGTTTTTTTACATATTTTATTGATTTTAAATCTACTTTAATATACAATATATATATAAATACGCAGAGGTGATATTATGATTCAAAGTCCTTACCAACAGAATATTGATATTATTAAAGATTATTTCAAGCGGCCTATTGTCCTTGCTCTTTCTATTCTTACGTTTTTGTCAATCGCTTTACACTTCGCAGGGCAATTTTTTATTAATCCCATTTCGTACGCTAACTTGATGAAGGAATTAAACATACCTGTCGATTCCGCTAATATTGATGTATCTTCGGGATTTAATCCGCTTTCGATAAATATTCTTACGGTTTTCTCCGCTATAATATTTTTACTGTTTTATGTATTAAGCAAAAACGAAACCAATAATCTATCGGTTCCTTCTATGATGTTCAAGGTAATCTCAATTATTACCCTTGTACTTTCCGTTTTATCCGTACTGTTTATATTTGGTTTTGTTTTGATTTTCAGTTTGTTTCTCGGAGCGTTCTCCCGAACAGACAGCGGCTTTTCCCCCGAAGTTTTTACGCTGGTCGTTTTTGTCGCGTCTATAGTTCTTCTTCCGTTTTGCGTGCTGCTTATTTTAAACGCGGTTTCACAGCTGCTGTTCGCGAACTCTGTCAGAAACAGTTTGAATTCAATTTATCTTAAAAAATCGGGCGCTGTTTTTTACGGAATAATCTGCTTTATTTTTACAGCACTCACCATCGCGCTTTACATTTTTGCGGCAGTTTATCTGCTTCATTTATCTTCTCAGTATTCTGCCGTTAACTTTTCATTACCGCATATATTATTCCTTTTTGTACAATGCGCGGTTGATATCGCAACAGGAATTGTTACCGGAATTTTAGCGATAAAATATGCTGTTTATATTAAAAATATTTCACAGAAATACAGAATCTCGACGGATGTTCCCCATAAAAACGAGCAACAGCCCGTACAGGATTTCAACGAACCCGAGCTCCAGATTACCGACACAAATAATTTCAACCCCTACGATAACGCGCAGGTTCCCGTTTACGAGCCTCCTCAGGCACCCGTTCAGGAAAACTTCGCGAACCGGTTTCCCGTTGAGGAAAACATCAACACACAACCCCCGGCTCCGGAACCGATTGTATCTGTACAGGAACCTGAGCCCGCGCCTGCAGACGAACAGCCGCCTGTTGCGAAACCCGCTCCCGCTCCTGTCAAAGAAGATGTTATTAACCCCGCCGAAAATCCGGTTCCGAGATTTTGCACACAATGCGGAAGTCCCGTAGGCCCCAATGACTATTTCTGTAACCATTGCGGAACTGAAATAATAAGAAATTAAAATACAAAACAAAAGCCCGGCTCATTTATTTGAGCCGGGTTATTCTTTTGTGATAGTGTGATTTATTTAGCTTTAAATCCCTTAAACGCTTTTATCGCGTTCTGCTTAATCTTATAGGCGTCGGAGTTTTTATCGTCAGCCGCAGGGTTGGTATAAACCATAAGATATTTTCCGTTGTCGGATAAATACGCGGGGATTTTTTCGCTGTAGAGGGTAAATGTGCCGTCATTTTTTACGCTTTCAATTGTCTCGTCGCGCTTTTTGTTTTCTTTTTTTAGATCATACTCATAGAGTTCAACACGAATATCTCCGTCAACGTATTTATTACCCTTTTTAGCTCCGATAAGGTCAGCCTGCATTTTTGTTACGTTATTATCTTCAACCTTAATATATCCGCTGTCTTTCATAAAATCACGAAGTCCGTTTAAATCATCTTCGTATTTTTCATCGCTTACTTTTTTCTTTTTGGTTTCGTCCTTTTTCTTGGTTGAAGACTGTGTAGCCGCGGTCGGCTTTTTACTTTTATCTTTTATTCCCGCGTACGGATCGTAACAGGAAGCAAAAGTTAACGCTATCATAAGAACGGCTATCGCCGAAATTATTACTTTCTTCATACATAATCCTCCATTATCAATTAATCAAAAGCCATTTACGCATCGCGTCCGCAGCATTTTTTATACTTTTTACCGCTTCCGCAGGGGCATGGATCGTTACGTCCGATTTTTTTGCCTTTACGGATAGTTTTGTTAGGCGAATCGGTTCCGTCGCCCGAGGTAGCTGTAGGTTCGGCAACCTGCTTACGCTTAAGCGCATTTTTTACAACATCGTTCTGATCTTCGGATTCGCTGTTTTCTTCCTCACCGTTCTCAGCTCCGAGTCTCGCGTTAGCGGCTTTCTGGGCAGCTAAACGCTTAGCGGCGGCAATTGCCTCGCGGCGTTTCTGCTGTTCGTGGATTCGCTTCGGCTGAGTAAGCATAAGCTTAATTGTATCTTCATGGATTGACGCAATCATCTCGTCGAACATATCGAAACCTTCAAGACGATATTCAACAACGGGATCATGCTGGCCGTATGAGCGCAGGTGGATACCCGCTTTAAGCTGTTCCATATTATCTATATGATCCATCCAATGAGTATCAACGCTTCTGAGCAGATATACACGCTCCATCTCCCGGATAGTTTCCTCGGGGAGAAGTTTTTCGTTTTCGGCGTAGATTTCTTTAGCGTCCTCAACAATCATATCTCTGATTTCGTCGGGTTCAATAACCTCCAAATCCTCAACGGAGAATTTATATTTATCACGGTCGGTAATCGCCCAGTCATAGTAAGTATCGATGAGCGAATGCATATTCCAGTTGTCGCGGACATCGGAGGGCAGGAAGTGATTAACCGTAGATTCAACATGCTCGTCAATCATCTTGATAATTGAGTCGTGTATATTCTCGCCGTCGAGAACCTGGTCGCGCTGAGTGTAGATAATCTCACGCTGTTTATTCATAACATCGTCGTACTGAAGTACGTCTTTACGTATACCGAAGTTGCGAAGCTCAACCTTTTCCTGGGAGCTTTCAATAATATTTGTAAGCATTTTATTTTCAATCGGCATATCCTCGTCGACATTCATTCTCGAGAGCATAGCCTTCATACGCTCACCGCCGAACAGACGCATAAGGTCGTCTTCGGTAGAAAGGAAGAAACGGCTTGTACCCGGGTCGCCTTGACGTCCCGCGCGTCCCCGCAGCTGGTTATCAATACGGCGCGATTCATGGCGCTCTGTACCGATAATGAACAATCCGCCCGCTTCACGAACTTTATCAGCCTCTTCTTTTATTTCTTCGCTGTACTTCTCGTTAAGCTCGGAGAAAATTTTTCTCGCTTCTAAAATTTCTTCGTCGTCTGTCTCGGCAAAACCGGTCGCCTCGGCAATCAGCTCGTCTTCTATTCCCTGCTTGCGCATTGCCGCTTTCGCAAGGTACTCCGCGTTACCGCCGAGGATAATATCGGTACCTCGTCCCGCCATATTTGTGGCGATGGTTACGGCTCCTAATTTACCCGCCTGAGCGATAATTTCCGCTTCCTTTTCATGCTGTTTAGCGTTTAAGACATTGTGTTTAATTCCGCGCTTTTTGAGCATTTTTGAAAGAAGCTCGGATTTTTCGATTGAAATCGTACCTACAAGCACAGGCTGCCCTCTTTTATTTGCCTCAACAATCTGGTCGATAACCGCGTTAAACTTACCCATTTCGGTCTGGAAAACAGAATCGGGTAAATCTTCTCTCGCCAAAGGTTTATTTGTAGGGATTTCCACAACGTCAAGCTTATAAATTTCCTGGAACTCGTTCTGCTCGGTCATAGCCGTACCGGTCATACCCGAAAGCTTTTTATACAGACGGAAGTAATTTTGGAACGTAATTGTAGCGAGAGTTTTACTTTCGTTCTGAACCTTAACTCCCTCTTTTGCCTCAATCGCCTGATGCAGTCCCTCATTATATCTTCTTCCGTACATAAGACGGCCTGTAAATTCATCAACGATAATAATTTCACCGTCTTTTACAACATAGTCAACATCGCGTTTCATAATACCGTTTGCCTTAATAGCCTGGTTTACGTGGTGCTGAATAGTAAGATTATCCGGATCGGTTAAGTTATCTATATTAAAGAATTCTTCCGCTTTTTTTACACCGCTTTGTGTAAGAGTAGCGGTTTTCGCTTTTTCGTCTACAACGTAATCTATACCCTGCTCGGCGTAGTAGCTTTCCATATCCTCTTTAGCATCGGTCTCGGTAAAGCGTTTTACTTTAAGAGTTTTCGCAAGGCGGTTAGCCTGGGTATAGAGTTCGGTGGATTTATCCCCCTGTCCGCTGATAATAAGAGGTGTACGGGCTTCATCAATAAGGATTGAGTCAACCTCGTCGACTATCGCGAAAGCATGGCCTCTCTGAACCTTATTCTGAATCCTAATTCGTTATTTGTTCCATAAGTAATATCGGCGTCGTAAGCCGCTTTACGCTCGTCGTTTTCGAGGTCGTGAACAATAAGTCCGACCGTAAGACCTAAGAATCGGTAAAGCTTACCCATCCATTCCGAGTCACGGCGCGCAAGATAGTCGTTGACCGTAACGATATGAACGCCCTCGCCTGTAAGACCGTTAAGATACGCGGGTAAGGTCGCAACCAGGGTTTTACCTTCACCTGTTTTCATTTCGGCGATACGTCCCTGATGCAGGATAATTCCGCCTATAATCTGTACAGGGAAATGCTTCATTCCCAAAACTCTTTTAGAAGCTTCACGGCAAACGGCAAAAGCCTCCGGCAAAATATCATCGGTGGTTTCGCCGTTATTAAGACGTTCTTTAAACAGAACTGTCTGATTTTTAAGCTCAGCGTCGCTCATAGCGGCGTATTTTTCGTCAAGTTCCAAAACCTTGTCCGCAATAGGCTGTACTCTTTTAACTTCACGCTTTGAATAATTTCCAAATAATAGCTTTATTGGATTCATAAATTTCTATATCCTTTCCAGTAATAATCTATTTCAATTGTTCTTCATGCTTTTTGCTGCCTGAATCATCGCCGCTTTTGCGACCTGTCCGGCGGTTGAATAACCGTATTGGCTGCTTCCTCTTACCACGCAGGCAAAGGCTAACGGATATTCGCTGTCTGTGCAATAACCTACCATCCAGCCGTCGTTTTTATCTTTATCCGAACCTTTTGATGTTTCTCCCGTACCTGTCTTTGCGCACACGGTAAGTCCGCCGAACATATCGTCTCCGTAGTCGTTGACCACAGCGTAACGCATAAGGTCGTTCAGGCCTTTCGCGGTAGATGAAGAAATCATATTTTTCCCGGCGGTGCCGACCTTTGTAAGTCCTATATCCGCAAGAATCGAGCCTGAGTTTCCGCTTATAATATACGGGTTGACGGGCGTACCGCCTTTGGCTATTGCTCCGCAGATAATAGCCATTTGCGTTGGATTAACTTCGTCGGTATACTGTCCGACGCCCGACCATGCAAGCTGGTTTTTATTTGCTTTCGAAATATCGTAACGGCCTTTTTTTGTATCTACTCCGCTTATTGAAAAAGAAGCGTTAATACCGAGCTTTTTTGCCATTTCGTTCATTTTCGCTTCGCCGAGCTCAACGGCTAATTCCGCGAAAACAATATTGCAGGAATGTCCGAAAGCCTGCTTCAGATTTACTGTTCCGTGTTCGCTTACACAGGTAATATCTCCTCCGCCGATTTCTTCTTTTCCGTTGCATGTCCATTTTCTTTCCCAAATATCGGGGATGTTTTCGATAGCCGCTGCCGCGGTAACGATTTTAAATACGGAACCGGGAGTATAGGTTGACGAAAGCACATTGTCAAGATAAACTCCGTCGTACTTTTTCGCGTTTTTTTCTGTAATTTTCGGAGGGCTGTTGGGATCGTAGGATTTTATGCTTACCGAACAGAGAATCTCGCCCGTATCATAATTATATATAACGCAGGCTCCGCTGTCGTAATTCTTCAATTTATTATAAGCCGCTTTACAGGTAGGAATATCTACCGTAAGTTCCATATCGTGACCATGACGGAAGCTTTGAGGCATATTAAGTCCCCAAATAAAGCTGTAGCCCGTAAGCTCCGAACGGAAACGGCTCTGGATTGCCGTAGATATATTAAGCGAGTCATCGCCTACAACATGGAGAAGAGCTTTCCGAACCTGTTTATTGGAATGATACTCTCGTTTACCGTCAACACTCTGAGCTAAAATATCAGAATTGCGGTCGAGAATTTTTCCTGCCTGAATCAATCCGCCCGAGCCCGAAATATGACCGTTATACGGCTGGTCAACCCAGTCGGACGCGCCGAGGATAGTTTCGATAACAAGAAAACATAATCCACCCAAAAACGCAATTACAACTATAAAAATAAGCCATGAGCGTTTAAGCGTTCTTTTCATAACTCTCTCCTTTCCTTTTTTATTATCCAAGTCAATCCGTGCAGTTCTGTTTAAAATCTTATCCCGCACTTTTTGCGCGCTAAGAAGTTTTAGATGCTTGGAAAACGTTAATATAATAAATTAATTTCTGCTTTTACTTTGCGTAAGTTCTTTCGTCCGCCGCTTTAATAAAAGCTAAAAGTCCCCAGCACGAAATAATACTTGAACCTCCCGCGCTGATAAAGGGGAAGGTAACGCCGGTAAGCGGAAGAATATCTGTCGCGCCGAATACATTAAGCGACATCTGGATTACAAAAAGTCCCGCCGCGCAGCACGCGGATATTGAATAGAAAGTGCTTCGGCTTCTCGTTGTAACGGAACGCGCGTAAATAAACAGCGTAGCAATCGCTATCGCGATTGTTATAGCGGAGATAAAGCCCATCTCCTCGCTCATAAGTCCGAAAACAAGGTCCGACTCGGAAGCGGCGACATATTTAAGCACACCGTTGCCGATACCTACGCCGAAAAGTCCTCCCGAAGCGATATAGGTAAGGGTTCTCGCCTGCTGGTATCCTCTTGAATCCTGAGTATACTGCCAGACATGGCGCCAGCCCTCAAAACGCCTCATAACATAAGGCTTGATATTCAAAACGATAAATCCCGCGAACACCGAGCTTGCGAGCGCCAATATTACAGTTTTAAAATCTCCCGAACGCGTAAAGGAAATCAAAATGAAAGTCCCGAAGAAGATAAGCGCTGTACCGAAGTCGCCCATAAGCGCCAGCGCGCCTACGCAAATCGCCGAGAATATAATAAACTCAAGCAGGTTCTGCCTGGTTTGCAAACGGTCAAGAGTTGACGCGCCTACAAAAATAAAGGCAATTTTTACAAATTCGGACGGCTGAACAGTAATCGGGCCGATATGAACCCAGTTTGCCGAACCGTTGGTTACACGTCCGAAAACAAGGTTTATTCCGAGGAACAAAACGGCGACAATCATAATTATCATACGCCATTGACCGATACGGTCGGGGTTCTCAATAAATTTTATTATTATACAGAAAACGATCATTCCGGCGACAGCCGCGATAAGCTGTACATAGCAGGGCTGAATCGTCGCGTTTTTTACATTCTGCCGCGCGAGCAGCATTACGCCTATCCCCGTAAAGAACAAGCCGAGCGCCTCTAACTCAAACGCCGCGCGGCGCAGGATAACCCTCGACACAAAGAAGAACATCCATTCTACGCCGACAAGCATCGCGCAAAGATACGCGGGATCAAAATCCTTCGCTCCGTCGCAAAAGCACGCTTCAACTGCCATAAAAATATGAAAAAGCGAAACTAAAATAAGAACCTTATAAGGCTGAATCGCGGGTTTATTTGAAACCTTAGAGAAAAACCAGCTTGATTGAAGTTCCTCGTGGAATTCCTCTCCGCGTCTGAATGCGTACTCCTTATTACCCATTTCAATGGTATCGTCTATATTAACTTTAGTTCGTCTTACAACCCGGTTTCCGTTTACATATGTACCTGTTTTCGAGCGGGTGTCTGTAATAAACCAGCCTTCTTTACGGCGCAAAAGCACACAATGGTTTCTTGAAATCGCGGTATCGTCAAGCGCGATATCCGAACCACGGGATCTTCCGATAGAATTTTCCCAGAAAAGCACGGGTATTTTTTCGCCCGTATCCAAATCCTGCAATAACACCAGCGGACGTTCGGGACGGCGGCGGCGGCGCATTGCCGCGAATATCTGATATACAATTACAACGGTATATACGGGAAGCAGCATTCGCAAAGCCACTACCGCGATATCCATAATTAAAATCATACACGCCGTCTCCTTTCGCTGTTATTTTAGTACAAATTTACACATAGTACATTTTACCCCAAACCCCCTTAAAAGTCAATATAATGCAGTAACCTATAAACAAAAAAGCGATAATATACAATAGGAGGCAAAAAATGGAAATTCTTATTTTCTTCGCGTTTTTAGCAACGCTGTTAACGTGGGCAATTAATTCGCTCGGAGCGGCTACGGTACTGTTTTTAAAATCACCGAGTGATAAAACAATGAATCTTATGCTCGGATTCGCGTCGGGAGTTATGATTGCGGCAAGTTTCTGGTCGCTTTTAGAGCCGTCCATAGAACTTGCTCAAAAAAACTCTGCTCTTCCTCCGTATATTGTAGCAACGGTCGGATTTTTATTCGGAGCCGTGTTTATGTGGTTATCCGATAAAATTGTTAATTTTTCACGGCGCAGAGTTATAATTTCAAAAGGCTCAAACAACAAAAAAACAAACCGCATTATTATGCTTGTACTTTCAATCACCCTGCACAACATCCCCGAAGGTCTTGCCGTCGGAGTTGCTTTCGGCTCGCTCCAGGGCAGCAACTACTCCCCCGAAACACTTATGGGCGCTATAACAATCGCTTTGGGAATAGGCATACAGAACTTTCCCGAGGGCGCGGCTGTTTCACTTCCGATGAGAAGAGAAGGCTACTCAAGACCAAAAAGCTTTCTTATAGGTTTATTATCGGGCGCTGTGGAACCCGTTGCGGGAATTATCGGCGCGTTAGCGGTTGTTTATATAAATACTATTCTTCCGTACGCTTTGGCTTTCGCCGCCGGCTCTATGATTCTTGTAGCAGTTCACGAACTCATACCCGAATGCCAGCAAAACAACGAAACCCACCCTTATTTTGCAACAATGGGAATAGTTACCGGCTTTGCCGTAATGATGCTTTTGGACGTTATGCTGGGTTAAAAACCCGGAAAAACTATTATTTTTATTTTTTTTGCAAAATAATGTTGCTTTTTTAGAGATTATTTATTAGAATATAAATTAGGATATTTTGTTTTACAGGATGTTAAATATGGAAGTAAAATACGTTAACCTTAAGGTTGATACAAGTAAATACAATCCTTCTAATCGTCGGCGTCCTTCAAAACCTTCGAGAAGAAATCGCGATTTCTTTTATAAAAAAAGAAGAAAAATTAACAAGCGTTTTCTCTTAGGTATAGCGGCAATCGCCCTATTCATCTTTTTAGTCGTTACAATCTGGAACGCTTTAACTCCGAAAGTTGCTCCTGTTGAGGAGCTTCAGGTCACTCAGACTTCTCAGGACACAGCCTCTCTTAAATGGAAAGGCGTCGAAGACGCGGACGGATACATAATATACAAAAAAACTTTCAGCGAAAGTGATTTTACAAAAGCGGATACAATTAAAAAAGCCGACACTTATACGGTAAAAAATCTTAAACCTTTAACAGACTATACTTTCTGCGTCACTTCCTATAAAAAGGGAGATAATCCGCTCGAAAGCGAAAGACGTACGGTAGACGCAACCTCGCTGCCCGCGATCCCCGTTTTCAACGAGTGCGGTTCCAAAACCGCGGGAACTATTTCACTTTCATGGAAGTCGATCCCCGGCGCGGTAAACTATCAGGTTCAGTACGTTAAGGGCGACGATAAGAATTTTAAAAATGCCGTTACAAAATCTTATAAAGCAGCTAAGAACCTAAACGCTTCAATAACCGGTCTTGATAAATCAGGTCCCTACTGTCTCAGGATACGGGTTACCGCTTCTCATAACGACAAAAAGTTTAAGAGTCTGTGGAGCGAAGCAAGTACCATTTATATCGCTGAAAACTTTACGCTGAGAAGCGATATTGATCCCAACAAGCCGATGATCGCGCTTACTTTCGACGACGGTCCCGGATACAACAAAGCTTCAAACAATATTCTTGATACCCTCGAAAAGTACAACGCTAAAGCTACTTTCTTTATGGTTGGTAAAAACGCGGCGTCTCTTCCCGCCAACATAAAAAGAAAAGCGGCGCTCGGAATGGAGCTCGGCAACCACACCTGGAACCACGCTAATTACGGAAGCAGCGTTGAGCCGTCCGATATTAAAAAAGCTTCCAACGCTATTTATAATATCTGCGGACAGTATCCCACAGCTTTCCGTTCACCCGGCGGTATGACAACGGGAACAATAAAAGCAGAATGCAGAAAAGAAAAAATGCCTATTTATTACTGGACTGACGATACACAGGACTGGATGTCCAGAGACGCCGACAAGGTATACAACAGAGTTATAAACAACGCAAAAGACGGCGATATAATACTTATGCACGAAATATACAACTCAACAGCCGAAGCCGTTAAACGTATGGTGCCTAAGCTTCTGGAAAAAGGCTTCCAGCTCGTTACTTGCAGAGAGCTTATGTACGCTAAAACAGGAAAAGCTCCTACTCCCGGAGTTGAATACTTCAGCCCCAATAAAATTAAATACGATTAAAAATCAAGTACACCTTGCATTTCCAAGGTGTACTTTTTATATTAAGTTATCAGTATTATAAAAAGGGTCGAAAGCTGTTATCTGCTTTCGACCGTAATTTTATTTTTTAAACTTTTTTACTTTACTCCAGCTTGAATAATAAGTCTTTCCGCCTGTTTTCTTATAAGCTCTTACCTTAAAGTAATATGTTTTTTTGGATTTCAGTCCTTTAATTAATTTTGAAGCTTTAAGCCTGTTTACGGAAATCATTTTAACCTTTTTGGTAAAATCTTTATTTAGCGCGTAGCAAAGCTTAATTCCGCTGGAATGAGAAGTTGGCTTTTTCCAGTAAACGATAACTTTCTTCTTCGTCTTTTTTATTTTCGTTATATGCGTGGATTTCAAGAAAATATTATAGCTGTACGAAAAAGTTGTCTTCCTCAATTTATGTACTACCTGGAGTTTATAGGTTCCGCAGTTTGTGCTCTTTTTCGGCAGCAGGACGTCATAATACTTTTTCGGTACGATTCGTCCGTCCTTGTCTTTTACGGAAACCGAAGGAGCCCGGCGCTTTCCGTTATACTCAAAAGAAGTTTTCGAAAGCTTTACCGTTTTTATTTCGGGAGATTGTTCTATCTCGTATTCAAGCGCTTTGCTCGATGGAGCTTCTTTTCCGTCAGAGTAAGTAACCGTACTTTGCTTATTTTCGTCTAACGCTACGTTAACGTTAACTGTACGAATTCCGGTTTCTTTGTAAGTTTGCTTAACATCCCCACAGGTAAAATTATGAATCCAATAGGTCATTCCGTTATCCGCGGTAAAAACGCCTACTCCTACCCTTGTATAATCGCCCATCATATTTATTCTGTGCGATTCGGAGCCGTAGTATCCGTCGGTTGCTTCTCTCGGGTTAGTAAATCCCATAGCGATATTTTCCGCGGCGCTGCTCTCCCATTGAATTGCCGTAGTCCAGGACTTACCGTTAGGCCTTGTATGGGAAAAACTTACGCTGCATTCCGCCGCCCTTATCATAGCTGGTTCCGCAAGAGAAAAGTCATACTGCAATTTTTTCAGTCCGTTTTTAACACGGTATTCGTTTATATAGTTAAACACCTCGTTGGCGTAGTCAAAATTAAACTTACCGTGGACTAAAACTCCGCTTTCGGCAAAGGCCGTAACTGTAAACACCGAAAGTAAAATCACAAGCGAAATTAAAACGGCAATAGTTTTTATTAAATTTTTCATAAAGCCGTCCTCCCTTCGCTTTATATTATTTCTCAATATTATTATATACTATAATATGTATAAAATCAATACTCAAATTTAAAAACAGTTGTATAGTTTACACAACTAAGAGCCGATTTTTAAAAATTTTCGGAAATTTTGTCAAAACTATTGACAAAAATAAATTAAAACCCTATAATAACATTAGTTGCATAACATATGTTGCGTAACGAACGAAAGGATGTTATATATGCCGCCGAAAGTTAAGTTTCAAAAAGAAGAAATAGTAAATGCCGCCGTAGAGATTACGCGTAAAAAAGGTATTGACGCGCTGACAGCGAGGGAGCTCGCCTCAAAGCTCGGGGTATCAACAAGACCTATATTCACCTACTTTGATACCATGGACGAGCTGAAAGAAGAAGTTTACGCTTTTTCTAAAGAGCTTTATCAAAAATACATAGAGGAAGGCCTTAAAGCGCCTATCCCCAACTTAGGAGTCGGAAAACAGTTTTTGCGATTCGCAAAAGATGAACCCGAGCTGTACAAGCTTTTGTACCTGAACAACACCGTCGGAGAATCGGGCGGAGCTATTGACGCTTTAAAAATATCGCAGAATTTGGTTCGCTCCTCGGTTATGCGCACTTACAATATGGACGCCGAAACCGCTGATAAATATTTCCGCGACCTCTGGCTTGTAGCGCACAGCTTCACAACGCTGATTGTTATGGGCGAGTGTCCCTATACGGATGAGGAAATAAGCAAAATTTTTATCGAGTTCAGCATTTCAATTGTAAAGGCGTATAAGGAAATCCCCGGACTTCCCGAGGGCAATTTCGACAGGGACAAAATTTTTACAGAGCTGGTTAAAAAATAAACGGTGAAAAGTTATACAAAAAAAACGAATGATTAACGCTGCTAATATACTTACGGGGCTGCGGATTGTTTTTAGTTTTGCTTTACTTTTTTATCCCGCGTTATCTCCTGTGTTCTGCGTATTATATACAGCGGCGGGTATTACCGATATGATTGACGGAACAGTTGCCGAAAAAACGAATACCGAAAGTGTTTTCGGCGCAAGATTCGATACCGCGGCAGATTTTATTTTTGTTATAGTTTGTTTGTTTAAATTGATACCTATTCTGAATATACCTGTTTGGATTTATTTATGGATTATGGTAATCGCCGTTATAAAAGTATTCAATATCGTTTTAGGTATTATAATAAGAAAAAAGATAGTTGCCGTACATTCGGTAATGAATAAAATAACAGGTTTATTGCTGTTTCTTTTGCCCCTGACTTTATCGTTTATTAATCTAAGCTACAGCGCGGCGGTCGTGTGCGCAACAGCAACATTCGCCGCAATACAGGAAGGACATTTTTATCAAAACAGGGAGAGTAAAATGATTATAAAAACAGAAAGACTCATTCTCCGCCCGTGGGACGAATCGGACGCGGAGAGCTTATACAAATACGCTAAAAAACCCGAAGTCGGTCCGATTGCGGGCTGGCCTGTACATACAAGCGTAGAAAACAGCCTTGATATTATCAAGAATGTATTGTCTAAGGAGGAAAACTACGCGGTATGTCTTAAAGAAGACAACGCCGCAATAGGAAGCATCGGGTTAATCCCGCCCGCTCAGTCGCACACCGAAATTAAAGATACAGAACTGGAAATCGGTTTCTGGATCGGCAAACCGTTCTGGGGCAACGGATATATCCCCGAGGCGGTAAGAGCGCTGCAAAAACACGCTTTTGAAGATTTAGGCTGTACGGCTTTATGGTGCGGATATTACGACGGCAACGTAAAATCAAAACGCTGTCAGGAAAAATGCGGGTTTGTTTATCATCACACCGAAGAAAACAAGCCCTGTGCTTTAATGGGAGATATAAGAACGGAACATTTTACCCGAATCACAAAGGAAGAGTGGTTAAAATGAAAACAGTAATTATACACGGTCAAAACCATAGGGGTTCGACCTATCATATCGCGCGTCAGGTTGCGGATAAAATCGGCGGAGATATTACGGAGTTCTTTTTGCCGAAGGATTTCGGAGAATTCTGCTCAGGGTGTACAACCTGCTTTATGAAGGACGAAAAGAAATGCCCTCATTTTGAAAAGCTTAGTCCCATTACGGAAGCTATAGACGACGCGGACGTTATTATACTCGCAAGCCCCGTATACGTGTATCACGCCACAGGCGCTATGAAGGCGTTTTTAGACCATTACGGCTACAGATGGATGGTTCACCGTCCCGAGGAGAGAATGTTTAAAAAGCAGGGCGTATGTATTTCAACCGCCGCGGGAGCGGGTATGAAAAGCACCAATAAAGATATGGCTGACAGCCTGTTTTTCTGGGGTGTCGCTAAAATTTACAAATTCGGTATAGGAGTCGCGGCGACAGAATGGAAAAGCGTTCCCGAAAAAAAGAAAAATAAAATCAAAAAAGCAACGGACTCAATCGCCGAAAAGATTATTAAAAACAACGGCAAAGTTAAACCCGGATTAAAAACAAAAGGTTTTTTCTTTTTAATGCGTATGATTCAGAAAAAAGGCTGGAACGAAAAAGACATAAATTACTGGAAAGAAAAAGGCTGGGATAAAAAATCCCGCCCATGGAAGTAGGTTATTATGGATAACAACATAAAAATAAAAGAAGAAAGAATCTCCGCGGAGGAATATATCGACTTTTTAAAGCGGACGGATTTAGGCTCGCAGTATCCGAAAGAAAGATTTAACGAGCGTATTAAAAAACTCGTAAAAAACGTAAACATAAGCCTTGTCGCCAGAAACGAGGATGGCGTCGCGGTAGGCCTGCTTTTCGGCTTAACCGATTTTGCCTACTGGCTTTACATAACCGACTTAGGCGTTGACAGAGCTTATGTACGACGCGGGATAGGAATGGAGCTTATGAAAACTGCCCACGAAATCGCCGGCGGAGAAAAGGATATTGCCGTATATCTTATCGCTAACGAAAACGCCATACCGTTTTATCAGAAATTCGGTATGAAAAAGGCGGAGGACGTAATGCAGTATTTTAAAATAGAATGGACGGACTTTACCGTTAAATAAGGAGGAATAACAATGAAAACACTTAAAACAATACAGACATTATCAAAAATCGGAAAAATCATATGCAAAATTATTTTTATCTTTTGTATAGTCGGCTTCGCCGGCTGTATTGCCGGAATAATCTCACTCGCGTGTATTCCCGAGGGATTAAAACTCGGCGGTACTACAATAAAAGGGCTTATCGAAACGTCGCCGAAAGCAAATCTCGGTACATATTATACCGCTATGGCGGCAGGCGCGGTAATCTGCGCGGGCGAAGCGGTGCTCTGCAAAATCGCGGAGCGTTACTTTAAACACGAGCTTGAAGCGGGAACTCCGTTTACATTCGAGGGCGCTAAAGAACTTATGCGTCTCGGTATCTGTACAATTTGTATCCCTCTCGCAACAGTGATTGTATCGGGAATTATTTACGGTATAATGAGCAGTTTCTTCAGCGGAGTAAACGAACTTAATTTAGGCAATTCCGTTTCGATAGGTCTCGGAATAATGTTTATAATAACGAGCCTGCTCTGCCGTCACGGCGCGGAAGTATCGCAGAAAAACGAGGTTACTGACGATGAACAGGATAAATAACAGAAAAACGGGGCTAATCGCCGGAGTGATTTTACTTTTAGGTTTTGTACTCTTTACCTTTCTCGTTATATATTTTGACGTTCAGCCTGTCGGCCAAAAAGGAACAAATATCGGATTTTCTACCGTAAACACCCGGTTCCATCAGTTAACAGGCTCAAATATGACTCTCTACACCATAACCGACTGGCTCGGGATTGTACCGATTCTTATCTGTATGTGTTTCGGCGTACTCGGATTGGTTCAGCTGATTAAAAGAAGAAGTCTCTTAAAGGTTGATATAGATATAATCCTTTTAGGCGTTTACTATATTATCGTAATTTTAGGCTACCTGATTTTTGAGATGATTCCGATTAACTACAGACCTATACCGATTGACGGGTATATGGAAGCCTCCTACCCTTCATCCACAACCCTTTTAGTGCTGAGCGTTATGCCGACATTAAAATTTCAGATTGACAGAAGAGCAAAGAATAAAACCGTAAAGGGAATAACAACCGCTTTTGTGGTATTATTCTCGGCGTTTATGGTAATCGGAAGACTAATTTCGGGAGTGCATTGGCTTACGGATATTATAGGCTCTGTTATATTAAGCGCAGGTGTTTATTTATTATATCAGTCATCGGTATTGTTAATTGAATTTAAAAAGGAGAAAAGAAATGAAAATACTCGTATTGAACGGAAGTCCTAAAAAAGATAAAAGCGATACAATGCATATTACCCGCGCTTTTATCGAGGGTATGAATGAAGTTGAGTCTAACGACGTACATATTATTGATATAATTGATAAACAAATCGAATACTGCGCGGGCTGTTTTTCCTGTATGAGAAACGGCGGAAAATGCATACACAACGACGATATGCGCGCTCTGCTCGAGGAAATCCTGCAAAGCAACCTGCTTATATTCAGCTATCCGCTTTACTGCTACGGTATGCCCGCTCCGCTTAAAGCGTTTATGGACCGTACTCTGCCGCTTTCGAGTATGGCGATGCACAAGGTCGGCGACAGATATGAGCACATCGGTCAGGCTGACTTTTCAAAACTGAAATATCTTATGATTTGCGGCTGCGGATTCCCGAACAGCAAGCACAACTTCGAACCCGCTGTAGCGCAGTTTAAAAACTGTTTCCCTAATAACCACACAACTATTACAGTACCCGAAAGCCCGATGTTCAACTCTCCCGAAGCGGCTGTAGTAACCGCGCCGAGGCTGGAGCTTGTTAAAAAAGCGGGTAAACAGTACGCCGAAACAGGCAGAATCAGCGAGGAATTAATGGCGGAAATCTGTTCGCCTATGATTCCCGAACAGCAGTACGCGGAAATAGTAAATTCAACCGTGAAATAAAATGAGTAAAATATTAATTCTTAACGGCAGTCCTCGTAAAAACGGAAACACATATAACCTTGCCCTTTCATTCGCAAAGGGCGCCGAAAAAAATAACGACGTCGAAATTATTTCAATCCGAGATTATAATATCAATCCGTGCGTCGGATGTAACCGATGCTTTGAAAACGACGGCAACGCTTGTGTGCAAAACGATGATATGAATTTAATTTACGAAAAAATGAAAGAAGCGGATATTGTTGTAATCGCCTCACCCGTGTATTTTTACGGCATAAGCGCACAGCTTAAAGCGCTTGTGGACAGGTTTCATACACCGATGCGAAACAGTTTTAAGACTAAAAAGCTCGGCTTATTGCTTGTCGGCGCGGCTAAGATTCCCGAGCTCTTCGACTCAATTATCACGCAATATGAGCTCGTACTTAAATTTTTTAAACTCGACGATATAGGAAGAGTTCTTGTAAGCGGAGTAAGGGAAACAAGTGATTTAAGCGAAAATGATTCAACTCGGGCATATGAACTTGGTGCGAAACTTTGAAAACAAAACTAACGGTGTTTTTTGAGGAGCCTTTCTTCGTCGGTGTTTTTGAAAAAACGGACGGTAAAAGGCTTTCGGTATGCAAGGTTACTTTCGGCGCGGAACCGACCGACGCGGAAATCTACGCTTTTATACTAAGGTATTATAACAGGCTGAAATTCACAAAGCCTGTAAAAGCTTCAATAAAACAAAAGGCGGATAACCCAAAACGCCGAAGCCGCATGGCGCGAAAACAATTAGAAAGCAAAGGCGTCGGAACAAAATCACAGCAGGCTTTAAAAAAGCAGTACGAAGAAATTAAGACCGAACGCAAAATTAAATCACGCGAAAAGAAAGAAGCGGAAAAACAGCGCTTGTTTGAGCTTAAACAGCAAAAGAAAAAAGATAAACACAGAGGGCATTAATATGAAAAACGACCTGAAAATCCGTTTAGAAAGAAAAGAAGAACAGCGAAAAACAGAAAACCTTATAAGAGAATCTTTCTGGAACGTATACCGTCCCGGATGTCTGGAACATTATGTAATTCATAAACTCCGCGACGACCCCGCGTTTGTGCCTGAACTTAACTTTGTTTTGGAAAAAGACGGAGAAATTATAGGACAGAATATGTTTATGAACGCGGTTATAAAATCAGATGACGGAAAGGATATTCCGATTATGGCTATGGGACCTATCTGCATAGCTCCCGAATTTAAACGTCAGGGATACGGTAAAATCCTGCTCGACTACTCTCTTGAAAAAGCCGCTGAATTGGGTTGCGGTGCTGTATGCTTCGAGGGGAATATCGATTTTTACGGAAAGAGCGGATTTACCTTCGCAAGCAAATATAATATTCGTTACCGCGGCTTGCCCGAGGGCGCCGACAGTTCATTCTTTTTATGCAAAGAACTTAAAGAAGGGTATCTTGACGGTGTAAGCGGCGAATACGCTCCGCCCGAAGGTTATTTGGTCAGCGAAAAGGAAGCGGAAGAATTCGATAAACAATTCCCTTATAAGGAAAAGAAAAAACTTAAAGGACAGATTTTCTGAACAAAAAAGCAGGTTCAAATTGAACCTGCTTTTTTTATTTCTTCTTAAAGCTGTCCTTTAAGCTTACGCTTCGGTTGAAGATAAGATTTTCTTTTGTGCTGTCGTTATCAATACAGAAATAACCCTGACGCATAAACTGGAAGCGGTCGGATTTTTCAGCTTCGGCTAAGCATTTTTCAAGCTTACAACCTTTAAGTACTACGAGGGATTCGGGATTAATATAATCAGTAAACTCGCCTTCGCCCGCGTCGGGTTCGGAAACGGTAAAGAGATTATCGTAAAGTCTTACTTCGGCGTCGATACAATCTTCGGCGTTAACCCAGTGGATAGTACCCCTTACCTTTCGTCCGTCGGGAGTATTTCCTCCGCGTGTTTCGGGATCGTATTCGGCGTAAACTTCAATTACGTTTCCGTTTCCGTCCTTTTTACATCCTGTACATTTTACGATATAAGCGCTCTTGATTCTAACCTCGTTGCCCGGATAAAGGCGCTGATATTTTTTAAACGGTTCTTCCATAAAGTCGGTTGACTCAATATAAAGCTCGCGAGAGAAAGTAACCGTACGCGTACCCATTTCGGGATTCTGCGGATGATTTTCAATTTCAAATTCCTCGGTTTTTCCCTCGGGATAATTAGTAATAACAAGTTTAACGGGATCTAAAACCGCCATAGCGCGCTTAGCGTTTTCGTTTAAGTCATCGCGCAGACAATGCTCCAAAAAGTTGTACTCCACAACCGAATTAACCTTGCTTACGCCTATCTGGTCAGTAAAGCTTCTAATTGCCTTCGGAGTATACCCGCGTCGTCTTAAACCGCAGATTGTCGGCATTCGAGGGTCATCCCAGCCGTTTACGTAATTTTCCTCAACAAGCTGTCTGAGCTTACGCTTGCTCATAACAGTATTATTGATTCCAAGGCGGGCAAACTCAATCTGACGCGGTTTAGAATCAACTGAGATATTATCAACTACCCAGTCGTAAAGCGGACGATGCGCTTCAAACTCGAGAGTACAAAGCGAGTGTGTTATTCCCTCGAGCGCGTCCTCGATAGGGTGGGCAAAATCGTACATCGGATAGATACACCATTTATCGCCTGTACGGTGATGGTGCATATGATTTATACGGTAAAGCACGGGATCTCGCATGTTAAAGTTGCCCGAAGCTAAATCAATCTTAGCTCTTAAGGTCATCTTTCCGTCCTCGAACTCGCCGTTTCTCATCCGCTCAAAAAGGTCTAAGCTTTCCTCAACCGGACGGTCGCGGTACGGACTCTTTGCGGGAGTATTAAGGTCGCCCCTGTATTCGCGCATCTGCTCGCCGTTAAGCTCACAAACATAGGCCAAACCCTTTTTAATAAGCTCAATTGCGTAGTCATACATTTTCTCGAAATAATCGGAAGCGAAATAGAACCTGTCGCCCCAGTCAAATCCAAGCCACTTTATATCTTCTTTTATAGCGTCTACATACTCAACATCTTCTTTAGTCGGATTGGTATCGTCCATTCTTAGGTTGCACAGCCCGTTGTATTTCTCGGCGGTACCGAAATTTACAAACACCGCTTTCGCGTGGCCTATATGCAGATATCCGTTCGGCTCGGGAGGAAAACGGGTATGAACTTTTTTACCGTAATAATCTCCGCCTTCGGAAATATCCTCGTCGATAAACGAATGAATAAAATTACTTGACATTACTTCTTTGTTTTCTTCCATAGCTACCTCAACCTAATTTTTCAAGTCCGATTTCAAGCCGTCTTAAACTTTCTTCTCTTCCTAAAATATCTAAAATCTCAATCGCTCCGCCGGGAGTAACCTTCTGTCCGGCGGCGGCAATTCTTACGGGCCACATTACCGTACCGTTTTTAAGCTCTTTTTCCTTAGCCATATTTATAAGGCAGTCGTGCACGGCGTCCGCTGTCCATTCGGGCAAAGCTTTTAATCTTTCGTACGCTTCCTTTAAATTAACGGGAGCGTTTTCCAAATTGGTCTTACTCTTTTTATTTACAAATAGTTCCTTATCGTATTCGGGAAGCTCAGCGAAAAAGCGGATCTTTTCGGGAATATCCTTAAACTTCTCTAAACGCTGCTGTAAGATTCCCGTAAACTTACTATAGTCAATATCAGCATCGCCGAAAACTTCCTTATAATAAGGCATAGCGTGCTCAGAAAACTCATCGGCGCTCATAGCCTTAATGTATTCGGCGTTAAACCACAACAGCTTATCATAATCAAATACAGCGGGTGATTTCGAAATACCTTCGATAAAGAAGTTTTCCTCAAGTTCTTTCATAGTGAAGATTTCGCGGTTATCCTTGGGGCACCAGCCTAAAAGCGCGATATAATTTATTATCGCTTCGGGTAGATATCCGTCCTCGATTAAGTCCTCGAAGCCGGTTGAGCCGTGGCGCTTGCTCAGCTTGCTGACAGAGCCGTCCTCGTTTTTTCCCATAATAAGCGGCAGATGAACGTAGGTCGGAATCTCCCATCCGAAAGCGTCGTATAAAAGGTTGTACTTCGGCGTGGAACTTAAATACTCGCTTCCGCGTACAACGTGGGTAATTCCCATTGTATGGTCGTCGATTACGTTCGCGAAGTTATAGGTCGGGAAGCCGTCTGTTTTAATTAAAATCTGGTCCTGGAGTTCGCTGTTGTCGACGCTGATTTCTCCGAATACAGCGTCATTAAAAACAGTCTTGCCCTCAAGCGGCATTTTCTGGCGGATAACGTAGGGAACGTTATTCTTTAAATTCTCTTCAATTTCCGCGTCGGATAAGTCGCGGCAATGGCGGTCATATCCGCCGAACTCGGAATCCTCCGCAAGCTTTTCGAGACGTTCTTTTGAACAGAAACAGCGGTAAGCTTTTCCCTCTTTTATAAGCTGTTCGGCATAGGGCATATACATATCTCTGCGCTCAGACTGAACATAAGGGCCGTAATCACCGCCTACGTCGGGGCCCTCGTCGTGGATTATCCCCGCTGTTTTAAGCGTATTATATATTACGTCTACCGCTCCCTCAACATATCGCTCGCGGTCGGTATCCTCAATACGGAGCACAAATGTACCGCCGTTCGATTTAGCGATAAGATACTCGTATAACGCCGTTCTTAAATTTCCGACGTGCATAAAGCCTGTCGGCGACGGAGCGTAGCGTGTACGTACTTTTTTATTAGCCATAAAATCACCCGTTTTTCTTAAATCTCACTTAACTTTTATTATATCATAAATTCAAATAAATAGTCAATAAAAATCGCCTCGGCGTCCGTGTAAACATTCTATTTTTTTAAATAAAGTTTTGGACGCTTTTTTCTTGACACTAAACAAAGCGTAACTTATAATATTCTTATAAACTAAAGAAAGGCAATGAATATTATGAAAAAAAGAATATTATCACTTTTTAGCGCTTTTATTATCGCGTTCTCCCTATTTCCTTGCGCTATCGCGCAGGTAAGCGCCGACGAGCATCATACCTATTCCGTTAAGTATGTTCCTGAAATGGGCGAGTGGCGTGTTCAGCAATCATCCTCGTGGGACTCATCCAAAGAAAACGGAAATATGGATTATCTATGGGGAAATCTTCAGGACGGAGATTCTCTGATGATTATAGGCGACGAGATTTCTCCCGCTTTCGGCGATTTAAAGATTGAAAAAAAGCTTGCTAATCTTACGCTGTCCGGTGTTACGAGCAGTATTATTGTTTACGCGCGGCAGAATATTTCCGAGATTTATGTACTAAAAGGAACAGTCGCGTCGCTGAACGGCAGTTATGACACCATTTATGTATATGATAACAGCTCCTGCAACATAAACAATGATGTAAAAAAACTTCAGATAAGCGGCGAGACTTCCATGAAAATGAATGTTACCGTGTTCGGTAAGGTGGATTTTTGTCAGATAGATAACCGCGGAAATGTACTAAGTACAATGTATTATGTTGTGCCGGGTACATTAAAGGTGGTTGACGGTGAGATTAAAACCGATGCGGCGAATTACAGCACTAACGGACAAAGCAACAAACCTTACAACGATACTCCCCAAAAGAACAACAACGACCCCGCTTTTAATATCGCTCCTGTTGGTTCAACACCTCCAAAGTCAGCTAAAGTATCTAATCCCTTAAAGGTAAAAGGTAAAACCGCAACCGTTAAATACTCAAAGTTAAAGAAGAAAACCCAAAAGCTCTCCTTAAAAAAGATAATAAAAACCGTAAAAAAAGGACAGGGAAAAATAACCTATACTAAGGTTAAAGGCAGTAAAAAAATACTGATAAACAGTAAAACAGGAAAAGTAACAATAAAAAAAGGCCTTAAAAAAGGCACTCATAAAATAAAAATTAAAGTTTCAGCGGCGGGAAATGATAAGTATAAATCCGCTTCCAAAACTGTTTCTGTTAAGATAAAAGTTAAATAAAATTTTACAAACAAAAAAGTCGGCTTCAATAAGCCGACTTTTTATTTTACTTTAATACGTAGATATTTACTGTTCTTCTGCCCCATGTGTTACATGTGCTCTCTAAGGGATAGAAGAGGTCACATACAGTAGAGCTTGTGTAAACAAATCCGCCTGTGTCGTTTGCTACGGCATAACCGTAAACGAGCTTCTTATCGGGAGTTTCGATATAAACCTTAGATCCGTAAGGAATCTGTCTGGGGTTAACCGCAACGCCGCCGATTTTAACACGGCTGCCGACAGCTGTGTAAGCGCCTACCTGAGCGGAGTACGCTGTAGCGGGACCTGTTACAATCTTCTTATAAGCGACTTTCTTACCGTTGTGATCGTAGAAAGTACCGATACCGCCCTTGGATTTGGTCTTAAACTTCGTAGGATTGTTAACTAACATTCTGTAGTTCTTACGTCTTGTACCTACGAGTACAACTTTCTTCTTAGACTTTTTAACAATCTTTGTACCGGAAACGATTGTCTTAACAACCTTACCGTTTACAATCTTCTGGGTGTAGGTAACTTTTTTCTTACCCTTTTTACCCTTAACAAGAACTTTCTTCTTGCCTACTAATAAAGAAGCTGTTTTCTTCTTCTTTATTTTATACATTACCTTCTTAGTTTTGGAAACCTTCTTAAATGCAACTCGTGTTACTTTAATACTTGTGTTTTCCTGGACCTGAGATTTAAGGCTCTTATCAACTGTATCGTACTCGCCGAGTTTAATGTTTACGTGCTCGAGCGCGTCTTTTACTGTTGACTTAGGAACGTCATACTTTTTATAAGCATTAGCTCCTACTTTAATGTTTACTTTAACCGCGGGAACAATATCAATGTCCGCTGTTTTGTTACTTACAATAGCGTCACCGTTAGGAAGAACCAAAAGCTCGTCGCTAACATTATTATTCGTATGAGAATTTTCGTCAGAAATCGCTTGAGCTGATACTGAAAAAACAGATGTCCATACGATAGCCGCAGCAGCAACTGCTGTGATTATCTTAACGGCTGAATGCTGATTTTCTGTGTTTGCCATTAAATTTCTCCTTATTATATTCTTAAAAATTTTTTGCAATAAAACTTGCAGGCGAACCCGCGTTGTTTTATGCTACGATAGAATTATACGCACAAAAAATAGAAATGTCAACAAAAACTATATTTATTTTTTGTGCAACTTGTATAGCTATTCGCCATTTTTTTACACTTTGCCCCCTCTTGTTAGTTCCTTACGAGAATTTTTTCTTTCATTTTTTGGTTAATGTGCAAGAAATCGGCGTTAATTTTCTTGTAACCATTGTAATTCTTTTGTAACTTTCAAAACTTTGTTCGATTTTTTGGCAGCCTTAAAAACCGCATAAAATCTGAATTTTTTAGGAAAATGGGTGTTTTTTGTTCTTTTTCGGCGATTTTTACGTTAGATTATACAAATTTACTACCTAATGAATAATAATTTAATGTAGAAATTTAACGGAAATTTCGCCGAAAATTCAGATTTTATCGAGGATTTCGGGCAAAAATTTTTTTAATTTTCCTTAAAAAAATTTAATAGTTAAAATTGTTACAAATGTATTTTCGGGGGTTTTCGGTGCTTTTTGGGCGCAAAAAAACGCCGATATTGCAGGATTTTTATCCGGCAATACCGACTTTAAAATATATTTAATTCAAAAATCTGCGTTTTTTTACCTTAACTTTAACAGCCTTAGTAACAGCTACAACGCCCTCGTTTTAATTGTAAAAGACATATATTCTCGAAATATTCAAAATAAGCATAAACAAAAACCGGCTCATATGAGCCGGTCATTTAAAAAATTATTCTTCTTTTTCAGCGGGTTTTATCTCAAGCCCTAAGACTTCTAAGCTTTCCGCGTCAACCTCGGACGGGCAGCTGCTCATAAGCTCAGACGCGTTCTGAACCTTCGGGAACGCCGTAACATCTCTCAGGCTTTCAGCCTTACAGAGGAGCATTGTAACGCGGTCGAGCCCGATTCCCATTCCGCCGTGGGGAGGAGCGCCGTACTTATAGGCTTCAACCAAGAAGCCGAACTTCGCTTCAATCTCCTCGTCGGACATTTTTAAGGCGCGGAACATTTTCTGCTGGAGTTCATAGTCCGTAATACGTATTGAGCCCGAGCTGAGCTCGGTACCGTTTAGGGTAAGGTCGTAGGCTTTCGCGTAAACCTTTCCCTTATCCTCCTCGTTATCAAGGTATTCAAGACAATCCTCTCTCGGCATAGTGAACGGATGGTGCATCGCAATCCACTCGCCGCTCTCCTCGTCGAACTCGAAGAACGGGAAATCAACAATCCATACAAACTTAAATGTATCGGGAATAATATCGAGACGTTTCGCGACGGTAAGTCTTAACGCTCCCAAAACAGGTAAGGTCACGCTGTTTTTATCAGCTACGATTAGAACAACGTCGCCTTTCTCGGCGCCGACCTTATCGAGGATGTTTTCGAGCTCGCCCTCTTTCATAAACTTCTTAAACGAGCAGGACGGCTCATCCTCAACCCAGCGTACAAACGCTAGTCCTTTCGCGCCGATTCCGCGGACATACTCGGTTAGCTTATCGATTTCTTTACGTGTATAAACCTTTGCGGCGTCCTTAGCCACGATACAGCGAACGCTGCCGCCCGCTTTAATCGGGTTGGAGAATACACCGAACTCGCTGTCTTTAACAAGCTCGGAGATGTCCTGAATTTCCATTCCGAAGCGTACGTCGGGCTTATCCGAACCGAAGCGGTTCATAGCCTCGTCGTAGCTCATTTTAGTAAACGGAGTTTCTAATTTTTTGCCGAGCACTTCCTCAAAAAGCCTTACGAAGAAGCCTTCGTTTATATCCATAATCTCGTCCATATCGGCGAAGCTTAACTCCATATCAATCTGAGTAAACTCAGGCTGGCGGTCTGCTCTTAAATCCTCGTCGCGGAAGCATCTTGCTAACTGGATATACCGGTCAAATCCCGAAAGCATTAAAAGCTGCTTATAAATCTGGGGCGACTGCGGAAGCGCGTAGAATTTTCCCTGATGGATTCTTGACGGCACGAGATAGTCGCGAGCTCCCTCGGGGGTGGATTTTATCATCATCGGGGTTTCGATTTCAATAAAGCCGTTCTCGTAAAAATAATCCCTCGCTACTTTCGCGATTCTGCTTCGCATCATAAGATTATCCTGCAGGGGTTTACGGCGTAAATCGAGGTAGCGGTGCTTTAAGCGGAGCTCCTCACCTGTTTTTGTTTCGTCAAGAATTTCAAACGGCGGAGTCTGCGCCTTTGATAAAACCCTGAGTTCATTTACCTGTATTTCGATATCGCCTGTCGGGATTTTATCGGTTTTAGCGCTTCTTTCGGCTACAATTCCCCTTACGCCGAGTACAAACTCACTTCGGCAGGAAGCCGCTTTTTCAAAAATTTCTTTATCTGTTTCATCGGAAAACGCCAACTGTACTATACCCGTGCGGTCACGCAAATCTATAAAAATCAGCTGACCTAAGTCACGCTGACGCTGAACCCAGCCGAACAGCGTTACTTCCTTTCCGACGTCGGTGATTCTTAAGTCGCCGCACATATTTGTCCTTTTAAGACCGGTCATAAATTCTGCCATAACTCTACTCCATATTTCCAAATTTTTCCGCAATTTGAAGAACGGTAAATTTTTCTGTGAATTTTTCGCCGAGTTCAATTTCGGTAGTTTCGCCTGTGGTCATATTTTTAACCTTAGCTAAATTTTCCTCGAGCTCATTGTCGCCGAGAACCATACTGAACCGGGCGCCGATTTTATCGGCGTACTTCATCTGCGCTCGAAGTCCGCGCCCTACAACATCGCACTCAGCGCAAAGTCCGCTCTGTCTTATTGTATTAACTATCTCGTAGGCTTTGACCTGCGCCTTTTCGCCGAGTCCCGCGATATAAAGCGCGCAGCTTTCGGGCTTCGGGATTTCAATTCCCTGATTATCCATTACCATAAGCAGACGCTCTATTCCCATAGCGTAGCCTAAGGACGGGAGGCTCGGACCTCCAAGCTCCTCAACGAGTCCGTCGTAGCGTCCGCCGCCGCAGACTGTACCCTGGCTTCCGATTGCGTCAGACACAAACTCGAAAACGGTTTTTGTATAGTAGTCAAGTCCTCTTACAATAGCCGGGTTAATTTTATACTTGATTCCCGATACAGCAAGGTAGTTTTTAACCTGCTCAAAATGACTTTCGCATTCCTCGCAAAGATAATCTAAAATACTCGGCGCGTCCTTCGCGATTTCGTTACAGGACGGCACTTTACAGTCTATAAGTCTCATCGGATTTTTCTCGAGACGGTTAAGACAGTTTCCGCAGAGCTTGTCTTTATATTTTGAAAAATACTCCTTTAACGCCTCGTTGTACTTAGGACGGCAGCAAGGACATCCGATTGAATTTATTTCGAGGTGCAGATTCTGAATCTGAAGTCTTTTAAAAATTGAGGAAGCGAGCGAAATAACTTCCGCGTCGGCTACAGGAGAGGATGTTCCGTATTCTTCTATTCCGAACTGGTGGAATTCCCTGAGTCTTCCCGCCTGAGGTTTTTCGTAGCGATAGCAGGAAGTAAGGTAATACGCCTTTATCGGCAAACCTTCGTTAGTAAGCGCGTGCTCGAGCACAGCCCTCGCGGCTCCTGCCGTTCCCTCTGGACGAAGCGTTACGCTTTCGCCGCCTTTTGTATCGAAGGTATACATTTCCTTCTGGACAACGTCGGTTGTCTGGCCTACGCCCCGGGCGAAAAGCTCGGTATGTTCAAATACGGGCGTACGGATTTCTTTAAATCCGAAGTTCGCCGCTTCTTCTCTCATTATATTCTCAACGAACTGCCAGCGGTAACTCTGCTTAGGCAGAACATCCTCAGTTCCTTTTATTTTTTTAGTTATAACACTCATTTTTTATTGTCCGCGTCAAACACAGACGTTCCTTTCTATAGTTTAATATCCTCCGCTTCTTAAATATACTGTTAAATTTTGGATAAAGAGGATAATTTCATCAATAAAATTTTTAATGTTTGTTATTTCGCCGGAATAACAAAACTAAAGGGCAGCCTACGCCGCCCCTATAGCAACTATATTATTTTACTTTATAATATTTCTCCAGTCAAGGTCGCCTCTCTCAAGACCGTGGATAAGAACTTCCGCAGTCGCTATATTTGTAGCGACGGGAATATTATGCATATCACAAAGTCTTAAAAGATTCATATCATTGGGCTCGTTGGGTTTAGGATTAAGCGGATCGCGGAAGAAAAGGAGCATATCAATTTCATTACACGCGATACGCGCGGCAATCTGCTGGTCACCGCCCTGTGAGCCTGCTAAAAATCCGGTTATCTCCAGTCCTGTTGACTCGGAAACTATTTTTCCCGTAGTTCCCGTAGCGCAAAGATTATTTCTGCTCAGTATTCCGCAGTAAGCTATGCAAAACTGAATCATTAATTCTTTCTTCTCATCGTGAGCAATAAGTGCAATATTCATCCTGAACCTCCGATTTCTGCTAAAATTCTTTCAGATTTTCTATTAAAAATATAATTTATACTTTGTAGGCAAGCGGAACTTTTACTCCGCAAATACGTCTTGCCAGACAGTCAAACACCGTCATAGCGGGCGACCAGTTCAGCTCGGCGTAACCGTTCTGGAACATAGCGCTCAGACGTCCGTCATACGGCACAAGCGCTATAAGCCTTACTCCGATTACATCAATAACCTCGTCCAAGTCTTTGTAACAGGCGTTTTGCTCAAATTGTTTTCGGTCAAAACGATTTATAACCAGTCTTATATCGAAAACTCCGAGGTTTTTAAGCTTTGTACGGATTTTAACCGCGCCTCTTATACTTGTCGGCTCGGCGTTCGTTACAATCAGCGCCCTGTCGGCAGGAGCCGCGGCGGTTTCAAATCCCGAACCAAGCCCCGCGGGCGAGTCAATAACAACATAGTCATAGCCGCCTTTAAGCTCGTCCACCATCTGTTTAAATACAGACGGACTGATTTCGTTATCGGTATCAAACGGCGCCGCCATAATATGAAGTTCGCTGAGGTTGCGGCTGGGATATATTGCGTCAGCAAGCTTACAGTTTCCGCAAACCACATCCGAGCAATCGAAAAGAATCTCCTTTTCAACGTCAAGCATAAGGTCTATTCCCCGCATACCGCAATCGCAGTCAATCAGCAAAACCTTTTTGTTCTGTTTTACCAAAGCTACCGAAAGACCAACGCAAACGGTGCTTTTTCCCGTTCCGCCTTTTCCGGAAGCTACTACAATAACGTCGTTCATAACACTACCTCGTATACATATTACCACAAATTTAACGAAAGAGCAAGAGATTTTACGATATTTATTGAACAAAATTAACAGCATTTTATTAGTCATTATGACTATTTTGAGCTTTTTCGGATGATTTTGTTTCAGTCTTTAAGGTTTTTTCGGGCAAAACTGCTCCATACAACATTTTTCGCAGTACGTTTTTCTCGCCGTACAAACCGCCCGTCCGTGCAACACGAGTCGGTGGCAAAAATCGTTGCTTTTATCTTCAGGCAAAATTTTTCTCAGCTCAAATTCGATTTTTTTAGCGTCTTTTAAATTATGAAAACCTAATCTTCGTGTTATACGGATACAATGCGTATCTACAACAACAGCGGGTTTTCCGTAAATATCACCGACCACAAGGTTCGCCGTCTTTCTTCCGATTCCGGGCAGCTTAATTAAATCGTCAATATTATCGGGAACCGTCGAGTTGAAATCATCGACCAGCATTTTTCCCATAGCCACAATATCGCGGCTTTTAGTCTTATATAATCCGCAGCTTTTAATATACTTTGATACTTCTTCGGGGGTGGAATTTGCGAAATCCTCCGCCGTCTTATACCGCTCAAACAGAGCGGGCGTTACTATATTAACCCTTGCGTCGGTACATTGCGCCGCAAGCCTTGTCGCCACCAAAAGCTGGAGCGGCTCCTTATATGTAAGCGAGCATATCGCGTCGGGATATTCTTTCTCAAGCGCTTCAACCGCTTTTTGCGCTCTTTCTTTTTTAGTCATTTTACCACTTCCCTTTTAAATATTTTAGCATAAACGGTTATAAAATAAAACAGTTGACACAATCTTTTTTTACGGTTAAAATTTATATATATAATGAAAAGGAGAAAAATGATGTTCAAAAATTATGTTTTCGATTTATACGGAACTCTTATTGATATAAATACCGACGAATGGGATATGGCGCTGTGGGAGAAACTTGCGATTTTATACCGCTACAAAGGCGCTCAATATACCGCCGATGAGATCAACAAAACTTATTGCGAATATGTTGAAGCCGAAAAAAATAGGGTAAGAAAAAGATTTCCCGAATACAGCGTTATTGATATAAAAATAGAAAAAGTTTTCAAAAAGCTCTTTTCGGATAAGGGCGTTAAAGTTACGGCTAAAGATATTGACTTTATCTGTACGGCTTTCCGCTGTTATTCAACAAAATACATTAAGCTCTACGACGGTGTAATTGACTTGCTCGACACGCTTAAATCAAAAGGTAAAAAAATATATCTGCTCTCTAACGCTCAGAGAAAGTTTACAGAAAACGAACTTAATATGTTCGGACTTCCAAAGTACTTCGACGGAGTTATAATAAGCTCGGACGAGGAATGCAGTAAGCCCGATAAGCATTATTTTGATATTCTTATAAACAGGTATAATTTAAACCGTAAAGAAACCGTAATGGTCGAGGGAGCGTATGACGCGGGGCTGAGCAGTCTTTACATTCACCAAAGCATAAGCCCCGAAATAAAAGGAAAACTTCTCTCCGATTATAAGGTTATGGACGGAGATGTTTATAAAATTAAGAAACTTATTGTAAAATAAAAAAGGTAAAGCCGTGAAGCGTTTGCTCCACGGCTTTTATCTATACTATATATAATATATTACAGTAAATGTGCGCGAATTTCCTCGCCTGACTTTGCGCTGAGATAAGCGGGCGCTATATCGAACACAGTTTTTGCGCCCGAGATACCCTCGTTGTTCATCTTATACGCGGCTCTCGCGTAAGCCGCTAAAACCGAGCCTGTAAACTCGGGGTTGGAATCAAGCTTTAAGCTGTACTCGATAACGTGATTGTTTCCGTCGCCTGTAGTTCCCGAATAGATTACCGAACCGCCGTGCGGAAGTCCGCTATGGTCGCGTTTCATTTCCTCGGCGCTGATGAAATGAACGGTAGTATCATAATCGGCAAAATAGTTCGGCATTGTTTTAATCTCTTTTTCAATCTTCGCCTTATCCGCGCCGTCCTCGACAACTACGAAACATTCGCGGGTATGCTTTTCTCTTGTGGTAAATTCGGGGTTTTTACCCTCTCTTACGGCGTTAACCGACGCCTCTACGGGGAGAGTGTACTGTCTTGCGTCAACTACGCCCGCGATCCTTCTTATAGCGTCGGAATGTCCCTGGCTTACGCCCTTGCCCCAGAAAGTATAATCCTTACCCTCGGGGAGAATAGCGCCGGCGTAAAGGCGGTTTAAGGAGAACATTCCCGGATCCCACCCACAGGAAATGATTCCGATTTTATTTCCCTTTTTCGCGGCAGCGTCAACATTCGCGAAGTGCGAAGGGATATTAGCGTGTGTATCGAAACTATCGATTACATTATAAAGCTCAGCGTATTTCGGAGTCATTTCGGGCAAATCCGTAGCCGAACCACCGCAGATAATAAGAACATCTATATCATCGCGTCCGTTTTCTAACTCGGCAGCGTTTCGAACCGCTACGCCTTCGGTATTTATTTTTAAGCTGTCGGGGCTTCGGCGGGTATAAACTCCCGTAAGTTCTAAATCGGGATTCTGCTTAATAGCCGCTTCTACTCCTCTGCCTAAGTTTCCGTATCCTAAAATTCCTATTTTAATGCTCATAGTATCGCTCCTTTAAATTTTATGCGTTTATTTTATCATAATAAAGTAATTTTATCAAGTAAAAAGAGCTGTTGAAAAACTCAACAGCTCCTATAATTATAATGTTACAATTTTAAAATCAACGTTTTCTCCATTTTTAACGCCGATTCTTACCTCTTTATCGTACTGGCCTTTTCTTATATAATTATTAAGCACAGCTGATGTAAGAGGTTTAGCGGGGTAGTATATCGCTTTTTTTATCTCGGTCCATTCTCCCGACTGAGTAATATAAAGGTCGTTTGTTTTAGCGAAGTAATAATAAACTTCCTCTATCCCGTCGTTAAAACGTTTAATCCCGATATATCTTAAAAACTTAGGGTTAGTAAATTCATCGATGTTTTTATTGTCTCCGTCATACTCATCATTATACCTGAACAAGAGGATCTCATCATTTCGGATTAAAAACAATCTTTTTTCTTGCTTCAATTTCACCTTGGTCATCCCTTATTATTAAAGTCTTAATGATATTATATACTATTTACAAATAAAATCAACAGTAAATTTCAACTGTAACAAAATTTAAATATTTATAACCTCTATAGGACATCCGCCCTTAAATACAGAATTATCGGAAAAACCTATCGAATAATTAACTATAGCGAAGCCTGTGCTTCTTGCGGTAACTTTACCCGCCGAGGTTACAGTCGCGACGGAAGTATCGTTTGAAACAAAGGAAATCGAGTAGTCGGACGACTTAAAATGGGAACCTGTCATCTTATTGTTAATAAGCTTTTCGGTAATAACGGCTTTCATATTGAAAACTTCTCCGGGCTTAAGATATTCTACGGATTCGCCGTTTCCGAAAATTCCGTCGGGATAATAGAGTCTGTTCTGCTGAAGAACATAATTCATCTTTGTTTTGGAAACGGTTATTTTAAATGTTCCGACTTTTGTTTCGGCTTTATCGCCGATTTTCTGGTAAAGTGTAGCTGTTGTTGTTCCTTTTCCTGTGGAATAAATATACGTCTTGTTTTTATCGGTATATGTTGAAGCGACATTTTCGTTGCTTATAGTTGCGGTATAAGTTGCCTTGTATTTTTTATCCTGTAAAATAGAGTCCAGCTTTATATTACAGTTAGCCATATAATTGCTTTCGCCGTGGCTGTTGTATTTAAGTTTAAGCGGACGGTACTTTTTCTTTACGGTAGTTTTAACGTCGCCTGATGTCGCTTTAAACTCGCCTACTTTAACTTTAGTTCCTTTAAGATAAACCTTAACTTTTGTTGTTCCTTTTTTAAGGGACTTTATCTTATAGGTACGTTTGCTTCCGGATTTTTTAAATTTAGTATCTATTTTTATTATCTTTTTATTGTAAGAAAATTTATACTCTTTTGTGTACTTGTTTTTTAATGTCTTTGATTTCGACATTTTAACATTTACCTTATAATCCGAAAACTTTGTGCCTTTGAATTTTTGTACGGTAAATCTGTATTTTTTAAGATTGGTTTTAGTTCCGTTCTTTTCCTTATAAATAGTAAGTGTAGGAAGTTTTTTCTCTTTCGTTACCTTATTGGCGTAAACATAAAGCTTGTAGCTTGAGCCTTTGTCCTCAAACTCAACTTTTACGTTATTCTTTTTGTTATTTGAAATTTTATAGTTATAAGTATTCTTTTTAGATTTTTTCGCGGAGAGTTTAACTCTTGTATACTTCGTTAAAACTTTATCTTTTGTTTTTACAGTTACCGCCGATGCAGGAACAAGCGCAACGCCCGCGATAATAAGCGCGGAAAGGAATGTGCATAATACGGTTTTTGTAAGCTTCATATTTCTTCCTCCTTCTAAATTATAATTCTATTATAACATTAAAAATACACTTTTGCAAGTTTTGCTTCATTTTCATACAATTCAGACGGTTTTTATTCATTTTGAAACTGATTTTTGTTGATTAATAAAGCAAAATGTAGTAAAATAACCATAAAGAAGGTGATTGGTGTGGGAAATATACTTATAACCGGAGCGTCGGGAGGAATCGGCGCGGCGATTGCCGAAGCGTTCGCGAAAAAGGGTTATAACATTGTTTTAAACTATAATAAAAACGAACAGCGCGCTCAGAATCTCGCAAAAAAACTAAACCAGAATTACGGAGTTAACTGCCTTTCTTACGGATGCGATATAACGGACAGCGAGGCTGTTAAAAAAATGTTCGAGGAAATCGGAGACGTTGATGTTCTTGTAAACAACGCGGGAATCTCTCAGCAAAAACTCTTTACCGATATAAGCGACGAAGACTGGCGGAAGATGATTTCGGTTAATACAGACGGCGTTTTTTACTGCTCAAGAGAAGCGCTTAAAGGGATGATAAGAAAAAAATCGGGTTCAATTATTAATATCGGCTCGATGTGGGGCGAGGTCGGAGCTTCGTGCGAAGTTCATTACAGCGCCTCAAAAGCCGCGGTAATCGGGCTTACAAAAGCGCTCGCGAAAGAAGTCGCTCCGTCAAACATCAGGGTAAACTGCATTTCCCCCGGAGTAATTGATACGGAAATGATGAACTCTTTCAGCAAAGAGGATAAGGCTCAGCTCGTTGAGGAAACTCCGCTTATGCGTCTCGGTACTCCCGAAGATATAGCAAACGCCGCTGTATTTTTAGCAAGCGAAAAATCAGCCTTTATTACGGGACAGATTTTAGGCGTTAACGGCGGATTTATAATTTAAAACACAGATAATAAAACGCGCCGGTATAAACAAAACGTTTATACCGGCGCTTTAATTTTTGAAAATTATTTAAGGTTGTATACTTTCATTTTATTGTTGACCTCGGTAACGAGCTTGTTGTCCGTAATCCAGAAAGTATCGGTTTCAACCGACTTTTTGCCTTTAATCTTACAGTACTTCGCTTTTTTGCCGTTAACTTTAAGAACGGATATTTTGCTGTAATACTTCTTTCCTTCCGAGGATAGAACAATGTACGGAGTTTTTCCGGGTTTTAATCCCGAAGTGACTTTTTCGCAGCTGAAGTTTTTGGGACTTACTCCGATTTTATGCTTCTTGGCTGTTTTTATATTATAGGTATAGAACACTTCATGATCAAGCTTATTAAAATCAACCATAACAGCGTTTTCGGAATTTTTATCTACAAACCACGGATCCATTTTTGCCGCGAATTTTTTTGATTCGGTCTTTTTATCGTCCTTATCAATAGTACAGATTTTTCCCTTTTCGCCTTCGCGGCGCGAATAAAACGCCGCTTCTTCGCTGTCTGCCGCCGCTATACTTTCGCCGTAGCTGTATTCAACAGCCTTATTGATGTCGTCGTTTTCGAGGTTTAGCGAATATACATCGTACTTTATGCTCTTATCTTTAACGATGTCGGGAGAGGAGAATTTATCATTTGAGAAATAGATTTTTCCATTGTATACGCAATTGTAGTTAACCTGATAGTCAAGCGAAATCATCTCGGGTTCTTTTTTGCTTCCTAACTTATAGCGCATAATACTTGTATCTTTTTCGGCGGAAGTGTCGGGACTGTTCCTGAAATAAAGATTGCCTTTATAAACGGTAATCAGAGAAGCGGGGCCAACTCCGCTTAAAATATTCTTTTCTCCTTTTCCGTCAGTTTTAACGGAATAAACGGAATATTCGTACTTAGAGTCCGAACCCTCTTTTACCGTAAGATAATATACGGTTTTTCCGTCGCTGAGCACCGCGCCGTTGCTCCATGCGGTCCGGGGATGATTTTTGGAAATCTTTTTTCCGTCCTTTTTAATGTCGGTTTTTACATATATTCCGGTTTTATTGGAATAGATGTATTTTCCCTTAACGTAAGTCAAAGTTGAATACATATCCTTTTCGCCGATATAATAATTATAGTCGGTACTAAGGGTAAAGTCGTTTTTAATGAGTTTGCTTTCGTTATCAACCTCGTCAACCGTCGCGGGTTTTGTTTCGGGCTTCACCTTTTGCTCCGACGAACAGGAACAGCCTGTTGCTATCGAAACAATCAGCGCCAAAACACAGATAATTTCAAAAAACTTCTTCATTTTTCAATAACCTTTCCACCCGAATATATAGTTCCGGATTCTCTCGGGCAAAAAACACGGAACATATCTTAAGATTCTTCTTTTTCTTTAAAAGCGAAGAATCTCTGACCGATATAATTGCAGGCAACAAATGTGCACGCTCCGACCGCCCAGCCTAAATAAGCCGCGAAGGTATTCACATCCATCGAGAACATCGTAAACGAAAGCGCCTTGCATCCTTCGGTTACGGCTGTCGCTATAATAACCCTTATAAGCAGACAGGCGATAATATTAAGCGTAAAACGCAGCATCGGTTTAAATCCTTTTTCCTTGTTCTTAAAGGTAAAGTATTTATTCATAAAGTAGCTTACAATACTTCCGACTACCGTACCGGCAACGGCTGCCGCTCCGGCTCCCCAGGAAAAATTCTTCCAGCCGATGATTTGCAGGCACAGTAAAACCACTCCCTCACCGACTAAAGTGTTTATAACTCCGACCAATAAAAATTTCCAGAATTTAATATCAAAAAAGTTTTTTAAAAAATTTTTCATAAATTCGCTCCTTTGAGACTTCTTCAACTAAAAATTATACCAAGTTATTACAAAAAAGTCCATATTTTATTGAAGATTTATTTATTTTTAATATTTACCTTGTAAAAAAATTATGTTATTATATACGATGTGGAAAAATGCAATAATATTTTGATAGGAGATTTTTATATGCCAAGAAACAAAAAACGTCCTGAGAATGCTCAGGTAACTGTCGAGGTAAATAAAACTTCGATTTTTGATTCTCCTGCGCAGGCTACACTCAGAGAAGGTTCATTTTTCCAGAAAAACTTTTTCGTAATCTTCTCTTTCCTTATCCCGTTCGCGCTTATGTTTATCGCGTTCGCGGTTATGGGATGCAGGCCTTTCGGAGATAAACAGATTCTTGTAACTGACTTATGGCACCAATTCTTTCCTTTCCTTGTGGATTTCCAGGACAAGCTTAAACACGGTGAATCGCTGTTTTGGTCATGGACTCAGGGTGCGGGTACAAACTATTTCGCCTTAATGTCATATTATCTTGCAAGCCCTTTAAACATTCTTACTATCTTTATTCCCTACGAGTGGCTGGATATGTACCTTACCCTTTCCGTAGCGGTTAAAATCGGACTTGCCGGCGGATTTTTCGCTATTTTCTTACGCTATACATTTAAACGCGACGATATTTCTCTCGTTATCTTTTCAACTTGTTTCGCGCTTTCGGCGTTCTTTATGGGCTATTACTGGTGCGAAATCTGGCTTGATACAGTAGCGTTAACCCCTCTCGTTGTAATGGGATTTACCGCGCTGATGCGCGAGGGAAAATACAGACTTTACGTAATCACTTTAGCTCTTTCAATTTTAGCGAACTATTATATCGGACTATTCACCTGTATATTTATGGTTCTTATATTTATCGGCTATAACGTTTGCAAGTGGGACGGATTAAAAGAATTCGGTTTACGCTTCGCTCGTATAGGAATCAGCTCCGTAGTAGCTATTATGATTACTCTGTTCTTTATGCTCCCCGCTTTCTTCGGACTCCAGAATACTCACGCAGCGGGCAGCTCATTCCCCACAGGCTACCAGATTAACATCGGCTCCACCAACGATTTAGCGGGAACGCTCGACGCGCTTAAACAGGTAATTTCCTGCACAGGCTCGTTTATTGAACCTACAACAACCGAAGGTTTGCCGAATATCGCCTGCGGAATTGTCGCTTTGGTAATCGGAATTATGTTTATGGTTTCGAAAAAAATCAAGCTCAGAGAAAAAATCTTCAACGGATGTTTACTTCTTTTCCTTATTATGAGCTTTATTATACGCCAGCTCGACTATATCTGGCACGGATTCCACTTTACAAATATGATTCCCTACCGTTTCAGCTATCTTGTAAGCTTTATACTGGTTCTTATGGCGTTCAGAGCGTTCCAAGTTATTGACGGAATTAACTTTTTCGATTTAATAATTACCGCTTTGGTTACAACAATAATCGTACTTCTCTGTATCGGAACCCAGGAACTTATTGTTATTATCTCAACCGCGATAATCGCTTTGCTTGTTTTAGTAGCGCTGCTGCTGTTCAGCAAAGATGTTATCAAAAAAACCGTTCTTTGTATTATCTTAGCCGCGATTGTAGTCGCTCAGGGCGCCGCGACCGCGTATTTGGGAGTTAAAACAACTTCCGTAACTTCAAGATACGACTATCCCCGAGGCGAAGAAAAAACAGCCGACGTAGTTGAGTATATGAAAGAGCGCGAGAAAAACACCAAAGAATTATGGAGAGCTGACTTTACAAGCACCCAGACTCTCTGCGACTCAGCTTTAAACCGTTTCAACGGTATTTCGATGTTCAACTCGATGGCGAACGAAAAAATAACCCGTTTCGCGGAAAACATCGGCCTTATGGGCTGGCTTTCGGGCAACCGTTACACCTACGCCGAAAACACTCCCGTAATCGATTTATTTATGAATCTTAAATATATAATCGCGCGCGACGGCAATTACAACAACTTAAACTATTACAAAGAAGTTTATAAGTCCGCGAACGTTAAGCTCCTTGAAAATCAGAACTACCTTCCTATGGGAATGATGGTTAACGAGGATCTTCTCAATTACAGGGGCGAAGACGACGAGGATACGTACAACGTATTTGAAAAGCAGAACCAGTTCTTTAAATTGGCAACAGGCGTTAAAGAAAACGTATTTACAAAACTTGACGTTGTTGACCAGGGCCACACCGACTACAAAACTTTCCCTGTTAACCGCCTTGATTACGGCAGCTACAGTTTCTCAACCAACGACACCACAACAGCTCCCCACCTTAAATGGAACTACACAGCTCCGAAGGACGGCTACTACTATGCTTACGTTCAGATTACAGACGGCGAAAACGTAACAATTATGTGTAACAACGCCGCCCGCGCGGGCACATCAAGCTTTTATATCAAGCGCCCCTATTCAATGGCTATCGGCTACTTTAAGAAGGGCGACAGAATTTCCGTTTACAGCGACCTTAAAGCGAACGCAAACGGTTCCGCGAAAGTTTACGTGAACTATTTCGACGATAAAGTATTTGAGAAGGGCTATAACAATTTAAAAGACAATTGTATGAAAACCACTTCTCTCACAGGCTCTTCAATGGCGGGAAATATTTACGCTCCGAAGGACGGACTTTTCTACACATCCATTCCTTACGAAGCCGGCCAGACCAAAGACGACACATTAATGGGCAAGCTCTTCGCTACAACGGGCGAAGGCTGGACAGCTAAAGTCGACGGAAAAGATACCGAAATCACCCCTATCGCCAACGCTATGACGGCGTTTAAGCTTTCAAGCGGTAAGCACGAAATCAGCCTCAGCTTTATCCCGAAAGGATTTACAAGAGGTATGATTATTTCGATTATCGGACTTCTCATTTTCGTAGGATATACGGTATTCAGAAAACTCAAAAAAGGACAGTTTACTATACTTGCTCCCGTTGTAGTTGATTCGGGCACTCGTTTTGAATCCGAAGATGAAGAGGAAACGGAAGAATAAAAACTTATAAAATAATTAAACGCTCAGGTTTTAAAACCTGAGCGTTTTTTAATAATATATTTACAAATTCTCAATCGCTTCCATAAGCGGACCTAAAACCTGTTTCTTTCGGCTGACAACTCCTTTTAGCACAGCGCTTGACTCCTCGGGTTCCGTTTTGAAAGCCGCCTGGGTTATCACACGGGAGTTCGCTCCGACAAACAACAGCTCGGTACTTTCCTTTATAATATCGGTCAGCATCATAAACAGCATATCCATTCCCGAATTCGGAAGAAGCGACTCCATATAAGGAAGCATTTTCTTCTTAACTTTTCCGAGTTCCCTGCTGCTGACGCTTGTTACCTGGGAAACGGTAATCGAATAATTATCCGCTTTAAACTGCTTGCAGTCGATATGGAATATTTCGTCGGGAGTTTTTTTCGAAAGCTGGCTTCCCGCGTTAAACATAGCCGTCGCGTATTCCTCAATATTTATTCCGGCGATTTCCGCAAGATTACGCGCAATACTCTCGTCGGTCGGGGTGCAGGTCGGAGAACGGAACATAAGCGTATCCGAGATAATTGCCGAACAGAGCAATCCCGCGATTTTCGGCTCGATAGAAATATCCTTTTCACGGAACATCATCGTAATTATCGTTGCCGTACAACCTAAAGGCTGGTTGCGAAAATAAATCGGGTTCATTGTTTCGACCGAATCAATACGGTGGTGATCTATAACCTCAACAACCTCGGCAAAACGTATTCCGTCTACCGCCTGGCCTTTTTCGTTATGGTCTACAAGCACAACCTTTTGCTTTTCAACATTAAGCAGGTTACGCTGGGAAATCATTCCGACATAGCGGTCGTCGCTGTCGAGCACGGGAAAATACCGTATACGCAGTTGCGAAACCGTTTTTCTTACATCGGCAACAAGGTCTTCGAGGTTGAATGTAATAAAATCTTTTTTCTTCATTATATGGCCGACGGGAACCGCCTGGTTGATAAGCTTCGCGCAGGTATAGGTATCAAGCGGAGATACAATAACCGTACACCCCGATTCTTTCGCGATTTTCGTAATGGTTTTCGACACCTTCGCGCCGAGCCCGATTACAATACAACCCGCTTTCATTTCAATCGCGCATAGCTGGGATTCGTAGCGGTTTCCGAGCAGAATCATATCATTCTCGTCTATATACTCCTCCATAACGTCGGGGTTCGCCGCCGCTACAACAACCTTGCCTTTTGTAAAACAGTCCTCGGGATTTCCGACAACAATTTCTCCCTGAAGCGTATCGGCAATATTTTTGTACGGAGTTTTTGCTTTTGAGAGCGCGTGAGCGTCCTGGTCTTCCGTATAAAAGCGAGCCTGGTCGCCTAACGTGAGAATACCTTTGATTTTATTTCGCTTGGTTAAAATCGGAACCGTCTGGATATTTTCATCCCTCATATGCTCCCACGCGCGCTTTAGCGAGATTCCCGCCTCGATTCCGTCGGTTCGGCGGAACTGAACGTCGGCGATTTTCGGCTCGAGCGATTCAATTAACTTCGGAGCCTCAACGCCGTTTTGCTCAAGAACAAAAGCGGTTTCGCTGTTTATTTCGCCCGCTCTGCAGGGAATATACTCCTCGCCGGTAAGCTTGCTTTTTAAATCCGCGTAACAAATCGCGGAGCAGATTGAGTCGGTATCGGGATTTTTGTGCCCGATAACAAGAGTTGGTTTCATTTCGGTTCTCCTGAGAAAGTCATAATTTATTCATATATTTATCATACTATACCCGAGCGGAATTGTCTATATGAAATTTTTAATATCTTCGGTAAATACTCGAAAAATAAAAGAGCGGATTAACTTCCGCTCTTTAAAAATTTTTTATTTCAGAATATCCAGATACATATCAAGCCGCTCGTTTACATACTTCGCGAATAAGTTCTCCATAGCGGATAAATTATGCTTTACATGATACTCGTCAAAGGCGTTATAATACGCCGCTCTGTCGGTATATTTTATATCAATCGGCGGGAATCCCGCTTTCATTAGCTCAAGGTTTACGAGCAGACGACCTGTCCTGCCGTTACCGTCAATAAACGGATGTATTCCCTCGAACTCAATATGAAACCGCGCGAGCTTGGTTATAATATGCTCGGTACTCTCAGAGTAACTTAAAAGTAAATCATTAAGCTTTGGCTCTATCAGATAGGGTTGCACGGGTTCATGCGCGGCACCCATAATGCGGACAGGCACTCGGCGGAAAACGCCTCTGTCCTCACGTTTATCGGCAAGCACAAGATAATGAATCTGTTTAATTACTGACTCGGTAAGCGCGGCGTTTTCCTTAACAAGTTCGCTGACATAGTCAAAAGCTTCCTTATGACCGATAACCTCAAGGTGCTCCTTCAGAGGTTTTTTGTCTACCGTCAGTCCTTTGAGAACCATATCGGTTTCCCGAAGCGTGAGGGTATTGCCCTCTATCGCGTTGGAGTTGTAGGTATATTCTATAGCGAAATCTTCGTTCAGTCTCTCGATTTCGCCCTGAGTAAGCGGTCGGGCATTATCAAGCCGGACTTTCTTTTCATCAATAACAGGCAATAAACTTTCGGCTTTTCTGTATCTTCCGTCTGAGGGCTTTTTAGAATCAGCGGGAATTCTCCAGCCTCTTCCTTCCTGAAAAGCGCCCAGAATCTTGCCCTCAGCGCAAAGAGTACGAATCCTTCGTTCGGAAACGCCCCATTTTTCAGCTGCCTGTTTAACTGTAATATACATAATATCAACTCCGTTCAAGCTTAGTATATCACATTAACGGAACAATATCAACATTATCGGAACAACATTTTGCGATTAGCGGAACAATAGTCGGCTTTTTCTGAGTTTGTGGGGTGTAGTTTAAGTAAAACTACGGCTTATAAATATATCGGGATGTTGGAGGGGTAAAAGAAAAAGGACTGCCGAAGCAGCCCTATAAGAATTGATTTTTGTTATATAAGCGGCGGTCTGTTACGAATCATAAAAATTCTGTCCGCTTTCCGTTACAAGTCTTTGTGTTTTGGGATACTCAAATATATCTGCGTTATCCTCGTTCGATTCAAGGTAGGAGACAAACTCATTCGCGTACCATTTCGCCATCTCGAGGTTATGCAAACGGCAGTATCCGCAGTTTTCGGGAGTAGTGCCGGGTACTTCATCCGCTTCGTCTACGGACTTGAACGCGCTTAGCACTAAATCGAAAATTTCGCTTGAAGCCCGATTGCCTTTAAGTATAAGATAAAATCCCGTAAGACAACCCATAGGCCCCCAGTAAATAACCTCGTCTTTCCAGTCATCATTGTTTCTGAGATAAGTTGCGATAAGATGTTCCAGCGAATGCATTGCCAAAACATCAATAACGGGTTCCCTGTTCGGCCTTTTTAGTCTTATATCATAGGTCGTAACCGAATAGTCCCCTAAATAATCAACTCTGCTTGTGAAAATACCCGGTACAATCCGCATATGGTCTACCGAAAAACTCTGTATTAATTCCATTGATTTTTCTCCTTATTTTTTATAATCTTATTATATCAGAAAGCCGCTGTCTTTCAATCTGATTTATTAATTTTTTTCAGTTTTTTAAGCAAACCGAGTGCTTAATATCTAATTTATATTTTAATTCAATTTCGTTATAATATCAATACGTTTTTAAAAACAAGGTTTTAAATCAAATATATCTGCTTAAGCGAGAAAAAACTATTCGTTATCATTTAACTTTTTCTTGTAATTCTTTAAATAATGCAATATAATAACAATGTAATATTTTGTCTTATATCGACATTTCGAAACAGCTTTACCAAACTGATACGAAATATATTTTGGTTATTATTCCTGTTGAACGGAGGAATGAACATTATATGACAAAAATCAAAAAACAAAACAAGGGCAAGAAATGGCTTTCTTTACTTTACATAATCGTCATCTGTGTTTTATTAAATATCCTCGGTACAAAGGTAAACGAGTTTTTTGGTCTGCCGCTGTATCTTGATAATATCGGTACAATTCTTGCGGCTCTGCTCGGCGGATATATTCCCTGCGTTACCGTCGGCTTTTTGTCAAATATTATAAGCGGAATTTTTAACAGCGTATCAATTTACTACTGTGTTATTACCGTGCTGATTGCGGGCGCCGCGGTTGCGTACGCTCACAATATGCGACGTATGCGTATTCGGTATGTTCTGACTGCGATTCTTTTTTTCGCACTGTTGGGCGGAGGGCTCGGCGGACTGCTTACATGGCTGATTTTCGGTATGGACTTCGGCGAGGGTTTTGCCGTTGAATTCGCAAAATGGATTAACAGCGTCATCCCAATGGGATACTTCCTCTCTAATATGCTTTCCATATTTTTGATTGACGTTGTTGATAAATTTATTGTTACGGTTGCCGCGTTAGCGATTTACAAACTGCTTCCGGACAGCCTTATTAAAAACCTGCGGCATAAGGGCTGGTACTACATTTCTATGTTCAACAGGCAGGGCAACAAAGCGTCAAAACGTCTTTCCCTGAGATTAAAGGTAACGCTTCTTGTAGCTGTTTCAACTACTTTAGTCGCAACGTCGGCAATTGCTATAAGCGTTTTGCAGTATCACAACTCTACGATTGATGAATATACAAAGCAGGCGGAACAGGCAAGCAAAGTTATAGCGAAACATGTAGACAGCAGCCGAATCTACGAATATATGGAAAAAGGAGAAGCCGCGGATGGTTATCTTGAAACCAAAGCGCTTATGCAATCTGTCAGCGATTCTTCTCCCGAAATTAAATACATTTACGTCTATCGTATTGAAAAAGACGGTACTCACGTTATTTTCGACCTCGACACCGAAGATGTTCCCGCGAATCATCCCGGAGAGGTAATCCCTTACGATACTACAATTGAAAAATATTCCGACCTGCTTCTTAAAGGCGAAAAAATGCCTATGGATATCACAAACAACCAGTACGGCTGGATTTTAACGGTATATACACCTGTACGCGACACGCAGGGAAAAACCCTTTGCTATGTCGGTGTTGATATGTCGATGTCAGAACTGCGTTCGGAAGAGATTTCGTTCCTCGCTAAAATCATATCGCTGTTTATAGGAGTATTGGTATTAATCCGCACTTATGCCGTTTGGCTCGCGGATCGCTTCATTGTTACTCCTATCAACAAAATAGCTAACGCCGCGAGCACCTTTACCTATGATACTCCTATGGCGCGCGAGGTCAGCATGAATGCTTTAAACGATCTTAATATTCAAACAGGCGACGAGTTAGAGAATCTTTACAACGCTTACCGCAGGACTACAGCGGATACTATTCGCTATATCGACGAGGTTCATCATAAAAACGAGCAGATTACCCGTCTGCAGAACGGGCTTATTCTTGTTCTTGCCGATATGGTTGAAAGCCGTGACCAGTGTACGGGCGACCACGTCCGCAAGACAGCCGCTTATTGCGAAATTATTCTGCGCCAGATGCAGAAAGAAGGCATATACTCCGATAAGCTTAACGAAGAATTTATTACGAAAGTTGTAAACTCGGCGCCGCTGCACGACGTCGGTAAGATTAAAGTTTCGGACACAATTCTCAACAAACCCGGTAAGCTGACCGACGAGGAATTCCGCATTATGCAGAGCCACACCTCAGCGGGCGGCGAGATTATCGACAAAGCTATCTCCACGGTCGGTGAAGAAACCGAATATTTAAACGAGGCTAAAAATCTTGCGGCTTATCACCACGAGAAATGGAACGGCGAGGGTTACCCCGACGGACTCTCGGGCGAAGAAATACCTCTTTCCGCAAGAGTTATGGCGGTTGCGGACGTTTTCGACGCGCTTGTATCCCGCCGCAGTTACAAAGAACCTTTCAGCGTAGAAAAGGCGTTTGAAATAATAAGAGAAGGGTCGGGAACTCATTTTGACCCGCTCGTTGTAAAGGCGTTTATGGACGCAAAGGATGAAATTAAACGTGTACAGAAACTCAATATGGAAAGATAAAACGGAGACGGTTAATCAGGAAACCGTCTCCGTTTTTATTTTTCGTATATTAATCAGTCTTTTCTCGGAATTGCCATACCCGCAACCTGATTAAAGCTGCACAAACAGCCGCCGTAGTACATACTCTTCTTGTAATCGTTATAGAATACTCTGAGTTTGCCGTTGGCGTCATAGTAACGGATATAAGCTCTTGCGTCGATTTTTTCATCCTTTTTTTCTGACGAGCTGCCTTCGTAAGTAACTACAAGAGTATAAAGTCTGTAATTCGTAAAGTTGCGGTGGTCGTCTTTAATTGTACCCATTGAATTGGTAGTTCCTCTTGTACAGTTAACATTTGTGATGTAGCGGAAGTCGTTTTCGGCTGTTCTCTCACCCTTAGCGGGGTTGGTGTTTACGCCGTTTACATTCTCGCCTTTGTACTGAAGCTTATATTTTGAGTCATCTGTAATTGCGTAATTGTTTTTAAACTTGTCAATATTATCTTCTGTACCGACCGCGTAACCGTACTCAACGTTTACATTTCCCTCGGGAGTACTTACCTTTTTCGCGGAAAGCGCGTCAATATCCGAAAGAAGTGACTCTCTTAGCGAAGTTACGAAGCGCATACCTGCGGGAGTTCTGTCCTCTTCATCATCTTCGTCGGTATTATAGTTCGAGTCGAACATCTTGGGATCACGAATCTGAACGCCCGCAAGTCCGAACCCGCGGTAATCGCCGCTAAGAATATTAACGTCATTCTTGTCCTTGCTGACTGTATCGACTTTAATCCATTTCGCGTAAATATGATAATCCTGCGGATTATCTTCGGAAGTTTTGGGATAACCCTGGCTCTCAAAATTAACCGCCGTTACATTCTGTTCGGAGTCGAAGTTTTCGCTTTCGGTAAAACCGGTCTTATAATACCAGCCCGCGAAAACATACTCGTCGCCCGCGAAAGTCGGAATATCGTAGAAATGGTCAATCTTTTTATCCTCGCCTTTCAGCTCGGTAGGTTCATAAATCCTGAAGATTTCGTCCTTGTGATTGGGTTGGTTCTCGTGGAAAACTACCTTATACGCGGGGACGTTAACCATCTTAACGCAGTCGGTCTTTTTACCGTCAACGTAAGCGAAACCGTCGGAATCTATACGGAATTTAATATCTTCTGATTTCTTATAGACAGTATTGTCGGGGGTGTTTATTTCTCGAAGAATATATTTACCCGGTTGGATTGAATACGAGAGCACATCGTCGCCCGAGGTAAACTCTCCGACAGGATCTCCGTTTTCATCATAAATTTCAGCGTCGGTTTGATTTTGGTCATCGTTCAGGATTTTAAGCGTTGCTCCCTCGAGAGGTTCGTCCTTGGAGTTGACTTTAAGTATCTTAACCTGCGGATCGTCGATAACGTGGTAGTTGGTGTTACTCGTTACATCAAAATCCACTCCGTTTACAGATGTAACCTTGGCTGTGTTGTTAATCTTTTCGTCATTTTCACCTGTGACGGTTACGGGAAGAATTATCGAAATAGTTTCTCCCTGATCAAGCGAACTGATTACGGCGCTAAAAACGTATTCATTGTTCTCACGGGTGACTGAGTAGGATTTTATATGAACGCTCTTGCTGATATTAGTCGCCTCGGAGTCGCCGAGTTTTACGCGGATTCCGCTTTCGTCTACCTTGACCTTAGTAGCGTCAAGCGTATCAACTAAGACGATATCCTCCATATGAACCTCGGTGTCGGGGTTAGTAATATTGAGCGTATATTCAAGCACACTGTTCCTAACAACCGTCGCGGGATGGTTTTCGTCCGAACCCGATGCGGGGAAAGCTGTTTTTACAAATTCAGGAGTGCTGTAGTGGAGCAGTACGTCCGTCTGTGTGTGCTGATTAACTCTTGTGTGCGTTTCCTCCATTGTGAATCTGATGATAGCCTCGTTGTAGGTGAATATATTGTTTTCCGAGGCGTCTCTTACGGAGTGCATATTTATATTGAAACCGATTGTGCTTTCGGGTTTAAGCTGGAAATCATTACCCTTGGAGTCTTTTCTGCAGTCTACGGCGATGGCTGTTACATCGTCTAAATTCTCGGGGAGCTCGGTAGTCCAGAAGGTGTTTTGGTTCAGGTTAAAGTCGTCGTCCTCTGTATCGCCGTTATAAACAAAGCTGTCCTTGGGCTTGGCGTTCTCACCTGTTTTTACCGCGTACCACACAACGGGGGCGCAGGTCGCGTCAGGGTCAAGACGGTTTACTACGTTCTTGAGCGAGGATACGTCAACACCCTTGAAACTGCCCTGCCACTCTGATTTAAGTCCGTCAAGTCTGTGCTCGATAACGTCATAGAACACGAGATCGCCTGTAACAGCTCCGATACCGCTGCCGTATGTGATATGGTAGGTGTAGTCGGTGTTGATACCTACGCTCTGGTGCTTTGAGAAATGCTCCTCGGCGTGAACGGTCGAGTCGATACCTGCCTCGTGAATCGGAGGCTTAGTACAGTCTGTATGCGCCGAAGCATAAGCGGTCTTGTCACCGTCAATATCCTCGAAGCAGTACTTGTAGTTGGGGTCAATAGCGTTGTCCTCAAGAGTGCTGACTCTCTTTTCGGGCATGAGAATACTCTCCGTATTGTCTTTGTAAGCCGCCATATTCCACTGGGTTGTTCCGTTTGTATAGATATTGGAATAAGGCGTGCTCATCTTGAAGTAAATACTAACGCCTGTGGCAAAGACCGAGTCGGGCACATTGACCTTGACTATCATCATAGTCTTGCCCGAGCCTTTCCAGTCGTTCTCAAAGCTAACGGAATAATCGCCCTTGGAAAGTGTATCTGACTCTATCGCTGTATCGTACTTGTCAGCGGTGATTTTCTTGTCTTCAAAGTTCTTTTCGGTCCAGTTTTCCGTAATGGGTTTTATGAAAATACTGTTCTTGATAACCGTGAAATCATTGGGCAGGAGGTCATAGAACTCACCCGAGGTAAAACGCTTTTTGTTACCCGAGTTATTATAGTTCCAGCCGGAAATAACAACAGGCATTACCTCGCTCATCGTTGCGGGATCCGCAACCACCTTGCTCTGTGTAGCGCAGCTTTTTCTCATAAACTGCTGTGTTGCGCTTATATCGAGCACATAGGTTGCCGGCCATGTGCTGGAGGATGAATCGTAGTTGGTAACTCTTTCTCCGCACTCAACGTCGAGCTTCGCTTTATTCTTGATGAGAGTTTTATCGCCGTTTTTGATATCTTTACTCGCTTTCAGCGCAAGATTAGAAGTCGGATTGAGACAAAGATTTGTCTTTATAAGTATATTTGTTGAGAAGAAATCGGACTCGTGGACAACCTTGTAGCCTACAGTGTCGGCAGGCAGAGAAACGGTCGTCTCGGTTGTATTGATTACAATCGACTTGTGGAGTGTAAATGTATCGGAATTCATCTTGCGAACCCAAATCTGAGTTTCGCCGTAGTCTTTGAGGTTTGCGTGCTCATAGGGGTTTGACCAACTGTCGCCGAGTTTAGTCGCGTCGAACTCCGTAACCGTAATTTTAAGACTGTCAAAGTAATAGTCGCTGTCCGCGAGCGCCGTACTGTCCTCCCAGTTGTCGGAGGGGTAGTATCCGTTGTTAGACGAAATTACAACGTCACCCGCTCCCGACGCTCCGTCCGTCATAGTTATAGTACGTTTGGAGGCGGTGTATCTTGATGTATTAGCGTTCCATTGGGGATTGTCGATGTTCGCGGATTCGTTATAGCTTAGCTCGTAGGGAAGAATCGGCATATTATCCGCCGAGCGGTCGGTAATTTGCTCCTGACCGCCGTGTTTGAAGTGAGCGTCGTTGTTGTTCATATTGGGAACGGCTTTCTGGAAGTTGAAATTACCGTTGCCGGTCGAGGGGATATACGCCGTTGTCGAAGCCGAGGTTCTGAACTGTTCGATATAACCGGATTGCCACTTAACATTAAGAATAGCCTCGTTGCTTACTGTAGCCCACTGGTCGCCGCCCTCGGGACGCGCAAGGTCCCGCCGGTGCTTTGTAACAACATAGTAGGACTTGGTTCCGTTCGACTGCAACCCCGTCCATTTGCCCTGAACATCTCCGTGGGAAACATAGTTGTTCGCGTATACAACGGTTCCGTTGTCTCTTACGGTGTTCTCATCCCACAAAAGATAGAATTTCTGGCTGTAGTTCGCGTAGGCATGGGTAGAATTGAGCGTCCATGTTACATAGAAGTAATCGTCCGAATCAACAGGCTTTGTTCCCCACGTTTTATCCCATGTAAGAGAAACGCTGGAACGGAATTTTGATACGGTTGTATCAACCTTTGTATGAACCTCGGTAGCAAGCGTTTTGCTGTAATCTGTCTCAAGGTTGCCGTCGCCGTCCATATCAACCTGTATTTTTACGTTAACGTTGTTATTTACATAATAATCGCCCTGATAATAGCCGTTCTCGTCGATATATCCGCCGTTTACATTAAGTGGCGAGAAAGTATAGTTAAGCGTAAATACGGTATCCGAGCCGGAAAGCGGTGCTTTGTTCGTATAAATATAGTAATCGGGATCCGAGGTCTTATCGAGCGTAATATTATTGGAAGCTCCGGTTTCGGCGTTGTTTGTGGTAATAGGATTGTTTTTCCAATCCTTGAAAATATACTTGGGAACCTTAATTTTAAGACCGCCCGTGGGAACAGGCGCGGCTGTTCCGTCGGTCTGGAAGAATACCTTTAAGTCCGCGGACAGGTTATCGCCGTTGAGCGGATGAAATACAAGGCGGTCGCCCGTATCCGATACACGGCTGTCGGATTTTGTATCCCACTGAGCATAGTAGGAATAATTGTATGTATCGTTCTTTTCTTTGTTATCTACCCAGTAGGCGTAATATGTGCCGTCGGTATCCTGGGTAATAATTGTTTCTTCCGTCAGCCTTGTGCCCTGACCGTTTTCCTGAGAATACCATCCTCCGAAAGTTTTTGTAACTCCGCCGCCGTTGTTAACCCAGTTTGCCCCGGGAAGACTCGGGACTGTTTTTCCTGAATTTACCTTTATTGTTTTTGTCTTAACAATTTCGCTGCTTGTGCTGTTATCCATTTCTCCTTCGCCCGCGTCAAAGGTTATGTAGCGGTTTTGAGGATCCCATTTTGCTTTTAGCGTCACGTCTTCGGTATATGTGCTGTCAACAGTCTGTTTTGTATCGCCTAAATACCAGCCCTTAAAGTCATATCCGTTTCTTTTGGGAGTAGGCAGAGCGGCAATCGGAGTGTTTGCGTAAACCTTTATCGGATTGATTTCGCCATTGGCAAGGCTGCCGCCGTTGGGATCGAGCGTGATTGTACAATACGAATTCTGCTGCCAGATTGCTTTAATCTTATTGTCGCCCGTAAGATTAACCGCTACTCCTCCCGCGGGGAAAGCTTCGCCTGCCTGCCAGACCCAATCGTCACCGTGTTTCCAGCCGAGGAGAGTAAAGTTTTCTTTAGTAATAGTCGGGAGCGAGGTTATTGTATAATTCGGATTACTCTGAGGCTCATACTCCGCAACAGCGCCCAATATTCCTCCGTCCGAGTCAAACACGGGCACATATCCCCAGCGCGCGGTAAGGGTTACGTCTTCTTTAACTTCGTATTCCGAAGTAACGAGAGTGTTATTAGTATCGTACCAGCCGAGGAAAGACGTTGAGCCGTTTTCGGGCGTCGGCATTACGCCAATATAGCTTTTATATTTATAAACTTTATTTGTTGTTTTCTTGGAGCTGTCGCCGTCAAAATATCCGTCACCCGCGTCGAATACCACTACGGGATTTTTTTGCCAGTGAGCGTAAAGAGTACAAGAATCGGTTACGGGATCGTTTTCATTAATCTTAGTACCGCCCTCAGCTTCTGTAAACCAGCCGAGGAAGGTAAAATTTGTTCTGTGCGAGTCGCTGAGCAAGCCGAAGTTTTCGGGAAGGCTGTCATAACTCTTATCCTCGACCGCCGAACCGCCCCGGGAGTCAAAACTCACGACTGCCTGCGGAGTGTGCCAGATTGCGTAGAGTATAGCCTCGCCGCCGTTTGTCGGGGTAAGCATACTTACCGAATCGTCGGGAGCGAAAGAAGTTCCTGTGCCGTCCGCTCTGGTATTCCAGCCGACAAGAACCTTTCCTCCGTCATTTACAAAGGCGTCCTTATCCAGTTTCTTTACCTCGGAATATTTGAGATTATCGTACTCGATTTTAGTATCGTTTGTACCGTCTATATAACCGCCGTTGGCGTTGAGAATCATTTTATATGTATTATCTGTCCAGTGAGCGTAGTATGTCCACTGCTCGGCGGTATCACCGCTTGCGAAAGGAGTATCGTCGTTTCTGTCTTTGTGCCAGCCGTTGAAGCTGTAGCCGTCGCGCGTTGGGCTCACAATGGATGAAGCGTAGTTTAGCGCGTTACCCTTTGTGCCCTCAGCGAACTGAACCTCCTTTTCTTCGCCGTTCACTATAGCTGTGCCGCCATTGGCGTTGAAACCAAAATCAGCTATCGCCGACCATGTACCCGCGTACTTTTTCTGGAATTTCTTGAACAAATCGGTATTTGAGAGCTCTGTTCCTACAGCAACCTCGCCCGACTGAGCGACCTTCGCCATCTTGACCTTTTTCCATGTTGTCTTCACGGGAACCCAATTATAACCCGCTACCCAGTTGGGTGTAAGCGCGACATACGAAATGTTGTCTGAATCGGCAAAGATGTTGGTGTTATACTTATTATTTGTCTTCTTAGCGTCCTCAAGATAAAACTCGCGCAGTGATTCGCATCCCGAGAAAATACCGCTGATATCGTTATAGCCGAAAGTATGAGGGAAAAGGTTGAAGTTGACTACCTCGAGGGAGGTACAGTTTTTAAACATATTTACAAAATATGAGGAAAAGCCCTCTAACGGCGTGTTGCCGTACATACGGCTGACGTCGATCTCGGTGAGCGCTTTACAGTCCTCAAACATAGACTGTGTGCTTCTCGGAAAATCGAGGTCAATTTCGGACATATCCACCGTTTCAAGCTTGGTGCATCCTATGAAAAATTTAGATAGTGTCACTCCGTCAACAGACGCGCCGCTTGATTTGCGAACATTGTTACCCGCCTTGAAAGAGCCGAACTTAAAGCTTCTGAGATTGGTATTATTAGAAAACATACCTGTGCAGTTCGAGCAGTTCACGGGATCAATGCCTGTCAGGTCAATGCTGTAAAGATTGGAACAGGAGGCAAACATTTGGTACATTCTGGTAACGTTCGAAAAGTCAAGGTTAGTCCACTGCGAGAAGTCAAATTCGTTAAACTGGTTGCAGGTCTGGAAAGTATATACCATAGAAGTGCAGACAGAGGTATCCAGGTTCTCTTTGTGCAGGATATTTTCATACTTCAGATTTTTGCAGTTTCTGAACCAGCCGTCAATTTTTTCGGGTTTGACTCTGTCCTTAAAGTCAACTTTAGCAATATTCTGGTTTGAGCTTGTCGAATTAAAGCTATACCAGGCAGTCGCGGGAACATCACTGCCGCTGCCCGTATAAACGGTAGCGTTATCCGCGATAGAGAATATACCTTGATTACCGTTTTTGTCTTTAACAACAGTCTTTGAGGAATCGAGAGTATTCCCTTTCTGGAACACCAATTCGAGGTTCATGCTGTTATTTATAAGATTATCTTTCGTCCTCAGCTCCGGATCAATATAATATAAAATCGCGTAAATCTCGCTGTTTTCAGCGACAACTTCCTCCGCGAATACGGGAAGAGGTACGGCTAAACTGACCATTACCGCGAACACCAGCAACAGCGAAACAAATCCTTTCAAATATTTTTTCATAAATTTCTTTTTACTCATTGTATCACCCTTTGAGATTAAATACATATAATACTCCATTTTATAGATATACATTATAATTATAATATATTTCATATTTTTTGACAATTGTCATATGTGCTTAAAAATCGACCGTAACTTTGTTTATGTTGCACTAAATAAGCGGAAAAGCCGGGAACTGTAACAGTTCCCGGCAGCCGTTTTATATTATTTTTTGTTATAAAATATCCTCAACGGTAAAATCGTTTTTAAAAATATTTCTTGATTGTTCATAACGGTTGTCTGTTTCAAATGAATCTAACAGAACATCGGTTTTTAAAAGGATTTCAACGTTCATTTCGGGTTTAAAGTATGGTTTTTTCATATTGTCCTCCTTATTCAATAACCGTAGTTTTGTCATTTCCTATATACGACAGAGCCGTATTATAACTTACCGAGCAACCGCCGTAAACGTTTGTGCCGCCGTAGTCGTTGTAGAATGTTCTCAGCAATCCGTTGGCATCGTAGTAACGCATATACGCGCGCGCGACAACGTCCTTTGTTTTGTTTTCGCCCGTTTCGTCGTCGTTATAGGTAACAACATAGGTGGCTAAACGGTAATCATCGTAGTTTTGATGGTCAACTTTTATTCCCTGGTTATTTCCGTATCCGCCTTGTTTTGAGGTACAATCCACATTAGTAATGTATCTGAAGTTGTTTGGCTTTTGTCTTTCCGCGGAAGAAGCGTTATTCAACAAAGTGTCCACACCGTTTACGTTTTCGCCCTTGTATTGAATCTTATATGTACTTGCGTCAATGCCCATTCTGTCATCGCCGGCAACGGTATCAATTGTGCTCTTAGCCGCGGTTACAAATCCGTACTCAACTTTATTTCCGTTAACCGTTTTGCCGGAAAGGCCGTCAATTTCCGCCAATAAATCTTCGCTTATCGAAGTTACAAAACGAAGTCCGCCGTGATAAAACTCACCTAAATTGCTGTCATACTTGTTGTCGGGGCGAATCTGAATACCGAACAGCTCAAATCCTTTGTATTTACCGTTCATAGAACCCGGAAGAACCTTCTCGTCTTCGCTGTCCTTAGAAATTTCGCCGACAGAAATCCAATGAGCGTAAACGTCGGTTACGTTTAAGGGAACCTCGCTGTCAAACTCAAAGGGAATATTTCCGTCTTTATCGCCGTCAGCGTTATAATACCAGCCGGCGAAAACATAATCATCCCCGGCAAACGAGGGAATATCATAGAAAGCTTCGACTGAGCCGTCTGTGAATGTATACTCTGTAGTATCCTCAGCCTCGCTCGCGTCACCGTTATATACACGGAACAGCTTATCCGCTTTATCAGGCTCGTTTACGTGAAAGTTCAGAGTCTGCTCTACCACAACTCCGAACATCGGATGAACCGTTACGCCTTTAGAACCGTCCTCGGAAGCGGGATTAGTCATTTTCCAGGTAAGGTAGCGGTAATTATTTCCGTCTCCTTCAAGCTCGGCGTTTTTATCGCTTACCCATTTGTTCAATGTTTGGAGCAGGTTTCCGCTAAGAGGTTGACTTGAGATACTCTCGCTCTGATTTGTTGTCATAGTAGCGGGATATATTACTCCGTCAGTATTCGCGGATGTGAAATATCCTATATTAGATGTGCTGACCGCGGATCCTGAATTTCTTGTAATACAACTTGTACCGTCAGGCGAGAAAATATTGTTCACGGAAGTATTCTGAATTTCCGCGCAGGCGTTTCCGGCTTTTACTCCTCCGTTTATCGCTCCGAAGTTATACGCGTTTTCCATAACGGAGTTTCCCGATGTGGAGCTGACATCCTGAATAATACCGCAAACACCGCCTACATAGTTTGAATTTCCGCCGACAATACTGCCTGTGTTATAGCAGTTCATCAATGTGTTGAATTGTTCGGGATAGTAGATGGTTTCGGTGCCTCCGATATAGGAAGGGATCTCGATTTGTTCTGTTCTGAACTGACCGATGATACCTCCCAAGGCATTCGCGTTCGCAGCCGTCAGGGTTCCCGTATTATATGTATTTTGCACAACGCAGTTAGCCGCGTATCCGATGATTCCGCCGCTGGGATTACCGCTTTGTCCGTTAACCGTAATGTCGCCGTGATTTACGCATCTGTCAATGTAGGCCGAGGAATCATGAAAACATTCGGATAAAATACCCGCGATCATCTGCTCATTGTTTCCGTTAGAGCTGTCGGAAATCTGACCATAGTTGGCGCAATCAATAATTCTCAGCGTATTGGGATTCGAGGATTGCGAGGTTATCGTTCCGACAATACCGCTCGCGATATAGCATGATTCTACGGAGGCTTTGTTTACGCAATTGCTTATCAAGGCGTTATTTCCGCCTTTTCTTATATATCCGAGAATACCGCCGGCATATCCGTATTTATCTGAACTATTCACTCCTACAACACGTACATTCTCGCCTGTTGAACAATCCTTGATTTCCAGATTGCCGTTGTATTGATCGGCGACAAATCCGCCCAGGAAGCTCGAAGAATTTGATATATCCTGCTTGGTTCTTATTAAGCAGTCACCCTTAATATGACAATTTAATATCTTTACATCCCCGAATGTTGCAGGCGCAAAAGCCGCGGTACGAATATATCCGTTTTCGATTGTGACATCTTTTAAAGTTAAATCTTTAATCGTTGCGTCCTCCAGCATAGGGAAAAAAGAGGTAATATAAGAGTCTGAAGACACAATATTAATATTGGAAATTGTATGCCCGTTGCCGTTAAACTCTCCGCAAAATTCAGCGTCATTGTTATAAAAATCCGGCGAATAGTATGTTCTGCCGTCAGAGATTTTTATATCACTGAGAAGATTCACCTTAACGCCTTCATAGTACTGGCTGTTTTCGAGCGAGTCCTTAAACGCGAATAAATCATCCTCCGTACTGATGTCATAAACACCGCCGCTCGGGTTCCATGTATTGCCTGCCGCGTATGCTGTCGGCGCAACCGAAATAACGCCTAAAACCATAAAAACGGTAAGCAAAACTGAGATTATCTGTTTTAATCTGTGTGCTTTTCTCATTTTTATCTCCCCTTTTCAGATTAAAATTTGTCTACATAAATTTCTTCATAGTATTTAGAGATACCTATGTAAATTATACCACTATTTGTCATCGTTTTTGTAGTGGTATATTCACCAAATTTTGAACAGCGTTATTGGTTAATATTCACAAATATCCGCGGAAACACAACAAAACGGAGACGGCTTAGTAACCGTCTCCGTTAATTAAATATGTTATTCTGATTCTTGTTGTTTTGGCAGCGCCATCGCGGCAACTTGATTGAAGCTGCACATACAGCCTCCGTAATACTGCGTTTTATTATAGTTATTATAGAAAACACGGAGCTTTCCGTTAGCGTCATAATAACGTATATATGCTCTGGCGTCTATACTTTCGTCCTTTTTGGAAGCGCTTTCGCCCTCGTAGGTTACAACAAGAGTATACAATCGGTAATCGCTGTAGTTTCTATGGTCGTCTTTTACAAAACCTTCGCCGTTCTGTTTACCGTTTATCTGATGGGTAGAGGTACAGTTAATATTTTTAATATAGCGGAAATCGGTTTTAACGTTTCGGTTTTCAGCATCCGCCTCTCCGCCGCGCTGAATAATCAGCTCAAGATTATTTTTTGTATCTATACTGCCGTTTGAAAGCTTCTTTTGGGCATCAATATAATACAAGAAAGCATGAATATCGCTGCCTGTCGCGGGAGTTGAGTCCTCAATAGCTTTGACAATATCAAACGGCGCGGCTAAACTGACCATTACCGTAAGCACAAGCAGCAGCGAGACAATTCCTTTCACAGTCTTTTTCATAAATTTCTTCTTAATCATATAATCACCTTTTAGTTATAATAAAAAACAATATACCATTTTATAACTATACATAGTAATTATACAACAACAGACTTTCTATAACAATAGGCATATGTGTCAAAAACCAAAACGCGCTTTTGTTCAACCTACACTAACAACCCGATGTTTTGTCCTCTAAAGAGATAAATACGGCTTTTATGTTTTTAAAATGAACTTACTAAACTTATGCTTTTATCAGGTTATTGAGGTTATAATGTGAAAAATCAACAAACGAGGCAGGTGTTTTTCTTAACACAATCTTAACATCCGACGGAGTTTCTTAACAGTATTTTTACTTATTGTATGATATAATTGATTAATAAAATGTATTAACAGAGGTATAAAAATGCTCCGTATATTTAAACAAAATAAGCGAAGGAGTATTACTTCATTTCGAATTATAATACTAAGCTTTCTGGCGCTGATATTGGTAGGTACGGTTTTACTTATGCTGCCCATATCCTCCCGCAAGCATTGTGTTACTTCTTTATCCGACGCTTTATTCACATCTGTTTCGGCAACCTGCGTAACAGGGCTTGTTGTAAAAGATACGGCAACGTATTGGTCGCTTTTCGGTCAAGGCGTTATTCTCGTCCTTATCCAGATCGGCGGAATGGGCGTTATAACAATAGGGTTGGCTATTATGCGCGCGTCAGGAATGAAGATAGGTTTACGGCACAGAAGTATGATGCAGGAGTCAATTTCGGCGCCCCACGTCGGCGGTATGGTACAACTGACAGGTTTTATTCTGAAAACAGCAGTAATCATCGAATTGATAGGCGCGGTTCTTCTTTTCCCTGTTTTTTGTAATGATTTCGGTGTTGCGAAAGGGATCTGGTATTCGCTGTTCCATTCCGTTTCGGCATTTTGCAACGCGGGGTTTGACCTTTTGGGCGTACGAAAGCCGTTTTCTTCGTTGACGACCTACAGCGGCCATATTTATATGAATTGTGTAATTATGTTGCTTATCGTTTTCGGCGGCATCGGATTTCTTGTGTGGAGTGACATAAAAACACACAAACACAAAATTAAGCGCTATTCTCTGCAAAGTAAAATTGTTTTATTTACTACGCTTATACTGATTATTTTGCCTGCTTTGTACTTTTTCTTTACGGAATACGGTAATCTGCGGCTTCCCGATAAAATAATCAGCTCATTCTTTCAATCTGTAACAACAAGAACAGCGGGCTTTAACACACAGAATCTTTCCGAGATGAACGAATCGGGTTCGATGATTATGATAGTTCTTATGTTGATAGGCGGTTCGCCGAGCTCTACCGCGGGCGGAATGAAAACCGTTACTTTTGCCGTGCTGTGTTTGTCGGCAATAACGGTATTCAGCAGAAAAAAAGATGTGCAGTGCTTTAAAAGAAGAATATCCGACGAAACTGTTCGTACGGCAGGCGTAGTATTTTTTATGTATCTGGTGTTGTTTTTTTTAAGCGGTATAATCATAAGCATAGCGGAAGGCTTACCCTTGATAAGCTGTCTTTTTGAAACAAGCTCCGCTATAGGTACAGTAGGGCTCAGTCTCGGAATTACAACAAAATTATCAATCCTGTCAAAAACAATACTTATGATTTTAATGTTCTTCGGCAGAGTAGGAGGGCTTACGCTGATTTATGCCGCTTTGCCCTCGTCCAACAGCAAAAACTCGCGGCTGCCTCTGGAAAAAATATCAATCGGATAAGGAAGGGATAACGATGAAGTCAGTTTTAATTATCGGCGCGGGGCAATTCGGAACCCATATCGCGAAACGAATGGAAGAACTCCGCTGCGAGGTTATGGCGGTAGATAATAACGAGGAATGTATAAATGAAATTATGCCTTATGTAACAAACGCAAAAATCGGTGACGGAACAAGCGAGGAGTTCCTTCGGACTTTGGGCGTCAACGACTATGACGTATGCTTTGTTACTCTTGGATCCCACTTTCAATCCTCGCTTGAAACTACATCTCTGTTAAGCGAGCTCGGCGCGAAAAAAGTCATCTCCCGCGCTACGAACGATGTACAAAAGAAATTTCTTCTCCGTAACGGCGCCGACGAAGTGGTGTATCCCGAGAAACAAACAGCTTTTCGTATCGCAACAAAATACGCCTATGACAATATTCTCGATTTCTTTCATCTTGATAACGACTATTATATTTATGAATTGAAAGTGCCGAGAGATTGGTACGGGAAATCGCTTTTACAGATTGATATACGCAAAAAATACAGAATTAATATTCTTACAATAAAACGCAGCAGCGAAGTTTTAATTCCATCGGCTAATACTGTTATTCAACCCGATGATGTTGCTTTTGTGCTCGGAGAATTACAGGATATCCAAAAGAGCTTTAAATTATAAGGAGATGATCATATGATTATAATCCTTACAATAATATACTCGGCAGGGTGTGTGGCGCTCGGCTTTTTCCTGATGAATAAATATGATAGGTTCTTAAATATGCTTGAAGAAAAAACAGTAATTCTTATAACAAGAGATAGAAAAAATGATTCTGATAAACGATACAACGGTTGATAGCTATACTCGGTTGTGCTATATTTAATAGGGGCGATAATAATGTCAAAAACATCAAAAGCAAAGAGCGCCTTTATATCAATTATTAAAGATTCGGGTTTGTCACTTTTTGTATTGATTTGCGCTACTCTCGTGGGATATGTTTTTAAAGCATTCAGTCTGACAGACACCGATATTATTATGCTGTATATAATCGCGGTGCTTGTTATCTCAATTATTACAACCAGGATTCAATACTGCCTTATTTCTTCGCTGGTTTGTGTATTGCTGTTCAATTATTTCTTTACCTATCCTAAATTTTCTTTGACTGCAAACGACGCGGCTTATCCCGTTACTTTTGTAACAATGTTCATCACCGCGTTTATCGCCGGATCTCTGGCAAACAAGCTGAAACGTAATATAAGAATCGCAAAGCAGAACGCAAAGGAAAAGGAAGAGGCCGCGCTTCTGGCTCAGAATGAACAGCTCAGAGCAAATATGCTGCGCTCAATCTCTCACGACTTACGAACGCCGTTAACCTCGATTTCAGGCAACGCCAGCACATTGATTTCCGCGGGCAATACTCTTGACGACAGCGCGAGGCAGCAAATATATACTGATATATATTCCGAATCAATGTGGTTAATAAGAATGGTTGAAAATCTGCTATATGCCACGAGGATCGAGGACGGTAAAATGCAGCTCAACCTTTCCGTGGAGATATTGGATGATATTGTTCCGGAGGCTGTAAAACATATTCAGCGTACGTATCAAAACCGCAAAATCAAGATTGATATGTGTGATGAAATAATTCCTGTTATAGCGGACGCCAATATCATAGTATCTGTAATAATCAATCTAATTGATAACGCAGTCAAATACAGCGAGGATGATACGGAGATAATCGTCAGCGTAAAAAAGAATTCGGATGTTGCTGTTATTTCTGTTGCCGATAACGGTATAGGAATACCGCAGTCAGAAAAGGAAAACGTTTTTGAAATGTTTTATACGGGCGACAATCGTCTTTCCGATAGCCGCAGAAGCCTCGGTCTTGGGCTTTCGCTTTGCAAATCAATTGTAAACGCTCACTCGGGAACAATTACCATAAGCGATAATTATCCGACAGGAACGATAGTCAGTTTTACTTTGCCGATAGGAAAGGTTAAGATAAATGAATGAATATCTTGTATTGGTAGTAGAAGATGATAAACCTATCAGAAATCTGATAACAACTACCTTGAAAATGAACAATTACCGATATATCACCGCGGATAAAGGTAATGAAGCAATTATGCTCAGCGCTTCTCATAAACCCGATATTATTGTTTTAGACCTTGGGCTGCCTGATATCGACGGCATAGAGGTGATAGAACACATCAGAACCTGGAGCGACGTCCCGATTATAGTTGTGAGCGCCAGAAGCGAGGATTCGGATAAAATAACAGCGCTTGACAAAGGCGCCGATGATTATCTTACCAAACCGTTTTCTGTTGATGAACTTCTTGCGAGGCTTCGCGTTATTCAAAGACGGCTGATGAAAACCGATAATACATCCGAAACGGAATTTGTCAATGGTCTGCTCAGAATTGATTATGTTTACGGTTGCGTTTATCTGGACAGCGAGGAGCTTCACCTTACGCCTATCGAATACAAGCTGATATGCCTTCTCGCTAAAAACGTAGGCAAAGTTCTGACACATAAATTTATTATTCAGAATGTGTGGGGCAGCGCTGTAGATAATAGCGACGCTTCGCTGAGAGTATTTATGGCAACTCTTCGCAAAAAACTCAACGATAGCCAGCAGGCGCTGATTCAAACGCATATCGGCATAGGGTACAGAATGATGAAGCTGTAATTGTCCCGAAGCTATAAAATTTTAAACAGCTTTATTCAACAACCCTCTGAGAAAAACCGCGGATAATACACATCAATTCCCCTAAAATAGAATAAAATGGCAAAAAGAAAATCGCTTAGATACCAATGAATGGCTTGTCTAAGCGATTTTTTTGGAGCTGATTCGTCGTCGTTTGCTCTGTTCACTGCGATTAAAGGATTAATCGCGATGTGAACGCCGCAACTTCTCCTCTTCCCAACAGGATATTATCCTGTTGGGAGCCCTGCTCGCTTCGCTCGCTGATTGTTTTGAGCCTGTCTATAATCTCTGTTCCGATGTAAAAAAGAGGCACTCCGTGTGGAGTACCTCTTTTCTATGGAGCTGATAGGCGAGGTTTTATTAATAGAAAACACCTGCCTCGTTTGTGGGGTTCACGTAAAGAGATTATGTTTCATCTTCGCGGCGGGCTAAAAAC